>DAIRTN010000001.1:0-20221 GCA_036803865.1 Luminiphilus sp.
TGTGGCTAACTAGCCGATTGGGAGATGTGGCTTCTTACTCGAGGCCATTGTTTCCCACGAAGCTCCTGCCACTCCAGTACAAACCAAGGTGTTAGTGAGTCAGGGTGATTCGCTACGCGTTCGTCGATTTCTTCGCAACTAAACCACTGCCAGTCCATGACTTCATCAGGGTGCGGCAATACCTCGATACTTTGACTAACGGTCGCTATGTAAACTGAGCAGAGTTCATGCTCGCTGCCGAGGTCCCGATAACGGGCGCTGTATTCAAAGGTGTAGATGTAGTGAAGAGGGCAGTCGACGATGCCTAATTCTTGCTCTAAACGGCGCTCGGTCGCGTGTGCATAGGTCTCGCCCTCGCGAGGGTGACTGCAGCAGCTATTGGTCCAAAATCCGGGCCACAGGAGCTTTTTCATTGCACGTTTTTGAAGAAGAACGTGGGACTCGCCGGCGAAAAGAAAGATAGAAAAAGCGCGGTGCAGCTCGCCATTTCCTTTGTGAGCATCGACTTTAGATATGGTGCCTAGTGGCTGATCGGAGCTGTCCACCAAGATAAGCCGCTCGGAGTCACTGGAAACGGGTGTAAAGACGTTGGCGGGATGATTCATTGTGGGAGAATCCAAAAAAAAAGACCTGTCCCGAGGAGGGATAGCCAACTCCAACTGAGCCTGTGAATGGCATTCGGCGTCGGGGGTGACATCCGAAGTATCGAGTTGTGGTTGGCATCGGCGGAAGTGCACCGACAGGTCGTGGAAAAACAAGCCTGCTAAAAACAACTAGCAGGCGTGCAGTGCTTCACTTGCGTGAGGCTGGCAGAGCTGAGTTGTGACTTACCTGTGCAGACGCTGCTGCGTTGGGGCCATCAATCCAGTTATAAGTTGCCGAGCTTAGCAGTACGAAGTGGATAAACAGCGCCAAAACAAACAGGAATGCTGCATTAGCCACAAGTACACGTCTAGGATCAAAGATCATCCACATACGATGCATAGTGCTACTCCTAATAATGTAGTGTTTTGCATTTGTGCCAAAACACCGGGTTTACAATGATTGGCTAGGTTCTTAGAACCAGGGCCGCCACATCCAGACGAGGATATGAGCTACCACTGCGATTGCCGCAAAACCCAAGAATCCTTGCATATAGGCACTGTGGAATTCCTTGGCTTCATTGCTTGTCAGCCCTGATGAGCTTCCGCCTTGATCACTCATGGTGTTACCTCCCATGTCGTTTAAGCGAATGCCGCAGTGATGCCCGAGGGCGTCGGTGCGACGGTTAGGCAGAGCATAAAAAATTGCTTTCTTACGCCCTGATCCCAGCAATCATCGGCGGTAGCCGATATTACGGAGATTTGTGTACCGTTCAGGAACGCCGCAGCGTTCTGAACGGAAGAGTTCTGGCGATTACTCAGCATCATCTACGTAGGCCGCTTTCGTGGCTTCGTTGTAGGTCTTCAGTGTTGGGTAATCATTTATCATGTTGGCACCGAGAAGTGGCTGATAAGCACCTTGGTGACAGGTACCGCAGTTCACTTTCAGCGGGTCACCGAGTGGTCCCTTACGGTGCTCAGGTAGCCAGTCAGTTGTGCGGTTAATGAATTGCGTATTCATTTCTCTAACCATTTGGATGCCGTGCCATGCTTTCACGCGCTCCGGAGAGCTTTGCTCCCAGTCGGAGAACGCACGCGTGTTATGGCAGTGAGTGCAGTTGACCCCCAGCGAGTCTGAGAAGTGCATCATCAAGCTGTAGATCCACTCCGTTTGCTTGATCGAGCTATTGTTGCCCTCGGGTAAGGCAGTATCACCAGCGACGCGAATTGATTGAGCTTGCTCGAAGTAGGGCGTGAAGGGGTCAAACGGTAGCGAGGTATTGCCCGCAGCTTCGGAGGCGATGTTCTGCATTGCAGTTGTAATGCCTGCTGCATGAGGACCGCCCGGATCTGTCGTCCAAACGTACTCGGGGATGTTTTTCCCGCGGTGGCAGGTGTAGCACGTTACCCCTGCATTGCCTACGTGATCACCGTAATCCTGGTTAGCCCGCTGGGTCATCGCCAGCATGACCCGCGCCACTTTCTTCGTGTACTTCGTGTCTAAGTGAAAGCCTTCGGCAACGTGGCAGTAATTACAGCCTTCTTCTGGTGACACCCATTCAGTGATAGAGGTCATCAGACGCGTAAATTGGCCTATGCTCAAGTCGCCCAATACTTCAACGTTTTGATAAATTTCACTGGCCTTCGGGCCGCCCGCTGGCAGTTGCGGTGAGGCCTCGGGTACGGCGTTATTTGCCACAACATTGTCTAAGTCATCGCCGTTGTAGATCAGTACCATTCCGGTTCCAGCAGGCCCCCGTTGGACTGATTCTGGAGGCGGGGCGTCACATGCCGCTAGAAATAGGGCACTCGACAGAGCGACGGCCGCTACTTTTAGTGTTTTATTGATAGTCATTACTGAGCCTCCGTCATGAGTGGGTCCATTACCGGTGCCGCGTCGATCGCAGGATAAGCGGGAGCGATACCGTGCTTAACACCCCACAGGTACCAGTTTTCTACGACTGTCCCGGTAAGCAAAATACCGATGCCACCCGTGATCACTGTGAGTACAGCGAACCACCATGCCCAGCGGTGAATCGATTCCATGGAGGCGTTGAAGCCCATAACCCAGCGCCAATAAAGCATTGAACGCTCGCCCGCAGTCCCGATGTCGGTGACTTGGTCGATCTCTCGATCGCCACCGTAGCGGCTAACCGCAAGAATGGTGGCGCCGTGCATCGCGAATAGAATCGCGGAGCCATACAGAAACGCAATGGATAGCATATGGAAGGGGTTGTAGAAGAGGTTTCCGTACCGCAATGAGAAGGCCGCCGTCCAATCAAGGTGCGGGAACAGCCCGAATGGTACCGCTTCGCTCCAGCTGCCCATTAAAATAGGACGGAAGAAGCCGAGGACCAGGTAGAGCCAAATAGCTGCCCCAAAAGCCCAGGCAAGGTAGTTACTCATACCGAGGCGTTGCGACAATGTAAACGTTCGCCACCACCAAAGTAGAATTGATGCGGTGAGGAAGAAACCGGCGAGTAGCCACCAACCACCATCATTCAAAGGCGGTATGCTCAAGCCATACTGGGGGGGAGGTGGTTCGAGAGCCAGCCAAGGTAGCTGTCGAATAAACTCTATTGGATCCCAGTTGACTGAGGCCCACATGTTGAGGCCAATAATTTCAAATGCCATGAAGCCAAAGATTATCGAGAGCACACCAAACGGACCTAAATAGATTGGGCCAATTTGAGCGTCACCGAGTTTTCCAGCGAGCCATGAGTGGGTTATTCCGCCTACGCGATTGTATTCATCCCGGCCGATAGGGACACCCGGATAGTCTGGGGCGTCGACCTGCACTTGTGTAAAGATATTTTGATATTCGATCATGGGTCAGCTCCCTCTTAATTCCAGATGGGCAATTCAAGCCACCAGTTCCACCATTCCGGCCATCCCCTAGTCCAGAAGGGGCCGCTCAAGACGATACAGACAGCGCTCCAGAAGCCGGCACTCAAAGCTAGGAATAGACCCAAGCGGTGGATACCCAAGGCGCCGATGGAGTAGCCGATGTCATCGCGGAAAAATGTATTTTCATGCTCGCCTGTTTTCACGGGTTCACCGTCTCTGGGGTCGGTGGCCATAAGAATGAGGGAGCCGTGCATGGACAGGGCCATCGCGTTTGTGAAGAAGAACGTCACCGCGATCATGTGCGCAGGGTTGTAGTGGAAATGCAGATATTGGTAGCCCACGTTAGACACCCAATCGAGGTGGCTGAGAATGCCGTAGGGGAATCCGTGTCCCCAGGCTCCCATTAATACGGGACGTATGACGACGAGCGTAAAGTAGGCAAAAACGGCAACACCAAATGCAAACGGGACGTGCATGCCCATGCCCAGTTTACGAGCAATTTCAGCTTGCCTTAGGATCCATGATCCGAAGGCCCCGAGCGCACACATGGTAATGATTTGCCATAGCCCGCCCTCTTTGAGTGGAGCAAGCCCCAGCCCATATGAGAGGTCGGGTGGCGCGATATTGATCTGCCAGATATTCCAGGTGTCACCAAGAGAGGCGCCATAAATGATCAGCAAGGTTCCCAGTATTGAGAAAAAAGCTGTTGTTACGCCAAAAAAGCCGACGTAGAACGGCCCGATCCAAAAATCGAACAGGTCACCGCCAAGCAGTGTTCCTCCTCGAACCCGATATTTCTTTTCGAAACTCAGCAGCGACATTGCATCCATCCCCTTCGTATTTCAGCGCCATTCGTCCATGAAAATGGCCTTGTTAATGTTTCGTCGTCATCCCAACGACGTTTTTCAAATGCGCATGAATGCGTAGGGCACCACGCTATACGCCGACCGTTTGGCCGTCTGAAAGCAGCTTTCACCCGCAATCGCAGAGTCGGGTTGACGCAGGGTCAAGCGACATAGCAAGGCGTGTGAGAAGAACCACAGAAATGCGACTGCAATTAAGAGCCGAAACTGAATGGTTTCGTTAGCATGACTTTTGGAACTGTTCTGGTGCGATCTTCCCGTCATGGTTCGATCCTCCTGAGGTCATTGTTTATTGCATCGTTGGCTGATACGGCCATCACGGCACGTCGAACATGTTCTCTCGCTACCGTTTCTTTCTGGTTGTCACGTGCGAGCTGTTCAGCGGTGTCGCGCATATGTTTTGCAGCAGAGATGCGAACCAGCACGGGTTGTTTCGCTACTAGACGCGTCAACTCAAGCTCCGCTTCCTCGCTCCAATTAATTTGTCGTTGCGCGGGTGTAGCTGCAACGTTATCGAGCTCCGTGCCGAGCGGTAGGATGTTGTACAGGGCGTCGAAAAGAGCGTTACAAACTTCTTGCAACACGTACGCCGCACCGCTGTATCCCATAAACGGTGTGCCGGTATGGCGCCTGATTATTGTTCCAGGTAGAGAGGCCGGGATATAAATTGATTGTCCACCGCTCTCACTTAGGTACATACGCTCGTTGTAGCCGCCGAAAATAATCAGCGGCTTTGTATCGTGGATAGCAGCGCGGACGGCTGCATTATCGGTTTTCTTCCCTGCTTTACGTTCGAAGTGGAACGCGCATGGCAATCCCAACTCATCTTCGAGGTAGTGACGCAGGCCTCGAGTATAGGTTTCAGTTGCGCTTACCCCGAAACTCGCGGTACCAAAAAAATCTTGTGTTACTGACCGCCATAAATCCCAAATAGGTTTTATGGTGGTGAGCTTTTCTTGTGCGATGAATGGCTCTGGATCGACACCCGTTAACTCACCCAGTTTTTGTAAGAATTGAGTAGTGCTATGCAGGCCAAATGGAGCCTGTAGATAAGGCTTATCGAGTGCTTCGCAGAGTTTTCTACCATGCTCTCTGTACATACACACATTGACGTCCGCGTCGGCGAGCGTGTGGATATCGTCTAGATGGCAGCCGAGGGGGAAGACGAGGTTGAGATCCAGTCCGATACCTTCGACGAGTCGCTGGATTTCGGCGAGATCGGACCAGGTATTAAAATAACCATAGGCAGGGCCGATGATATTGACCTTAGGGCGCTCGTTAACCACGGGCTTACGTTTGGCGGCTTTCTTCGCTCCGTATTGATCCCACAGCCAGACTAGCGCACGGTCCGCACTTTGCCATTGATCCTCGTCAATGGTCCTCGGTAAGAAGCGCTTAATATTGGTGTCTTCGGGTGTCACGCCGCCACCGATCATCTCGGCAATGGAGCCGGTAACAACCACGCTCGGCTTTTTCGTGTCGAGGGTACTGTGCGCGCGTCGCAGCGCGCCTTCGGTACCGTGTTGACCAAGCTCCTCTTCCGCAAGGCCTGTGACGACGATAGGAAGCTCGTGAGGGGGGAGGCCGTCCGTATAATGAAGTACTGAGGTTACGGGTAGATTTTCGCAGCCAACAGGGCCGTCAATAATGACTTGGAGGCCACGGACTGCGGTGAATACGTAGACAGATCCCCAGTATCCACCGGCTCTGTCGTGATCGAGGACTAGCATTACAGTGCCTCCCTCGATAACAGCCCGGCGCTCAGAGCGGTGTCTGGCGTCCAGATGCCCGCGCTATCGCCTTTGCCTGTGTCGCTGAAAAACGCTTCCATCGCTTCAAAGCGATGCTTATTTCCAATCGCACCGTTGACGATGCCCGCCAATGAGCCGGCACCGGCAGGGCCCATGAGTGGGCGAGCTGAGATAAGATTTGTGAAGTAAAGGCCGGGAATGTGGTTCTCTTTCGCGTGTTGAACGACAGGCGTCGTGCCAATCGCGAGGTCTGGCTGAAAATAGTCGATTGCAGCCACATCATTTTCTAGTGATGCGCGAAACTGAACTTTTGTGCCTCGTGCTTCGAGCCAAGCTTTATCTTCTGCAGACCAAGGGGTGCTTGCGCAGGCGGTGCCTACGTATGGAACATCTGCACCACACTCTATGAGCAATCGCGCAACTAATAGCTCTGACCCTTCATAGCCAGATAGCGTAATGCGCGCATCGATGGGGTTCTCTGCAATAACCGCACTAATACTTGCGCGGAGTTTGTCGCAGTGGGCGGCGAGTGCATCTCGGTCGAGATTAAGCTGCTCCGCGACTTGTTGTAGCCAACGTACTGTGCCCTCAACGCCTACGGGTGCGCTCCCGATGGTGGGCCGTCCTGCTTTAGAGAATTCTCGTTGGCTAGCGGTATAGTGCGGATGCAGCGCAGCCACCAGGTCGCAGTCCAGAGCTGCGTAGAGTTCGCGCCATTCGCGCGTTGGCACTACGGGGCCAGCACTGGCACCGAGTGGTTGCAGTAATGAGTTAATCGTTATCGCGTCGACAGGGAAGATTTCCCCAAGAAGTGCAACGCGGGGCATGGCTTTTTCGTCGCTTGCACTGGTGGGTCGAGCTACAGGCCCTTGTTCGATCTCTCCGCGTGCATAGCGCAACATAGCCGCTGCAAGAATGTCTTTGGCCTCAGCATGTGTTGGCACACCAAAACCCGGAACATCAATACCGATAACGCGGACACCGTTAATGGCATTGGGTAGTAGGTCGAGTGGAACGCCTGATGCTGTTGGTACACATAAGTTGATGACCACGATCGCATCGTATTTATCGGGATCTGCTAGATCGTGGGTAGCGTCGCGAATATCTTCAAATAATTTTCCCGTGACCAGGGTTTCCGAATCAAAGGGAACATAGCCGACGGTTCGCTTGGCGCCATAGAAATGCGACGTAAACGTTAAGCCGTAAACACAGCACGCTGAGCCGCTGAGTACAGTAGCCGTTCGGCGCATACGCAAGCCAACGCGTAGGGATCCAAACGCGGGACACATACTCTGAGGCTGATCATGGGGACCTTGGGGATAGTCCTTCGCGTATTGTTCAAGCGTTTCAGACTTACCGGCCGCCAGAGCGGCTTGGTAGTGCTCTGTGCTGTTGTGGCAACCCGCTTGTGGGGTGTCATCAAGCGATGTCAGTGGAATAACATCCTCTGCTGCTGCCATCGATTTTGCTTCAGGCATCGTCATAGATCACCTCAAGTGAGGGCTTATTCAATGTTGTTGTGTCACAGAGATCTGAAAGTGTTGCGGGTTGCAGAGTGACATGGCGGCCCACTGTATCGCCGTCAAACAATGCGAGTAGCTCATCTTGGGTGAGTGTTTTTGGCTGGTGAGGTGGCGCATCCGCAACATTTTGCGCAAGCGAGGCGAACAGCTCTCCCCATTCGCCGTCAGGGTGACCAATAATTTCGTAGTTCGCACTTTTGCGTCGGATATCGTCATTCGCCGGTATGGACGCTAACTCGGGAATGCCTGCAGCTTTGCAAAATGCTTGCGCTTCGCCGCTGCCGTCATCTTTATTCGTAACCATGCCAGCGACACCAACGTTGCCTCCTAGGCGACGGAAGTATTCGACTGCGGAGCAGACGTTGTTCGCAACGTAGAGCGACTGAAGGTCGTTAGATGCGACGACAATAACTTTTTGACACATGTCGCGGGCGATAGGCAGACCAAATCCGCCGCAGACGACATCCCCTAGGAAGTCGAGGAGTACGTAATCGAAATCCCAGTCGTGGAATCCAAGTTTCTCGAGCGTCTCAAAGCCGTGAATAATGCCTCTGCCGCCACATCCGCGGCCCACTTCAGGTCCGCCAAGCTCCATTGCAAACACGCCATCACGTTTAAAGCACACGTCTTCTACACGCACTTCATCGCCGGCGGCTTTCTTAGCTGAGGCCGTTTCGATAATCGTAGGGCAGGCTTTGCCGCCAAAGAGAAGAGACGTCGTGTCGCTTTTGGGGTCACAGCCGATCAGTAAGACTTTTTTGCCTTGCTGCGCCATCATGTAAGACAGGTTCGATAGGGTGAAGCTTTTGCCAATGCCGCCTTTTCCGTAAATGGCAATAACCTGCGTTTTAGGTGCATCTGCGGATACGGTCGCCAATAAGTCAGCTCGTTCGCCCGACTCGTCAAGGCCGGGGTCGTAAGTTTTAGGGGCTTCTTGCGCGTTCATAGGACGCTCCAATCGAGGACGGTTTTTAAGCACTTCGGATTGCTAAAAGCTTCTGTGTAAGCAGTTTTAGCGTCGTTGGCCGCGAATCTATGCGTAATTAGATCGTCGGTTGTTAAAAGGTTATTGGCGAGCAAGTAGGCTGCTCGCTCCATATCTTGCTCGCGCCACTCTGCAGCAATGCGTATATCTATCTCGCGCATGAAAGCGGGGGCAAAATCGAACGTTAAAGGTTGGTGATAGAATCCAGCGAGCACTAAGGTACTGCCAGGCCCCATATGCGCAACGGCTTGATTGATAATGTTGCTGTCGCCGCTGACATCGACAACGGTCCGGTAATCCGTTCTCGCATCGTCGATCGCATTGGTGATTGTGCTAACCGATGTTTCTTGTCGTTCCAGATTGGTTTCCCACTGACGAATGTCGCTATTTCCCGTAGCTTTTGCGACGCGCGCGATCAAGCGACCCAATACGCCGTTGCCAACGATGAGATCGAGGGATGTGTTTTCATGGAGCCGACCGAGAGCGTGTATGGCTGTGGCGACGAGCGCGAGTAATACTGACGCTTCCTCTGGGTCGCCCGAAAGGGGGATGAGCCTGTGACTGGGCACGACGAGATGCTTTGCCGCCCCCCCGAATAAGCCTGCGACATTTTCAAAGCCACGAGAGCCCGGGATGAAGACTGCTTGGCCCTCTGCCAGAGCGCTATTTGCGCCGCATTCCAAAACGCGGCCCACGCTCTCGTAGCCCGGCACAAGCGGATACTGCAGCCCGGGGAAAAAGGGCATGTCGCCTGTCCATAATAATCGTTCAGTGCCGGTACTGATGCCCGAGTGGAGGACCTCAACCAAACAGTCGTCTGTCGTTAATTCCGGCAACAGAACTTCTCTAACCGAGAGATTACCCGGTGACTCGAAGACAACTGCTGTCGATGTATGGCCCATGACGTTGCTCAGGGCCTCTGTCTGTCGGTATCGGTGGTCGAGATCATACAGGTGTCCGATTAATTATACGTTATTACTGTCAGTCTACTTGGACAGGCGTAAGTGTCAATAGTTTTTAGCAGAATTTGCTGTTGCGCTAATTACACGCACAAGGGCGGGCACATTGCTTCGGTGCTCCTTGACATCGCTAAAGCCGCCTGCTCGAAGCAGCTGACCGATTTCCGCTAAAGTTCGCGGTCTGCCGGAGGCCATAGCCCACAGGTACATGCCAAAATAACCGTGTCCGATGGCCTCCGCGCCTGCAGTATCAGCGAGAGGCTCGGCTACTAATAACTGCCCGCCTTCTTTCATTGATCGCCTTACTGCCCGGACGATCATCAGCGCTTTGTCATCGTCGTGGTCGTGCAAAATCCGCACCAGTGAGACAACATCGGCTCCTGCTGGAAGCGACTGCTTAAACACATTGACTGCGGCGAAGGACAGGCTCGAAGTTGCGTTAGCTCTGCGCAGCGCCTCAGCGGACGTAACTACGTCGGGCAAGTCGGCCACGATGGCTTTGAGCTGAGGGTGTCGTGCAATCGCCGCCGCAGCGAAAGCGCCCGAACCACCGCCGACATCCATAAGGCATCGTGCGTGGCGCAGGCTGCAGGCGTCTAGGATATGTGTACTGATGATCGCGAGTGAGTTGGCCATCAGTGCGCTGTAGCGAGCAGCGGCGTCGGGATCTGAAGTGCCTTGTGCGTAAGGCCAGTAGGCAGAAAGGTGGGTGCTCTTGCGTTCTGAGAGTAGTGCGACTGGATCGACAAGGTCTTTATAAAGAAGTGCATGGTGGTCGACCATTGCTGAAATGCCGGGATAGGCAAGGGTGGCAGTACCCAGCTGACCTAGACCCCAGAGATCATCGTCGAGTCGATCAATGAGTTGCAAGCTCGCAGCGGCTTTCAGGAGGGTCTGCAGTCCCTCGCCCTTGAGACCCGTTTGGCCTGCGAGTTGCGCGGCGCTTAAGGGCCCTTTTTCCAGGACTGAAAATAGATTCAATTGCACGCAGGCCTGCAGAATCTGGGAGTACACAAACCCTGCGGTAATGTGATGCAGCGCAATGGCTTGTTGGTTAGCAATGAGGCGTATGATAGGTAAGCGGGCCGCCAGACGCTGAAACCGATGATTCATTAACAGTCGATTTCGCCACTGGTGCAGCCGAATTTTAAGGGATTTATGCGTTGTTTGGTTGTCGATCGTCCTCGCTGTGTGGTGCACAGGCGTGGGATCAGTTATGCCACGCAACGTTTATAGCCGCTTGGGAAAAAGCGCTCCGACTGTTTCTCAACGAGGGACACCAAAAGGTCTCGTCCGGCGCATTGAGGTATCGATGCTATGCCGTCATTTAGGAGGTTATTTAACAGCGCAATTGCGCCTTCAAGGCCCAATTCATGCACTGCATTAGGTCGACCTAATAACGCATCACGGCCCGAAGGCTTGCCCATTTGCGCACTCACACCGACGCAATCCTGGATATCGTCCGCTACTTGATAGGCTTGTCCAATGGCTGATCCAAGCGGAAGCCATTGCTGGTAATCTTCACCTGCGGCTGCCGCGCCTGCGCACGTTGCTGCGACAAAAAGGGCGCCCGTCTTGCACTGATGGTAGGTGGCGGTGTCTACTGAAGGCTCGCATTCCCATGCTTGCCCAGCACAAATTCCCTGCGGTGCACCGACACCGCGCGTAACGAGTTGCGTTACGGTGGCTAGACGCCGTGCGTCGCTGATTTGGAACCCGCAGCGCGCTAGCTGCTCAAACGCTGACACGATCAACGTGTCCCCGGTTAATACGGCAATTCGCTCTCCGAATGAGGAATGAACCGAGGGTTTTCCGCGGCGCTGAGTCGCATCATCAAAGCAGGGTAAGTCGTCGTGTACCAGCGATGCACAATGCAGCATTTCGATGGCAACAGCGGCGCTCATGGCTAGCATCGGTTCGTCGTTGCCGGTCGCTAATGCAACCGCAAGGCATAACTTAGGTCTGACTCGTGCACCACCGGGGAACACGGCGTATTCGAGTGCTTGAGCGAGCTGTGGGGGGCATGGACTCTCGGTTGCCTGTTTTATCGCAACTTTGAGGTTGTGCTCACAATCCAGTAGTTCATTGGCCATGGTGGAGCCTTCCGCAAAAAAGTCTGTTATCGTGTAAAGTAACCTAGACATTTAAAGTGTTCAAGATAAATTACAATCAGATAATGGCACGTTCACTTCATGAAACGTTTTGTCCACGAAAAGGGTTACTCAATGACAAGTGTTCCAAGGACCCTAGGGGTAGACCTTTGCCGACAATTGCGCGCTGACTTTGTCCGTGCCTAAGCAAAGGGCGCTCGCTGCGCAGGGTTTGGGATTCGATGGTGCAATACCACCGAATGGATACCAGTGGTGGTACGTTGACGCATTCTCCGACGATGGCACCGCGGGGATGACGTTAATTGTTTTCATTGGCAGTGTTTTTTCTCCTTACTACGCGCGCGCGCGCAAAAAGAGCTCGGCGCGTGCCGAAGACTTTTGCAGCATCAATGCTATTTTTTACGGCCCAAAGCGCAAGTACTGGGCTATGACAGAGCGCGGTGCGAACGATCTATCACGAACAGCGAGTCGGATCGCGATGGCCGCTAGCAGCGTAACGCTAGCTGATGGTGTACTCGCCTTCGATATTGACGAGATTTGCGTGCCATTTCCTCGCCGGTTGCGCGGCAGCGTCCGAGTTGAATTAGGACCTTTAACGCAGCAGTGTTTCGCCCTCGACCCAGAAGAGAACCATCGTTGGTGGCCGATTGCTCCAGCATCACGTGTGACAGTAGATCTTGAGGCTCCGGAGCTGCACTGGCAGGGTGATGGCTACGTTGACTGTAATGCCGGCACTGTGCCTTTAGAGAGCAGCTTTACGGGCTGGCACTGGACTAGAACGGATCGTGTAAACGGCGACAGCTGGATTTTCTATAACCGGACATTCAAGGAGGGCGGCCAGCAGGGCTTGACGCTAAGGCATAATGATCAATCGGGGATATTCGTCGATACTGCGCTAGAAGATGGCCATGATTTAGCCCCCACGCCTATTTGGCGCTGTGCGCGTCCAATAATAGAGTTGGGCAGTCAGCCCACGATTACCAAAACCTTTGAAGATACGCCGTTCTATGCTCGCTCGAAGATTGCGATGGCATACCGTGGTGAGCAGTACGCAGCTATGCATGAATACGTTGATCTCAATCGGTTTGAGCGCCCATGGGTACAACAATTGTTGCCTTTTCGTATGCCACGCAATGCGCGCTAGCACCTCACGCTGTGGGTCAGCGGCCCTTGTCGGCTAGGGTTTTTTGCTGTCGCTCTTCAAGATGTGCAAAGACATCAAGTATCCAAGTCATCCGTAAATAGAAAGCCTTGGGAGCCGACATGCCCAAGTAGGACTCAGTGCGCTGGCCGGCTTGAGCCGCAAGCTGAATAAGATACTTGCACTCAGTGAGGGGCTTTGCGTGTAAGTCTTCGTTATTGGTCACTGGGATTCGTAAAGATCGCGCTACCAATGTCGCTTTTGTTTGAATGCCAACAATCGCGCGCTGCTCAACAGCGTTATGATTGAGCGTTGATAATGTGTCGCCAATGGCGGCGTAGAGTAGCCGTGCAGCGTAAATGCCGCCGCGAGCGCTTCGTGGCAATTGTCGTATACCGCTGTCGGCGCGCTGGTAGAGATGCGCCGCATGGGTGAGAAGGTCGCTAATCACTGAGCCAAGCGCGTCACTATGTTGAGGGTTCGCGAGAAATTCATTGGGATCAATGCCTGCGGCTTTAAGCGCGTCGAGAGGTAAATAGAGGCGACCGTTGCGTGCATCTTCACCAACATCGCGGGCAATATTGGTCAGTTGCATAGCAACCCCAAGATCTGCAGCGCGCGCTAGTGCCGATTCATCGCGAATGCCCATCAGAAGGGCCATTAAAACGCCTACGCTTCCCGCAACGCGCGCTGAGTAGTCATAAACCTCAGATAGATTCTGGTAGCGCCGACCGGCATTATCCCAGGCAAAGCCTTCAAGCAGTGCATCTAGGAGTGCGCGTGGCAAATTATGGTCTTTAATAATCTGCTCAAGTACGCGATCCACCGGGTTGTCGTCGGGCTTTCCGGCGTATATACGGTTAAGTCGTTGATGTAAAATACGCAGTGCGCTTTCAGGATCGTCACCGTCATCGATTAAATCGTCGGCATCGCGACAGAAGGCATAGAGCCCACAGGCGGCATTTTTAAGCGCGGGTGGAAGCAGCTGTGACGCTAACCAGAAAGAGCGAGAGCCGGTGCTAAGCGTCTCGCGACACACCGCGAGATCGGTGAATGGTGTATTGAGTTCAGCCATGTCGCGCATGCCTAGGTTCTGGAACAATTTCATCAAGGACTTTCGCGGAGGAGATAACCCCGGGTATACCAGCACCTGGATGCGTGCCTGCTCCAACCAAATACAAGCCGTCAATATCTTCACTTCGGTTGTGCGGCCTAAACCAGGCGCTTTGCGTGATTCTGGGTTCAAAGCTAAAACCTGCACCCTTGAAAGAGTTCAATCGGTTCTGAAAATCTAGGGGTGTTAACAGGCGAGACGTGACAATGCGCTGACTTAATCCCGGCAAGACCGTTTCTTCGAGCCGCTCCGCGATAGCCTGCCGAAAGGTCTCTGCGTGGGTCTGCCAGTCTACATTCGCATCTAAATGTGGGACCGGGACAAGTGCATAAAAGGCATCGCACCCGTCGGGTGCCATCGCGGGGTCGGTGGCTGTTGGTCGATGAAGGTAGAGACTGAAATCGTCAGTCAGTTTTTTGTGCTTGAAGATGTCGACCAGCAATTCACGGTATCGCGGGCCGAGTAAAATAGAGTGGTGGGGTACATCAGGGTACTGTCCCTCGGTGCCAAAATACCAAACGAATAAGCCGTTTGAATAGGCCGCTTTGTCGAGCTTCTTGTTGGTCCATCGCTTGCGTTTATCTGGATCGATGAGATGGCGATAGGTCCAAGCAGAGTCGGCGTTAGAGATGACCACGTCAGCGTTGATTACTTGCCCACTTTTCAGCGTCACGCCTGTTGCTCGCTGGCCGTCGACATTGATCCGATCAACTTCACTATTAAGTTTTATCTCATTGCCTTGCTGCTTAATAAGTTTCGCCAGTCCGGTCACGAGGCTGCCCGTTCCGCCCATGGCTGACCACACGCCAAACTGTTGTTCGAGATATGAAATAAGTGAATAGACGCTGGTAACAGAGAAGGGGTTGCCTCCGATGAGTAGCGGATGGAAGCTCATCACCTGGCGCAAGTGGGGGTCTTTGACGTGTCGTGATACCAGATTGTAAACGCTACGATCGCTGCGTAATCCGATTAGGTGGGGCAAAAACTTGAGTAGCTGCCATAAGCTGTCAAACGATTTAAACCCTAATTTTTCAAAGCCGACGCGGTAGCGTTTTTCACTAGCAGTTAAATACCGAAGGTAGCCGTCTACGTCATCTGGATTGAATTTGCGTATTTCTTCGAGTGTTCGCTGTCGATCGCCGCTGTAGTCAAAGGTCTTACCGTCGTTGAAAACGATACGAAAGAAAGGGTCCATGGCGCGAAGATCTACGTCGTCTTCTAGTCGTTTCCCGCACAATTGCCAGAGTTCTTCCAATAGGAAGGGTGCAGTAATAATGGTGGGCCCGGCGTCGAAGGTAAATCCATCTTGATGGTAAGCGTAAGCTCTGCCGCCCGGCGCATCGAGTTTTTCTAGGACTGTAACGCGATAGCCACGCGCTCCGAGGCGAATAGCTGCCGCCAACCCGCCAAAGCCACTGCCAATGACAATCGCATGTGAACTGCTGTCTGTTGGATCGTCTGATGTCTCCAGATAATCGCGAATAGGATTAATACTGTTCATAAAAAACGACGCTCCGGCTGTCCGCCTGAATGGACATCATAGCAGTCAAATTGATTTGACACTACTCGAGGTTAGTCGGACTCAAAAGCCTCGCGAATGAGCCTAGCGAAGAGTTCGGGTGCCTCCTCGTGTCCCAGGTGCCCCAGCTCGGGTATTTCGATGAGCTGTGATTGACTCACAAGCTCAGATAAGCGCGTCGATTGCCAGGGGGAAACTGTCTTATCGTTGAGGCACGCCACTAGGTCAATCGGAAGCCTGAGGCCGGCGAGAGCTGATTTTAAGGGCTCTAGATCCCAGCCCGCCATCATTTGTAAGGTGCCGCGAATATGTTGAGGTCGACGTAGAAGAGTTTGATAGGCATAGAGCATATCTTTGTTGGGGACGGAGCCTGTCTCTTCGAGTAGCTTGCGAATTGGCCGGCGAAAATAGCCATGCAGCGCAGTCGCCAGTTGGAAGAACTGCGCGCGCGATAACCAGCCAGCGGCTTTACTGAAGAGCGGGGCTGCCACGGAACCAAAAGGTAGAAACGCGCCATTAACGCTAAAAATACGTTTTGGTGGCCGTACAGAGTCGAGCGCCATTTGAACGGCAATTGCTGACCCTGCGGAGTGCCCTGCGATTAATACTGGCGCGACCCCTAAGGTATCCATTAAGACGATTAACGCGCGCGATATGGCGGGTAGTGTGACGGTGCGTTTGGGAAGGGGATCACTGAATCCATGTCCGGGCAGATCAGGAATAATGCACTCAAAGTCGTCCATCAGGTGCAGCGCTACGGGTACCCAAGAGTGACTGGATGCGCCTGTTCCGTGTAGCAATAACAAGGGTGGGCCTGTGCCGATGCGCGTCACCCGCCAGTCCATACCGGCTGCGTGACAGTTTTCACTATAGTCAGCCAGTGGCCAGTCGGCGGGCGGTTTAGTCTGTGTCATTGGCCTAGAGGCTCACTCTAACGGCATCGAAGAGTGTGTGCGCGTTCGCATGGGGTAAGGGCAGGTATTGAGAGGCTAATTCTTGTGCAAGCTGATGAGCTTGGGTCTGCCCCCGTGGTGACGTATCGATGAGAATACTGTTAATTGAGCGTGCCCGAAATTTCCGCGCGCTGACAAGGGCATCTTCGCGTGCCTTGGCTCTGCCAGGCACCCCGATACGATCGATATTAGCAATGCCGTCGGTCAGTAAAACAATGTTAGGTGTGCCGCCAGCGCGTTGAATCTGCTCTGCAAGAAGCGTAGCAGTATCGATAGCATGAGCGAGTGGCGTGCCACCGCCACCGGGAAGGCCCGCCAGTGCGCGCTTAGCTCTGACGAGAGAGCGAGTCGGCGACAACAATAGCTCTGCTTTGTCACCCCTAAAACTAATCAAGGCTACGCTGTCGCGACGGCTGTAACAATCGGCCAGTAATAATTCTACGGCACCTTTAACTTCCGCCAGCCGATGCATCGCGGCTGAGCCCGAGGCGTCGACAACGAATACAGTGGTGCTCTCGCTACGATGCCGATAGCGCGTTAGTCTAAGGTCTTGCTTGCGGATATCGATCGGCGCGCGCTGGTCGTTATCCGTCCTCTCTCGATTACGAAGGGCTTGCCATGGAGCTGCCGCTCGAAGCGTGGCGATCAATTGAAGCTTGCCTCCGCGTCGAGGATCACCGGCTATTGTGCCGCACGGCCGACCGCGCTTTAAGCAGAGCTGCTCAGCACCTGACTTCCCGACGGAGCGATTATTCTTGCGCCCGTTATGCTGGCTGCTGAGCTTACGTAAAAGATCGGCAGGTATTGCCGCTTGAGCTGCTTCAAGCAGTTGTTCGGCGGGAGGGCTGTCCGTTTGTTGACGTTGATCCTGAGCTTCGCCCTGTTCGGTGTGATCGCGATTATCGTCGCTCATTTCTGGTGTTTGGGCGGGCTCTGTATCGTTATTTTGCGGTGGAGCAGGTAGTTGCGTGGCTCTGTGCCCCAGAGTTAGCGCTATAGCGTCCCCCACGTCATCGTCGGTTACTTGTTTGCGACCGTTCAGGGCGGCGAGTGCTCGAACGGTTTCGAGAGCAAATAATGTTGCGCGACTTGATTGAACGCCTAGCGCCGCGGCGGCAGTAACGAGCTGTGTGAGCAAGGTCTCAGAGAGTGACACTGTATGTAGTCTGTGTCGCGCGGCTACGATGTCGGCGGGGCTGAAAGGTGTGTGACTCAGTTCGCTTACGGCGAGATCATACAAATTAATCTGAAATGCGAGCCGTTCACTCAACGATTCGTTGAGCGCCTCATCATCGATACCCTCGTTGAGGGCCAAAACACCGAAGGCCGCCGGTAATGTAGCTGCGAAGCCATCGCGCTGGATGTGTAGTGTGCCGCTGTCGAGTGCCTGACTGATGTGCGCAATCACCCGACGCTCAGCGCGCTCAGCCATGGGCATGAGCAGAACCTGATTATGGCACTCGCTCAGCAAGCCCTGTTCCATAACGGGCTTTCCCGCTTTTGCGGTTGCCATAAAATTTAATCCGCCAAGTAGACGCGCCTCGCTTACATTGACCGGGACTTTTCGTGCTCGAGTATCGTTTAAGAGGGCGCTACATTCGGCGATCCAAGTGTCGCGTACTGGGCCAGGAAATGCTTTGACATCAACGCCTCCAAGGCGGTGTGGATTGATGGCAAACACTGCGGCAGCGAGCTGCGCGAGTTCCCAGTTCTTGGAGCCATTCATTAGCCAAGTACTTCACTGATCATGCGTGCAACGCGAACATGGCTGCCTGATTCGTCGAGTGGATCTCGGCGGAGTCGATGACAAAGCACCATGGGTGCCACATGGCGTAAATGGTCAAGGTCAATTTCACTTGCGCCTTCGAGTGCTGCGAGGGAGCGTGAGGCACGGATCAGCGTCAGTTCGCCACGCAAACCATCAGTGCCTAATGCCAGGCAAAGTTCAGCGGCTTTTTCAAGTATTGCGATAGGCGTTTCTATGTCGACAACCCGCGCGCGCGCGGCTTCAATTTTCTTGCGCAGAGCGGTTTCTTTGCGACGCGCTTTTTTTACGAAGGCCTCTCGGTCGCGTTCAAATAAGTCGCGTTGACGAATAATCTCAACGCGACTCTTAATGTCCTGGGGGGTGCTGACCTCAACGGACAAGCCGAATCTATCGAGTAGCTGTGGGCGCAGTTCGCCTTCTTCTGGATTGCCACTGCCGACCAGTACAAAGCGCGCTGGGTGGCGTACGCTTAAGCCTTCACGCTCGACGACGTTTTCCCCCGAAGCCGCGACGTCGAGTAACGCATCGACAATATGGTCTTCAAGTAAATTCACTTCGTCGATATATAAAAAGCCTCGATGGGCTCTAGCGAGTAGGCCTGCTTCAAATGCTTTTTCACCCGAGTGCAGTGCTTTTTCGATATCCAATGAGCCGATAACACGATCTTCTGTGGCACCCAGTGGCAGATCGACCACGGGTATCGTAATTTTCTTGGGTTTGGAATCTGCGCGTGGGCTGTCGCTTCGGCACGCTTCGCATAATCCGACGGGTTTGGTGGTGGGTGAGCAGTTGTAAGCGCAGCCGCTCATAATTTCGATTTCAGGTAGCAGCGCTGCGAGCGCTCGAATCGCCGTGGATTTACCTGTACCTCGGTCGCCCATGACCAAGACGCCACCGACTTCTTGGTCGACGGCGGCCACCAGTAGTGCCTGCTTCATGGCATCTTGTCCTACGATGGCGGTAAACGGAAATGCAGTACTCATAGAGCGTGTCCCCAAATATAATGTGCCAAGTGTAAACCAAGAAGAACATAATTTCCGTTACATTTTATAGACAGGTTTTTCTCGGCGCAGTACTGTGTGGCAACCCCCAAGACAGGTAGGTGCGACACGCGCAGGTCGTTAGTGAGTGGGCAAATTAGTGAGAGGGCGACGCGTTCCCTCATCTGTTCTTCAGCATCAACTGAGAGTAGGGCCTTCTATGTCATCCGTAGAGTCAACTGATAGGCTTATCAAGGCGATTGCCTGTGATACGCAAACGCACACTCTCCAAGGCGGCGAGACAATGATCGTGTATGCCGACAAGAGTCAGGCGGGTCGCCCCCTGGTGTTGGTCCACAGTATCAATGCGGCTCCCAGTGCGATGGAAATGAAACCTCTTTTTGAAAGTTTTCGCACGCGCAGGCCATGCTACGCGCCTGATCTGCCAGGTTTCGGCTTGTCACCTAGGAAGCCGATAGCGTACACCGCAGCCTTTTTCAGTAATGCTATTAATGAACTACTGCGGGATGTAACGCGCGAACACGGGCAAGCTCCGGATGTTGTTGCGCTTTCTTTATCGTCTGAGTTCGCAGCTCGAGCTGTTGTTGAACTAGATGCGCCCTGTCACAGTTTAATTTTTATTTCGCCCACGGGTTTGAGTCGTCGAGCACCGCCCGGTCCAAATTTTAGCGATCGAGTCAATGCTGTGACTGGAACACCTTTTCTGGGTCGCGCGCTTTATCGCCTGCTGACGACTCGTGGATCGATTCGTTATTTTTTGAATAAGGCGTTTACCCATGAGGCACCGAAAGAAGTGGTTGCCTATGCTCAGCAGACCGCTCGATTGCCCGGAGCGCGCTATGCGCCGTTTGCGTTTTTATCGATGCGCCTCTTCAGCGCGGGCGCTTTAGACAGTTTGTACAGTCAGTTGACGACACCGACCTTAGTAATTTATGACGAAGATCCAAACATTGATTTTGATCGCCTGCCCGAGCTATTGGCGCGCAACAGTCTTGCTCAGGCAACGCGCATTGCCCCGACAAAAGGCCTGCCTCATTGGGAGCAGCGTCAAAAAACATTGGACGCTATGACCCATTTTTGGTCGACTATTGCTGAGTGACTGTTG
>DAIRTN010000001.1:20321-34193 GCA_036803865.1 Luminiphilus sp.
AATAGTGGCTGAAGATAGGCCGTCTATCTGTCGGCATAATCCTGAATTATGGCTTCTGCGGCAAGCCTGCCTGACAGTGTCGCCATGGGAACACCGGGGCCGGGATGCACCGTGCCCCCTGCCAAGTAAAGCCCTCGTTGTTTCGTGCGCGCACTCGCGCGAGTAAAGCTCGCTAACATCCCGTGTGAAGATCCGCCGTAAAGCGAGCCCGCGCTGCCTGGGAAAAGCGCGTGAAATCCGATTGGATCGGTGACCACAGCCGGCATCTCAGATGCTTTTACTCGACACCCACTCCGGGCCATGACGGCAGTGGCAGCTTGCCACAAGGCGCTGTGATCAAAATCTGAAGGCGTGGCGGTGTCACCAATAGCCGGCGCGTTGATCAATATGAGCAGTCGCTCTGGCCCCGTTGGTTTATGCCCGTCAACACGATCCTGCGCACAGACATAAACAGTCGGTCGCTGAGTAATGCTTTGTTCGGTGAATATCGCGTCGAACTCGCTCGGGTAGTTCTCGTCGAAAAATACGTTGTGATACTCGAGATCGAATCCTTCTGTTTCCGCAGTAAGACACCACGTAACCGCCGATAAGCCACGTTGTGTTAACTGTCGTGGTTTGACGCTAGCTTTAATTGATTCGCCCAGTAGCCCTTCGGCCACTGCATTACAGTCGCCGGCGAAAACGACGACATCCGCCTTGAGCTGCTCGCTGGTATTGAGAGTAACGCCGCTGATACTGCCAGATTGGGTATCAATACTAGTGACCTGAGTGTCAAAGCGGTAATCAACGTTGCAACGCCTACCTAGTGACACCATAGCGTCGGCAAGAGACTGCATTCCACCTGGCAACTGCCAAACACCCTCTTGTTCAACATGAGCGATAAGCATGAGTGTTGCGGGGCACAACATGGGTGAGGAGCCAACGTAGGTTGCGTAGCGACCGAATAATTGTTTCAGCCTTGGATCGCTAAAATATCGATCAAGTGCGCGCCATAGCGTTGTGTCGGGTCGAGTGGCAATGAGATCGGGCAATTGGCGCAGTCCCACCCGCCCGGGCAGGCTCAGCATAGAGGGTTGCTGGGCTGCCATAAAACTGTCGCGCAGTACTCGATAGTTACTCTCGGCCCGCTGGCAGAAGCTATCGAAGCCACTCGCATCGGCCTCACTCGCGAAGGCAGCGATGGCAGCACGGCTGGCAGTGTGGTCTGTATATAAATCTAGCTGGCTGCCATCGCTCCAGCCATGGCGCGCCAAAATTTGTGCGGGAACTGCCTCCAGGGCGGTGTCAAATGAGCCGTTAGCGTTGGCAAACAATTGCTCAAAAACCCAGCGCATTGTGAAGACAGTAGGTCCAGCATCAATTGCATTCTGACCATCGTTGACTTGGCGCATTTTACCGCCGGCTTGTGAGGACGCCTCGATAACCGTGACGTCCCAGTTGGCAACAGCCAAGTCCACCGCTGTGGCCAGACCGCCGGCGCCTGCGCCCACTACAATTGCGGTGCGACCTTGTGTCATGATGTTGCTGCGCTGCTAGCCACTCGCCGGGTAACTGCGCGCTGGTGGTAAATGATCAAAGTGAGGCCCGTCACAAGGGGTACAGCCCACAGGCCTGGCGCAAGCGCTAGCTCGGGCACTAGGCGAACAGCACCGAATGCGAAAAAGGCCGTGTAGACTGAAATACCGGCGCCCACTAAACTTTTAATATGCTCTTTGATGCGATCAGTGGGTTTGGGGTTGGGCTTATAAATAAACCACACGTTGGTCGCCACCGTGGCAAATCCTACCATGGAGATACCCATCATCATGGGTTGTCCCAGTTGAATCCCGTGCCAAAAACAGCTACTCGACGCCGCTACTAATAACGCTTGGATCGCAAGGTTGTGCCAAGCCCGATTGCCGCTGTGATCACGTTTATGGTGCAAACACAGCTTACCTTGCCAGGCTAGATTCACGGTCAGTGTTGCAAGATAAAGCATCATCCACCCAAAGATGCCTTTGATCATTTGTGGGTCTTTGAAGACTTCGTGATTCTCTAGGTGAGGGTGCGTTGTTGTAGGGTTCGCGAGCGTCGTTAGTGCAATGCCTACTGCCAGAACGCCAGTGAGGAGCATGACATTAATAAAGCGATGCCCCCAGAGACGATGATTTCGGCTGCCTTTACCGCCAACAATGGGAATCCAAAAAATGACGAGGCCTATCGCACCACCGACAATATGACCGGTCACTAAGAGCTTAAATAGAGTGAGGCTCGACAGCACGCTGTGTTACTCCCATACTTGCACTGTGTAAATTTTGTTGACATTCAATGTGACTAGTAAGGATTACATACCGCCGCGTCCAATGCCACTGCCCGCGGTGCTGGCACTACTGCGTGCGCTTTGGCATGGCGATGGGAATCTGCTGGATTTGCTGCCAGGCAATGCCTATAGCTTCGATGTCGGAGATCTTGGGTACTCACGACGTTCAACGGTTATGTTTAATGATCCCTCTCTGGTCAATGCCATTTTGCGCGACGAATGTGGGATATTTCCTAAAAGCGATTTGCAGGTCAATGCCCTCGAGCCTCTCATCGGTGACTCGATTTTCGTTACCGACGGCGATAAGTGGCGTCGCCAGCGATCTATGATAGACCCCGCGTTTAGTCAGCTTCGAGTAGCCGTCGCATACCCGTCAATGGTGCAATCGGTTGCGGCGTTTCTGACAAGGTTAGATACCTATGCAGCGACCGAGGAGGCTTTTTCACTTGATTTAGAGATGAGCCACTTAACGGCAGATGTTATCTGTCGAACAACGTTTTCAGTGCCCCTCGACGGCAAAATATCCGCGGAGATTTTCGAGGATTTTACCGAGTTCGAACGGTCAGTTGCGCAGGTAGATATCTTCCGCCTCATTGTTAAGCCGGCGTGGGCGACGCTCGAACAACCACCTGAGGTGTTGGCGGCCTGTGAGCGTATTCGTCACCATTTAGGCACTATGGTTGACTCGCATTTAGACCCCGGCGCGCAGTTCGATGATATTGCGAGTGCAGTTATCGCGGCCAGGGACGAGCACACCGACAAACAATTTACTCGAGAAGAACTCATTGACCAGCTCGGCGTTTTCTTTTTAGCCGGCCATGAGACCAGTGCTAGCGCCCTGACCTGGGTGTTCTTTATATTAGCGGAGCAGCCCTCATGGATGAGTCGCTTACGCGAGGAGATTGATCGCATTGTCGGAGACGAGGAAATTGCTCTCGAGCACTTGCGAGAGATGTCCTTGGTAAAAGCTTTCTTCAAGGAGACGCTGCGTCTGTATCCCCCCATCACGTTCTTACCTCGCGTGGCGATGAAGGCTACTCAGGTTGGGCCGCGTAAAGTGCGGCGTGGAGCGCTGGTAATGATTTCGCCATGGACGTTGCATCGTAATCCCCGTTACTGGGATGATCCCAATGTGTTTCGACCCGAGCGATTCTTGGGGTCTGAGGGTATTCCGTCTGAGGCGTACATCCCGTTTGGTCAGGGTCCTCACACGTGCATTGGAGCGGGTTTCGCTCAAATCGAGGCTCTACTTATTATTGCGAGCGTTGTCAGACGGTTCGATGTGCAAAGAAGCGATAACGCAACGGTTCGGCCGGCAGCTCGATTAACGACGCGACCTGCGAAACAGATTTTCCTCAAAGCGGCAACGCGTCGCTCGCGGTAGCTGTCAGTCTTTATGTTGCCAGTGAGGCGCTATATCGCGTTGGCTCGCTTCGCCAAGTGATATTCGTTCGCGTATTGCTGGCCAGAGTATGGGCCATGACAGCGGAGTCATAAGCAAAAATGGCAAGGGGTCCTTCCACGACCAGACCACATCTTTAGCGCTAAATAGAAGTTTTATACTTTTAATGAAATCGTTAAATTGGCCCTTGAACAGCAGGGCGTAGGCTTCAGTCAACGTGCTGTAAGCCCACTGTTGGCAGGTGCTATCAGTGCTGTCTGTGAGACGTCCCGCGTTTTCTAACTTGAGCCATTCTCCCAGCGCTTTAGGGTCGAGGAAATGAATGCCGCTGGTCAAGCGCGGGTTGCATTCAATCGCCCAAGGCGTGCCTGCTTCATCGACAATAAAATCGAAAGCAATGAATCCTGTGTAGGTCAAATCCGTAGAAAAGGATTGAATCCATTGCCGGATACGTTCGTCATTGGATACCCGGCGAAAACAAACCGCGACCGACCCAGAGAATACCTCGCCCTCATAGACTGTCGTCGCGCAAATTTCTCCACCATGGAGCAAACTCAACGTGCTTATTAGTTGTCCCTCGATGGCAGCTTGAATGAGTTCTCCGTCGCCACTGGACGCAATGGGTGGCTCGTCAACGGAATGCCGGCGCACGCCGATACCCGAGCATCCAGCGATAGGTTTTACGTAAGTGTCGCGGAGTGCCCCCATGCTTGAGCCGCGAACGCTGCCCAGCATGTGGGTTTCCGGCACAGTAAGGCCAAGTTTTTCAGCGTGTTCAATAAAGCGCAGTTTGTGGTGGAGTGCCTTGTAGGCGGCCTCAGAAGGCCCGAGGACAGTAACTGAAGAGGGCGCCTTGCTATGTAGGTTCGCAACGAAGTGACTTTCTTCAGAAATCGGCACTACCAACGAGACGTTTTCCATCGTGATAATGTCGAGGAGGTCGTCGATAAAGCCATCGGCATCATCATTTGGCGCCCGTACTTGCACGCTCTTGGCAACGGCTGAGGAGACGCGGCATAAGTGCCATTTGAACGGATCGGCAACGATTACTCGCCAGCCAGCGCTCTTTAAGCTTCTCGCCATACTGAGGGCTTTGGGGAAGCGGCCAAGCGTCAGGAGCGCAACGGGCGCCACGTCAGCAGTCTCCTGCGCCTGGCGCGAGCGCTGCCTCATCAAGCCCTGTTATTTCGACTGATAGCAGATCCTCAGCCGCCACTGGGGACGAATGGGTTGACACAGCCGCTATGCGCCGGCCCAGCCGGCGTGGAAGCCTGCGGGCACTCGTTGTGGGAGCTCTACGCGGGCCCTGGGTCCCGCGTCTATGTTATCGGCGTCGAACACGAGACAATGGGATTGCCACGTATGAGTGTCCGTTGTCATTGTGATGACGTAGCCGTCGTCCTCAGGGCTGTTACTGGTTGCACCCACTCGGGGTGCAAACACGGCTTCACTGCCGAAAACACCCGGTCCATAGTCATACTCCCAGCGCCGTCCTGTTTCATTGTCGTACTTAACCAAGCCCGTAAACCGCAGGGTTTTCCCGCCTTCGGCCAATACCGGAATTCTCTGATGGTAGGCGAAGCGACCTTTTTGTCCCAAATAAAGAGGGTTAATTCGGTTGAATTCTGTGTTCAGGTCATCAATTGGGCCTTCACGAACTTCGCCAGTGCGAAGGTTGAAGCGCCAGCGGTAGTTGTTCGCCTCTAGACGCATATAGGCCAGCATTGAAGCGAGCTCACCTTCACCGGGCTGAGTGTCTGGCATGGGGTTGGTTGAGCGGCAGCCGTCCATAAAGAGCCAATCACCATCTTCCCAGCAGTTGCTCACATGCAAGATGTAGCCAGACTCACACTCGAACCAGCGTATATCATTGGGCTCTCCGTATCGGGGTATCACCCCAAAACGTATAGGAATGTCACGGTAAAACGTAAGGACGCGGTAATTGTGATTACGCAGTACGTCCATATCGTGGAAGAACGGTAAATCATGGAGCACCGTGTAATTACGACTTACGCCGATGTCGTGGGGTAATCGTGGTCCAGGAAGATCAATCGCTATTTCCTTGATTAATTTTCCCTGAGCGTCGGCGACCCCGTAGGTGAGGTAGGGCGGTTCGTCGCCGTAATCGAAAAATAGAAGCTCGCCCGTATGGGGATCAACCTTGGAGTGCGCAGACATGCGCCGATGGCTTCGACCGGCAATATCAAAAAAACCTTTAGTTTGAAGCGTTTTTCCGTCGAGGCGATAAGGGTGCCCTGCGTTGTACCAAAGCGACATGACATCGCCGTCATAGACAAATACGTCGGTGTTCGATGTGTCCTTGATACCAAACGAAGAGACGCTGTAATCAAACGGACCCATGACGCCTGGGGAGAAGGAATGTTGGAGTCGCCGTTCGTCCGCTAAGGCAGCAGTGGCTACCCAGCGATTGCTGTAGCTGGCTTGGCCGTTGTCGAATTCGACGCGATGAATCATTCCATCCCCATCGAACGGGTGGTAGCGGTTTTTTGGTTGATACTGGGGGTTCGGGCCGTTGCGGAGGTAAGCGCCTCGAAGATCACTAGGAAGATCGCCCTCGATAGTGAGTTGACTGGCCTGGGTTTCGTTAACAACAGGTGCGTAAACCCCGTGGAGGTATGGGTTGTCCAGACTGTAAATCCAGTCAGGAGCGTCGTTAAAGGGTGTCACTGCTCCTAAGCAATCAATGGTGGATGCAAAGGCCTGCGGGTCGATTACCACTGACATGAACACACTCCTGAATAGCGATTTATAGTTATCGAGAAATTATCGTTACACATAGCAGGGTAGTGTGAAAGAGGGGGTGGCGGCAAGCACTGTTGCCGCCACTGTTAACTCACAGGATACCGGGTATCACAGCCTTTCGCTCGGGTGGGTAATCGTCAAAGTTCTTGTGGAACCATCGGTGCGTGAAAATAGCCCTGGGGATTAAATTGCCCGCGGTCATGGCCAGAACAAAGACTGCGCCGAGGTTCCAGGTCATGATCGCAAAACCTGTAAATGACAATATTTCGCCGAGGTATTGTGGACAGGTTACCCAGCGAAAACCGCCGCCGAAGGGAATACTGTAGCGTGGCTGATCAGGGGAGGGATCCGGCGAGCGTAGATTGCGCAAGATATTATCTGAGTGGATGTTAAGAATAAAACCGAAGGCATAAATACACAGTCCTACAATAAAACGTGGGTCCGTGAACCAAGCCTCTGTGTATTGAGTACCGAACTGCGTTAAGTACGCAGCGTTAAAGTAACCGTGCAGAAACAAGGTGATCCATCCAGCAATCACTACGCTGAACGCGAAGCTGGCGCTAGATCCCGGCTGAACCCGCATGCGCAAAGGGTTAATAAGCGCCCGGTTGCTGTAGTGCATCATCCATATGGCGAGGAAGAATAAGGGCACGGCCTGATCCGAATTGGGTCCCATGAAGAACACCACCGGAAACACGATAAGTCCCGGTAGTTCCATCAAAACCCAGCCGAACTTTGCGCCAAGCTTAAAACCTTTTTTCTTTTTACTTCCGCTGAAGCGTCCACCGTAAGCGGCGGTCCCAAAGAAGCTGCCGACTAAAACAAGTAATGCATAGGCAAAGCCAATGAGGAGCAATGTGTCGTAAAGCGTGTCGCCGGTATACCAGGTCATAAGCTAACCCCTTTTATTAAACTTCTTATGTTATGAGTTCGTGGATTGGGTGGCACAAGATCAACGATTTCGTACCGTAATGTCGCACTTAAGGTGTGAACTGTAGGGGAGCGTGACGGTCGTGGTAACACACATACGGACTAAGGTTATCTTGCAATCGTCCAAACGAGGGCTGCATAACCGCTGGGATGCGCTTAATGTCACCCTCAACGATTCCAAATGGAGTTACCCAATGGCATTTGAGCCGCTGCTGGAAACAAGCGTTACGCACTGGCACGGTCACTGTGATGTGGCCGTCGTGGGCTTCGGTGGTGCCGGCGCATGCGCGGCCATCGAAGCTGCAGATAACGGTGCCTCTGTCATTATCTTTGAGGCTGCATCGGCATCGGGCGGCTCCACTGCACTGTCCTCTGCTGAACTCTATTTGGGGGGTGGTACCTCGGTGCAGCAAGCACTGGGCTATGAGGATAAGCCTGAGGATATGATCGGCTATCTGATGGCGTCGAACGGGCCTCAAGCAAGCCTCGAGAAGGTGACGGCATATTCTGAAGGAGGGCCAGAGCATCTCGAGTGGTTAAAGCAGCAGGGTGTGCCCTTTAAAAACTCTGAGTATCCGCACCGAGCAATGTTAGCCCTGACGGACGACTGTTTGCTCTACACCGGTAGCGAAAAAGCATGGCCTTATGCAGAACAATTTGCCCCCGCGCCTCGCGGTCACAATTTGCAAGTCGCAGGTGACAATGGCGGTCCGTTGCTCATTGAAAAATTAACGGAAGCCGTTGGTGCGCGTGATATCGATGTTCACTTGGAGGCGCGCGCGCTACGCTTAATCATCGATCAGCAGGGTCCTGATAGCCGAGTTGTTGGCGTCGTTGTTCGAGAAAATATGGTTGAACGCTGCTACCGCGCTGCTAAAGCCGTGGTCTTGTGTGCCGGCGGTTTCGTGATGAACTCAGAAATGCTCGACCAATATGCGCCCTCGCTCAAGCGTGCCACGATCCCAATTGGTAATCCCAATGATACGGGTGTGGGTATTAGGCTTGGCCAGAGTGTCGGTGGCGCCACGCTGAATATGCACGAGGGTTTTATTAGCCTGCCGTTTTATCCACCTGCGTCATTGACCTTCGGAATTTTGGTCAATAGTCAGGGGCAGCGGTTTATCAATGAAGATGCTTACCATGGTCGGGTAGGTGCTTATGTCTTGGCCCAGACTGATCCCGTTTATCTGATTGTGTCGGTAGACGATTATGGTGACTACGAGACGGCCTCCTACCTGGGGGCGCCGGTTGCGGCCACGGGAGAAACCCTGGAAGAATTGTTATCTGAACTACCGCTTCCTGTCGCTGCAACGACAGATGTTATTGAGCGTTACAATGCCGATGCGAGCGATGGTATTGATTCTGTTTGGCGTAAAAGTGCCGACTGGCTAAAGCCGCTCGTGCCACCGTTAGTGGCCTTAGATTGTACGCCGGGGAGAGGCGCCTTTTTCCCCTATTTTACGCTGGGTGGCCTTGATACTCGAGTAAGCGGTGAGGTTCTCAATCACAGCGGTGACCCTATCAAGGGTTTATACGCTGCCGGGCGGACAGCCTGTGGTGTCCCTCGTCGCGGCGACGGCTACGCGTCGGGTACCTCAGTGGGTGACGCAACTTTTTCAGGGCGCTGTGCGGGTCGCGCAGCAGCCAGTAAGAAGGACGAATAATTATGGACTTACAGGTCTTAGAGCAGCGAATTGATCGACTTGAATCTCTCGATGCTATTCGCCAGCTGGCCGCGAAATACTCGTTGGCCTTGGACATGCGTGATATGGACGCGATGGTCAATTTGTTCCCAGAAGACGTGCGCGTTGGTCGAGATAAAGTCGGGCGTGGGTATTTTAAGCGATGGATGGATGAAACGTTACGCGTGCAGTTCACGGGAACGTCTCATCACATTGGCAACCACATTATTGAGTTTTCTGATCCCGACAATGCGATTGGCGTGGTCTACTCTAAGAACGAGCACGAAACCCCTACTGCTGACGGCGGTTGTGAATGGGTGATCATGCAGATGCTGTACTGGGATCAATATACCCGCACGGATGGACGATGGCTGTTTAAACGGCGGCTACCCTGCTATTGGTACGCGACTGACTTAAACAAGCCTCCCTGTGGTGACAAGAAAATGCGCTGGCCTGATCGAGACAATTATGAGGGTGAGTTTCATAGTTTATTTCCAAGCTGGCAACGTTTTTGGGAAACGCCGGTAGCTGCTGAGCTGCCCGATGTGGCACCGCCAGCGCCGCTGGAGAAATTTTTAGAAACCATGCGTGCTGGTGTAGCTGATCCCAGTATCCGCACACGCTGAAGAATTTAAGGAACAAGCTATGATGTACCCGCATTTATTTTCCCCGCTGACCGTTGGCGCGTTAACCTTGCGCAATCGGGTCGTGATGGCGCCCATGACACGCAGCCGTGCAACAGATGACGATTTAGTGACAGACTTGCACGTGGAGTATTATCGCCAGCGCGCAAATGCGGGGCTTATCGTTACAGAAGGCGTTCATCCATCGGCCGACGGCAAGGGATACAATCGTACGCCGGGCATTTACAACGAAGAGCAAGTATCCGCATGGCGAGCAGTTACAGATGCCGTTCACGATGAAGGCGGTTTAATTGCGTGCCAATTGATGCATTGCGGTCGCGTAGGACATGCCGATAATAAAGCCGCGGGTACGGAGTTTTTAGCGCCGTCGGCGATTGCCGCTCAAGCACAGATTTTCACCGAGTCGGGCATGCAGGCGATGCCCACCCCCCGTGCCATGACGCTTGCCGATATTAAAGCTGTGATGAACGATTATGCCCGAGCGACACAGGCGTGCCTGGACGCAGGCTTCGACGCTATCGAGCTGCACTGCGCGTCAGGGTACTTGCCGGCACAGTTTTTGGCGTCGGGCAGTAACGTGAGATCGGATCAGTACGGGGGCAATCTCGAGAACCGATTGAGATTTGCGACGGAGCTACTCAATGTTATGGCAGATATCGCGGGCCCCGACCGCATTGGCCTTCGTATTTCCCCCGGCAACCCCTATAACGATCATGCCGACGAGAATCCCCTAGAAACTTACGGAGCGCTTTTAAAGGTCGCTGACAATTTGGGCCTCGCGTGGGTGCATGCCATCCGAATGGCTTCAACGGGCATCGATAGTCTTGTGCTCAGTAAGGAGAATTATGGCGGCATTGTTATTGGTAGCGATAGCTTTGACGCGCCCGAAGCGGACGCGTTTATTGGTGAGGGCCGAACTGACGCAGTTTCGTTTGGACGTGCTTATATATCAAATCCAGACCTCGTTGCGCGCATTCAAGCCGATGCGCCACTCAACCCTATGGATAAGAAAACCATTTATGCGGGAACAGGGACGGCGGGCTATACCGATTACCCTACGCTCGAGCAAAGTGACTGATTTACCAGAAATTAACAATGCGATGTTTTACCCGGTCACAATCGGACTGTTGGGTTCGAAACTGAGCGAATAACTGAAAGAATAACTGAAAGAGTAGCCTTTATATGCCAATGCCAAACAATGTGCCCGTTATCGATTTGATGATGGCAGTCCCTAACAACGATACGTCTAATTTCTATGACTTTATCAAGCCATTGTTAATGGACGAGCAGAGTCGGCAAATGTTTCAGATGCCAGCACAGTACATGTTCAAGGATTTGCCTCGCGTTGGTAAGCGCGATGACTATATCGCGTACACCCTTGAGAAAATGGACGAGTTCAATATCGAAAAAGCCATGATCGGTGTCGACGAAGACCAGTACGACACGCAGAACGAGGCAGTCCTGAAGCACCCCGATCGCTTTATCGCATGCTATGACACCAACCCGAATAAGGGCATGGAGGAGGTTCGGAAAATTCGCCGCCTGCATGAAAAGTACAATCTTAAAGCGGTTACAGCATTTCCATCGGGATTGTGCCCGCAGGTGTCCCTTGCGGATAAAAAATGGTATCCGGTATTCGTGACCTGTGTCGATTTAGACTTGCCATTTTGCCCGTGCGTCGGAGTCCCTGGGCCTCGTATCCCTATGGAGCCGCAAAAGGTCGAGCACCTCGATGAGATATGCTGGTTTTTCCCCGAGCTCAAAGTAGTGATGCGTCATGGTGGTGAGCCCTGGACAGACCTCGCATGGAAGTTAATGCTTAAGTATCCGAACCTGTATTACATGACCAGTGCTTTTGCTCCTAAACACTACCCTGAAGAGATTATTCACTTTGCCAACACGCGTGGAGCTGACAAAGTGATGTATGCCGGTTACTTCCCGATGGGCCTGTCGTTAGAACGCATTTTTGGTGACCTGCCAAACGTACCTTTCAAGGACGAGGTTTGGCCCAAATTCTTACGCGAGAATGCGCAGCGTGTGTTCAAGCTGTAGTCGTAACTAAGAGCTTGCGTCGTTGTGCACGTTTAGGGATAGAAGATACTAATGGTGTCGACGACACAGGCAGGTCGATCGGCGCCGGTTGCAGTGATAGTCATTCGAATAGTCGTTTTGAATCCGCCCTTATTCTCTTCGACGGAAATAACCTCGCCGCTTGCGGTTATCTCTGAGCCGACAGTAACGGGTGCCGGAAAGCGAATGCGTTCAGCGCCATAATTAACGCCCATGCTGGTGTTGCGTACTTCAAGCAGTTCGGGCAAAAAGCAATTTGCGAGAGACAGCGTTAGATACCCATGGGCAATTGTTTTGCCAAAAGGTCCGGTTGCCGCGCGTTCGGGGTCGACGTGAATCCACTGGTGGTCGCCGGTTGCATCTGCGAATTGGTTGATGCGTTCTTGGGTGATGGTTAGCGGCGCGCTGGGTCCAAGGGTGTTACCGACGATGGCCAGTAGTTCTGAGGGACTATCGATAATTGTTTTGCTCATGGTTGTGATCTCATCATCGTTTTAGGTAAAGGGGAATCAAATGCAACTCGATAAAAAGCTTGCGCTCGTCACCGGTGGTATCGGTGGGCTAGGTAAAGCGATCGCCCATAAGTTTATCGCGGAGGGCGCTAAGGTTGTCATCACCGATATAGACGATGCCGAAGGGAACGCCTATGCACAAGAGATAGGGGCTACTTTTATCCACCATGATGTTAGCCTTGAAGATGACTGGCTTCGAGTCTCACAGCAGTTAGAGGCTTTAGGCGGGCTCGATATTTTGGTGAACAACGCGGCGATCCTCCGCGCGGATAATATAGAGAGTGAGACGCTCGACGGCTTTAAGCGCATTATGGCCGTCAATTGTGATTCTGTTTTTCTTGGGATAAAGCATTGCTTGCCACTAATGAAGCATCGAAACAGCTCCATTATCAATATCTCATCGTCTTCAGCGATGATGGGGTACCCTCAGTTTTGTGCCTATACGGCGTCAAAATCGGCCGTACGAAGTTTGACAATGAGCACGGCGGTCTATTCGAAACAGCAGGGCTTAGGTGTGCGCTGTAACTCGATTCATCCGGACGGTATTGTGACCCCTATGGTCATGAATATCGCTGGGACGCCACCCGAATTTAGCGACGAGCAGGCTCGGCATGCTGCTTCATTTGCGTGTTTACCGGAAGCGATAGCAGACGTGGTTTTATTTTTGGCATCGAGTGCATCGCGTCATATGAACGGAGCGGCACTTTCTGTGGATAATACATCGACGATTCACCCTCCATACCATTGAGTGTTAGGGCCTTTAGACCAATGACTGAAACGTTTTCTGAAAAGACAGTACTTGTTACTGGGGGTGCCGGACATATTGGCCGTGCTATTTGTGAGCTGTTTTTATCCTATGGCGCTAACGTGGTCGCCTGCGGACGTCGTTCCCCTGAAAAGCCAATTGCGGCAGGCGGGCGCGAGGCGTTGTTCGTTAGTGCTGATATTCGTGATCCAGAACAGTCCCAGCGTGTGGTAGATGCTGCAATCGACGCGTTCGGGGGGCTCGATATTTTGGTGAACAACGCTGGCGGTAGCCCCCCTGTTACAGCCGCGGAGGCGAGTCCCCGGTTAACTGAGAAGATTATTAACTTGAATCTCACGGCGCCTCTGGTGCTATCTCAGCAAGCATACAGCGCGCTTTCGCAGGGGGATCAGGCCGGCGTCATTATTAACATTGCGAGTGTCAGTGGCGCTCGACCATCGCCTGGGACTGCTGCCTATGGCGCCGCGAAGGCTGGATTACTGAGTGCGACGAAGTCTTTGGCAATGGAGTGGGGGCCTTTGGTGCGCGTGAATGCGCTTATCGTCGGTCTTGTACGTAATGACGCGGGTGTTGAACACTACGGGGGTGAGGAGGGGTTTTCTCGTGTGGCAGAAATGTTGCCCTTAGGGCGAATGGCTGAGCCCTCGGACATTGCAAACGCTGCTCTGATGCTTTGCTCCGAGCATGCGGCTTATATTTCCGGCGCGACGCTTGAGGTCGATGGCGGCGGTGAGGTCCCTGTTTTTTTACACCTCGCTGATAGGGCTGGCAAGTCAGCGGAGTGATGAATAAAAAACGGGGTGC
>DAIRTN010000001.1:34293-53683 GCA_036803865.1 Luminiphilus sp.
GTAAGTCGAGAGACTGCGTGTCTGTTTTTTACTGCCACTGACTGAGCAGTTGTTGGCACAGTGCACGTGCCGAATGGATCGCTCCATCGATATAGCCGACAGCGGCGGCATCACCAATAACGCTGCTTTTTAGGCCCTGTGCAGATAGCTCATCTGCGAATGAAGGATTGGCCTCCGCGCCCAGCGCGATGATAATTGTGTCGGCCGTTACGAAAGCCTCCTGCTCGTTACTCTGATAGCGCACGCCATTTGGCTCACAGCGAATAGCTTGTGCGTTACGAACCATGTCGCAACCATGCTCTTCAAGCTCGTGCAGAACCCGTGCACGGCGGACGATACTGAGTTCCGGCGCCAGCTTTTTTTCTGGGTCAACAACAGTCACCTCTCGACCTCGCTCAACTAAAAATTCAGCGAGCTCAATGCCGACCAATCCGCCACCGATGATCGTCACCCGTTGCCCAACAGGCATCCACAAACGGCTAAATTCGCGGACTAGTTTGATTGAGCGTGTTGCACCCATCCAGCGACCGATAGTAACCACGAGTCGATTCAACACATTCAGCTTACTTGCGCCACTCGTGCTGCCGCCTAGCAGTAGTCCACGCATTTCTTCGCCGTCGAATACGTTGCGCGCGTCTTTCCCCGCTATGTCGGGTGCTTCGCGTCGAGCGCCGGTGGCAACGACGACATGGTCTGGCTTCAGTGCTTTGATAGCGTCGACCGTAATGCGAGTGCCCGTGTGGATGGTAACCCCCAGGCGCTTAAGCTCCCGAGCTTGCCAGTCGATCAGGCGACCATTTGGCTCGTAAGCGAGGGCCGCAATGCGGGCAGTCCCGCCAAGATCGGGTGCCTGTTCATAGAGCGAGACTGAACAGCCCGCTTCGGCCAGGCGGCGAGCCGCTTCCATGCCTCCTGGACCACCACCCACAACAATGATCCGCTTCCCTAAAGCGCTTTGCCTGTCAGTCGCAATCAAAGGCAGGTGCTCTTGCCCCATGTCTGCGTTGACGGCGCACAGCATTGGCTGGTTAATGAAAATTTGGCTTACACATATATAGCAGTAGATACACGGCCTTATGGTATTCGCCTGATTACTGGTTACTTTTTGGGCTACCGCGGGGTCGGCAAGAATTTTCCGACCTAAGCCTAAGAAGTCGTATTGGCCTCGCGAGATAGCGCGCTCGGCGCTCTCAAGCTCTATTCGACCCACTGCCATGACCGGAATCGATAAAGCCTGCTTGGCCCGTTGAGCAAAATCTTTGTATGCGTCCGGTTGGTGAGGAAGAGGGGCCTCGGTGAAGGCAATGCCAACGCCAATATTGCCATATGCGCTCACATCAATTAGATCAGCGCCCGCGGCTTCGGCGAGTTTAGCGGTTGTTAGAAAATCGTCGATTTCAATGCCGTTGTCTACTCGATATTCATGGGCATCTAAACGCACCATTACGGGGTAGTCCCGACCACATTTTTCTTTGACCGCGCGTATCACCTCCAACAAAAATCGGGCTCGATTTTCTACGGACCCGCCGTACTCATCGTCACGCTTGTTAATTGCTGGCGATAAAAAGCTGGCGAGCAAGTAGCCATGGCCGCCATGTATTTCTACGGCATCGAATCCCGCTCGCTGACAACGCTCAGCCGCATCAGCAAACTGCTCGGTAATTCGCGTTATATCGCTTTGGTCCATCACTTTATAGCGGGGCCCTTTACCATCGGGGCCACCGCTTTTTATAAAGTGTCGAATCTCTCCATCCGTTAATAAGCGGAACATGCCGCTTCCCGTTTTTGGGGGCAATGAGGGGACCATAATGGGGCGTCCCTCGACAACATCCTCTTGGGAGACTTTGCCACTGTGGTTTATCTGGGCCGCGATAGCGCAATCGTAGCGCTGTACCCGTGCCACTAATGCCGATAATCCCGGTATGAATCGGTCGTCGGACAGGCCGACCATGTTGGGCATCGAGCACGCTTCGGGCCAAGCAATTGAGGAGGTCTCCATGACAATGAGTGCAGTTCCACCCCGAGCGCGCTCTTCGTAGTAGGCGGCGATGCGCTCAGCGCATGTTCCATCGGACTCGGCATAGTTTGAACCCATAGCAGTCATGATGAAGCGATTCTTTAGGGTGAGCGAACCGATTTTGCTAGGAGAACTCAGTGTGGGGAATGACATGGGGTTGATCCGAAGCCGTTACTTAGTATGAATTAGCGACCACATCGACCGCGCTATCTCTGGGAGACACGCCGATAGTGATCATGGGGTAGACGATTATGAAAGCAAGCAACCCGGCCCAAAGGCCTTTAAAAATTGCGTAGTGAGCGGGTTCAAACGAATTCACACCGAGCGCAAAAAGCGCGAGCAAGGTCGGTGCGGCAATTGCCGTGCATCCGATGACACCAAAAATAATCGATTGGAGAAAAAGCGAGGAGGGCATGGTCGTGAATCGCGTTAAGGCTCGAGGAAGCGCGTCTTGGGCGACCGCTGTCACTTTACCTTTGCGCACTTTTCCGCGCTGCACGGGTATGACGATTAATGTGACAATGAAAGGTAAGACAAAACCCGTTGCTAGCAGGTCTCCGCCGAAATTGCTCGCTCCCCACCACGTTACTAGGCCTTTGTCCTTGATGAGCCACCAGCAAATAAGGCCATTAGCGAGCGCATTAGCTAGTCCATTTGTGGTAGCGCTATGGTGCAAGTAGTACTTGAACTCCTGTGGACTCATTTTACATACTCTCTACTGCACCGTTATAACAACAATAGCGATCAGTAGGATTGCTAAAAACAGCGTCAAGCGCCGATTTGTTAGACATAAACAGTCAGCAAGATGCGAGGAGACGGGACAATGCAGTACCCGACATTGCCAGCAGAGAAGTTCGAGCAGCTGCTCACGTACCTTGATACCTTGGGCATTGATCCTAATGACGTGCTTGCAGCAGCAGGTTTGGTCGATAGTTATATCTTTCAGCAACCCAAAGAGACCTCATTACCGGCTGTCCACTACTCGCGGCTCTATAAATGCGCCGTTACGGCGATGCAGGCGATTGACTCACGTGTGCCATGGGCCGGGGGGCTAGGGACCGACGCTTTCGAGATGTTGTGTCGCGCAATTATCGGCAGCGGTACCCTTCGCGAGGCCCTAGTCCGCGCTGAGAGATTTTCAGCCGTTTTAGAGCCCGTTACCGGCAGTAGAATCAGTATCGATATTCAAGACGCAGGCGTGGCGCTCTATTTCTTCTGGAAGGACGAGGAAGCCGCAGACTTATTTGCGCCTGTGACTTGGTACCGTCGTGAGGGCGCGAGCACAGTTGCGCAGGCATCGGGCTTGGTGGTTTGGCATGGTTTGTTGAGCTGGTTGATCGGTCACTCTTTACACGCCGAGCGAGTAGAAATAGCCGGAGCGGCAGTCAGCGATGGCTATACAGGCGCTTTGGGGGATGCATTAGCCGTCACGCCAGTATTTGATGCGCCGGCCACAGGTTTTCATTTCGCCTCATCAACGCTTGATTTTCGAATAGTGCAGAACCAAGAGTCCCTGGAAGATTTCTTGAACGACACGGTGTTACAGTTGATTCGTATCGAGCAGCAACCTGCGTCGGTCAGTGAGTCTGTCAAACGTCTGATGGGTAACGACTTTAGCGCCGGCATGTGCTCGTTTGCAGATGTAGCCGAACGGCTTTACATGTCTGAATCTAGCCTACGTCGACGTTTGCTCGAAGAGCAAACGAGCTTCCAAGCCCTCAAAGACGAAGTACGCTGTCAATTGGCAAAAACGTACTTATCCGATCCGTCTCAAAAGATTGGTGATGTTGCCGAGCGACTTGGCTTTACTGAGCAAAGTTCATTCGGACGGTCTTTTCGTCAGTGGACGGGTGTTACTCCGGGCATATGGCGCGATCAACTCATTGCCAGTCAATCGGCTACCGACAGTGAGCGTTGTTGTTCATGAACCTGACGGTTTTGGTTCTTTTAGACTTGACGACATAACCAGTACATTTACCCTGTTAAAAACAATAAAGACGACACTATGTCTCACGCAAGCACACTTGACCTTTCGCGGGTCCACAATTTGATCCATCTCTACGCAGAACTGGTAGACGAGGGTGACTTTGATGCGCTTGGCAGTTTGTTTAGTAGAGGCTCCCTCACATTTTCGCCGGGTGATTTGGTGTTGCGTGGCGGAAGAGAAGTGTCTGATTTTTATAAAAAGACAGTCATTATCGATGCCGACACAGCGAGTCCTCGCACGGTGCATCGGGTGTATAACACCATTGTGACTTCGTCAGGCGATGGATGGCACGCCCGTTCTCGCTACGATGTGTCACAGTTCGACGCAGAACATGGCGTGTCAGTGATCGCGCTTGGGCGTTATTTTGATACGTTTAAAGCGGTGGGCGATGAATGCTTTTTTCATACCCGAAAAGTGTTGTCGGAGTACTTAGGCGACACACAGAACCATTTAACAGACCTAGATTTCAACTACCAAAAATCACCAAATAGCACGTTGCTCAAGAGTCATTATTCCCAATAACTATACGATCTGAACATCCCGAAAAGGAAGGTAAGGCAATGAAATACAACACTAATAAGTCGCTACTCACCACAGCTGTGCTCGCCGCGTTGTCGATGTCTAGCACGGCCAATGCTCAGCTTGAAGAGGTTATCGTCACCGCTGAGTTTCGCGAGGCGAATATTCAAGATACGCCCATTGCAATGGAAGTTTTTAATGCCGACGAAATCCAGAAGCGGGGGATCGTCAACGTTCAGGACTTGTTTAATCAAGCCGTTGGTGTGGCTGGCTATGAGAGCCCCACAAGCCGAGGCACGATTAGTTTAAATATCCGAGGTGTTGGTTCAGGTAACCCAACGCTGTGGCAGGATCCAGCCAACGCGTTGTATGTAGATGGCGTCTATGTTGGAAAAGGTTCGGGTAACGCGGTAGACGTGCTCGATCTTGAGCGAGTCGAAATTCTCAGAGGGCCCCAGGGTACTCTCTACGGTCGTAACTCGACGGGCGGCGCCGTCAATTTTATCACGCGCAAGCCCGGTGAAGAGGCTGCAGCTAAGTTGATCGTGTCGGCAGGCAACTACGGTTATCAATCGGTGCAAGGTCGTTTTGATCTTCCGCTCACTGACAATCTTGCTGTTTCAGCATCTATTCAGCGGCGTGAACGCGATGGCTTCTACAGCAACTCTAATGCCAATGCCGATGACTTCCAGAGTATAGATCGTGAAGGTTATCGCTTTGCAGTACGCTGGACACCCTCAGATGACTTTACTGCAGACTACAGCTTTATGCGCAGTGAGATTGATGAGAACACGGGCATGCTGAAAGCCGATGGCTTTTATCCAACTGCTGCTACAGCCGCGTTTTCTCCCGGTTACCCTAACAAGGTTTCCTTCGATACAAGCTTTAGAGCGCAGACAGTCGCCGGTATCGCTGGCGGTGTGAAGGGCTTTGTACTGCCGGCAGCGCCATTACCCCAGGTGCAGCAATTTGTCGATTGGGCAGACGCCTACGTTAATTGGTTTGGCGATCGTCAAGACCGATTTGGCACTTCTGATGGTGGCGGCGAAGCGGATTACTCGAATCGGAGCATGAGTGAAGTCGACACGCACTCGCTGACGTTGACGTGGGATGTGAGCGACTCGCTCCAAATTAAGTCGATTACCGGCTACCGTGATTCCTCTTCTATGGCGACTAACGACATCGACGGCATGGACAATACGGTCGACACCGGTATTCTGCACGACACGGTTATTTCCACCATCGGTGGTTTGTTTTTCAACCAGGTTCCGTTCGGCCCCGGTCAATTCCTCGTCGACGCTGCAGGCGGCCAGTTTGCGATGGCGGTATCTATGATCGACGGCATTAATGCCTATGGATCTGCACCACTCTATACCCTTATTGACTCCCAGGATAATTACGACCAGTTCTCGCAAGAGCTGCAGTTTATCGGTGACATAAACGACAGCCTGAGCTACGTGGCAGGGCTCTACTACTACGAAGATAGTGCTGAAAATCGTGGTATTCGAAGCTTCACTTTCCCGCTCGCTTACTCAGACAGCGTCAGTTATGACATGGATACTGAAGCGGTTGCCGTCTTTGGTGAATTGACGTGGGACATGGGAGATTTCTCCTTGACGGGTGGTCTACGCTACACCGAGGAGACCAAGGACATCACCTATCTCCATAGAGCTAATCCCGCCACGTTTGATCGTTTGTTCGCGCACCTAGGTGCTGGCCTATTCGCCGGTAATGCAACGTTTGCCGGCTTTGATTGGGCGGGCAGCTATGTGGATTCGGGAACTGATGAAGCCTCATTGCCAGAGCGACAGGGTGTCTACGGTCAGTCAGAGAGCGCGGATTTTGATAATTTGTCTGGGCGTATCACTGCCAAGTACAATTTCTCTGATGACGTTAACGCTTATGCGACATACTCTACCGGGTATCGCAGTGGTGGTTTCAACGGTTCGACCTACACTCCAGGGATCGGCGCCGACTTCTTTGACGAGGAGACCATGACCAACATGGAGGTTGGTGTAAAGTCCACACTCCTGGATGGTCGCATGCGTATCAACGCATCGCTATTCAGCTATGAATATGAAGATCTTCAGGTGAACGCCGTATCAGAGCAGAACGGTGCGTTAGTCAGCGGCATTGATAATGCCGGCGAAGCCAAGCGTGACGGCATTGAGCTTGCACTCACATGGCAGTTGACCGATAGCTTCGTCGCCAACGTTAACTGGTCCCACATTGACGGAGAGTTCGACGAGTTTCCGGCAAATGTGGCTCCTGATGGCACCGTACAAGACATAAACGCCCTCGGTTTGGTTTCACGCGGCTTGACGCCTGATGACCAAGTAACCTTCAGCGTTGATTGGGATCTGTACCAGGGTTCTAGTTCGCGAGTAAGCTGGAATATGAATGGCTCATGGCAGACGAAGACTCAGCCTCTTCTAGCGGAGACGGATGTTATCGGCGGTGTTCCAGTGGCCATGGATACTCGTACGATCGGTGAGCGTACGTTGGTCAATTCAAGGATCGCGTGGGACTATGAGATGAATAGCGGATCAGTAGTTTCGGTCGCGATTTGGGGAATGAATTTAACCGACGAAGACTACCGTACCTTTGGCTACGGCCTGCGCAGCGGTATCGGTGTGAATACCCAAATGTACGGCTCGCCACGAACCTATGGTCTGGACTTGTCAGTTAGTCTCTAACGTCTGCGACTCACAGCGAAAACCAAAAAGGCCTGCTTAAGCAGGCCTTTTTTTTGGCTGGAATGATAAAGTGAGAACGTCTCTTTGCACCGGGGTATTCACCGCTCAGTGCGTTCTCGCGGGTTAAACGCTGAGTTCAGGCCTAAATAGCGCGTCGTGCGCGCCGTCAGCGAAAATGGTGGTGCCTGCGATAAAAGAGGCTTTTTCCGACAACAAAAACTGCACGAGGTGGGCGATATCTGCCGGTAGCCCCGGTCGCCCTAGGGGTATGGACGCTACGAACTGCTTTATGGCGTCGCCATACTCTGTGCTTTCGGCTACCGCTTGAGTCATGGGCGTTTCGATGTAGCCGGGCGCGACGGCATTGATATTGATACCGGCTCTCGCGAAATCGGGCGCTTGACGCCGCATCCACCTCGCAACCGCTTGTTTGCTGCCGGAGTAACAGTCATGCCCAGAGGCGCTGCGGGCGAGCTCGAGGGCAGTAGACTCGTCACCCGATAACATCGCGTCAACTAATTCAGGCCGGGTGCATTGAGGCGCTGAGTTAGAACTGATCAGAACGATTCGGCCACCCTGGGTGAGGGCGTCTTTAAGTCCTAGAACAATATCAATCGTGCCCCAATAATTGATGCTAAGAATTTTCCCAGTGTCTGGGAAATGCGAGGCGACACCTGCGCAGGTGATAATGCCATCGAGCGTTGGATGATCGGCTTTCACTTGTGCGATGACCTGCGCACGAGCTTCGGCATCACCTAGATCGACATCGTAATCACCATCGCGGATATCAAGAGTAATAACCTCATTCTGGTCTGCAAGCAGTGCTGCTTTGATTGCAGCACCAATACCTGTTGCGCCACCCGTTAAGACATACTTGGCCATAATCTACTGTCCTGTGGTTGCTGACATAGCCAGCGTCGTCTGAATGGCACTGCCAGGAAGTGCCACCATGCCTCCGTCAACCTCGAGCACCTTGCCGCTAACAAAGGCGCTGGCGGGTGATGCGAGGTATAACGCCGCGAGTGCAATGTCGTCGGGCTGTCCAAGTCTACCCATTGGTATCCAGCGAGTCGTGTCATTGAGCATTTGCTCATTTTGGGTAATGAAGGCTGTGCTAGGCGTCTCGATGGCGCCAGGCGCAATCGCGTTACAGCGAATACGTGGTGCCAATTCATAGGACATGACCTTAGTCATTTGATTCATACCCGCTTTCGCCGCGGCGTAAGCTGAGAAGTTGCGGTCAACCATCCACGCCAGTGCTGAGGAAACATTAACAATCGTCGCTTCAGGTGCTTTTTGGAGCAGCGGTAGCGCTAGATGCGTGAGGGTATAAGCCGAGGTTAGATTGATATCAATCGTGTGCTCAAAACGCGCCTTGTCGACTTTTTTAAGCGATCCATAGCCTTTGCCCGGTGCGCCTGCATTGTTGACCAGTATGTCTAGCTTGCCAAACGTTGCTTCAACGCTTTCGATAAGGGCCATAAGGCTCACTTCATCGGTGACATCGCAGCTCACTGCCAGTGCTTGCCGTCCCAATGCGCGAACTTGCTCGGCGACCTCGTCAACATCGCTTTGGGTGCGCGCAACGCAAATAATGTCGGCGCCCATCTCGGCGAAGACGGTCGCTATGCGTGCGCCGATACCTTTGCCCGCACCGGTGATCAATGCGGTTCTACCATCAAGCCTGAAACGATCGGTAATCATAATGAAGTCCTAAATTGTGACGTCTATTGAGTATCGCCTCTGGCGAAAAAAGCTATAGTCCTTTTGTGCGTGGTAGAGGAGGGTCTGACCGCCGCAAAATGGAGCCCATGAGAGTAGGATAAATTCAGCGGTTTGGATTCGTCCAAATCAATGATGTATCACTAACAAATAGGGAGTCTGAGCTTGGCAGATCTGGACAATAAAGTCGCGTTAGTGACGGGAGCGGGTGTCGGTATAGGCCGCGCAATAGCATGCGTGCTCGCCCGTGAAGGCGCGCGTGTAGCTGTGGCTGATCTCAATGCCCAAACTGCACAAGATACCGTTGACTTGATTAGCGCTGCTGGCGGGGAAGCGATTGCACTCAACGCCGATGTGAGTGACGAAGCGCAAGTTCAAGCTATGGTCGCGAAAGTCGTTGCGGCATTTGGGCGACTCGACATTGCATGTAACAGTGCGGCGGTAAGCAGGGGGTCGGGCGCCATACACACGTTTGAGAAAGCGGTGTTTGATGAAACCCTTGAGCTTTGCTTGACCAATACTTTTTTGTGTATGAAGCACGAAATAGAGCAAATGTTAGCGCAGGGCGGCGGCGCCATTGTCAATATTTCATCCAACGCTTCGCTTCGTGGTCAGCCCTATAACACCGCTTATGCTGCGGCGAAGAGCGGCGTGAATTTACTGACAAAATCGTCTGCCGCCGAGTATGGGCACAAGGGTATCCGCATCAACGCTGTGTCTCCGGGCGTCGTTCGAACGCCCGGTGTAGAGAAATATTTCGAAGAGCAGCCAAAAATCGCTGAAGGTTTAAAGCAGGCCGCTGTCATGCGTCGCTTGGGTGAGCCCGAGGAAATTGCTGAAGCCGTGGCTTTTCTTGCATCTGATCGTGCGTCGTTTATCACCGGCCAATTATTAAGTGTCGATGGCGGCGCTGCTGTACGCTGAGTTTTATTAGGAGTTTTAACTATGATGATTGCGTCTGATTCGCCGCGTTGCCCGTTACCAATGCCCTGGGGTTGGTTTCAGGTCCTGTATTCTAACGAACTAGCGGTTGGCGAATCCAAACCGCTTCATTACTTCGGTAAAGAGCTGGTTATTTTCCGCACCGAGTCAGGCAAGGCGGTGGTTCTCGATGCCTACTGCCCGCATATGGGCGCGCATTTAGGTTACGGTATCCGCGATCAGGCCGGCGGTGGATCGCGCGTCGTCGGTGAATCTATCGAGTGTCCTTTCCACGGTTGGCAATACAATGCTGAGGGCCAGTGTACCCATATTCCGTATGCTAACAATCTCCCGCCGAAAGTCGCGCGTGGCGAAAAAGTGATTGAATGCTGGCCTGTGCGTGAGATCAATCAAACAATCCTCGTCTGGTATCACCCCGATAAAATTGAACCTTTGTTCGAGCCGGAACTGATTCCTGAAGCGGCAGGGGATAGCGACGAGTGGTCTGGCTTCACCACCTTTACCTGGGATATCAACGTGCATATGCAGGAAATGGCCGAGAACGCAGTCGACCCGGCGCACTTTCAGTTTGTCCACGGCACCAGCGATGTGCCCGATGCTGATGTGCTCGAGTTTGATGGTCACACCCGACGCGGTTTCTTAAAGACGCGAAATCCCACGCCAAAGGGCGTAATAGAGGGATCTATCGAGAATCGTAATATCGGTGCAGGCTTATCAATTGTTCGCTTCAAAGGGATTTACGACACCGTGCTTATGGCTAATATCACGCCCGTAGGCCCTGAGCTGACTCGGGCTCATTACGCTTTTATCCAGCCTAAAGCGACACTCGATACGTTGGGTAAGACCGTCGGGAAAGCCATCATCGCCAACATTGCGCAGCAGATGGAAGAAGATATATTGATCTGGAACCGAAAGACCTATTATGAAAAGCCTATGCTGTGCGATGGAGACGGGCCCTTTGCGAAGCTTCGCCGCTGGTATGGCCAATTTTTACAGTAATTCGGCAAGCGATCACGAGGCACACAACAGATCCCCAAAAGAGTCGTACAGCGTTATCGGATCGCGTGGTGATCCATAGAAAGCTAAGGCGTGCCCTTGTTAAATTTGACAAAGACATCGTCAAAAGAGGATAGACTTTATGACGACAACCTTAAAAATATGCTTCGGCGCCCTAGTATCATTCCTTTTGACGGGCATCAGCGCAATGAGCGTGGCAGCGAACAAACCCAACATGCTCGTGCTGTGGGGCGACGATATTGGTATCTACAATATCAGCGCTTACCACCGTGGCCTTGTCGGGGGCAGCACGCCTAATATTGACCGCATTGCGGAGGAGGGCGTGCTTTTCACGGACTCCTACGGTGAACAAAGTTGCACCGCGGGACGCTCGTCGTTTATTACCGGGCAGCACGCGTTTCGAACCGGCCTTCTTAAGGTTGGCATGCCGGGTTCGCCTATAGGGTTAAAGCCGCAAGACCCCACGCTTGCCACTCTGCTTAAAGCACAGGGGTATGCAACTGGCCAATTTGGCAAAAACCATTTGGGCGATCAAGATGAACACCTGCCGACTGCCCATGGCTTTGATGAGTTTTTTGGCAATCTGTACCACATGAACGCCGAAGAAGAGCCTGAAACGTACTTTTATCCGAAGGATGCAGCGTTTAGAGAACGCTACGGTCCGAGGGGTGTTATCCACTCGTGGTCCGACGGTCGCGTTGAGGATACGGGCCCGCTTAATCGTACGCGTATGGAAACGATTGATAGAGAACTTACCGAGTCGGCTATCGATTTTATTAGGCGCGCGCATGCCAACGATAAACCCTTTTTCCTCTGGTATAACAGTACCCGCATGCATGTATGGACACGCTTAGCCGAGGAGTGGGAGGGTAAAACAGGTCAGGGCTTATACGCCGATGGTATGGCTGAACATGACCATTGGATTGGTAAGCTTCTCGATACTCTCGACGAATTGGGTATTGCCGACAATACCGTGGTTATTTACACCACAGACAATGGCGCGCAGGCCTCCACATACCCTGACGCTGGTATTGAACCTTTCCGAGGTGCAAAGGGTTCTACTTGGGAAGGAGGATTCCGCGTGCCGCTATTAGTGCGCTGGCCTGGCGTGGTGAAGCCTGGTAGCGTGATCAACGATATCTTCCATCATATGGATTGGTTCCCCACTTTGGCACGGGCTGCCGGCGTGCCAGATACCGCCGCTAAGCTCAAAGATGGTATGACGATTGACGATAAAACCTATCGGGTTCATCTCGATGGCTACGATCAAACCGACCTTCTTGCCGGTGTCGCTGAGGGAGCTCGAGAAACCGTGTTCTACTTCGATGATAACGCCAATCTAAATGGGTTGCGTTGGCGAGACTGGAAGCTACATTTTGCAAGCCCTGAGTCCTGGGGCAGCGATACGGCTCGTGCTGTATATACCTTTCCAAGAGCTATTCACCTTCGTTCTGACCCCTTTGAGCAGTCATTAGATGCCAGTGGATACGGTCGCTTCCTAGCAGACCAGTTATGGCTCTTTATCCCAATGCAGCAGGTGGTGGGCCAGTTTTTGGGCACTTTTAGAGAGTATCCCCCTAGGCAGCCTACTGCGAGTTTTACGATCGATAAGGCCCTACAGCGTATGCAGGCGGCCGTAAACAGCGCCTCGCCAAAATAGCGGCAACATGATCGGGGGCCAACTGACGTTTAACCGAGGTTAGCTTGGCCCCCGTCTACAGCAATGCTCTGGCCGTTGACGTACCGCGATTCAGCACTACAGAGCAGCGCGACAAATTCACCAATGTCTTCTTCACACTCACCAATGCGTCGCAAGGGAATGCTCTGCTCAAACGCTGCGGCTTCCTCGGGCCTGTGTTGAGCCCAGGCGGCTAGCGCTGGCGATTTGGCGTGGGGCAGGATGACGTTGGTTCGAATGCCATCGGGACCCCATTCACAGGCCGCCGCACGTGTTAGCGCTCGGATAGCCTCTTTCTCAGCAGCGTAGACGCCATAATTACTGGCGTCCCAGCGCATGGCCGCAGTGCTGGCCAAGTTAATGATGCAGCCATCACTGTGAGCTTTTAAATGGGGATAGGCTAATTGCATCAGTCGTAATGTGGCCACAGGCCCCACTCGCAGACCGGCTTCAAATTCGCTTACATCAACGTTCAGTAGGGGCTTTACCGTAGTCGATACCGCGTTGTTGACGAGAATATCGAGACGGCCATAGACGGTGCATGCCTCAGTCACGAGCTGGTCTAATGCCGATAGGTCACTAATGTCGCACTGTAATGCAGCGGCATCTTGGTCAAAGCGGCGTTTGATTTCTTTTGCGGTGTGCTCACATTTGTCCAATGTCCGCCCAACGGCGATGACGCGTACGCCTCGGCTCGCCAGAGAAAAGGCTATTCCCTGTCCGATTCCCTGACCCGCACCGGTAATGAGTGCTACTTTGTTGTCTAGTGTTCGTGACATAGCGGTGTCCTATACAAGTCGGTGGTCCCTCAAGTGGATCACTGAGGTCTGCGTTAAATCTAAAAAACGAGTGCTACTGGCTGTGAGTTTCTCGATATTGGCTTTGAGCTTTACGGGGTCGTTGGCGGCTGCGAAAAAGTGTTCTGCTGATGTGGCGGCGGCTAAGGGAAAGTACTCTTCTACAATGCCATCGAAATCGGGTCCTTGACAGGCATCGACCCAGTGTTGCCGATAGGCCTCTGTACTCTGAGTCTCTAGGGCAATGCTCGTATGCTCGCCGTGCCACAAGGTGGCGAGCCGTGCGTCATCAATCTCGGGTAGCCGCTTGAAACAGCATAGCTGCAGTGTGCCGGCGTATGTTTCTCGTGGTTTCAGTGGGATTTCCAAGGGCGTTCGTGTTGTGCAAATGTAATAATCAAGATTAAATATTGAATTTAAGTTGTTGAATAATATTGAATTATTGGCTTCTTCCGGTTCGATTGCGAGACGCGCTTGTGGCAAGTAGTTAGTGGGGTCGCGAGTCCACCTCGCTGCGTGAGCGCTGTGTTCATCGGCGGTGGCATAGTACGCGGATTTTATACCCGACAGGCTTTCAAGCTGTTCACGAATAGCGGTCGGATCACTGGGTTTGCTCGTAGAGAGCCACACCCAGTTCACACACGAAGTACCCGCGATATCAGCTTCTTCGGGATCAGGCATTACAGTCCACGTAAGGAAGCGAAGCGCTCGCGATGCCAATTAGCATCGCCAAACATTTGGTTGCAAACGCGAGAGCGTTTTAGGAACAAGCCCACATCCATTTCGTCCGTTACCCCCATACCCCCATGAAGCTGAACGGCCTCGTTAGAGATATGCTCATAGGCATCACTGACCAGTGCTTTTGCTCGGCTAGCGGTATCGCGCAAGTCAGTTGGGTTGCTATCAAGTGCAGTGAGAGCGCTGAGCACAGCGGATTCAGCCAGTTCTAACTGACAGTAAGCCTGTGCACAACGATGCTGTAGTGCCTGAAAACTGCCAATTTTCACGCCAAACTGCTCACGCTCGCAAAGGTAGTCCACAGTTTGAGTAAGCAATGCACGGGCACCACCGATCATTTCTGCTGATAATGCGATAGTGGCCTCATCAATAGCGCGCTGAAAGCCGGCTTCGATGTCAGTACCCTGGAGCCAGTTGACGTCGGAAATCTCTGTTTGATCGAAGCGCACCTGTGCGTAACGATTGCCATCAAAAAGTAATTCTTCTGCAATCTCGACGCCATGAAGCGGTAAATTTATTCGCGCGATGCCGAAGTCACCGTTGTTTCGACGTGCGGTGACGAATAAAGAGTGTGCTTTCGAGGCACCGGGCACAAATAGCTTTTGACCGCTAATGGTGCCCGTCGGGCCCTCTGCTAACTGGGCGTCCACATGGAAGTGACTTTTCTCTTGGAACGCTACGCAGCCGATCTCGGTGCCCTCAGTGAGCCCAGGTAGCCATTGCTGGGCCTGCTCAGCGCTGGCGCAGTGCCGAACAACCGCAGCTGCAAATACTACGCTTGAAATCAGTGGAGACGCAGTTAAGCGTGCGCCCATTTCCCTCAGAATCGCGCCTTGGCCCAACCAACCAAAGCCCAAGCCACCCTCGCTGTCGGGCTGCGCAGCGGCTGGTACGCCCATCTCGCACAGTTGCTGCCACAGCATGTCTTGCCAAGCAGGTGCGTCGGGGTTGTCGCGCAGTTCGCGCAGAGCCGACGTAGGTGCGTGCTCGTCGAGAAAATCGGCAATCGTATCTTTTAGCAGTTGTTGCTCTTCGTTGAGAACCACGGTGGTAACCTCTTATTGATCGGGCAGGCCTATTACTGGTCGGACAGGCCTTTTATTGGTCGGGCAAGCCTTTTATTGGTCGGGAAGCCCTAGGGCGCGTTTCGCGATGATATTGAGCTGAATCTCCGACGTGCCTCCAGCGATAGTATGTGCCTTGTTGTATGCCCAGTTTCTCACCATACGGTGGATGTTGGGTGAGGTACGGTCACTTTCCCAACTCAGGCCTTGATTGCCTAGAATACGCAATATGAGTTCGTCCTTACGCTGTAACTCGGACGTGCCAAGATGTTTGACAAGCATGGGTAGGCGAGGATCGGATTTGCCCGCTTTGAATTCATGGAACATGCGCTCATTGAGTGACGCCATTGCTTCATCATTCATCAAGTGACGAGCTATTCCTTGGCGTAACTCGCGATCGAGTAGTTTATTGTTCTCGTCGAACGCAAGGTGCTCGCGAGCGAGCTCCACCAGCCCCACGTCAACTTTTTCTGTGATCGACTCCATTGTCCCCATGAGCTTTCGTTCGTGCTTTAGGAGCTCTTTTGCAACTGCCCAGCCTCCGTTCAGTTCTCCAACGAGATTGTCTTTGGGGACTTTGACATTATCGAAAAACGTCTGGCAAAACTCCGATTCACCGCTGATGAGTTGAATCGGTGCAGTGGATACGCCTTCGCTCTCCATATCAATGAGTAGGAAGCTGATTCCTTGCTGCTTCGTTGCCTCGGGATCGGTGCGTACGAGACAAAAAATCCAATCTGCCACATCGGCACGTGTTGTCCAGATCTTGGTGCCATTAACGACGAAGTGATCGCCTCCATCATCAGCGCGGGTCTTTAGGCTGGCCAAATCGGAGCCGGCACCTGGCTCTGAGTAGCCTTGTGCCCACCGAGCTTCGCCACGCACAATTCGAGGAATATGCGTCGCTTTTTGTGCCTCATTACCGTAGGCGAGGAGGGCGGGGCCCAGCATCCACAGCCCCATATCATAAAGGGGTGGTCGGCAATTCATCCGTGCCATTTCTTTTTGCAAAATCCGAGCTTGCTCTGAGGTGAGTCCACCACCACCGTATTCAGTAGGCCATTCGGGCGCCGTCCAGCCCTTGTCGCGCATCGCTTCGAACCATTGGCGGGCGTCTTCGCTCGGAAATTGAGTTTTTTTACCCGCCCATATTTGCTCTTCACGTATGATGGGTTGTCGCTGCGATGGGGGACAGTGTGCTTCCAAAAAAGCGCGTACTTCAGCGCGGAATTTTTCCATTTCGCTCATTGCGGCTAAGCCTCTGTATTTTGTGATGGCGTGATGAAATAACGATCGCGAATCGCGCTTTTCAGCAACTTTTGCACGGCATTCCGCGGAAATGCTTCATCAGTAAAGATAATCTGCGCGGGTACTTTGAATCCGGCGAGATGGTGTTCACAGTGTGCTCGGACATCATCTGCATCACCTGATGCAGCAGGCAGCTCGCAACGCATAACGGCGGCAACTTCTTCTCCCCACTTGGCGCTATCCATGCCGATAACAGCCGCTTCGATACAGCCCGGATAGGTGAGCAAGCAGGACTCGATTTCCGCGGGATAAATGTTTTCGCCCCCGCGGATGATCATATCTTTGGTTCGGCCACTTAAATACAGCAGGCCTTCAGGGCTCACGTAGCCTACGTCGCCCGTTTTGAGCCAGCCGTCGCTAAAGTCCGTATCGTCAGACGCACCGCTGATATAGCGTTGTATCGCTGCCGCGGAGCGAATCCAAATCTCTCCCGGCTGGCCTTCAGGCACAATTTTGCCTTGTTCATCGTGGAAACTGAGCTCGAGGATAGGGCTGGGAAAGCCCGATGCACCGGGACGCTCATGCATGTATTTACCGGTAAATGCGGCGCCAGTGCCTCCTGTTTCGGTCATCCCCCAGCCGGCCCCCGCGAGCCCTTGCGTTACCTTTTCTCTGTAAAGGTTATGCAGGATCTCAGGTGTGGCGGCGCCACCTGCGCTGATATTACTGAGGGTCTTAGCATCTTCGGGGCGGAAATCCTTAATCGAGAGCATCTCTAAAAGCATTGCGGGAGCGCCCATAATGACCGTAATACCCTCTTCGCGGAGAAGGCGAAGCGCCTCAGAGGCGTCCCACTTGTACATGATGTACAAGCCGCGACCATGACGGAGATTGATGATGAATTGACTGAACAAGCCGCTAATATGGAAGAGGGGTACTGACAGCAAAGTCTTGGGCGGTGTCGCGCTACTCAAAATAGCATTCATCGCGTCGGTATTAGTCATGTACGTGCAAGCGCCAATGAATTCAATATTCATCAGCGATTGGCAGCAGTTGAAATGGCTGAAAAGGGCGCCTTTAGGGCGCCCGGATGTCCCCGAGGTAAACAGTAAAATCGCCGGGTCATGACTATCGATTTGAACGCTAGGTAGCGCATGATCGTTTACAAGCACGTCCTTCCAGTGATGCTCTGGGTTATCATCTTCGCACGCGTCGACGAGTAACGTCGTAATGCCGCTGTTGCTCTGTCTAACGTAGCGAAAACGCGGCGAATCGCAGATCAATAATGTAGCATCGCTATCATTCAAGCTCTGGCTTAATTCCTCACTTTTACCCCAGCTATTGAGTGGCACTACAACTGCCCCAGCGTGAATGATGGCGGTAAACGCGATGAGCCATTCGGGCCGATTACGCATTGCGATGGCGACTCTGTCCCCTGACACGATGCCTAGTTCGGTGATCAGGGTTGCGGTCAGCCGGTCGACGGCGAGCCAAAAGGCGTTGTAGGTTAACGATTGGCCTGGATACTGGACAAAAGTGGCATCACCGAACTGTCTTCCGGGCGCCATTAGCTGAGCGAGATTAGGTTCTGCATTTTTATAGGCTTTGAGCGGCACGCCCTCGTAGTACCGAGTCTCGACCTCAAAAGGTGCACCGATTGCCGTTAGCTGCGCGACAGCGTCACGGTTAGCTCGTGTGTAGTCGTCCATGGGTATGTGTCTTTTATCTTTTTGACCAGAGTGCTTATGGTGCGCTGAACAACCTCAGTCGTCATAGTCTATTAAGCCTATAAGTACTCGCATCATGACGTTGACCTTAAATTGATCACACCAGTAATGTGGCAGCACTGTAAACTCTGACGGTGCTACAACGGTATGTCTATGAATACGCCATTAACTGACTTGCTTGGGTGCCGTTACCCCATTATCCAAACCGCTATGGGCTGGGTAGCTGACGCGAACCTCGTAGCGGCAACTAGCAATGCGGGTGGTTTTGGATTTTTGGCCGGCGCCGTCATGACCCTCGAAGAGATCGAGCAAGGTATCGCCGCTATAAAAGCGAAGACCGACGCCCCTTTTGGCGTCAATTTTCATATGTACGTCCCCTTTGCAGAAGACATCGTTGACCTGTGCGTCGCCCAGCGCGTCAAGGCTGTAAGTTACAGTCGGTCACCGTCGTCACAGTCTGTCGAGAAGCTTAAACGCGCAGGCATTGTATGTATCCCCACGGTTGGCGCAAAAAAACACGCTGTTAAAGCGGTTGAAATGGGCGCCGATGCGCTGGTTATTCAGGGTAGCGAGGGGGGCGGACATACGGGCTCGGTGGCTACAACGGTATTACTTCCCGAGGTTCGTCGCGCGGTTAGCGTGCCGCTGGCTGCAGCCGGCGGTTTCCGCGACGGTGCTGGTTTAATTGCTGCGCGCGCACTAGGCGCCGATGGTATTGCAATGGGTACGCGTTTCTTACTGACCCAAGAGTCCCCTGTCCCTGATCAAACAAAAGCGGTTTATATCGATACGACCCCCGAAAATATTGTTGTGAGTACTCGGCTGGATGGCCTGCCGCAGCGAATGATTGCGAATCAATATCTAGCCGATCTTATGCATGCGTCAAATGCTGGTCTGCTGGCGCGCGCTATAAAAAATGGCATTGGTTTTACCCGCATGACCGGCGGCTCTTTACCGGGCATGCTCGGTAGTGCCTGGAAAATGTACCGGTCAGGTAACACAACGCTTGGGCAAACTATTATGGCTGCGAACGCGCCCATGATGATTCAGGAGGCCATGGTGAACGGTCACCCCAGCGAAGGCATTTTGCCCTCGGGCCAAGTTGCTGGCGTTATCGATGATTTGCCCGCTGTAGCAGACCTTATCGAAAGAATTATGCGAGAAGCAGACGACACTCTGAGCGCGCTTTCAAGTCACTCGTTGTAGCTCTTGTAGTTACTAGAGTTATGAGAGTTATG
>DAIRTN010000001.1:53783-90139 GCA_036803865.1 Luminiphilus sp.
AGAGTTATGAGAGTTATGTAAGCTTATTGTACGGAGCAGCACCCAAAGGAATAAAATAATGGCGTTTAGCACTTCAATTAACAATCATATTGCGCACCTAATCTTCAACAAGCCCCCGGTGAATGCTTTTGATAGCCACGAGTGGGCAGCAATTGCCGCAGAGATTACCCGCTTAGGCAAGCACTCTGATGTGCATTGTTTGGTTATCAGCGCAGAGGGTAAAGGTTTTTGCGCGGGCGTTGATATCAAGGAGTTGGGTGCACACCCGGATCGCATCGTTCCTGTTAATAAGGGTAATTACGATACTTTCGAAGCAATACACCGTAACCCCAAGCCGGTTATCGTCGCGCTGCATGGCTTCGTCCTTGGGGGCGGTATCGGCATAGCGGGCGCGGCCGATATTATCGTGGCGTCAGAGTGCGCATCCTTTGGGGTTCCCGAGGTCGACAGAGGTGCTATGGGTGGTGGCGCGCATTTACAACGCATGTTCCCAGTACAGAAAGTTCGCCATATGTACTTCACCGGTGAGTTTATCGACGCGCAGGAAGCGTATCGTTTAGGTGCGGTGGAGCGTGTAGTTCCACTCAACGAGCGTGTCAATGCGGCTATGGCCATTGCTGAATCAATCGCCGCTAAAAGTTCTGTAATGGTGACTCTTGCAAAAGAGGCGCTCAATGGTATTGAAGACGGTAATCTGGAAGATAAATACCGTCGAGAGCAGGGCCTTACTCTTGAAGCTTATAGTTACAAGGATTCACAAGAGGCGCGTGATGCCTTTAACGAAAAACGTGATGCCAGTTTTCAGGAAGGCGATGCCTAATAGAGGTCCCGCACGTCCATATGGACGTTTCTATTGAGAGGCCGAGTTTTATACTCACAGCCTACTTGAAACAATGTCAGAGGATTGACTATGGCCAAGGCAGTTGACTACAACTTAGGTCCACATACCTTTCCACGTGGCTGGTTTGTCGTGGCTGAGAGCAGCGAGCTCGATAAGGGCCCTATGGCGGTTCGTTTTTTTGGTCGAGATCTAGCGCTTTATCGGGGAGAAACCGGTAATCCAGTGTTACTCGATGCCTACTGCGCCCATATGGGTACCCATCTGACCGCCAGTGATTCTGCGATGATTGTTCGAAATGGTCATCAAATCGAGGGCGACTCTATACGCTGCCCCTACCATGGCTGGCGCTACAACAGTGCCGGGGAAGTGGACGACATTCCTTATCATGACGGCCCATGCCCAAAGTCAGCATCGATCCAGTCGTATCCCGTGGTGGACAACATGGGGTGCATCATGGCGTGGTTTGATGAAGAGCGCGGTGCGCCGGATTATGATGCGCCATTTCTTGAGCAGTGGAATGACCCCCAGTGGATACATTGGACGTTAGACCATCTCGGTGAGCTCGATATCCATCCTCAAGAAGTACTCGATAACATGTCGGATATTCGGCATTTAGGCCCAACGCACGGTGCTCCGTGTGAATACTTCGAGAATCAGGCGCAAGATTATCGCTACATTCAGAGACAGGGCGGCCCGATGCAGTTGTATGGCGGGGTCATGCTGTATACGACAACTTGGTACACAGGCCCGGGCATTCTCCTCTCCAAACAGGTATGGGGCGATTCCGTGCAGTTTGAGCTCATTGCCAACACGCCGGTAGATGATGGCAGGATCAAGGCATGGCACGGCTGTTTGATCAAAGCCGCAGGCGCTGTGGTCACTGACGACGATCGTGAGATTGCTCGACAAACCCAAGCGGGCGCACTCGAAGCGTTTGCTACTGATTTTCAGATCTGGCGCCACAAGCGCCCGGCGCTAAAAATCATGGCGCTCAAGAAAGATGGTCCTTTTAAGATTGGCCGTCAGTGGTACGCGCAGTTTTACAAACCCCGAGTTGATGCACCTGCAGTCTGGGATACTCTGAACGGCGTGTACCATGTCCCTGACGTCGACACACCCGCCGATCGTCAGCACGCGATTGATGACGGCCTTCCTTTCTAGAAAGAGTGATATTTATGATCAGCTACGACGCAGCAAAAGTGGTCTGTGAAACTTATATTCAAGCGCTAGTCGATGGCGAGCTCGACAAAGTCCTCGGCTTGTTTGATGACTCCGCGACCGTGGAAGATCCGGTAGGTACAGAGATCAAAGCGGGAAAAGACGACCTACGGGCGTTTTACACGGTGGCCTGTCAGTCCGTTACGGCTGGGCACCTCACGGGCGAGCCAAAGCTTGCTGGTGACGAGTTGGCGTTTCCTTTCAAGATTAACGTAGGCTCGGGAGACCAAGCCATGAGCATCGATATTATCGATGTGTTCCGATTCAATACTGTTGGTAAGGTCGTGGCCATGCGCGCATTCTGGGGCAGCGAAAATATGGGGCCTGCTATTTAACAGGCGCTTTTTGTCACGGCTTTGTGATGAAACAAAAGTGGTTACGAATAGGTAACAACGCTTTTTAAAATAAGGCTCACCAGCATCGACTGGCGTGACACACCCGTCTTGGCGAAAATACTGCGTAACTGCGCTCTCGCAGTGTTTCTCGCGATTCCTAAATCGGCAGCCGCCTGATCGAGATTGGCACCTTCAGCGAGACGCTTAGATAGGTTGACTTCCGCATTCGTCAGCCCATAGAGGGACATCAAAATTTTGGTGTCAATCTCATAGCTGCGCTCGGGTTCGTTGATGAATACGATCATATGGGGGGTGTGCCCCGGCTCCACCGTTTTGTCGATCATCATCGGTTTTATCAGGAATTCAAGATCAGCCTTTCCCGAAGGGCGCTCTACGGCAATCGCGTTGGTGGGAGCAGGTTCTTGCGTTCTCTGTGCTTGAACGATGGCTTCAATATATTCATTGAGCTTTCCGCGTGTCGTTGGGCTTTCCACGTAGATTTGCTCATTAACGATGGAAAAACCGTCCTTTAGGCGTATCAAGTTATCTGCGACGGTATTGCGCGTGACGACCTTGCCGCGCTCATCGAGGGAGATGATGCCAACAGCCTGCCGCGCAAATGTTGAGCTGTAGAGTTTGCGCTCTTTATCGAGTTGAATAATTTGCATGCCGTTCGCGACGGCGCGTTGCATATGCCCGGCCATAAGGTTCAAAAAAATACGCTCGTCGTCACCAAAATTAGCGGCATCTTTCGGTCGCCCAAAACGCACACTAAAGCGCTGTCCGTTGGCATTACGAAGGTCGACACCGATCATATGATAAATGCCAATGGGCGACATACAGTAGCGATAGAGCTCGGTTTGCTCCAAAGATCGGTAGGAGAGGCATTCGTCCAGAGAGACAACCTTACCCCAAGGCAGGTTAGTCATGAGGTTGGAGGTGTAGTAGCGGTCGCTGTAGGGATTGTTGCGATCGTCAACAAAGGTCTTCTGGAGTTGTTCGCACGAAACGAACATTAGACCACCATCATCTCCCTGGGGCTCGCGCATAGTAATCGAGGCAAAATTGGCGTCAATACTGTTGCGCATAGCAGTCAGGAAAGCATTGTAAGGATCTTCCTCGATGTGGCCATCGTAGAGCGCTGCCAATAGCGAGGATAACATCTCCAGACTGGGTTGATTCATAGATTGATCGCTGCCGCTTATTAGTTGATACGCCCCCTGTTAAATAACAGAAAGCGGGGCGTGACTCCAGCTTATCGCAGCGTTAGTTGGCGAGAAAGTCGGTACAACGGCGATTGAAAAGTGCTGGATATTCACTCATAACCCAATGCCCGCACTGGTTTAGGAGTTCTCCTTGTACCGGTCCCGACATAGACATTATTTTCCAGATGCCATCGGCTGGGCAGAAACGGTCGTCAGCACCCCAGAATGCTAGGGTCGGAATGGTGATATCCGCGAGACGATCCGATAGATCAGGAATTTGCATGGTCGCGAGTACATGGGCATTTTGTGTTTCTAGGGTGGCCCAGCGCTCATTGACCAACTCGTCGTCGATATTACTTGGGTCATAGACCAATTGGGTCAGTAATTCGCTGAGCACTGTTTGGGTAAACTCAGGGGAGCCCATTGGGAACTTCACCATGGCTTGAATGCCTGGCATAGCGAAATACCGTTCCCGAGCCTCAATACCGCCGGGGGCCATCAAGATAAGTGATTTGACTCGCTCGGAATGCTCAAGAGATGTCCCCAAGGCGATCGCTCCCCCAAGAGAATTGCCCACAAGCGTTGCTGAGGCAATGTTCAGCTCATCGAGTAAAGCAATGAGTCCGTCGACAAAAAATGTCAGCGTGTAGTCTCTGTCCTGGGGCTTTGAGGATAAGCCATAACCCCATTGATCATAGACGACGCAGCAATAGCCTGCGTCCTGAAATGCCGCAACATTGTGCTTGAAGTTGCTCCAGCCACTCGCGCCAGGGCCACTGCCATGGATGAATACGACAGTGCCGCGTTCATCAGCATGGGGCGCATGGACGGTGTAGTGAAGCGATAGGTCATCGACCTCAAGCCAACGCGACTGTTCAGGATTCGCTGCCATCAGATAAACACATCCTTGTTATCCATGCCTAGCGCGACGCTACCTAGGTTGCGGCTAAATGCGGTCGGGTTATTCGCCACGTGGCAACGTGCAATGTGGATGTCATGCCAAAGGTTTTGGAGTGGATGATTCTTAAACACCGAGCGTCCACCAGCGGCATCAAACAACGTATCGATGGCAGCGATGGCCTTGTCGATGACCAGAGAGGCTTGGTAGCGATACAGGATGCGCTCTTCGATGGTGGGCTTCCAATTGGCCGCTTCCATTTTGTCAAAGTTATACATCATTACGGCTTCAAGCTCAGCCGTAGTATTCATCGCACGTGCAATCCGCTCTTGGGTTTCAACGTCCCCTGCAAGCTTCGTCATATCAGTTGTAGCCGTGCCAACGCGCGTATCAATAAAGATTTTGAGCGCATGTTTGAGTGCGCCGATAGCTGCAGTGTTAACGACGCGAACAAAGGTTTGAGCCCATGACAGATCGTACATGGCACTTTCTTGATCGTGCACGCAATTGAAGCCGTCCATTTGTTTGTGGGTTCGATGCTCGGGTACGAAGATGGGTGCTTCAATGAATACGTCGTTTGAGCCCGTACCCTGAAGGCCCATCACATCCCAGGTATCTTCAATCACATACTGACTGCGAGGAATCAAGAATGTGCGGTAACCATCACCAGGAATAACGCCACCAAGAAGCGCCCAGCTGCAATGATCGGAGCCTGAGCTCCAGCCCCACCGGCCGCTCAACATGAAGCCGCCTTCACACATCTCAGCTTTGGCGCCCACGGGGTTGTATGAACTACTGATGAGCGCGTTCGGACCATCACCATAGACTTCTTTCTGTGCTTCTTCGGACATTAGCGCTACTTGGAACGCGTGAACTGCGACGATGCCACACGCCCATGCAGTGCTCATGTCGGCCTCAGCAATTCGCATTTGTTCTGCAAAGAAGGCCTGCGGACGATATTCGCTGCCGCCCCATTGTTTGGGAAGGAGCATTTTAAAGAAGCCGCACTCTTTTAGTGCCTCGACAACCTCTGGACTCATTTTGCGATTGCTGCGCTGCTCATCAGACTTGCTGGCAATAAGATCGAGTATTTGCTGGCTAACGACGGGTTCATGTGTGCTCATATTATTTTCCTATGTGTGGATCCGTTGGAGGCTGCGAGTAAGCAAGCCGCCGATGCGTGGTGCGCATCCGTGATCTAATCCTTACAAAGCTCGTTCGCTGGGGCATACCCCGAACGCACTAATTACGTGATTACATTTAGTCCGAGTGACCTACGCTAAAATCGTGTCCCCAGAAACTCGCTACGGTGCTTTGAAAGACTTCGTAGCTGTCCCAGTCGTCAATAATGCGTCCTTCGGCACCATATTCGACGTCAAACCCACTCGGGCTACGCATATAGAAAGACACCATATGGTCATTGGCATGTCGGCCTAAAGTACCAGAGAGCTTGGTTCCTTTAGCGATTCGTCGATCATCGCAAAGACCTACTTCATCGATAGTCGGCACCTCTGCCATCATGTGAATACAGCCTGAGGGGTGGGGCATTTCGAATAAGCCTAGGCTGTGGTGCCTACTATTACAGTGCATAAACCACAGGCGCTTTTCGGGCTCCTGGGGGTCGGGGGTAAAGCGAATTTTCATCAAATCGGAGAGGCCAAAGCCGAGCACGTCCGAGAAGAAAGTCACAGTGTCGTCAAAGTTAGGGGCGGGCAGCACGACGTGTCCCATACCGTGGTTGCCGGTAATAAACTCCCGCACACCAACGGGCGATGTAAAGCGTTTAAAATCTGAAATGACGCCCCAATACACCTCATGCTTGTTGCCGGCAGGATCACTAAAAGACAGTAGGTTTTGCACTCGGCGTTTCGCGATCAGATCGGCATTAGCCCACTCAAAATCGACGTTAGCGCAAGCGAGGGCATCGGCCACTTCCGATAAGCCGCACGCATTGTTTGCCTCCCAGCCACACACAGCGAGTCCTTCTTCCCTACTTGGCTGCACAAACAAACGGAAGGGGTGGTCGTCCATCTTGAAATACAACTCTCCCTCAGCACTTGCGAGCTGATCACTGACGTCCTGTAGACCCATGACCTCGCAGGCAAACTGTCGCCAATCATCGCTGAGTCCACTGTTTACGCCGAGGTAGCCGAGGCTTTTGATCGCCATGATGAAACTCCTTGTTTATTCAGCCCTAAGGCGGTTTAGGTATTGTCGTAGTTCTGTTTTTAGCACTTTACCCGACGCATTAAGGGGTAAGCTTTCGAGGGGAACAAAATAGCGCGGGACTTTATAATTAGCGATATGCTCGCGGCTCCACTGTTTTAATTCATCAATGTCGGGCTCCCAATTGTGGGCTGCGACGAAGAAAGCGGCACCCACTTCCCCCAGCCGGTCATCGGGTGCACCGGTTACCGCAACCTGGGCTATGCCTGGGTGGGCGAGCAATTGATTCTCAATTTCCGCGGGGTAACAATTGAAGCCACCGCAAATGTACATGTCTTTTAAACGGTCAGTGATGCTCAGGTTACCCTCGGCATCGAGATACCCTACGTCACCGGTATGCAGCCATCCTTGCGCATCGATGGTCTCAGCCGTAGCGAGAGGGTTATCGAGATACTCTTGCATGACATTAAAACCACGGATCACAATCTCGCCGACTTCACCCGTTCCCAGGAGTTGCTGTTGCGAATTCATAATGGCTACTTCGATCTCGGGTATCGCCCGCCCCGATGTAGACGCAATAGTTTCAGCGTTGTCCCCCGTTCGACATATTGTTGCAAGCCCAGTGCTTTCAGAGAGGCCGTAAGCCGTTAATACGGTGTCGATACCCAGAACTTTTTGCATATCAACAATGAGCTGAGTAGGGATTGTTGCAGCACCCGTGGTCGCCTTCTTGAGACTTCGCAGTTTGGCAAAATCGATAGTGGGATGGTTAAGGATTGATTGAAACAAGGTCGGTGGCCCGGGCATTACGGTAATGCCATGGTGTTCGATGCACGCAAGAACGCTAGGAACATCAAAAACGGCCATGGGGTATACCGTGGCGCCATTGAGCAATGCGGCGAGCCAGCCAGCTTTATAACCAAAACTGTGGAAAAACGGATTGATGATGAGGTAGCGGTCGCTCTCGTCGATACCCAAGATATCAGCAAAGTGCTTGAACGCTTTAACATTCTGCCCGTGATGCGTGACGACACCCTTAGGCGTGCCCGTAGTCCCTGACGTGAACAATATGTCGCTCGGTGTATCGTGACGTACCATCGCGCGACACGCGTTTAAACGTGCCTTCCAGTCGGCCTCAAGAGCCGCTTCGGTGCCCCGGTGCTCTAGCGACTCCAATCGACGAATATCGATAGAGCTCGAGGTTTCAACGTGAAGCGCATCTTTCGATCCCAAAGCCACTATCATCTCGGTGCTCCCGAGATCCTCTTGAATGAGCGTGCTTATGTAGGCGGTATCGAGAAAGGACTCAATGGCGAACACAACGCGTGTTCCGCTTGCTCTGAGAATGGCTGCGGCTTCACCGGCCTTGTAGCGAGTATTAAGCGTTACGAGTGTTCCGCCGACGCGCTGAATGGCTAAGGCTGCGATTATCCAATCGGCGCTGTTTGGACTCCAAATTGCGCCGCGATCACCTGATGTAAAGCCCTCTAGTAGGAGTCCTGTTGCGACAGCTTCGACGCGCGTCAGCAGCTCAGCGAAGCTCACTTCGATGTCACCATCGATAATAAACGGACGCGCACCATAGCGCGCAGCGCTCGATTCAAGAGCGTCGATAATTGTTTGACCGGCATTGATGGTGGCTTCTGACATGCCCAAAACTCGATAATAGTATTCAGCACACAAACTACGTAACACGGCCGCCAGTGTCATAGTCTCAATGGGTGATGCTGTTAGACCCGAGCTACCTCGATACTGTCACGCTCTAATCACTGCTATAGAAGGCCCGGAAAATGGACAAGCGAGTCAGTGCGCGAGACGCGATTTCCGCGATTGAGTCAGGGATGACGATTGGCATCGGCGGCTGGGGTCCACGGCGGAAGCCCATGGGCTTGGTGCGTGAACTGCTGCGCTCCGATGTTACGGATCTCACGGTTATCGCCTATGGTGGTGCGGATGTGGGGTTACTCTGCGCAGCGGGGAAAGTCAAAAAAGTCATTTTCGCCTTTGTATCTCTCGATTTTATGCCCCTTGAGCCCGCTTTTCGAATCGCTCGGGAGGCTGGTTCCCTGGAAACCATGGAAATCGATGAAGGTATGATGCTGTTGGGCTTACGTGCAGCTGCCTGGGGTTGTCCATTTATCCCCACGCGTGTGGGGCTCGGTACCGATGTTATTCGCAATAATCCTGAGCTTGCGGTTATCGATAGTCCTTACGATGATAAAGAATGGGTCGCGATGCCCGCTTTGGTCCCCGATGTAGTATTACTCCACGCGACACGTGCGGATGCTCGTGGCGTGTGTGAGGTAGCGAGTCCTGACCATTATATGGATGACTGGTTCGCTCGAGCCGCCAAGCACACCATCGTGTCGGTCGACGAAATGGTTGAGAGCAGTCACTTCAATGATCCTGCCGTAGCACGACGTGTATTTTGGGAACGCAACAACACGCAAGCTGTCGTTCATATGCCAGGTGGCGCTCACCCTAGTTCAAGCGATCCGTTGCATGGTTTCGATGTCGCCCACTTCAAAGCCTATGGGGCGCTCATCGCCGACGGCGGCTATGGTGCCTACGCTGAACAGTTCTTGGGTGCCAGTGAGGCCGACTATCAAGCTGCGGTAGGCGGTATAGACGCCATTGCGCAGTTACCTATCCCCGCTTATTAAGGAGTGAATTGGATGTCCTTTTCCCTTGCTGAATTAATGGTTTGTGCTGCGAGTGATGTGTTCAAAGGCGACGGCGAAGTGCTTGCCACGGGCATCGGCCTGTTGCCTCGCTTAGCTGCATCGGTCGCCATGCGCTCGTCAAACCCCGATCTGATGATGACCGACAGCCAGTCGTTTATGTTGTCTGCCCCGAACCCTGTTAGCGGGGCTAGTAGTCACGCAGGGCAGGCCAATGAGAACTGGATGGGATTTGCACGCATCTTTGATAATGTGTGGAGCGGTGCACGCCATGCCTTGGTCGGTCCCAGCCAAATTGATTGTTTCGGCCAAACAAATATTTCAGCACTCGGTGGAACTTACGCTGCGCCAAAAGTACAGCTTTTAGGTGTCCGTGGATTTCCGGGTAATTCAATTAGTCATGCCAATTCATTTTTCGTGCCGAAACATTCCAAGCGTGTATTCGTGGAAGGGGAGTGTGATGTCGTCTGTTCGATCGGTTACAACCCAGACCGACTGCCCAAAGGCTATCAGTTATCTGATATTGATATCCGCCGTGTGATCACTGATTTGTGCGTTATGGATTTTCAAGGGCCTAATTTTCACCCCCGTATCATCAGTTTGCACCCGGGTGTGAGCGAGCAAGAAGTTCGCGATAACACCGGTTTCGAGTTGGTCGCTATTGCAGGGTTGGGAGAAACGGCTCACCCGAGTGCTGAGCAGCTAGCCATCATCGCCGAACTCGATCCCAAAAATCTGCGGGGGAAGCAGTTAAAAGACAACCCTCCGGGTATTCGCGAGCGCGCACAGGAGCAGCAAGCATGACGGACCAAACCGCGGATTACACCGAAGAGCACGACATCGTTTTGTATGAGGCCGCTGATGGTATTGCTTGGATCACCATGAATCGGCCGAAGTACAATAATGCGCAAAACGGCCGCATGACCTACGAGCTTGATGACGCATTTAAGCGAGCCGTTGCTGATGACGATGTAAAAGTAATTGTCCTCCGTGGGGAGGGTAAGCACTTCTCTGCGGGGCATGATATTGGTACGCCTGGTCGCGACGTACATCTCAGTCAAGATCGTGTGACCATGTGGTATGACCACGCCAATAAAGAAGGCGGCGAATTTCTCTATGTCCGTGAAGCTGAAGCGTACCTGGGTATGTGTCGACGTTGGCGTGACATACCCAAGCCCACAATCGCTGCAGTTCAAGGTGCCTGTATTGCCGGCGGGCTCATGTTGGCATGGGTGTGTGATTTGATTGTCGCAACTGACGATGCTTTTTTCTCAGATCCAGTCGTACGTATGGGTATCCCCGGGGTCGAGTATTTTGCCCATCCCTTCGAGCTCAACCCCCGGATTGCGAAAGAGTTTCTTTTTACCGGCGATCGCATGAGCGCCGAGCGTGCTTATCAGATGGGCATGGTCAATAGAATGAGTACTCGCGAAACACTCACGGATGATGTCGCAGCCTTGGCCAGTAAGGTAGCTGAGATGCCGCGGCTTGGCCTTGCTTTGACGAAGCAAGCCATTAATAACATCGAAGACCTGCAGGGTAAGCGGACGGGGATGGATGCCGCGTTCGCATGGCATCACTTCACCCATGCACATAATGAGCTGGTGTCAGGTGACAAGCTGGGTGGCCAGAACGCCAAGACCATGGCGGCAAAAAACAAAGAACAGGATAGTTGAAGGCGTATGGATCTTAATTACACTGAAGCACAGCACGCTTTCCGGGCTGAAATTCGTGAGTGGCTTGCGGTCAACGTCCCTCGAACGCCTCTCGCTTCGTTTGATACCGAAGAAGGTTTTGCGGCACATCGGGAGTGGGAGCGAACCCTCGCGAAAGGCAACTGGGGCATGGTCACATGGCCAGAAGCTTACGGTGGGCGTGGCTGTGACTTGATCGAATGGTTGATTTTTGAGGAAGAGTACTACCGTGCCGGTGCACCGTTACGTGTGAACCAGAATGGCATTTTCTTGCTTGGGCCAACACTCATGGAATACGGCACTGAGGAGCAGAAAGCGCGCTTTATCCCTGCCATGGCGAGCGGTGATGAAATTTGGGCTCAGGGTTGGTCTGAACCCAATGCCGGCTCTGATATGGCGGCTATCCGATGTCGCGCCGATCGAGACGGCGATGAGTTTGTGATCAACGGCCAGAAGATTTGGTCGACCCGCGCTGTTTATGCAGACTGGGTATTCGGTCTTTTTCGCACTGATCCAGCGTCTGAGCGTCACCGTGGCTTGAGTAAAATACTCGTGCCACTCAACGCCGCCGGTATTACGGTGCGACCCATTGCACAGTTGAACGGCCTTCCAGGATTTGCAGAAATTTTCTTCGACGATGTTCGGGTTCCCGCATTTAATATGTTGGGAGGCGAGGGCGAAGGTTGGAATATCGCTATGGCGACGGCAGGTTTTGAGCGTGGATTAATGCTTCGTAGCCCCGCGCGCTTTCAGCAGGCGGCGCGTCGGCTGGTCGATCTTTATCGAGATCGAGGCAGCGATGTTCTTGATCCATCGATTGAAGATGCGGTGCTGCGCTGCTACATGGACGCGGAAGCTTATGCGTTGTCTACGTACCAAACGGCTTCCAAGCTAACGCGCGGTGGTTCCATTGGCCCTGAGGCGAGTTGTAACAAAATCTTCTGGTCAGAGATGGATATTCTTATTCACGAAACAGCGATGAAGCTTCTTGGCGCGCGCGCTGAAATAGAGCCCGAAACAGCTGCAGAAATTACCGAGCTTGGCAGTTGGCTAGATGGCTTCATGTTTGCGCAATCCGGTCCGATTTACGCCGGCACTAATGAGATTCAGCGCAACATCATTGCCGAGCGCATGCTTGGCATGCCGCGCAAATAATCATAGGTTGAACGACGATGGATTTTACCTTTAGTGACGATCAGCTGAGCTTTCGCGATGCGCTTCATGCCATGTTGGTTGGTGAAGTAACAACTGACCGAATTCGCTCACGCTGGGATACCGATTCCGGCACTGACGAGGCTCTGCTCCAGCAGATCCAAGCGTTCGGCTTCGGATCAATGTTAGTGCCTGAAAGCCTTGATGGTTTAGGGCTCGATTTAGTGGACTTTGTATTGCTGGCAGAAGCATGTGGTCGTGCGGCCTTACCCGAACCTGTCGTTGAATCGGCTATGGTTGTCACGCCATTGTTGGTCGATGTACTGGATCGAGGGTTGGGCAACGGTGGTGTGCAGGAGGTGCTCGACGGCCTGATTGCGGGAACCACGAGCGTGGCAGTGGCGCATCCAATTAATCCGTGTGTCAATTTTGCTCACCATGCCGATTGGCTGCTGCTCGAGCATGGGGATGAACTGCATTTGATTCATCGTGATTCGACGACCTTAAAAAGTCACAAAAGTGTTGATCCGAGTCGCCGCTTGGCATCCGTCACTTTTGATCCGAGTTCAGACACGCAAATTGCCAACGGTGAAGCCGGCGCTAAGCTTTGGCGTGCGACGCTGAATCGTGGCGCATTGGCGAGCGCGGCACAGCTGCTGGGCTTGACGCAGGGTATTATTGACCAATGCATTCAGTACAGTACCGACCGCCAGCAGTTCGGACGCGCGATTGGGGTTAATCAAGCGGTGAAACATTTGATGGCAGATGTGGCCGTCCAGCTTGAATATGCAAAGCCCGTTGTTTATCGAGCCGCGTATACGGCTGCTGTGTCGCCTGATCGTGCGGATTTTGCAGTGTCTCACGCAAAAATAGCGGCGGCGAGGGCCGCAATGTTAGCTGCCCGCAACAGTATTCAGCTGCATGGAGCTATGGGTTACACCTGGGAGTGCGATCTTCAAATATGGGTGAAGCGTTGCTGGGCGCTTGCGCGTGAATGGGGTGATGACGGTTTTCACAAAAATCGCATGCATGAATGGTTGCTACGCCCCAATGCATTGTTAGGCCCGGAATTCACATTTGGCCGTCGCTCAATTACCGATAGCGTCGACGTCGCTTAAGGATACTTAGAATGACTCAACGAACAGATGCATACATTGTCGATGCATTGCGAACACCTACTGGCCGTCGAAAAGGTTCTTTAGCGCACGTGCACGGTGCCGATTTGGGTGCATTTGCGATTAAAGCCATTGTTGAGCGCAATAGCATTCCCGATCGCGATTATGACGATGTTATTTTTGGTTGTGTGGATACTATTGGCCCTCTTGCCGGCGATATTGCTAGAACAAGCTGGTTAGCCGCGGGGCTAAGTGATGAAGTGCCTGGCACTACTATAGATCGTCAGTGTGGATCTTCGCAGCAAGCCGTCCATTTTGCCGCGCAGGCAGTAATGTCGGGCACGATGGACATCGTGCTGGCCGGCGGTGTGCAGACAATGACGCAAATACCGATTTCATCGGCGATGCTTGCAGGACAAGCGCTCGGCTTCAACGATCCCTTTTCGGGGAGTGAGGGTTGGGTTGATCGCTACGGGGATGGCTTGGTGACACAGTTTAAGTCTGCCCAAATGATTGCTGATAAGTGGCAGCTATCCCGGGAGGCAATGGAGGCGTTCTCATTGGAGTCCCACCGACGCGCCCGTGCGGCAACTGACGCGGGGTTTTTTGATCGCGAGATCGTGCCGATGAATGGTTTAGCGATGGACGAGACCATTCGCGACACGTCCCTCGAAGCTATGGCCGGGTTAGAGCCCCTACAAGCAGGTGGCTCGATCACCGCGGCTGTGTCGAGCCAAACCTGTGATGCTGCTTCAGCTGTATTAGTTGTGAGTGAAGCTGCGCTTAAACGTTATGGTTTAACGCCAAGAGCGCGCATTGCACATATGAGTGTGCGGGCTGACGATCCTATCTGGATGCTAACAGCACCGATTCCTGCGACAGCTCACGCGATGAAGAAATCGGGTTTGAGTTTGAGTGACATTGACCTGGTCGAAATAAACGAAGCGTTTGCATCTGTGCCAATGGCGTGGCTTGCGGAAACCGGCTATCCCCATGAGCAAACCAATGTTAATGGCGGAGCGATCTCTCTGGGCCATCCCTTGGGAGCAACGGGCACCAAACTGATGACCACGTTGTTGCACGAGATGGAGCGGCGGCAAGTGCGCTACGGACTGCAAACAATGTGTGAGGGTGGCGGTCAAGCAAACGTCACTATTTTAGAGCGGCTTTAATTTTGAACGGCTTAAAGAGGTAGCTATGTCGGGTATTTGTCAGGATCGTGTCGTTATTGTTACCGGCGCTGGGGGTGGCTTAGGTGCTGCCCATGCGCGGGTATTGGCTGCTGAAGGTGCGCAAGTGCTGGTTAACGACATTAACACTGAGGCAGCTCAGGCCGTGGTCGACGAGATTCTCACAAGTGGTGGTCGCGCAGTCGTGAACCGCTCAGACATCACGAGTTATGAGAGTTCGGGCGACGCGGTGAAGCAGGCGCTAGATACCTTTGGCGATCTTCATGCGGTGGTCAATAACGCGGGTAATAATCGCGATCGTATGTTTGCATCGTTGAGCGAGGCGGATTGGGACGCTGTTATGGCTGTTCATCTGAAGGGCCACTTTTGTATTGCGAGTCACGCAGTGCAGTATTGGCGCCACCAAGTGAAATCCGGTGTTGCCGTTTCAGGCCGATTGGTAAACACGACGTCCGGCGCTGGGCTTCAAGGGTCGGTGGGCCAGTCGAATTACGCTGCAGCGAAAGCGGGGATTGCGGCGCTTACCTTGAATCAAGCGGCAGAGCTCGGTCGTTATGGAGTCACGGCCAATGCTATTTGCCCCGTTGCGAGGACCGGCATGACTACGGCTGTACCCGCCATGGCTGAGCGTATGGCGGCCCCTGACGACAATACTTTCGACCATTTTGCACCCGAAAATGTTTCTTCAGTGGTCGCATGGCTATGCTCTGGTCGCTCGGCGCATGTCACTGGCAAAATCATCGAAGCCGAAGGTGGTCGTATCGCGATTGCTGATGGCTGGCGTAGTACTGAAGGCGTCGATAAAGGTTCACGGTGGGCTCCCGCAGATGTGGGCGATGCCATGGCAATACTGCTAGAGCAGGAAGTTCCCGCGCAAGCGGTATGGGGTAGTTAAGCTTTAGATCGACAGCGATCTAGGCGTATTGAGGAGACACACGTGGACTTTCGCTTTACCGATGAGCAGCGAATGCTGGCGGATACAGCAAGCGCTTTCATGCAAGAGGTGGCTGATAGCTCGGCGACTCGTCAAGCGATGACATCTGATGCCGGCTACTGCGCCGAATCTTGGCAGCAGTTGTGCGAACAAATGTACTGGCAAGGCATATTAGTACCCGAAGCTTGCGGTGGTTTAGACCTCGGTTTTGTCGAGCAGATTATTGTGCTCGAAGCAATGGGCGAGCGACTGCATTGTTCGCCTTTGTTTTCCAGTGTCATCGCCACACTCGCTTTAAGATGTGTTCCGGAGTCCGAAATCGCATTGTCGTTGCTTGAGCGTATTTGCGCCGGTGACATTGTGTCGCTTGCGCATACCGAGGCTCGTCCCGATTGGGGCAGTGAGGGCGTTGGCGTCACTGCTTCGATTGGCGAAAGTGGTTGGACGCTTGACGGCTGCGCGCGGTTCATCCCCTTCGGCCACAGCGCCAATACATTTCTTGTCGTTGCGCGACATGCTGAGGGTTTAGGGCTATTCGTCGCTGATAATAATCAGCCCGGCGTCCACTGCCAACGCGTTCAGACGATGGATCAAACTCGAGCTATGGCGGATCTGACGCTGACGAATGTCGGCGTTGCACGCGAGCACTGTCTGAGTACGGACTTTGACAGCGCCCTCGATGCCGTACTGGATGCTGCACGTATTTTATTGGCTGCGGATCAAGTGGGTGGTGCGCGCAAGAGTCTCGAATTGAGTGTCGACTACGTGCAGGAGAGAGTGCAGTTTGGTCGATCGATTGCCTCTTTTCAGGCTATTAAACACAAAGCAGCCGATATGATGGTCAAGGCCGAGTCGGCGCGCTCGCTACTCTATGCCGCAGGGTGCATAGCCGATGAGTGGCTGTCGGGATATAGCGATGAGCAGGCGCTCTGTGAAGCAGCGGCAATGACATCTGCGGCAGCCGGTGAGGCATACTTTTTTACCGCCGGTTCAGGGATCCAGCTGCATGGTGGTGTAGGTATTACGGAAGAATACGACATTCAACTGTACTTTAAACGTGCGCGCAGTACAGAAGCCTATCTAGGCAACCCGACTGCACAGCGCGAAGTGGTAGCACGGCTACTCTTGGATGGAGATTCCTAGCATGCATTTACGATTTACAGCGGCAGATGAAGAATTTCGCGCACAGGTCGCAGATTGGCTAAGTGAAAATCTGGTTGGAGAGTTTGCGGCGGTGCGCGGACGCGGTGGCCCCGGAGATGAGCATTGCTTCGTCGAAGAGCGTAAAGCGTGGGAACAGCGATTAGCCGAGGGTGGCTGGACATGCATCGGCTGGCCCGAAGCATGGGGTGGCCGCAACGCAAGTATTGAACAGCAAGTTATCTTTAACGAGGAATATGCGCGCGCAGGAGGCCCGGGACGGGTCGGACACATCGGTGAAACATTGATGGGGCCAACGTTACTGGCATTCGGTTCAGACGCGCAAAAAAAGCGTTATCTTCCCGGCATTAAATCAGGGCGAGACTTGTGGTGCCAGGGATATTCGGAGCCCAGTGCAGGCAGTGATTTAGCCAATGTTCGTACTCGTGCGATCTTCGATGAGTCTAGCCAGCTGTGGCGCATTTCTGGTCAAAAAGTCTGGACATCGCTCGCTCATGAGTCGGACTATGTGTTCGTCATTGCCCGAACTGACCCCGAGCAAAAGTCTCACAAAGGCCTGGGATTTTTCCTGATTGCAATGGATCAGCCGGGGGTGACGGTTCGGCCAATTACCCAGCTCACGGGCACCGCAGAGTTTAACGAAGTCTTTTTTGACGACGCTGTTTGTAGTGCTGAAGACATCATTGGTGAGCCAGGCGATGGTTGGAAAGTCGCAATGGGCTTGCTTGGATTCGAGCGCGGCGTATCGACTCTCGGACAGCAAATGCTTTTTCAAACAGAGCTCGATGAAATTATTCGAATCGCTAAAAGCAATGGTAGCGCGCAAGATCCAGCGATCCGCCAGCGTATTGCAGAGGCGCATATCGGATTGCGTGCGATGCGATTCAACAGTCTGCGAATGCTGTCAGGTGTAGCGGACGATGCGAGCCTCGGGCGCGAGGCAATGATATACAAACTTTACTGGTCGAGCTGGCACCGTAACTTAGGCAAGTTGGCTATGGATGTACTAGGACCAGACGCTGAGCTTCTTCTCGACGGCCCTTATGAACTAGGGCGCTTGCAGTCGCTCTTTTTGTTTACCCGAGCGGACACCATCTACGGTGGCACTAATCAAATTCAACGTAATATTATCGCGGAGCGTGCTCTCGGCATGCCGAAAGAGCCCCGCGGCACAGCTACTTGAGGAATCCCATGAGTAAGATTATTCCACCTTACGTCGCCGGCCATAATTTATTAGCGGGAAAAAGTGTGTTGATCACTGCCGCTGCGGGCGCGGGCATTGGCTTCTCTGCAGCGCAGCGAGCGGTAGAGGAAGGCGCACGCGCTGTCGTTATCAGTGATGTCCATGAAGGGCGCCTGGCACAAGCAGTTGATACTCTTGCAGCAATAAATACTGACTGTCAGGTGTTTGGAAAACTCGCCGATGTTACTTGTGAAGACGACGTTCAGGCTTTAGTTGAATTTGCCGACCAGAAAGCAAGTGACATTGATGTGCTTATCAACAACGCGGGACTCGGCGGTTCTAAATTACTTGTCGATATGACAGATGAAGAGTGGTCGCGGGTGCTCGATATAACGCTTACCGGCACCATGCGTATGACACGCGCCATGTTGCGTCGCATGCAATCCCGCGCGCGCGGCGTGATTATTAACAACGCCTCAGTGCTCGGCTGGCGCGCGCAAAAAGAACAGTGCCATTACGCGGCGGCGAAGGCCGGTGTGATGGCGTTGACCCGATGTTCGGCGCTTGAGGCTGCTGAGCACGGCATTCGTATCAATGCAGTTTCTCCCAGTATTGCCATGCATGACTTTTTGCGTAAAACCACACCGCCTGAACTACTGGAACAGTTGTCCTCCCGTGAAGCGTTTGGGCGAGCTGCTGAAGTCTGGGAAGTTGCTAATGTCATGATGTTTCTCGCGAGCGATTATTCAAGTTACATGACCGGTGAAATCGTTTCGGTGTCGAGTCAGCATGCCTGAACACTACAACAAGAATAAAAGGAGAGATCATGAGTGACGATAATTTTGATCGCGAAGTCGATGTACTCGTTGTCGGTACCGGTAATGGTGGTCTGACTGCTGCGGTCTGCAATTATGAGATGGGCACGAAAGATATCCTGGTGATAGAAAAGGCCGATAAAGTCGGCGGCACAAGTGCCACGTCAGGCGGCGGTATTTGGATTCCCGTTAATCATTATGCGGTCGAGGCCGGCGCCAATGATTCATTGGCTGACGCAAAAACGTATTTGATGGCAACCTTGGCAGGTGAAGATGTCCCTGAAGAGCTCATCGATAATTACGTCGAGAACGGCCCGCGCATGCTACGTTTTCTTCATGACCGTACCGACGTGCGTTATGAGTCGTTGGAACATTATCCCGACTACTACACCAACGCCGAGGGAGCCCGGGAAGGGCATCGTTCACTTGAGCCCGCGCCTATTATGGCGTCTGAGTTGGGCGATAGTTGGCGCAATATGACGTGGACGCATCACATGATGCGCATGTTTAACCGTATTCACTTTACTCAGGTTGAAGCCCACACCCTCATGGTCCAAGTGCCCGGCTGGAAGAAGTTACTTGGCAAATTAATTTGGGATTACGCTAAGGATATCGGCTGGCGTATTAAAACACCTATATCGCGGCGATTAGCGTGTGGCTCGGCAGGCGTAGCCCGCCTGTACTTATCCGTATTAAAACGTGAAATCCCCGTATTATTGAACACGCGCTTCTTGGAACTCATCGCGGATGGCGACCAAATAATCGGTGCGGTCATTGAGCACGGCGGCCAGAGACAGCGGGTGCGTGCGCATAAGGGCGTTATATTGGCGTCGGGTGGTTTTGAGCACAACCAACAGTTGCGTGAGCAATATCTGCCGGAGCCTACAAATACCGAGTGGAGCGCTGGGTCACCGTCGAACGAAGGTGACGCGCTGCTAGCTGGTCTCGGAGTGGGCGCCAAGACGCGTTTGATGAACGACGCCTGGTGGACAACAACCTTGTGTGTTCCTGATGAACCCACTCCGCGCTTGGCGATTATGGAGAAGTCCTTTCCAGGTTCTTGCGTGGTTAACAGCGCGGGCCAACGCTTTGCGAACGAGTCACAAAACTACATGGCGTTTCAGAAAGCCCTGTTTAAAACTCACACAGCTGAAACGCCAAACGCGCCCGCTTGGCATATTTTTGACGCGCGTTTTAGAAAGAATTACATAGTCGGGCCCATGATGACTCAGGCAATGAAACCCGATTGGCAATTGCCCAAAAAATGGTTTGAGACAGGGTTCATTGCGAAAGCAAATACCGTACGGGAGTTAGCCGAACAATTAGGCATCGATGCTAACGGTCTCGAAACGACTATTGCGCGCATGAATGAGTTTGCGATCACTGGCACAGACGAGGATTTTGCGCGCGGAGAGTCCGCTTATGACCGCTATTACGCGGATCCATCGATTAAGCCCAACCCTTGCCTCGCACCTATTGACCAAGCGCCGTATTACGCGATGCGCATAGAAGCGGGGGACTTTGGTACGCTCGGCGGGTTGGATACGGATATTCATGGGCGGGTTAAAAAAGCGGATGGCGGCACGTTCAATGGTCTATTCGCTGTGGGCAACTGCTCAGCTGCGCTATTGCCGACGTATCCTGGCCCCGGTGCCACACTGGGTCCTGCGATGACAATGGCGTATCAAGCGGCAAAGCATATTAACGACTACAACGATTAGGGAGTTCTTATGCTCGACCTCGAAGCAATCGAACTGATAAAGCAGCTTAAGGCGCGTTATTTTCGTTTTCTCGATACGCGTGACATCGAGGGGCTTAAATCAGTATTTACAGCGGATGCAAAAGCGCATTTTAAAGGTGCGGACTATGAGTTTGAACTTGACGGCTGGGATGAGTTAGAGGCGTTTTATGGTAAATCATTCACCGATACGTCCTTTGGTATGCACAACGGCCACCACCCAGAAATTACGGTGGATGGTGAAACGGCGACAGGCATTTGGTACTTACAAGATATCTTCGTCGAGCTTAATCATAAGCTGACCATCATGGGCAGCGCGCTTTATAACGATACCTATCGCAAGGTAGAGGGTGAGTGGCGAGTTGCTTCCACCGGCTATCGGCGCTTGTGGGAGGAGTACCACACACGCGGTGACGATATTAAGTTACGTCTCAAACCCTTTTCTAATGCCGATTAAAGTTGGCAAAGCTTCTTCAGGAATAAATGTATGAAAGATGTAGTGATTGTAGACAGCGTACGTACTGGGCTTGCAAAATCCTTTCGGGGAAGCTTTAACCTAACGCGCTCAGATGACATGGCCGCACACTTGATCGATGTGTTGCTCGAGAGAAACCCTGCGGTTAACGGTTCCGACGTAGAGGACATTATCCTTGGTGCAGCGAACCAAGCGGGTGAGCAGAGTTTTAATCTCGCCCGTATGGCAAGCTTTCTTTCGAGCTTGCCTATAGAGGCAACGGGCACGACGGTGAACCGTTTTTGTGCTTCCGGCCTGCAGACTATTGCTATGGCAGCTAATCAAATAGCATCGGGCTATACCGATGTCATGCTTGCCGGTGGTGCGGAGTCTATCTCTATGCGCTTGCGTCAAGAGCCAGGTAGCTTCGAGCAAAACTCTCGACTGTTAGAGGACAAGCCTGCCGTTTACATGGAAATGGGCAATACTGCAGAAGTGGTTGCACGTCGTTACGCCGTGTCACGACAAGCGCAAGACGAGTATAGCTTGCAGAGCCAGCAGCGCTACGCGGCAGCATTAGATGCGGGCTATTTGAGCGACGAAATTGCACCAATGACGGTTACTATGAAAAAGGTCGACCGTGAGACAAAGGCAGAGACTCTCCATGAAGTCGTTGTCGATCGCGATGAGTGCAACCGCGGTGATACTACTCTAGAAGGCCTGTCGTCACTCAAGCCCGTCTTTGAAGAGGACGGCTCGGTAACAGCGGGTAACAGTTCGCAGTTGAGCGACGGCGCCTCAATGACGCTGATGATGTCTGCGGAAAAAGCGTCGCAGTTAGGTTTGTCGCCCATGGGTTATTTTCGAGGTTTCGTGACGGCTGGTTGTGAGCCCGATGAAATGGGCATAGGCCCAGTTTTTGCCGTACCTAAGTTGCTCGAACGCGCGGGCCTCGGTATTTCTGATATCGATTTGTGGGAGCTTAATGAAGCATTTGCGTCGCAGTGCGTTTATTGTCGAGATGTTTTGGGTATCGATAATGACCGCTACAACGTAAACGGCGGAAGTATCGCAATTGGACATCCATTTGGTATGACGGGTTCTCGAATGGTTGGGCACGTGTTGCGTGAGCTCAAGCGACGGGGCGGGCGCTATGGCGTGATCACGATGTGCGTTGCCGGTGGGCAGGGCGCTGCTGGCTTAGTAGAGGCTTGCTAATTAGTTCTTTAAATACTTAGCGTGGAAGGCAATGTGGTCATGTATGAAGCTCGCTATAAAAAAATAACTGTGGTCGTAACCCGCTTGCATCCTATGTTGCAGTGGGTACTGACTCTTCGCCGCCGCGTCTATGAGTAGCTGAGGCTTCAGCTGTTCTTCTAGGAAATTGTCCGCGTCACCCTGATCGACTAGCAGCGGTAAGTGGTTGCTAGTGCTTTCGATAAGTAGGGCGCTGTCATGTCGTTGCCAGTTACTGCGGTCACTACCCAGATAGCCCCCCAGTGCCTTTTCACCCCAAGGGCAGCGCGTAGGGGAACTAATGGGCGCAAAAGCCGATATAGAACGGTAGTTTTGCGGATTGTTCAGGCCGATTGTGATTGCGCCGTGACCGCCCATTGAATGCCCGCTAATACCCGCGCGCTGCGTGTCTATCACGGTTAATTCTTTGAGTAGTTCGGGCAGTTCGTCGCTGACATAGTCATACATATGGTAGTGGCGCGACCAAGGCTCTTCAGTGGCATTCACGTAAAAGCCCGCGCCTAAACCGAAGTCATAGGCGGCTTCCGGATCGTCTGACACGCCATCGCCTCGAGGGCTGGTGTCAGGCATCACTAAGGCAATGCCGTGCTCCGCCGCATAGCGTTGCGCGCCTGCTTTGGTTACAAAATTCTCGTCCGTACAGGTCAGGCCGGATAACCAGTACAGCACGGGTACCTGCTCAGATTTAATGCACGGTGGAAGATACACCGAAAAGTTCATTGCACAGTTAAGCGTGTCAGAGTGATGCTTAAAACGCAGCTGTTCACCTTCAAAGCATCGATTATTACTGAGAGTTTCCAAGGGCATTAGTACAGTACCACCGAGCGAATACTTTCTCCTGAATGCATCAGATCGAATGCCTTGTTAATGTCATTGAGAGGCATGGTGTGGGTGATGAGGTCGTCAATGTTAATACGCCCCTCCATATACCAGTCTACGATCTTTGGCACGTCAGTACGGCCACGAGCCCCGCCAAAGGCCGTGCCATGCCACGAGCGCCCCGTTACTAGTTGAAACGGGCGTGTAGCAATTTCTTTTCCAGCGCCGGCGACGCCGATAATGCAGCTTTGCCCCCAGCCTTTGTGTGTGCACTCAAGCGCGTCTCGCATGACGTTGACGTTGCCAATACATTCGAAACTGTAGTCGACTCCACCTCCCGTCATTTGGACTAGGGCATCAACGAGATTTTCATGATCCTTTGGATTCACAAAGTCAGTCATTCCAAACTGACGCCCAAGTGCTTCTTTAGACGGATTCATGTCAACACCGATAATCCGGCTAGCCCCGACCATTTTAGCGCCCTGAATGACGTTTAGACCTATGCCTCCAAGGCCAAATACCGCAACCGTAGAGCCGGCCTCAACTTTCATGGTGAAAGCTACCGCGCCGATACCTGTCGTCACGCCGCAACCGATGTAGCAAATTTTATCGAAGGGAGCATCTTCACGGACTTTTGCCACGGCGATTTCGGGTAGCACAGTGAAGTTTGAAAACGTGGAGCATCCCATGTAATGCAGAAGCGGCTTGCCATCGAGAGAGAAGCGGCTAGTGTGATCCGGCATCATTCCCTTACCTTGGGTTTCTCTGATCGCCTGACACAGGTTTGTTTTGGGGTGCAGGCAATATTCGCACTGGCGACATTCGGGTGTATACAAGGGGATTACATGATCCCCGGGCCTTACACTGGTCACCCCTGGGCCCACTTCAACTACGACGCCTGCGCCCTCGTGTCCCAAAATTGCAGGAAATTCCCCCTCCGGATCGTCGCCCGATAACGTGAAGGCGTCTGTATGGCAAATGCCCGTTGCTTTGACCTCAATCATGACTTCGAAAGCCTTAGGTCCTTGCAAATCAACGTCACAAATTTCTAAGGGCTTCCCTGCGCCAAAAGCGACGGCTGCACGTGTTTTCATTGGTTACCTCTGCTGGATGTTCGTGGCTAATTTTAGGTTTCGTTAATTATTCGTCTTGGCCGCTCTGGCTCGGAGGCTTTGCAGACGTTGCTCCATTGCACCAAAGTTTACATCTTTCACATGCGCAACAGTGCGCTCACCTTCAAGCTCGAGTGCGTCACCCAGTGTCATCCCCCAGCCATCTGTCATCAATGACTTAAGCGCTATGACCGTGCGACCGTCGGCATCGGCGATATCTCTCGCGACTTTGTTGACTTCGGTCAGCAGCTGATCATCGGCGACGACTCGATTGACTAATCCCCAGTCGCAGGCTTGTTGGGCGCTGATGAAATTTCCGCTCAGGCTCATTTCACGTGCACGGTTAACGCCGATCAAGCGCGACAATTTCTGTGACAAACCCCAGCCTGGCAAAATGCCGACGCGCGCGTGCGTATCGGCGAAGCGAGCCGATTCTGCCGCGTAGAGAAAATCACAGGCAAGAGCCAGTTCGAAGCCCCCCGTTATAGCTGCTCCGTTCACCGCCCCAATAATCGGTTTCTCACACGCATTAAGAGCGACAACTAGGGGCGACTGGGTACCCAAACCATTATCTGTCAACACGCCTGGATCTTGGGCGAGCTCTTTTAGATCGACGCCCGCACAAAAGGCTTTACCTTGGCCGGTAAGAATCACTACCAGCGTCTCGTCATCGCGCTGTAACTGTTCAAAGGCATCTATTAGCGCGAGGCTTAATTGCCTGCTAAGCGCGTTATAGGCATCCGGACGATTGAGCGTTACGGTGCTTATCCCCTCGTTATTTTCAATGCTTAATACTTCAGCGCTGGGGGCTTTTAGGACAATAGCCATGGATACCTCTCTTTATCTATCGATTGCGGTTGAGGGCGCTTCGTGAGCCCTACGACAGCAGGGTAACGAGTGCACTTTGCATATGCCACTGTTTTTCTAGCTTTCGCGCGCATCACGAAGCGCGCTTCTGCGAATTTTTCCCGCTTCAGTTCGGGGCAATTCAGGAACAAATTCAAGACTTCGTGGCACTTTATAGCGCAGCAAATGCTGTGCGCACAGGCCAAGCAGCTCGTCTTCCGTCACCGCTTCTGCGTGGTTGTGTAACGTCACGATAGCGTGAACGCGACGACCCAGGTCGGCGTCGGCGAGACCGATAACGGCAACGTCATTTACAGCAGGATGCTGGCTAATGACGGCTTCGACTTCAGCGGGAAATATATTCGCGCCACCTGAGATAATGAGGTCGGTACGGCGATCTGCCAAATATAAGTAACCATCTTTGTCGAGCCAGCCAAGATCGCCAACACTGGCATAGTTCCCCTCGGCCGTCTCTAAAGGCTCGGCACCGAGGTACCGATAGTTCGCAGGTTGGCCTGCCATACACGTGAAGATTTCGCCTACTTCTCCAGTAGGCAGCGGATTGCGATCCGCGTCAAGAATCAACACTTCCGTACCAACAGGTTTGCCGACGCTACCCTTGTGTGCGAGCCATTCATTGCCGTCGAGTGCGGTCATTCCTGTGCCTTCAGTAGCGGCCCACAGCTCCAGTACTTTTTCACCGCCCAGCTTGTTAATAAAGCCTTCTTTGGCCCAAGGGGGGCAGGGCGCGGCGAGATGCCAGACCGTGCGGATTGATGACATGTCAGCGGTCTCCCAATACTCATCGCGCAGCATCCGCTGCATCATTGTGGGCACAAGGTTAAGAATCGTCGGTTTGGCTTGCTCAATGAGTTCTAGGGCGCGCCGTGCATCAAAGCGTTCGTTGAGCAATATGCGCCCACCATTGACCAACATATTGAGTGAAAACCAAAAAGGTCCGTTGTGATAAAGAGGACCTGGCGAGTATTTTAATCCACCCGTCTCAAGCCGGAGTGCAAGCGCGATAGGGTTCTCGCCGAAGGGCGAAAGAAAAGGCCCAGCGGTGAGAATGAGCTTGGGTTTGCCGGTGGATCCACCTGATGAAAGCGCTTTAATAGGATCACTGGCCCTCACAGTGGTGAGGTCTGTTTCAGTGGTGCTATCGCCAGTGAGTGTAGGGTCGATGCACGGTATACCCCAGTCGCGATCGGCAAATATAACTTTTGGTGCGGCCAACGACAGAAGTCCAGAGCACTCGGTGTCAGGAACGCGATTGCTGACTGGCATCGGCGTGCCACCCGCTTTTAAAATTGCCGCAGTCGCAACGAGAAAGTCTACACAGGTGGGTAGAATAATAGGCACCAAGTCGCCGACATTGACGCCTCGCTCAATGAGCACTCGTGCTAGGGTGTTTGAGCGCGTACGTAATTGTTGTCGACTAATGACATCTAGGCTGCCATCCGTTCTAGCGCAGCTAATGACGATCTCATCGGGCGCAGTTTGTGCATAATGATCGAGAGTTTGACCAAAGGTGAGCCATTGCGTCGTCATTGGTAGATCCTTGGTTTTTATTTGATAGTTTGGAGTGGTAAGAGTAATGCAATGGATCCAGTAAGTCAGGCGGCACTAGGTGCGGCGATTCCTCAGGCGGTCGGTGATCGTCAACGTCTAGCGCCAATTGCGCTGGTGGGGGCGGTTGCAGGTATGGCACCTGATTTAGACGTGCTGATACGCTCATCTACCGATCCGCTGTTATTTTTGGTTTATCACCGACAATTTACGCATTCATTGGTATTCATCCCCGTCGGAGCACTGATCTGTGCTCTCGCTTTATGGCCGTTGGTCAAGCGCTGGTTGGATGTCAAAACGGCGTTTTGGGTAGCCTTACTAGGCTATGGTAGTCATGGACTGCTGGATGCCTGTACCACCTATGGGACCTTACTCTTTTGGCCGTTCTCCAACCAACGAATAGCGTGGAACACTGTCAGCGTTATCGATCCGCTGTTTACTTTGCCGTTGCTGCTATGTGTCCTCATTGCAGCCCGTACCCGACAGCAAAGCGTCGCGCGCTGGGGTTTGCTATGGGGAATCGTTTACCTAAGTATGGGGTTATTGCAAAGCCACCGAGCAGAATCGGTGGGCTATGAGTTAGCGCAGTCGCGTGGTCATAAACCGGCAGAACTGTCGGCTAAACCGAGTCTGGCGAATCTACTGCTGTGGAAGGTGGTCTACGAATATGACGGCCGCTTTTATGTGGATGCGGTTCGTGTTGGACTGGAAACCCGCGTCTATCCCGGCAGCTCCGTCGAGCGTCTACAGATAGGAAAACATCTGCCCTGGCTAAGTGAAAACAGTCAGCAGGCTCATGATATAGAGCGTTTTCGCTGGTTTTCTAGTGATTACTTAGCCATTGACCAGACCGATCCGTTACTTATTGTTGATATGCGTTACAGCATGTTACCCAATGAGATTGAGGGTCTATGGGGTATCAGATTGAATCCAGACGCCGCCAGTTCCGAGCATGTGCAATACCACACTCAGCGGAGCGCAAGTAGAGAGCGAATTGATCGTTTGTTGGCGATGCTGTTGGACTCGGAATATCCTTAGTCACGTGCTTGCAGTGCTGCGTACTGAGCGAGTAAGCGTTGGGCCTCGATAAGATGAAGACGCTCAGTCATTTCGCCATTGATTTTAAGCACGCCAGCACCCTGGTTATCAGGTTCCGCAAAGGCAGCGACAATGGCTTGGGCATTATTAATCGCGTCGGCTTGAGGCCCAAATACCGAGTTTGCTGTATCGATCTGGCTAGGGTGGATTAGGGTTTTGCCATCGAAGCCCAATTGCCGGCCTTGCCGACATTCTTGATAAAAACCTTCCGCGTCGGCGATATTATTGTAGACACCATCGAGCACTTCCAGCTGATAAGCGCGCGCAGCAATGACTGTTTGCGTTAACGCGGGCAGAAGGCCTGTCCGTTCAGAGGAGGCTTGCAATCGTAGATCTTTTGCAAGGTCATTGCTCCCGAAAATCAGACCTGCCAAGCGTGTAATTGAAGCCGCCGCCGCGATGTGCGCAATGTTGAGTACCGCACAGGGACTTTCAATCATCGCCCACAGTGCTATTTCTGGGTGTAGGTTGGCTTCGCGAAGCAATTCATTAGCGTTGATAACGTCATCGGCGTTATCAACTTTTGGGAGTACGAGGGCGTCGGGGCGGTGTTTAATGACCGTCGTTAAATCACGTTCGCCCCATTCACTGGAAAGCGCGTTGATACGTACCCATCGCTCTCGAAATCCATAGTCTCCGTTATCCAATGCATCACATACGCTCTGACGCGCAAGCTTTTTGCTATCTGGCGCAACAGCGTCTTCGAGATCCATAATGACCACATCGCAGGGTAGCGTACGGGCTTTCTCTAAAGCCCGGCTATTGGTCCCGGGCATGTAAAGACACGAGCGTCGAGGGATGAACGTTGTCTGCATAGAATATCCGCCGTTTAGCCGTCTATGGACTGATAATAGTCCATCAGGATCTGCGCGACTTCGGGACGTGAAAACTCCGGTGGCGGCGCTATTCCTTGACCTAGCATTTCACGAACTTTGGTACCCGATAGCAAAATAAAGTCGTCTTTCTCGTGATCAGGGGCCTCGCGCATCATGACGACCTTATTCAGTTTTTTTGACCATGCGGTGTGATCGGCCCTGAAAATCTCGATCTCCAAAGCGCCCTCTGGTACCTGCTCGTCAAAAACAGTCTGTGCATCAAACGGGCCGTAATAATCTCCGACTCCAGCGTGATCCCGGCCAACTATTAAATGGCTGGCACCCATATTTTGGCGGAAAACAGCATGCAATACAGCTTCGCGGGGCCCTGCGTAGAGCATGTCAAAACCGTATCCACTGACCATAACGCTGTTGGGTGGGAAATACATCTCTACCATCTTACGGATGCAGGCATCGCGCACATCGGCAGGAATGTCACCTGCTTTGAGTTTGCCTAGCAGCATATGAACAATGCAGCCATCCGCATCGAGCCTTTCCATGGCCATACGGCATAATTCTTCATGCGCTAAATGCATTGGGTTGCGGGTTTGGAAGGCAACCACTTTTTCCCAGCCGCGCTTGGCAATATCGTCTCGTACCTCATAAGCCGTTTGAAATGTGTCAGGAAAATCTGATTGGAAATAACTCAAACTTAAAACGTCGATAGGGCCAGAGAGGATCGTGTTGCCGAGGGATTTAAATGTGGCGACCCCTGGGTGTTCAGGATCCAGCGTGCCAAATATCTGCGCCGCCATTGCATCCATCTGTGCATCAGTGACGTGGTCTATTTCAGCAACGTGCATGATGGCCATGACTGGGTGGCCCTCGACGTTTGGATCACGTAATGCGAGTCGCTCGCCAGCTTCAACCGTTGTTTCTTTTGTGACGTTGAGCACGGGCACGGGCCAAAAGAGGCCATCTGTAGTGTGTAAGCTTTCAGCTACTGAGAGCGCGTCGTCGAGATTCATAAAACCAGTAAGCGGGTTGAAGTAGCCGGCCCCCAACATTACGGCGTTTGCAGCGGCAGCGGAATTCAGTAGCAGTGAAGGTAGACGCTCCGCTTCAGAGAGGAGTGCTGCCCGCTGAGCTTCATCCTGAATGAATAGAGGGTTTAAGTGGTCTGAACCGTGGGGCTTGATCACGCACTATGCTCCTGCTTTGACACTGGCCAAGATGCCGTGTGCCTCTAAATAGTTGATAAGGATCTCGACTTCTTCAGCGAGAGTCATTTGGTCTGTGTGCAAATGTATTTCGGGGTTCGATGGCGCTTCATAAGGATCATCGATGCCCGTAAAGTTTTTAATCTCACCTGCTCGAGCCTTTTTATAGAGACCCTTAGGGTCGCGCTTCTCGGCTTCCTCAAGCGAGCAATCGACGAAAACTTCAATAAACGGCATGTCGGACTCGGCGTGCAATGCTCTTACCTGATCACGATCGTCGCGGTAGGGGCTAATAAAACTCGTTAGTGCGATAACACTGGAGTCTACGAAAAGCTTAGCAATCTCGCCGATGCGTCGAATATTTTCTGTCCGATCTTCAGCCGAGAAGCCCAGATTCTTGTTGATACCTAAGCGAATATTGTCACCGTCGAGTCGATAGCTTAAATGACCACGCTCGAAGAGTGCTTCTTCGAGCGCAACAGCGACAGTACTTTTGCCACTGCCGGACAGGCCCGTGAACCACAGTGTGGCACCTTTTTGTTGCATCAGTCTGGAGCGATCTGAGCGGGATATTTCGCCGTCGTGCCAGTGAACATTGGTCGCTTTCTGTTCAGCCATGGGTGGTTTCCTGTTAGCGTGACTGTGTTAAAAAATGCAGTGTAAGGAAGGCACATCTATCTGTAAAACGGGTTTTATGGGTAGAATCAACCACATTTACTAGTTAATGGATGACCTTATGCCTGCCCCCACGTCTTTGCGCTTATCCCTTCGGCAGCTCGAGATTTTCTTGGCGGTTGCTAGCGCTCAAACCACGGCTGCTGCAGCCATCCAATTAGCGCTTTCTCAATCGGCTGTCAGCGCTGGCCTAAAAGCACTAGAAGCCCATTATGACGTCATGCTGTTTGATCGCGTTGGCAAACACTTGGTACTTAATGCTGTGGGGCAGCGCATGCGCACCCAGGCGGAAGATCTGATCGCTAGAGCACGGGAGCTTGAATCCGAGTTAACGGGACACGGTCAAATTGGCGATTTGAAAATTGCGGCAAGCTATACGATCGCCAACCATTTAGTCGTGGACTATTTGACCCAATGGCTCGGCGTTTACCCGGATGCCAAGGTCGATATTGCTACAAGCAATTCCCCTGACGTGGTGGCGCAGGTTTTGGATCATCAAGTTGATATTGGGTTGATCGAAAATGAGATTAACCACCCGGAGTTAGAGCTCATCCCGTGGTTAGGCGATGAACTTTTGGTGTTCTGCAGTCCCACTAACCACTTGGCGTATAGCGCGAGCGTCACTGATGAAGCGCTTTTGTCGGCGCGATGGATTTTACGAGAAAAGGGGTCTGGAGCTCGCCAGCGCTTTGATCAAACCTTCGCGCGTTTGCTGCCGACTATGCGGATTTACCTAGAGTTTCGGCACAATCAACCCATACAACAGGCGGTCGAGCAAGGCTTGGGGCTGGGATGTTTGTCTGATCGAGTGCTTAGACCGTATATCGAGGCCGGCAGTTTGGTGCCGTTGAAATTGAGCGAGAACTACCGGATGCAGCGTCGGTTTTTCTTTGCGCTGCGCCGAGCGGGCTTTCGACGGCCCGCAGTCGATGAATTTATTACTCTCTGCAAAACATCGCTAGGTTGATGTTTATGTTACCGAAGAACAATCAACGGAATATCAGTTCGTTCGATCATCCGTAAGGTGTTACTGCCTAAAAATAAGTGACGCACTTTTGAGTGAGCAAAAGCGCCCATGATCATCAGGTCGATGTCATGATCTTGCTTGTATGACTGCAACGTTTCGTAAATGTCACCATCGAGTAGTGCCGTAGTGACCGGGAAACCCTCGCTGCGCAATCGGTCTGCCGCGGCTTCGAGACGCTCTTCGGTGGCGGCGCTGTTGCCCCGCACCATGACCAAGTGGCAATCGAGGCCCGTCAGCAAGCCACCGCTAATAATACGATCGAGGGATCGATTGGCCGTCTCTCGTCCATCGTAGGCCAGCATGAAACGTGCAGGCGGGCGAAAGGTTTGCGGCGCGATGAGTACCGAGGTGTGCACCTGCCTAATCAACGTTTCGATATGAGAGCCGATAGAGCGTAATTCATCGCCATGATCCAAGCCCGTTTTACCCACCACCATCAGTCGCGCTTCACCCTCAAGCGCCACCAATTCCTCGACAAAATTGCCATGGCGGAGCCGTGTCTCCACGCTCTCAACACCGTTTGCAGCGGCACGCGTAGCCGCGGTGTCTAGAAGTGACCTGCCGAGTTGGAGCGCGAGCTTGCCGCGTTCCTGATCGAGCTGTGCCATTTTGGCAAGCAGCTCTGATTGGGCGCCAAGACCAATAGATCCACTTAAATCATCCGCACCATGCTGTTGTTGCTTTTCAAGCGTGTGAAGGAGTAACAGGGGCTTAGATAAGCGATTCGCGACCCAGCTAGCGCCATCACAGACCGCGTCGCGTACCACTGATCCATCGATACAGGCGATTATATTATTCATAGCTAATCCTTAGTGTCCGCCCATAAGTTTTTCGACCTCAGCAGGATCGTTATGAATACCAAATTTATCGACCACTGTCTCGGTCGCTTCGTTCATACCCACAATCGTGACATCGGCTCCTTCTCGTCGGAACTTAATGACAACCTTGTCCAGCGCAGCCACAGAGGTCAGGTCCCAGAAATGCGCTTGGGATAGATCAATGTCGACATGACTAACCGCTTCCTTGAAGTCAAATGAGGCGATAAATTGCTCGCTTGAGGCGAAGAACACCTGACCTATGACCCGATAATGTCGATGTGACGCGTCGCTGTCAGCTTCAGTCTTCACGACCATAAAGCGACCAATTTTGTGGGCAAAAAATAACGATGCGAGTAGCACACCGACAAACACTCCGATGGCTAAATTATGTGTGGCCACCACGACGGCGACCGTAACAACCATCACGATATTACTCGACAGGGGGTTGCGCGTAAGATCTTTCACAGATACCCACGAGAATGTTCCTATAGAGACCATAATCATGACCGCTACAAGCGCCGCCATTGGGATTTGACGCAGCCACTCATCGAGAAAGACCACCATGATGATCAGTACGAGTCCCGCAGTAAAAGTAGATAGCCGTCCGCGTCCACCCGATTTCACATTAATGATGGATTGTCCAATCATGGCGCAGCCTGCCATGCCACCAAAAAAGCCAGCGACGATATTGGCAATACCTTGACCTTTACACTCACGATTTCGATCGCTGCTGGTATCTGTTAGATCATCGACAATGGTTGCTGTCATCAGCGATTCAAGCAGGCCAACAACAGCGAGCCCAATGGAGTAGGGCAAGATGATCCAAAGGGTCTCAAAATTGAGAGGAATATCGGGCAGTAGAAAAATAGGTAGAGTGTCCGGTAGATCTCCCATGTCACCCACCGTACGAATATCGAGCCCCATGGCGATGCTCACCGCGGTCATGCTCACGATGCACACCAGCGGCGAGGGTAGGCTCCGTCCAATGACTGGAATTAAGGGAAATAAGTAGATGATGGCTAAACCCGTCGCTGTCATGGCGTAGACGTGCCATGTGACGTTAATCAGCTCAGGTAGTTGAGCCATGAAAATAAGAATCGCGAGGGCGTTAACGAAGCCAGTTACTACCGAACGAGACACGAACCGCATCAAGCCTCCGAGCTGCAATTGCCCGGCAATAATTTGTATTACGCCAGTAAGCAACGTGGCCGCTAGCAGGTACTGGAGACCGTGGTCGCGAACCAGTGTGACCATAACAAGCGCCATGGCACCCGTTGCGGCTGAAATCATTCCGGGACGTCCCCCCACAACGGCAATGACGACGGCAATGCAGAACGACGCATAGAGTCCAACCCTTGGGTCTACGCCGGCAATGATAGAAAAAGCGATCGCTTCTGGAATTAGCGCGAGTGCCACAACTAATCCGGCGAGTAGGTCGCCTCGGATGTTGCCCAGCCAGTCGGCTTTGAGTGTTGCAAACATAATGGTGTATCCGCTGAGTGCTGTGAAAGCATGAAAACTGCTGGGCCGGCAGTGTACTGGGGTCTTGCGCAAAGCGAAAGGCAGCGCCAAAAAGCTCTGGTTCCTTATTCGCGCTCCTGGTGCATAATGTCGGTTCAGGTGAGCGATCGTAGATCGGTGATCTGACTGCTCTTTTTAGGGTTAAAAAAAGAAGCGTCACTACGGTTAGGAAAAAGCTAAGCGTTGCGCATCGCGACTCAGTCTAAGCCGAACCCAGAGACAACGAAACCGCGAACAGGTTTCTCATCCATAAACAACTCAGAAACGTATGATTCGAACGTTTTGAAGGATTTTTTTTGAAGAACTTTTCCGAAGGACTTTTCCGAAGGACTTTTCTGAAGGACTCTATCGTGACCTTAATCAGCGCTGCTTTTCACATCAAACTCATGGCCTTGTTATCCATCGTCGTCTTTCTTACTGGGTGCTCAATGCCGCCGCTAAAACCTGTGCCCAATAGTGAAGTCGCTACTGAGTCGGGTATTGCGCAAGGCGTAACGAGCGATGCGCGGGTCGTGCGCTGGCTAGATATCCCTTATGCACAAGCACCCGTTGGTGATGGTCGCTGGCGTGCTCCGCGCGCGTTGGCGCCGACTCGAGAACTTATTCAGCCCCAGGCAAATGACATTTTGTGCCCACAAATGCCCAGTGAAACGTCAGGTATCGACGCTGATGGGCCAATTGGGCAAGAAGACTGCCTGTATCTCGATATTGTAGCGCCCGCCGATTATCGCGAGCGGAGCTATCCCGTTATGTTTTGGATTCACGGTGGTGGCAATACCTCAGGGCGAAAGGGGACCTATGATTTTACTGAGCTTGCCGCGCGAGAAGAGGTTGTTGTCGTCACCATCAATTATCGCTTAGGACCGCTTGGCTGGATGACCCATGAAGCTATTCAGGCTGCAGCGGAGGGCCTCGATAAAACCTCGAACTTTGGCACCTTGGACATCATCAGCGCACTGGAATGGACGCAGCGAAATATTTCATTGTTTGGCGGTCAGACGAGTAACGTCACGGTTTTTGGAGAAAGCGCTGGTGGGCACAATGTCTACGCACTCCTCGCATCGCCCCTTGGCGAAGGGCTTTTTCATAAGGCGATCGCGCAGTCGGGTTACACCGCAGACGTAACACCGCGGCAGGCTATTAACTACGCTCGTGAGTTTATGCATATCGATCGCGGTAGCTGGGAGCTAACCAAGGCTTTGGGGTTGCCAGAGAGCGGCCTGGATGCGCAAGCACTCAGAGCGGTATCGATGACTGATTTAATCACCACTTATTACGCGCTTGAGAAAGATCACCTTGCGCCACTCACGACTGCCGACGGCATCGTAATTCCGGCGGAGGGTATTGCTGCCGCACTCGCGAGCGAGCGTTCTGCCAAGCGTGTGCCTGTGCTGTCGGGCTCAAATCGTGATGAGGTATCGCTCTGGTTGGGTCTTAATCGCTATTTCGTCGAAGGTAATGACGTATCGCTAGGTTTGCTGCCACCGAAGATGACGATACGCGACGCCGCTGTGTACAACCATTGGGTATCAATACGCTCACAAGGCTGGAAAGCACGGGGAGTCGATTCGCCACTGCGCGCCCTCGAAGCGGCAGGCTACACTGATCTGTATGCGTACCGCTTCGATTGGGATGAGCAGGCTGACAACTGGTTATTTCCTTTCTCCAAGATTTTAGGTGCGGCACATGGCGCGGAAATTGCGTTTGTTATGGGCAGTCCGATGTACGGTTCGATTGGCGATTATATGTATCCTGACACTGAATCTGCAGCGGAGATGACGTCACGTATGATGGGCGCATGGGGTAAGTTTGCTCACGAGGGCAATCCTGGAGCCGTTGCGGGAACCCCCTGGCCGCCTTTTTCTAGTCAAGCGCCTCATACGATGGTGCTCGATAGCGGGGACTCTGTCCGTATAGAAGCCAAAGAGCTGACGCTTGATAGGCTGCTTAAAACGGCGAGTGCGCCGTCACCGCTGTCTGCCTTAGAGCGCTGTTTATTGACCTGGGAATTACTTATTAACATCGGTAGACCGGAATACTCAGAGTACGCACGTTGGAATGAGGGTGAATGTGCTGCTCTCGACCCCCGTCAAGAGAAGCGTAAAATTCAAGCGAATTTAGTGTCTGAATACGGTTCAGCAACATTGCCCTGATTGGCCCAGCATTTTGGTTGCGATGAACGTGCCATGTTTGTTTTAGGGATCGTCGGGGCGTCTGGCTCTGGCAAATCAACACTTGCTGAGGCATTACTTCTTCGCTGTACGCAGGCGCCTGAATTACCCAGCGCTGCACTTATGCCCGTTGACACGTATTACCGGGATTTGGCGCACCTAAGCTTCGCAGAGCGCGACCAAATCAACTTCGATCATCCGGATGCCATCGAGTTTACGTTGATGCATAAACACCTCGGTCAATTGCGGCTAGGACGTCCCATTGAGCTACCTAATTATGATTTCAGTCGCCACACGCGAGTAGAGGGCGGCGAGCGTATAGATCCCCCAGAACTCCTTATTGTTGAGGGGCTGCTTCTTGCTGCGAATGAACAGCTGTGTAACGAACTCGACTTTCTTATTTTCGTTGAAACGCCGCTTCCCCTCTGCCTCGAACGTCGCATTGCCCGAGATGCAAAAGTGCGTGGTAGAAGTCCTGAATCGGTAAAAGAGTTTTGGATTCAGAGGGTGCTGCCCATGTATGAACAATTTGGTCGTAGCGCTCAACAGCGTGCCAACTTGACGCTCAGTGGTGAGGCATCGATCGCACAAATGGTTGAGAGTGTGGTCGCGACACTTACTGCGACCC
>DAIRTN010000001.1:90239-107020 GCA_036803865.1 Luminiphilus sp.
CTGCGACCCCGGGCCTTAAATGAGCGTTAACGTCTGCCGCGCTTTTTAAGGTTTATATTCGTTCACGCTGTTTGGCTACCCACTGAAAGTGTGTGGCGAGCTGCGAGTCAGCGAGTAAGCGCTCAAGCGTATTTAGTGATTTACCAAGGGTCATCTCGTCGTATTGGCGATGTATTCCGACGTGGCAACGTCGGCAAATCATGATGCCACTGTTGAGTGTGTCCCGGTGATAGTGCTTTTTGAAATGCGCTCGTCGATGAAGTTTGCGGGGTATCAAGTGGTGAAACGTAAGCGGCACCCTGCGGCCACAACAGGCGCAGGGTGCCGTTAGTTTCCGTTGACGCGGTCCGCTGCTAAAGGACGCTGTCGATTGTGTCGCGGAGTTTTTGACTGTCTGGCCCAACATTGCTGCTAAAGTGTTCTACGACGTTACCTTGGCCGTCTACGACATATTTATTGAAGTTCCAGCGGGGATAGCCCTTGGCTTCTCCCAATCCCCTGAATACCGCATTGGCATCAGAGCCTCGGACAGCGCTGGTCGCCATCACTGGGAATGTGACATCGTATTTGTCGTAGCAGACCGCTGCGGCATCTTTCTCGTCGTTCTCCTCCTGAAAGAAATCGTCACTAGAGAAGCCTAAAACGACCAGGCCTTTGCCTGCGTACTCGTTGTGCAGCGCTTCTAAACCTTCGAACTGCGGCGTGTAACCACAATTGCTCGCCGTATTAACGATCAACATGGCCTTGCCCTCATAGGCGTCACAAAAATTAATGGTTTCCTTGGAGCCAAGCTTACGCATCTCTTGGTTGAGGTAGTCGGGGCAGGCGGCAAAAGTACTCGTCGCACATAGTGTTGCGGCAAGCCCAAGGGCTTTACTGACAGTAGTAATTGACATGTATTTCTCCAGATTATTCATACTATGAATAGCTTTACGGTAACTGCTTCTGCGTGATCTTCGTACCTGATCCTCGTACTTGATCTAGTGGTGTACTGTACGCTCACAGGCGGAAATTGGATGCGTTACCCAAGTTAACCAAGACGTTTGTTAAAGCGCAGACGGGTGCAGCCCAACAGTATGCAGATACTTGTTGACGGCATTCATCGTCCATTGGCTATCGCACTTAAATGCGGCAACGTGCGTTCCCCAGCGACCTTTGTTTCGCAGGCAGTCGGCGCCTTGGGGTACGGGCGCTGCGGTGACCAATTGGATCATAGGGTTAGTGCCCGCAGCAGCTTGAGCGAAGGTTAGTCGAGTCACGGGGTCATCGGGGTCTTGAATTAGCAGGATAGGCTGCTTAACGTCGGTGATGAGGGCGCCCGCGTCGGACTCTCCCTTAGGCAACCCGTAGAATGTCGTGGCGGCCCATGCATAGGGTTGAAAGAGCACTGAGGGTAGCCCCGTTTCTGTTCGTCCACCCTGAGCGAGGCTGTCCGCGGTATTTAAAGCGGGATCAAGCAGTATGACGCCATCCACAGCCAAACCATTTGCCAGCGCGTGGATGACAGTAGCCCCCCCCATAGAGGCTCCCATAGCTAATCGGGGAACAGATTGGTCTGTGTGGTCATCAAGCCACAGGCTCATTGCGAGGAGATCGCGGTGTTCCTCTAGGCCCATAGTCCAGTGGCCATCAGTTTTGGGCGCGTTACCGTGGTTTCGAAGATCGATCGTTAAGACGCTAATATCTTCCATTACAAACGCGGCGTATAAATTAAGTGAGTCGATAAAATGCGACGTGCGACTCGACCCTGCGCCGTGTACAAACATCAGCACTGCGCGAGGATTGGCCGCAGGCATCCACCAGCCGGGCAAGGCTAAGCCATCGCTGTGAATAACAACATCTTGGTAGTTGAGTCCCACATCGGAGGGGGCAGTGACCACGGGGTTGTCTGTTGCGTGCGTAGCATAGAAAGGTAAGAAAAATAGCGACATACCCAGCCAAAATCCAACTAACGCGAGCGCTGCTACGGCGAGTTTTCTCATGGGCTAAATCCTATGCTTGGGCCGTGGCGCGCGCAGTTAAACGGACAGTAGGCGCCGCAACAAACCGTCGCTATGACGACGACGCTCGCGAAGAAGCAACAGATCTTTAATTTCCGCATCGATGCTATCTTCGACTTTTTGTCTGAGAGCCTGCTGTTGGCGCTTGGTAATATCTTTGCCCGCGTAGTCGCTAAGATCAATGGGCTTGCCAAAACCATAAAACGTTGCCTTGGGCTTGGGTAGAATAGAGCCAAGTGCACCCGCGGGCAGTGGCGGTACGAGATCGCTCCGTAGTTCGCTTGGGAGCAAGCCCATACGGATGAGCAATTGCGTTAGCTGCGCTTGCTGCACTTCCTCGCCAGAAAGGTATTGGTCAAAGTATTCGTCAGGTCCAACCGCGGCGACTGGAACGATGGTGTAACCACTTTTGGCAGCCAGACGAATGAACCCGTAGCGCTGGCGCCACATAAGCTCATAGCGATGTTCAGGCGTCTTTACGGCTTCGTACGTACCGCCGGGATAAAGAAGTAAATCTTGCTGCGCGTTCATGAGCGCAGTGACGACTTCTGGGTAGCCTACTGCAGCCCCCAAATTGATGACGAGATCTGCGTATTGTTTATTCTCAAATAGCGATCGGTCGCCAAGCGGTCGTAAAAAGCGGCCATAGTCATAGTGCATCAGAAGGTGAAAAACGAAGGCGTCAATTGCGAGTAAACTGTGGTTTCCGACAAAGAGTGCGGGTTTATTGGGTAGGCGCTCTAGTCCGACAAACGTGGGTTTAAACCACTTGCGTGCAAATGCCGCACCGAAGGACACAGCGGTGCCCGTCGGCGCTCGCACGCGCAGAACGCGTTCCATATGCGCCTGTAACTCGGGACTGAGCGCCGGCTGATCTGTCATAATCTGAATCTCTGGGGCTTTGCGTATAGACAGCAGGTTACCAGATACGTACCGCGCGCGCCGCACCGAGCGGCATCTCTCATCGATTGGATCCGCTTTTATGCAAACGCCGCAACTGCGCCATTGGATACTACTTGCCTATCTCGTGCTTGCTTGGGGTTTGGCATTCTATCTCATCGCTATTGCTCTCGACGCCTTCCAGCCGGTCACCATTGTATGGGGGAGGCTGACCTTAGGTGCCGTAGTCATGATCGCGGTACTGTGGTGGCAGGGAGGCGCAATGCCTAGAGGCTGGCTGTGGTGGCGGCGACTACTGTTTTTGTCCGTAACGGGCAATATCCTGCCTTTTATTTTGATCGCATGGGCCGAACGCTCAGTGCCTAGCGGTGAAGTAGGATTGTTAATGGCCCTGATGCCAATAACAATCCTGATTCTGGGACATTACTTTCTCGAGCATGAGCGCCTTACTGCCTTGCGCGTTATTGGCGTGCTACTGGGCTTTGCGGGTGTCGCCCTGCTGTTCGGTGAGGATATGTTCTTTAGCGGCGGCGGGGCGCGCTTAACAGGACAAGTAGCGGCCGTGGTAGCGACGTTTTGCTATGCCATTAATGGCATTTACACAAAGCGCTTACCGGCGTTCGATACTGTTGCCGTGTCCGCGGCTTCACTATTGACGGGGTCGGTGTTGCTTGCACTACCCATGTGGAATCTGCAAACGTGGCCGGGCGTCGAGGAATTGGCGGCGCCATGGATTGCGCTGTTTGTCCTTGGGATATTTTCGACGGGTGCGGCGACCTGGGTTTACTTCACGATTGTCAGTGAAGTCGGTCCGGGCTTTCTGTCGACCATTAATTACTTGATTCCCGCGCTGGCATTTTTTGTTGGCGTGACGCTACTTGACGAGCCAGCAGGCGCCGTCCAATTGGCAGCGCTGGCGCTGATCTTAGCTGGGGTATGGCTGATTCAGCCGAGGCGCTCTGTCACTGCAAGTTAAAGCGTTGGCGAAGAAAGCGAGCCACCCCGTCGTCATCGTGGTGGCCAATGATATCGTTAGCGATAGACTTTATATCATCGTCAGCATTACTCGGGGCGTAAGCTTCGTCAGCCACTTCGAACATACTCAAATCGTTCTCGCCATCGCCGAAGGCCACGATATTCTCGAAGCCTAGCTCATTCCTCAAGGTTGTGATCGCATTTCCTTTGCTACCCTGGCTATGGTGAATATCCATCCAGCAAAGATTCTTGGCTTCAATAGCTGTACCGCTGTACGCCACTAAATGTGGCTCGTCCTGAACACTTTCCATGATTTTTCGAATGGCGAGCTCTGGACCCATTGCACTCACATTGATGACATGTGCGGTATCGGGCATCGCGCTTAGTGGTTCTAGCGGTAAGGAACGCTCTTCCTCAAAGAGTTGCGCGAGCTTTTTTTCAGAGCTGTTTTTAATGGGTCCATGGTAAACCGCATGACGCCCACGTTCTTCAAGGGTAAAAATGAAAGGCGTTAGATCGTGAATACTGAAGGCGCCTAGCACGTGCCAAACCTCTTCGGGTGTCAGCAAATGCCGATGGCTGTAATCCTCTTGGTCTGGGCACCAAATAACGGCGCCATTTTTGACGATATGGGGAAGCGCGAATCGATGTGTATCGAGCGGCCCGCGAGCGCCTTGAAGCGTGCGCCCTGTAGCTATTGTGTAAGCGACACCGGCGCGCTCGAGGAGCTTAAGCGTCTCAGCAGTATAGGGCGTGATTTTGGATTGGGCGTTAAGCAAGGTGCCGTCAAGATCAAATACAACGAGTGTCAAAATACTACTCCTTAGGCCAAGAGCGTAAGTGTAGCGCAATCGGCGAGCATTGGCTGTGACGACGTTGGTCTATGGGGGAACCGCGTCGTTGAACCATAGCGTGCGGACACCATCGGGATTGCCATCGATACTGCCATCAGGCGTCGAAACGTTGGACAGTGGGGTCGTGGTCGGGTGCGCGTTGCTTTCCGTTCGCAAAACAATGCAGGGTGATGTTTTTTTCTGTAAAGTCGCGCGATCGAATCGATGAATCGTTAAATGGTTTTTGATTAGGAAAAGCGATGAGTAGGCAGCCCACCTTAAAACAGTTGAAGTACCTTTGCGCGGTCGCTGATCGGCAGCATTTTGGCCATGCGGCAAAGTCGTGCTACGTCAGCCAAAGCACTCTGAGTGCGGGTATTCAGGAGCTTGAAGAAACCTTAGGTGTCAGTTTGGTTGAACGCAATAACCGTAATGTGCTGCTAACGAGTCTAGGGCAAGAGGTTGTCGATCGGGGCAGGGCGGTCCTCGTTGAAATCGAGGATTTGATTTCCATGTGTGAGTCTTCGGGAGCGCCTTTTAGCGGCAAGTTGCGACTTGGCGTTATTCCGACAATCGCGCCTTTTCTATTGCCGCGCATGTTGCGTGCACTCCGAGAAACCCACCCAGATTTCAAGCTGTTTATTCGTGAGGACCAGAGCCAGCCGCTGGTGGACTCGCTGCACGCAGGTGAGCTCGATGTACTACTCTTGGCTTTGCCTTTTCCCGCGGACAATGTCGATAACATGACTCTGTCAGTTGACCCTTTTGTGCTCGCTTGTCCCCTAGATCATGCGCTGACTGCCAAGGCATCACTGCACAGTTCCGACCTTCGAGGCGAGAGCCTATTGCTGTTAGAAGACGGGCACTGCCTTCGCGAGCACGCTCTTGAGGCATGTAAATTACGAGACAACCAGATATCGGTGCCTTATCAGGCGACCAGCCTCACGACCATTGTGCAAATGGTGGCTAACGGCATTGGCGTCACCTTGCTTCCTAAAATGGCGGTTGACGCTGAGATAACAGCGGGTACGGACTTAGCAGTTATCCCCTTCGGCGAGGTAGGTGTTTCAAGAGAAATAGGTTTGATGTGGCGTAAAAAAACTCCCCGGCAAACAGAGTTCCGTCTGCTCGGAGAGTTCATTCAACAGTGCTTCTAGCGGTTTTATCCGCGCTGGGCTTCCTTTAGAAGCGCATGCCCAGTGTGACGCCCATGGTCTGAGGGTCGAGTAGGAATTGGTTGCGGAAGCTACCGGAAGTCATGTCGGTCAAATATGAACCTGTGACGTAGTCTTCATCAAGAATGTTCTTGATCCAAGCCTCTGCGTACCAGCTGCCCGTGTTAGACGCTAAACGCACACTGCCGTTCCACACTTCCCACTCATCGACCTGATCTACGGGGTCGTTGAATATGCGCGTGTAATAGCTGTCCTGCCAGTAGTAGTTGGTCGATATAGTGAGATCCATATCGTCGAAACCAATCGTGTAGCTTGCGCCGATGTTGACGCTAGCGTTTGGCGATCCGGGGAATTCGTTACCCGATAGGTCCTGCGCAACGCCAGGAACACCGGGGATGGCGTCTAGCCCGCTGCCAGCGAGAACTGAACATTGTCCGACGGGGGCAGTGCCATTGACGGGATCAAACACGTAGTTGTCGCCCAAGCAGTCAAACAGCAAAGCCGTAGAGTAATTACCGGCGACGTTTGCTGTGTCATAGTCCGAGAAGGAATCGATCTCGGTTTCCAGGAGCGATACCTGTGCGGTCAATAGCAAAGCGTCCGTGGCGGCCCAATTGAATTCACCTTCAAAGCCATACACCGAGCCGTCGACGTTCAGGTTCAGTGATGTCTGGTTAACGATTTTTGAGGTTTGACGGTCCTTGTAGTCATAGTAGAACGCGGTTCCGTTCAAGGTCATCGTGCCTTCGAGCAACGTTGACTTGAAGCCTACTTCAATAGCATCAATGAACGCCGGTTCGAAGTAAGCCAGGCTTGGGTCGCCGCCTTGTGCTGGGTCGAGTGCTGGGCTGTTTGTTGCCAGGGGATTAAAGCCACCGCTAGTAAAGCTGGTCGACAACTGAGTAAACAGCAGCAAGTCATCGGTCATATTCCATGCAATGTTCAAGCGACCGGTGGTCTCCTGAGAATCCACGTTAAAATAGCCCCAATCGCCGTCCGGTGAATTTGGGTCAGCAAAACTATTGAGGTAAATAGTTCGCTGCTTCGAGCTCTTCTCTTCGTCGGTGTAACGCAAACCCAGTGTGATCGTTAGGTCATCCGTGGGTGTCCAATACACTTCACCAAAGGCTGCCCAAGTGTCTAGTTGGAAGTCTTGCGTGTGGTTGTCATACAGTTGCTGGTTGATGGGCAACCCACTGATTTGACCGTAAAGAGAGAGACCCGAGTCATAAATGGTGTAGTGGTTCTCTGACTGGTAAGTCAGCCAAAATCCACCCAGCATGAAATTCCAGCTGCCGTCGTAGTCGCTCTGAATGCGCAGTTCTTCACTCCACTGCTCGGCAGTGGTTGTCGAAACATCCATGTTGAACGCACCGCTGACGCGGAAAGGATCCTGCGTGTTAACGCCGTCTGGCGTGGTGAACATGGGCACACCTTTACCGTACTCCAAACCAGCATAGGGAAGCAGACCAAAATTGGATGCAAGGGCGATGGCGTTCAGCTGCGGCTGCCAACTTTCGCTGGGCACCGCTTTGCCATAGTCTTCCGATGACCAAATGTAGCTATTTTGGTAACCCGTTAAAGAGTAGAGCGTCAGGTCGTCGTTAAGCGCAAAGCTTGCATCGAGTGTCACAATGTCCTCTTCTGAGATGTAGCGAGGCTCCCAATCTGTGCTGACCGTGCGCAAGTCCGCAGGGTTTTGCGTTCGGGCGTAATCATCGATAGGAAAGGGGCCTGAGCCGAAACCTGCGAACACTGGTCCCAGTGCGGTCGGACCGCTCAACGCTTGTGTTAAGAAGCCGCTTACCGTTCCGGCGCCGTTTAACGACTCGTACCCAAGGTCTGTGCCCGGTGCCACGGGAGCGCATCCAGTCACGCCGTATTGCCCGGTAATAGCACTAAAACTTGTGTCTTTGTTACACGCTTGTTTTTGTGACCGCATGCGCGAATCATCTTCTCTAAAGCGCTGCCCTACCAGGTTGATATCCACGGCGTCGCTGGGATTGATACGCAATGAGACGCGCGCCATGTACATATCGCGGTCATCCACGTCTTTGTCTAGATTTTCATCATAGACAAACCCGTCGCGCGACATCGAGTAGCCGCCTAGTCGCAATGCAGCACCGTCACCGAGAGGGACGTTAATATGACCACGTGCCTCTGTTTCGCTGTAAGAACCTAAGCTAGCCTCGATAGCGCCACTGAACTCATCGAGCTGTGGCTTGGCAGTTATCATGTTGATAACGCCGCCCGTGGTATTACGCCCGTAGGTTGTGCCCTGGGGGCCTCGGAGGACCTCGACCCGCTCGACGTCAAGAAAGCCCGTTTCGAAGATCCGAGGGGCATTAAGATAAACGCCATTCATATGAATACCGACGGGTGCATCCGCCGCGCTTCCCACTGCGGTTTGTCCAATACCGCGCAGCGAAATTGTGGCGCCCGTAAAGTTGCCCTTGGACATCAACATGTTCGGTACGTTGAACTGCATATCCATGGCATTGAAAATGAGGTTTTTATCAAGGCTTTCTTGGGAGAAGGCAGAGACGGCGATAGGTGTATCTTGTAGTGAGGATTCCCGTTTTTCAGCGGTAACAATGATCTCCTCTAAGACGTTTTGTGCGTTGGCATGGGTGGCCGCGGCCAGCGCCGTTAAAGCAAAGGGTAAAAGGACTCTACGTTGGTTTGGCATGACTTCTTACTCACCTTGTTATTATGAAGTTAGAATGTGTATCACGGTGCACTGTAGCAGTGGATTTCCGCGTGGTCTAGTGGCTAAAACCACCTTTCAAAGCATGGCTCAACCAGTGTCGAGCTGGCTGCTTAGGACGCCTCTCAAGTGACAGAGAGAGGCGTGACAGAGAGAGGCGTGACAGACAGAGAGCCTGCGCTGCTAACGTTTTTTCGTCGGTTTTCTTCTGCCCGGCAGTCCATTGTGCTGAGTGGCGAAAGGCGTAGAGCCATCGGCTACCAACTTGTGACGCTTTGGAGGCTGTCGTGGCGGTACCAAATGCATCTTGCCGGTCCCGATAAGATCGCGACGCCCCATTTTTTTCAGTTCGTCGCGAAGCAGTGGCCAGTTATCGGGATCGTGGTAGCGTAAGAACGCTTTGTGAAGACGTCTCTGGCTCAGTTTTCGTATCGCGGGAACTGATTCGCTCTTTCGCGTTACGCGCTTAAGCGGATTCTTACCACTGTGGTACATAGCTGTGGCAGTCGCCATGGGCGATGGGTAGAAAGTCTGTACTTGATCAGCGCGAAATTTATTGCGCTTAAGCCATAGCGCTAAATTCATCATGTCGCTGTCTGTGGTGCCCGGGTGAGCGGCGATGAAATAGGGAATCAGATACTGCTTTTTCCCCGCTTCTCGCGTGTATTTCTCGAACATTGTTTTAAAAGTGTCGTAGGTGCCAATACCTGGCTTCATCATTTTGTCGAGCGGCCCTCGCTCGGTATGCTCTGGCGCAATCTTCAGATAACCGCCGACGTGGTGGGTTACCAATTCTTTCACGTACTCGGGAGTTTCGACCGCAATGTCGTAGCGTAAACCGGATGCGATAAGTACTTTCTTTATCCCAGGTAACGCTCGAGCACGTCGGTATAAATGCACCAGTGGCGTTTGATCTGTGTTCAAGTTTTTACAAATGCCGGGATAGACGCAAGACAGTTTGCGGCACTTTGCTTCGATTTCCTTGCTCTTGCAGGCGAGCCTCCACATATTCGCTGTGGGCCCGCCAAGATCCGAGATCACGCCTGTAAACGCGGGACTCGTATCCCGTATTTTTTCTACCTCTCTGATAATGCTGTCTTCAGATCGATTCTGAATAATTCGCCCCTCATGCTCCGTAATAGAGCAGAAGGTACAGCCACCAAAGCAGCCGCGCATAATGTTGACTGAATGCTGAATCATGTCAAAGGCTGGGATCTTAGCGTCGCCGTAACTGGGGTGCGGCAGACGTTGGTAGGGAAGCTCAAATACCCAATCAAGTTCATCTGTCTCAAGCGGGATAGGCGGTGGGTTGAGCCATATATCGCGATCACCGTGAGCTTGAATAAGCGGCATGGCGTTATAGGGGTTAGTTTCTTTGTGCAGTACTCGCGAGGCGTGGGCGTAAAGCACTGGATCCGATTGAACTTGTTCGTAGCTGGGGAGCCGAATAACCGTTGACTTAGGGTCTTTTGCCACCATAAGTCTGACAGGTTCAGCCGCTACGTCTTCGTCGGGCTCGGCGGCGTCACATTTCTCGGGTTCCATCCCCTCATAGGGATTGAGATGAGCTTCGACAGATCCGACGACATCGACAGAGGTGGAATCCATCTCGCGAAAGCCGGTTTCAATGCCACGCGTAATAAACGCGGTTCCACGGACATCGCGAATAGCGGCTATATCTTCGCCGTTCGCAAGCCGGTGTGTAAGTTCAATAATGGCGCGCTCAGCATTGCCAAACAGCAGTATGTCGGCTTTGCTATCCATGAGCACTGAGCGACGTACTTTTTCACTCCAGTAATCATAGTGTGCGATGCGCCGCAGGCTAGCTTCAATGCCACCAATAACAACGGGTACGTCTTTGTAAGCCTCCCGCACTCGCTGACTGTAAACAGTCACCGCGCGGTCGGGCCGACGACCGGCTTTGTCACCCGGTGTATAGGCGTCGTCATTCCGGCGCTTACGATCAGCGGTGTAATGATTAATCATAGAGTCCATGTTACCCGCGGCCACGCCGAAATAAAGATTGGGCTTGCCCAGGGCTTTGAACGCGTCGGCGCTGTGCCAGTCGGGTTGAGAAATGATACCCACTCGATACCCTTGTCCTTCTAAGACGCGGCCGATGACTGCCATGCCAAAGCTTGGATGGTCGGCGTACCCATCCCCCGTCACAATGATGACGTCACAGCTGTCCCAGCCTAGCTGATCCATTTCTTCACGGTTCATGGGTAGCCAGGGAGCAGGTCCCAGGCACTCCGCCCAATACTTTCGATAATTGAAGATTGGGGTTGGAGCAGTTTCGTTAGACATCATCGGACATTAACTCATCAGCAGCTTGGCGGAGTTCGGGTGGCACATCGAGTTTGGCACCACAGTGTTTACAAAATTCGGCATCAGTTGCGTGACCACCCCTGGCGCAGACTGGGCAGTTCCAGTTAAGTTGCGCTTGTTTGCGGTTGTTCAGGCGCTCCCACAGTTTGGTCGTAATAATAGCGGTTGGTACGGCTAAAATGGAGTAACCCACTAGCATTCCAAAGGACGCGATTGCGCGTCCAATCGGCGTTTGTGGGATCAGGTCCCCATAACCCACGGTCGTGATGGTTACGACCGCCCAGTAAATACTCATCGGAATGCTGGTGAAACCGTGCTCAGGGCCCTCGATCACATAGATGAGGCAGGCAAACACTACCACAACGATCATGACCATGATGAAAAACACAAAGATGGCTCGCGCGGTATTTCGCAAAACGTTAATGATGTCGCTTAGCTCTGAGAAGAGCTCAAATAAGCGTAAAATCCGGAAGATACGCATTACTCGCACTAGACGTATGATCAGTAGGGGAGCGGCCTGAGGTAGCAACAACGCGATATATGTTGGTGTAATCGAGAGTAGGTCAACTACCCCCCAAAAACTGAATACGTAGGCTTTTCGGCGTTTAGCACACCAGAGCCGAAGTGCGTATTCCAGCGTGAAGATTAGCGTGAAGCCGATCTCTAACGCCCGCAGCAATGCACCATACTTTGCGTGCACAGACGCAATTGAATCAAACATCACTACCGAGACGCTGGCCGCGATTACGGCAAGTAAGACTAAGTCGAATGCCTTGCCCGCAGGTGTCGTGGTCCCAAAAATAATAGTCTCGAGCTTTTGTTGAGCTTGAGATTGGGTTCGGTCACTGTTCATCGGAGCGCTCCAATAGCGCGGCTAATGAGGGCCACACGTTGTCGACTATTAATGGCTGTGCCGCAGCGGTTGGGTGAATGCCGTCGCTCTGCATCAGCACATTGTCGACGGCAATACCCTCTAGAATAAAGGGTGCCCACCGTGCGCCCGTCTGATCCGCAACCCAAGCAAAACTTTCACGAAATAATCGCGTGTATCGAGGCCCGAGATTCGGCGGGATTTCCATTTGCAAAAGCAGGACTTGAGCACCTTGGGCGATGGACAGCTCAGTCATTTTCTGCAGATTGTTGCGCAATTGATCAATAGGGTAGCCTCGCAGCCCATCGTTACCGCCCAGCTCTATAATGACAAGCTCCGGCTGATATTCCCGCAGTAACGGGGCTAATCGATACAGACCTCCAGCCGACGTGTCACCGCTGATGCTGGCATTAACAGCTCGATATTTAAGCCCATTGTCCGCAAGCCTATTATTGAGCAATGCGACCCAGCCCTGATGTAAATCCATCCCATAGGCCGCACTAATGCTGTCGCCGACTACAAGAACCGTGCGAGACTCAGTGCTCCAAGCAGCACTGTGTCCGATGAGCGCAAACATGACGAGCGCACACGGTAATCCTCTGAACGACATCAATCCGCACGCGGCGCGCCGGCGTATTAGTGAGCGGAGGAGCAAGCTAATGATCAAAGTACATAATCTCCTGAAGAAAGTCGCAGTGGCTGATGGAGAGTTGGAAATCCTGCGAGGTATTAACCTCGAAATCAAGCCGGGCGAAACTCTGGCTATTGTAGGGGTTTCTGGCTCGGGAAAGTCGACACTTTTGGGTCTTTTGGCAGGTCTTGATGTCGCGACAGGTGGAGAGGTCAGTATTGATGGTGTCGCTTTGTCCAGTTTAGATGAGGACGCACGGGCCGCGCTAAGAGCTCAAAAGGTTGGTTTCGTGTTCCAGTCGTTTCAATTATTGCCCGCCCTCAATGCGCTTGAGAACGTCATGTTACCTATGGAGCTGGCTGGCAGTGCTGATGCTTCTGCCCGCGCTCGTGAGTACCTCGAACGGGTGGGTCTTGCGCATCGTCTTGATCATTACCCCAGCCAGCTATCAGGCGGCGAGCAGCAGCGCGTGGCTATAGCGCGGGCCTTCGCCGCTCGGCCCACTATTCTCTTTGCTGACGAACCCACTGGCAATCTCGATACTCAGACGGGCGACACGATTATTAAACTACTGTTTGAGCTCAATGAGAGCGAGGGTACTACGCTCGTGTTAGTGACCCATGACAATCGATTGGCACAGGCCTGTTCACGCCGTGTTCACATGAGTAATGGTCGACTGGAAGAGGCGACGTGAGTGTGCCCAAGAAAACACTGACAGCGCGGAAATTGCTGCTACGCGATTGGAGGGGCGGCGAGCTGAGCATTCTGTTAGCGGCGTTGGTCTTGGCGGTTGGTGTAGTGGTGGGTATCAGTGCTTTTGTATCGAGCTTACAGTCAGCCCTTGAGAGCGAAAGTCGCAGATTCTTAGCGGCTGATCAGGCGGTTAGCAGCCGTTCAGCCATTCCAGAGGTCTGGCGCCAGAAGGCCGAAGATGAAGGTTTGCAAACAGCATCATTGGTTGGCTTTCCCTCGATGGTAATGAACAACCGAGACAGCATGTATCTTGCGTCTGTGAAAGCGGTCGCGGCTCCGTACCCCCTTCGAGGAGAGCTTAAGTACAGCCAAGCACCCTACGACCCTGCTATTCCGGCAGTAGGATTACCGCTACCGGGAGAGGTTTGGCTGGCGCCACGATTATTCGCATTACTTGATGTCAGTGTCGGCGATAGCGTGTGGGTTGGAGAGGCGGAGCTCACGGTCAGCGGAGCTATTCGCGCAGAACCTGATAGCACTGCGGCGCTCTTCGGATACGGTCCGCGGTTGCTGATGAATTTAAAGGATTTACCGGCAACGGAGGTCATACAGCCCGGCAGCCGCGTGAACTATCGATTGTTGTTAACAGGCAGCGATGACACGTTAAAGCCCTTTGTTGCGTGGTTAGAGCCGCAGCTCGTTCAAGGACAACGCTTACTGGGTCTTGATGACGGCCAGCCTGGCGTTGGGCGAACGCTTGAGCGCGCCCGAGCCTTTCTTTTATTGGCAGGCAGTCTGGGAGTAGTCCTGGCCGCGGCAGCCATTGCGCTTGCCGCACGGCGTTTCAGTGAACGTCATACCGACTATGTTGCAGTCATGAAGAGTTTGGGCGCGAGTAGCGGCATGATCAATCGACTGTACGGCACAAGCCTAGCATTAATGGGTTTGGTGGCAGGCGTGCTCGGATGTTTAACAGGCTGGGGTATTCAGGGGCTTTTTTTCACAGTGTTCGCTGAGCAATTGGGTGTTACGCCGGGTCCTATGGGTGTCTTACCTTTTGTCATTGGTGGTATGACCGCATTGGTATGCCTTTTGTTTTTTGCATGGCCCCCGCTTGCGCGTTTGGCGCTGGTGTCGCCACTACGTGTGTTACGTAGAGAGGAGGACGCGAGTAGTGCGCAGAAGCCTCAGGATTATATGTTGGGCATGGCGGCCATGACTGGGCTCATGTGGTGGTATTCCAGCGATCTATTGTTGACCGCGAGTGTGGTCGGAGGGCTTCTAGTTACCGTTGGTGTTGGTTTCTTAGCGGCTAAAGGCCTGTTATCAATCGGTCGTGGGTTAGGCAGTCAAGCCGGCAGCGTATGGCGGCTGGCCATGTCCGGTTTGCTTCGCCGGGGTAACGCCAATGCCCTGCAAATGGTGATTTTCGCTGTCGCCATTATGTTGATGCTTGTGCTGGTGATGATCCGCACGTCGCTCATTAGTCAGTGGCAGGCACAGCTCCCGCCGGGAACGCCCAATCATTTTCTTTTAAACATAGCCGCAGAGCAGCGGGAGTCTCTAGCGCAACAGCTTGACGCTTTGGGTATAGCGAGCGAGCCGCTTTATCCGATGACTCGTGGGCGTGTCATGGCGGTCAACGGAGCCGTGCTTGCAGAGGATCGTTCAGAGACAGGCGAAAGCCGTGGACGTCAACGGGAGGCTAACTTTACGTATGCTGCAGTACTGCCGGAAGCAACCGAGGTGGTCGATGGTCAGTGGTGGGGAGAGGAGGCCGGCCAACAGGTTTCACCCCAGCAGGTCTCATTCCAGGAGGTCTCATTAGAGGAGCGCTTCGCCGAAAGCGTTGGGGCCGAAGTTGGCGATACACTGACATTTCGGATCGGCGCCGATTCATTTGACGCCAAGGTTTCTAGTATTCGTCGGGCCGATTGGCAAAGTATGAAGCCCAATTTTTTCGTGATCTTCCCCCCAGAAGTGCTCAATAACTTCCCTAAAATGTACCTTACAAGTTTCTTTCTTGAATCGGATAACAAGGGCGCCCTCAATCCACTGGTTCGGGCTTTCCCAACGGTCACGGTTATTGAGCTAGACATTGTCATCGACGAGATACGTGGGATTGTTGATCGTGTAGGACAAGCTATTGAATTGGTATTGGCGGTTATTCTGCTGGCAGGTGCGTTGGTTCTCGTTGCGGGCGTGCAATCGAGTGTCGATGTTAGATTGCGAGAAAGCGCTTTATTACGTGCGCTGGGTGCCCGACGCGGCTTACTACTCGGTGCGCTTGCGATTGAGTTCTCTGTACTGGGCTTGTTCGCGGGTTTGCTCGCTATTATCGGCGCAGAGGCGGCAGCCTGGGGGCTGCAAACACAGGCACTCGACTTAGCCTATGAGCCGACCATCTGGCTTTGGCCTTTGGGTGTCATGGCTGGGGTTGTCATTATTGGATCAGTAGGGGTTTTCAGCTGTCGTCGTGCGGTTAACGTGCCGCCGCTCGTTGTGCTGCGCGAGGCTTAATCGTTATTCACTCGGACGACGCGCGTTGACGATAGGCGCGGGCGTCGTTGCTAGTGGGAACGACTGCGACAAAAAAAACCGGTAAGTCCGAAAACTCACCGGTTTTTCACTACGAGGCTACCTGCGCCTTCGTTAACCGAGCAGATGTGCGACGGCGTCGCGCTCTTCAGTTAACTCTTGTGCGGTGGCATCCATCTTGGCTCGGCTGAACTCGCCAACTTCAACGCCCTGAACGATTTCCCAGTCGCCGTCTTTGCAGCGGCAGGGGAACGAGTAAATAAGACCTTCGGCAATGCCATAGGATCCGTCAGAATAAACACCCATCGATACCCAGTCGTTGCCCTCAGTACCCAACGCCCAGCTACGCATATGGTCGATCGCGGCGTTAGCTGCAGAGGCGGCCGACGATGCACCACGTGCCTTAATAATCGCAGCCCCGCGCTGCTGTACTGTCGGAATAAAATCGTTTTCGTACCACGCTTGATCAACGAGATCGATTGCGGCTTTTCCATTGACTTTTGCGTTAAACAGATCGGGGTATTGTGTCGCTGAATGGTTGCCCCAAATCGTCATATTGGTCACATCGTTAACGGTAGTACCCGTTTTCTGGGCCATCTGCGTCATCGCGCGATTGTGATCAAGCCGCGTCATGGCGGTGAAGTTTCGAGGATCCAGATCGGGGGCATTGCGCTGGGCGATTAACGAGTTGGTATTGGCTGGGTTGCCTACGACCAGTACCTTTGCATTGCGCGATGCGTGATCGTTAAGTGCCTTGCCTTGAACTGAGAAAATCGCCGCATTTGCTTCCAGCAGATCCTTTCGCTCCATGCCAGGACCGCGCGGTCGCGCACCAACGAGCAGCGCGTAATCAGTATCCTTAAAGCCAACGTTGGGATCATCCGTGCACACGACGCCAGCCAGTAGTGGGAACGCACAATCGTCCAATTCCATGCGGACACCTTCAAGCGCTTCCATTGCGGGAGTAATGTCTAAGAGCTGCAGGATAACTGGCTGATCGTTTCCAAGCATCGCACCGGAGGCAATGCGAAATAGTAAAGCGTAGCCAATTTGTCCGGCTGCGCCGGTGACGGTGACACGAACGGGAGCTTTCATAGGACGGTCCTTTTTAATTGATAGAACTAATTGAT
>DAIRTN010000001.1:107120-150138 GCA_036803865.1 Luminiphilus sp.
TAATTGATAGAACTAATTGATGGAACTAATCGATGGAACTCATTAATGGAACGGATCGGTTAAGGGTGTCGGGATCGGATAAAACCCCATGAGGGTGCGGATTTTCGACTGCTAGCATTAAAAACACAAGACCGTTGGGACAAGCTTGTCATAGGATTCATCAATAATGCCTATAACGAACTTTGCGCCAAACCCCTGTGTTTCTATATCATGCCGACACTTCAAACAGCGATGACTCAACACAGATGGTCGAGCAATTCGAAATTGATAGTGCCTCAAAGGGATCTCGTAAAGGGCCTAGCGACCCGCGTCGTCAGAAAAACGAGTTCAATAAGCTGCGCAAGCGTTTGCGGCGCAACGTAGGTAACGCCATCGTCGACTTCAACATGATTGAAGATGGCGATCGCGTAATGGTGTGCGTGTCAGGCGGCAAAGATTCCTACGGGATGCTCGATATTCTTGTGCAGCTTCGTGACAGTGCGCCGATTGATTATGAAATCATAGCGGTGAATCTCGACCAAAAACAGCCCGGATATCCCGAGGAGGTGTTACCTGCATACCTCGAGTCGTTGGGCGTTCCGTACTACATTCTTGAGCGAGATACGTATAGCGTCGTTAAATCGGTGGTGCCCGAGGGTAAAACGACCTGTGGTTTATGCTCGCGTCTGCGCCGCGGCACACTCTACGGCTTTGCACAGCAGATAGGGGCAAGCAAGATCGCGCTGGGTCATCATCGCGATGACATTGTAGAAACGCTGTTCCTCAACATGTTCTTTGCAGGCAAGTTGAAGGCCATGCCACCCAAGCTGCTCAGCGATGACAAGCAAAACGTCGTTATCCGACCTTTGGCCTATTGCAAGGAGCGAGATCTTGCGCGCTACGCTGAAGCGATGGAATTTCCCATCATCCCCTGTAATCTGTGTGGTTCTCAGGATAACTTGCAGCGGCAGGAGATCAAGAAGATGCTAGTCGCATGGGAGAGGCAGTACCCCGGGCGTATTGAGACTATTTTTCGCAGTGTGGCGAATGTCGCCCCTTCGCAGCTTGCGGATCAAAATATATTTAATTTCAAAGACTTAACTGTTGAAGTTGATAAAGATATTCACTTGCCCGAGCTGCGTGTGGTGCAGTTGTAGGTGAGCATGGACTTGCTCACAGCGCAATCCGTTGCCTTGGAGCGTGGCTATCGCCTGCTCTTGCAAGGTGTCGACTTCACGGTTGCGCCGGGTGAGCTGTGGCAGATGGCCGGCCCCAATGGGGTTGGCAAGACGAGTTTTCTGCGCGCCCTTGCTGGACTGTCGAAAGTAGGCGTGAGTGGCTCGATTCAGCGTGAGGCAAGCTTTTTATACCAAGGCCATCTACCGGGCTTAAAGCCGCTCCTAAGCCCCATAGAAAATCTTAGCTGGCACCCCAGTGGACTCATCGCTGAGAGCGAAGTAGCACTGCGCCAAGCGCTCGACCAAGTCGGCTTATTCGGTTACGAAGATACGCCGGTGCACAATTTATCGGCCGGACAGCAGCGACGGGTAGCACTCGCTAGACTGTGGTTATCAGACGCTAAGCTTTGGCTGCTTGATGAACCGTTCACTGCCATTGACATGCTAGGCGCAGAGCTTCTCGAGGCTCGATTGTTGGCGCACGTTGAGCAGGGTGGGGCCGTCGTATTCACTAGCCATCAGCCCAATAGATTTGCCGAGCGCCTTCGAGTGTTGGATCTCAGTCACTATGCAGCTTGAAACCGTAAGTTATTTGCGCGCCCAACTGAATCGACATATTCGATCCGGTTTGCGTCGCCCAGGCGATGTATTGAATCCGATTCTGTTTTTCTTGATGGTAGTAACGCTGTTTCCGCTGGGCTTAGGGCCAGCACCTGATCAGTTGCGTGATCTGGCGCCTGGCATTTTTTGGGTAGTCGCTTTGCTGGCTAACTTAACCGTGAGCGGACGTTTATTCGCTGCAGACTTTGAAGACGGGAGCTTAGAACAAATGATTCTAGCCCCTCAGCCGCTAGCCCTCAGCGCAATGGCCGAGGTGATCGCCCACTGGCTGCTCAGCGGGGTAACGCTTGCTTTGGTGTCTCCCGTATTCGCAGCCATGCTTAATCTGCCCGCTTCAGCGTTTCCTGTATTAGTACTCAGCTTGCTACTCGGCACACTTTGCTTGTCGCTTATTGGCGCAATTGGTGCAGCACTGACAGTGGGGTTAAGAAGAGGCGGTATGTTGCTGTCGCTGTTAATTATTCCACTCTATGTTCCTATTTTGATATTCGGCGTCGGCGCTGTGGGCGAGGCGGCTGACGGCTATGATGCCAGTGCATGGCTGGCATTAATGGGTGCTTTTGCTGCAGCCGGACTGGTACTGGCTCCGTTCGCGATTAGTGCGGGACTGAAAATCTCTGTCGATACGTGAACGCGTATTTTTTATACCTCCGATACGGCTATAATCGAGCTTATGTGGTCTATTATTCATAAAATGGGGTCTCCCCCTTGGTTTTATCGGTTTGCCGGTTCTTTCTTGAAGTGGCTGCTCCCGATTGCCATCGCTGCACTCATCGTGGGCGCTTTCTGGGGGTTACTCGTGGCGCCGCCAGATTTTCGTCAGGGTAATAGCTACCGTATTATCTTCATTCATGTCCCGGCAGCCGTTGTCGCCCTCGCTGGCTACTACGTGATGGCCTTCGCGGGTCTTATGAGCCTAGTCTGGAAAATTAAAATGGCCGACACAGCCATGCGCGCAGTAGCGCCCGTCGGTGCTGCGTTAACGTTTATTGCGTTGGTCACAGGCGCTATTTGGGGTAAGCCGACTTGGGGTACTTGGTGGGTATGGGACGCTCGAATTACGTCAATGCTGATTCTACTCTTTCTTTATTTGGGTGTTATTGCTTTGTTTGAGGCCTATGAGAATAAGGCGGCTGCGGCAAAAGCCTGTGCAGTGTTAAGTTTAGTAGGGACGGTCAATATACCGATCATCTATAAATCAGTGGATTGGTGGTACAGCTTGCACCAGCCTGCGTCGATAAAATTCTCCGGTGAATCAGCCATTGACAGCTCAATGTTGTACCCGCTGCTGCTTAATATCGCGGCTTTTTATCTGACGTTTGCCTGTGCCGTCGTATTCAATATGCGAACTGAGCTGATTGATATTCATCGCAGGTCCGCTTGGTTAAAACAAGAGTTGAAGCAAGAGTTGGCTAAGTCATGATGTACTTCGATAGCCTCGCTGCTGCATGGAATATGGCGGGACACGGCCCCTACGTATGGTCAGCCTATGGAATTAGCTTTGCAGTGATCGCGTATCTCGTCATTGCTCCTTGGCGTCGGACGCGGACGTTACGAAGACAGATCGACGCAGAATTAAGACGCAGTGCAATGGTTGAAACCAACAGGAGTGAGCATGCACCCAAGGCGTAAGCAAAGGCTCGTTATCGCGTTAGCTATCGTTGTTTTTTCCAGCGCAGCGATCGGTTTAGTGAGCTATGCGCTGCGAGGCAATATCAACTTGTTTTATCCACCCGCCGATGTCGCCGCGGGTAAAGCGCCTACCGAGCGCACCATTCGCGTGGGGGGCATGGTGGTAGACGGTAGCATCAAACGTAGCACGAGCGACCTCACCACGACCTTTCAAGTCACCGACTACGAAGCAACGGTGACGATTACTTACACGGGGATACTTCCGGATCTATTCGCGGAGGGAGAGGGCGTCGTTGCAGCGGGTATCTTGGATGAGACTGGCGTTTTAGAGGCCAGCGAGGTGCTCGCCAAGCACGATGAAAACTATATGCCTCCAGAAGTTGCAGCCGCCCTTGAAGGCAAAGACCTAAGCGGCAGTGCTCCCAAAAGCTACGGTAAAGGAGGCCTATAATGATTGCTGAGTTAGGGCACTTTGCGTTGATTCTGGCGTTTGTTTTAGCGTGTACTTTAGGCGTAGTGCCGCTATGGGGTGCATGGCGTAATAATAGCGCTGCCATGAATATGGCCCCAACGCTTGCCCTCGGCGTCTTTATATTTCTAGCGGCCGCATTCATTATGCTGGCGAAAGCCTTTCTGATGGACGATTTTTCCGTGAAGGTTGTTGCAAGTAATAGCAACAGCTTGCTGCCTCCCATCTATAAATTTTCAGCTGTTTGGGGGAATCACGAAGGCTCACTGCTCCTGTGGGTATTGATCTTGTCGTCGTGGATGGTGGCGGTCGCACTGTTTAGCCGGGGTTTGCCGCTGCACGTACTGGCCCGGGTTTTGGGTGTTATGGGTCTCGTGTCCATCGGATTCATCGCGTTTTCATTGTTTACGTCTAATCCTTTCGAGCGACTCCTGCCGGGTATTCCTGCCGACGGGAGTGACCTTAACCCGCTACTGCAAGACCCTGGTCTTATCATCCATCCGCCCTTGTTATACATGGGCTATGTTGGGTTTTCCGTGCCGTTTGCGTTTGCTATTGCCGCGCTCCTGGGCGGCCAACTCGACGCAGCCTGGGCTCGCTGGTCTCGGCCTTGGACGAACGTGGCCTGGGGTTTCTTGAGCCTCGGTATCATGCTCGGCAGCTGGTGGGCTTATTACGAATTGGGCTGGGGCGGATGGTGGTTCTGGGACCCGGTTGAAAATGCCTCCTTCATGCCTTGGTTAGTAGGGACTGCATTACTGCACTCACTCGCGGTAACTGAAAAACGCGGCCTGTTTAGATCATGGACCGTACTGATGGCGATCGCTGCGTTTTCACTGTCGTTACTGGGCACCTTCCTCGTGCGGTCTGGCGTGCTGACGTCTGTTCATGCGTTTGCTGCCGACCCCGATCGCGGCCTATTCATATTGATTTTTCTCGCGCTTGTCATTGGCGGGTCCTTAGTCCTGTTTGCACTTAGAGCGCCTACAGTGGCGAGTCGTGTCAATTACGGACCCATATCTCGTGAAGCGCTGCTGCTCGCGAACAACCTTGTATTTAGCGTGTCTGCGCTCACAGTTCTGCTTGGAACACTCTTCCCCTTGATTATGGATGCACTAGGGCAGGGCAAGTACTCCGTTGGTCCTCCCTACTTCAATGCAGTCTTTGTACCCCTCATGGCTTTATTGATTCCGTTTATGGGGATCGCCCCGATCGCGCGTTGGAAGAGTGACGCTAGTCGTCGATGGCTTAATGAGTTGTTGATTCCAGGGTTGGTCGTTGTGGTTCTTGCACTCGTGCTGCCGCTTTTAGGTGGAGAGTACAACGTCTGGGTTGCGCTGGCTGTTTTGCTGGCGGGTTGGATTCTCGTTGGACTTGGACGGGATCTCTTAACGCGCACACGGTCAGCGGATGGATTCAAGCGGAAGCTAGGACGACTGACACCCAGCTATATCGGCATGTGCCTGGCTCACGCCGGATTTGCTGCTACCGTTATCGGGGCTACCGTCGTAACGCAGCACAGCGTAGAGAAAGACCTCAAGATGTCTGTGGGTGAAAGCGCTGAAGTTGCAGGCTATCGTTTTGAATTCATTGATTTAGGCCGCAATGACGGCCCTAACTATCAGGCCGATCAAGCCACGTTTGCCGTGTGGCACAAGGGAGAACGTATTGCGCAACTCACCCCTCAAAAGCGCCGTTATATAGCCAGTGGCCAAGTAATGACCGAGGCTGATATCGACGGGGGTGCTTTCAGGGATTTGTTTGTCGCGATGGGAGAGCCAGTGGGCGAGGGCGCATGGGCGATTCGACTTCAGTTTAAGCCAATGATTCGCTGGATCTGGGGTGGCGCACTATTGCTAGGTTTCGGGGGAATACTCACCGCTTTCGATCGTCGTTACCGCGCACAAACAGCTCAGCGAAAGTCTGAGCAACTATCCTCAGAGGTTGTTCATGGGGCGGCTTAAGCTTTTCCTGCCGCTGCTCGCTTTTGCGGTTCTAGGTGCGTTTCTTTTTCGAGGGCTCTCGCTTGATCCCAAGGCGTTGCCATCCGCGCTTATCGGAAAGCCGTTGCCCGACTTCTCACTTCAAGCGCTGACTGCGGAGGGGCTAGTTACCCGAGACGACCTACTGGGCGAGCCGGCGTTAATCAATGTGTGGGCGACCTGGTGTTATTCCTGTCGAGTAGAGCATCCATACCTTCTCGATCTCGCTCGCTCTGGTATAAAAATTATTGGCTTGAATTACAAAGACCAAGCGGATCCCGCACGGCAATGGCTGGAAGCGTTGGGCGATCCCTACGCCGTAGTCTTGAGCGATACTTCCGGCACCCTAGGGCTTGATTTAGGCGTTTATGGCGCCCCAGAAACCTACGTTCTCGATGCTAGTGGTGCCATACAGTACCGTCATGTCGGTGTCGTCGATGAGACAGTGTGGGCGCAAAATTTGGCGAGGTTTTTTCCAGATCCAGAACGAGAGCTCGATACAGCGCCGTTAGGGTTATCCACAGGGGAGGGCCCTTGATGAGGGGACTAGCAGTCGTTGTTAGCTTTATGCTAATGCTTCCCTTGGCAGCGTGGGGGGTCATAGAAACCTATGAGTTTAGTGATCCCATGCTGGAAGATCGATACCACGAACTGAGCCAAGAATTACGCTGCCCCAAATGCCAAAACCAAAATATCGCTGACTCCAACGCGCCTATTTCTCGAGACCTACGTTTTTTACTGCACAGCCAGCTCGAGCAAGGCGCCAGCGATGATGAGATCTTGGGATTCATGGTTGCTCGTTATGGTGATTTTGTACGCTATCGACCTGCTGTTGATCAGAACACGGCGATTCTTTGGTACGGGCCTGGCATCGTCGCACTCATCGGTTTGCTGGGTTTGGCGCGGCATCTTTTGCGTAAAAAGCGCGTTGACCAGCCGGTGACAGCCGAGGAGCTTGCGCAGCTTCGCAGCCGTTTGGCTGCGTCTGAGGGGGAATCTGGCGCTACCGCCATGAGTAAAACTGCACACACAAGTGATCGTGCAGCTCGCGATAATGAGGAATCCTCGTGACGTTGTCCTTCTATATCGGCGCATCAGCTATGGTGCTTCTCGCTGGGACACTGCTTGCCGTTCTACCCAGGCTTTGGCGTCGTGACCTGTCGGGAGAGACAACAATTGATTGGTTACGACTCCGGCGCTCCGAGCTCGATAGAGAACCCTCGGAACTGTCACGTGAATTATTGACGGATGCTGAGCTACGGGTGGTTGAAGAACTGCCATCGGATGTCGTTGGGGAGCAAAGCGACACCTCTGCGAATCGGCGAGGTACATTAACGTTATTTTTATTAGTCACGATAGCTGTTGCGCCGCTAATTATTTACCAGTGGGTTGGTTCTCTTGACGATGTTCTTATCGCGCGTCAACTTGAAACGATTGCCGACAGCTCCGCCCAAGATATTCCGCAGCTCATATCCGTCATTGAGGAAAGGAGTGCGGCGCGGCCGGAAAACAGCGACTATTTGTCGCTACTCGGTCAGTACTACACGGGCCAAGAAATGCACAGTAAGGCACTTTCGGTCTATGAGCAGCTGCTGCGTTTGTTTCCAGAAAGCCCTGAAATTTTAGCGTTATCATCACAGGCCGAGTACTTATCGCTCAATCGTACGCTTACGGATAGCGCGAGACGCAGAGCCGAGGCCGCGCTCGCTGCTGACCCCGGCCAGCGCACGGCGCTCGGTACACTCGGAATGGCGGCTTTTGAGGCGCAGGATTACGGTGCGGCGCTTGTGTACTGGCAGCGACTGATTGAATTTGAAGCGCCGGGAAGTCCCGGCTATCAGATGATGTCGAGTGTTATCGCAGAAGCTAAAGCTAGGGGCGGTGTTGATGCCCCCCCTGCGTCCGCCGACGGTGTGAGCGTGAGCGTGGCGCTGCCTGAACGTGGGCCCGATCTCAATGGGGTTCCCGACCCCATTAGAGGTACCGTATTTGTTATTGCGCGGCCGGCGGGTAGCGAGGCGAGAATGCCCACCGCTGTCGTGAGGCGCCCTGCTGCTGAGCTGCCATTTACCGTTCGGCTTGACGATCAATCATCCATGGCGGGGCAGAAATTATCCGCACTGGAGGCAGTCGATATCGAAATCCAGCTAAGCCCCTCGGGTCAGCCGGGTCGTGCATCTGCGACGTGGGTCGCCACAGTGGAGAATGTGATACCTTCCGCTGATGCGACGGTATCCGTTGTATTGCGCGTTAAAGAGGCGGTTTCTGAATAATCAGGCTCATTCCCCTATAGCGTGGTGGGCGAGCAAGCTATACACTGCATGTTGTGTTTGATGGGGGGGTAAACCCTCGTTATCGGAATCTTTTAATGCGACTAAAATCAATAAAACTGGCGGGCTTCAAGTCCTTCGTCGACCCAACCACAGTGAACTTCCCGAGCAATATGTCGTCGGTTGTTGGTCCTAACGGTTGTGGCAAGTCCAATATCATCGATGCTGTTCGCTGGGTTCTGGGTGAGAGTTCAGCCAAAACGCTCCGTGGTGAGTCGATGACGGATGTCATCTTCAACGGCACGACAAGCCGCCAGCCTGTAGGTCAGGCAACAATTGAGCTGTTATTTGATAATACCGACGGCAAAATTGTGGGTGAATACGCAGCGTACAGTGAAATTGGTGTTCGCCGCCAAGTCGACCGAGACGGTGGATCTCAGTACTACTTAAACGGCAGTAAATGCCGCCGTAGGGACATCACGGATCTTTTTCTGGGGACCGGTCTTGGACCTCGCAGCTATGCGATTATCGAGCAGGGAATGATTTCGCGCCTCATCGAATCAAAGCCTGAAGAACTTCGGGTTTTCATCGAGGAAGCTGCTGGAATATCGAAGTACAAAGAGCGCCGACGAGAGACCGAGAGCCGGATGCGCCGTACCGTCGAGAACCTAGAGCGATTGACCGACCTGCGCGAGGAGCTTGAGCGCAATCTTCAGCACTTGCAGCGCCAGGCCCAAGCCGCCGAAAAGTACGCGGAGTTTAAATCGGAAGAGCGCGACATTAAGGCACAGTTGCTGGCGCTTCAATGGCGTGAGCACGAAAGTGACGCGACTGCCGCCAAACTGCAAGTCGATGACTTAGCGGTGCGTCAGGAAGCGGAGCGAGCAGAGCTCGAACGGGTGGGTTCCCATATCGAGCGGCTTCGCATTGAGCTCACCGATGCCACCGATCGGTTCAACGAGGTGCAAGCCAAGTATTACACCGTCGGCGGTGAAGTTACGCGAATTGAGCAGGCGCTTCGCTATGAACAGGAAAAGCGCGCGGGTATCGAGCAGGACCTGGAAAATACGCAGGGGAGTCTTTCGGAATCTGCAGGACACCTAGCGGCTGATCGGGAGCGGCTCGCCATGTGGCGCGAAGAGCTAGAGATCATCGAGCCCGAGTTAGAACGTCACCGAGCCATGGCCGAAGAGTCCGCGCAAAGCTTGGCGAATGCGGAACAGTTGATGAATGAGTGGCAGAACCGATGGGATGAGTTTAATCAACGAGCCTCGGTGCCCCGGCAAGAGTCAGAGGTTCAGCAAAGTCGTATCGTCTACCTCGAGCAGGTGTTGCGCCGACTGCAGGAGCGGATCGCAAAGTTTGAGAATGAACGGACACAGCAGGGTGACAGTGACAGTTTTGAGCTAGTTGAAGAGCTCGACGCGAAAATCGAGGGCATGGATTTGCGCGTTTCTGATCAGGAAATGCTGATTGAGCAACTGACAGGAAGCATTTCCGAGCAGCGAGAGCAGATGGAGGTGCTGCGCAGTAGCCAGGACGAGTATCGCTCTCGACTGCAGCAAATGAAGGGTCAGCAATCCTCGCTTGATGCATTACAAGCCGCGGCAGCCAATGACAATGAAGCACGCGACATAGGAACGTGGCTCGACACCCAGGCTGTCGGCAGTCGAGGGGCTTTGTTTGAGGCGCTGACCGTACAAGATGGCTGGGCGCCGGCTGTTGAGCAGGTTCTTGGCGATGCATTAACGGCGGTTTGTGTGGAGAGCCTAGACACGCTGCTAGCGACGTCTTACCAGGAAGCGCCTGCAGGGGCTTGCTTAGTGGGCGCGTCGAATGTGCCATTCGGTACTGATAACACCTTGGCGGCCGTTGTTAGCGGTCCCCATGCAGTGAAGCAGTGGCTGGCTGGCGTGTATCGCGCTGACAGCCTTTCCGATGCTCTCGCATTGCTGCCGACGCTGAGCAGTGAGGCTTCTGTGATTACTCCCGATGGGCAGTGGTTAGGGCAGGGCTGGGCTCGCACCCGTTCGAAAGCGGATGCTGCAACCGGCGTCATAGAGCGGCGAGAAATCCTCGAGTCCCTCAGTGCCGACATCGCGCGTACTGAAGAGCAACTGCAGGCCGTCGAAGAGCAGCTGCAGAGCGCGCGTGAACGTCGAACAGAGTCAGAGCGGGCGCTTGAAGATGGCCAGCGAGCCCTCAAAGAAGCTGTTCGCCAGCATGCAGACTTATCCGCTGAGCGAAAAACTCGAGTGGGGGCTATTGAGCAACATCGACAGCGTCGCGCACAACTTGATGCAGATTTACAAGATGCCCGACAACAGTTTGATAATGAGCAGAGTGCATTGATTGAGGCTCGAGCACAGTTGGCTGAAGCCATTGATCAAATGGAATCGGACGGCTCTGTTCGCGAGCAATTACTGGCTGAGCGCGATGAGTTTCGTGAGGCTTTGCAGCAAGCTCGCGATAGTGCTCGAGAGGCGCGTGACGAGGCGCATCGAAATGATGTCCGAGCTCAAAATCTGAAAACCCAAATTCATACCGTTGCAAGCACGATTGAACGACTTGAGCAGCAAGTCGTTCAGCTGGAGCAGCGCAAGCAAGAGCTAAGCCTGCTTTTACCCGAGTCTGATGAGCCCGATCAAGCACTCAAAGAGCAGTTAGAACTGCTGCTGTCCCAGCGGGTTGAAGCAGAGGCTGCGCTCACTGAAGCACGACAAGCCGCGTCTGACAAAGAGCATTCTCTTCGCCAGCAAGAACAAGCGAAAGTTGCTGTCGAACACCGCCTACAGAGCGTGCACGGGGAGATTGAAAGCCACAAACTTAAGCACGCTGAACGGCAGGTGCGCATCGAAAATCTAGAAGCGCAAGTTAGTGAATTGGACATGCGGGTTTCAGATGTTGTTTCAAATCTACCCGATGACGCATCTGAGCCTGAGTGGCAGGTTAAAGTCGAGCGCATCGCCGCGAAGATTACGCGTCTGGGGCCTATCAACTTAGCGGCGATTGATGAGTGTGCTCGTGCTTCTGAGCGCAAGCACTATCTCGACGCGCAAAATGCAGATCTCGAGAGCGCACTGGGAACCTTAGAAAACGCGATCCGCAAAATCGACAAAGAGACCCGAACTCGCTTTCAAGAAACGTTTGATCAAGTTAACGCTGGCTTTTCCGAGCTGTTTCCGCGTGTATTCGGTGGCGGTACCGCAAGTCTCGAACTCACAGGCGACGATTTGCTCGACACGGGTGTGGCAATCATGGCCCGCCCTCCCGGCAAGAAGAACAGCACGATCCACCTGCTGTCGGGTGGAGAGAAAGCAATGACAGCCATTGCACTAGTGTTCTCAATTTTCCAGCTTAACCCCGCGCCGTTTTGTATGCTGGATGAGGTTGATGCGCCTCTCGATGACGCTAACGTGGGTCGTTACGCGCGCATGGTGAAGGAGATGTCCGAGAAGGTACAATTTATTTTCATTACGCATAATAAAATCACTATGGAAGCCGCTGACCAGTTGATGGGTGTGACCATGCATGAGCCCGGTGTATCGAGGCTCGTCACAGTTGATATCGAGGAAGCTGCACACTTGGCAGCAAGCTAACGTCGAGAGGTAGGAGATCCTGTAATGGAGCTTACGATCAGAGACTGGATGGTGATCATTGGCGCGGGACTCATTCTCGCGGTGCTTGTCGACGCGGCGCGCCGAATTATTCGGGAGCGTCGTACTGAGATTCGACTGAACGCTAAAGTCCGTCGGGCGGATGACGCAGCTGACGATGAGCCCTTTAACCTACTTGCTGAGTTGCCCAATGGTGGGGCGAGAATTGTCGGACGAGACGATTTGGCTGCCCCTGAAGGCGCTGCTGTGGCTGCACAATCGATCACCGATGAGCCCGTTTCCAATGCGAGCGAACCGGCTGCTATTCATAGGGAAGCATCGGCGTTTGAGAGTGAGCGCGCCGAGACGCCGAACGAAGACGACATACCGTCTTTTTCTGCGCTTGACGATGGCGTGGTGCACGCAGTATCGAGTGAGCCGATTCCCTCAGAAACAACCGGAAAGTCAGAGCCAGCAGCGCATTCTCGTATTGATCCGACGCCGGCTACGTTGGATTGGCTAGAGCAGCTCGACGAGCCCAATGTAGAGGGGGAGCCACAGGCGCGCTTACCAAGAGGTATTGAGCCTCATGTATTCGTACTCAATGTGCTGGCGCGCACCGAGCTAGGATTTGCAGGGCAAGATATTTTACAAATCTTGCTGGCTTGCGATTTGCGGTTCGGGGATATGGATTTTTTCCATCGGCACGAGCAGGCCGCGGGCCGAGGCCCAATCCAGTTCAGCGTGGCTAATATGATGAGGCCTGGCGTTTTCGATATTGATGCGATGGACGGGCTTCATACCAAAGGGCTAATGTTTTTCATCACGCTACCCGGGCCCGAAGACATGCTTAAAGCGTTCGATTACATGTACGAGACCGCTAAGGCCGTTGCTAAGAACTTAGACGGCGATGTACTCGATGAGACTCGCAGTGCGGTAACACGGCAATCTCTTGAACACATGCGCCAGCAAATTCGCGAGCTAGAACGCCGTGTCGCTATGGAGCGTAAACGCTAAGGTCGATTCATGGATGCGCTCGCTGAAATCCGCCGCTTACGAGACGATTTACTACGCTGGAATCGCGAGTATTATCAGAATGATCAACCGTCGGTTCCCGATAGTCAGTACGATCGTGCTCTGCAGCAGTTAAGAGTGCTTGAGGACGATCATCCCGAGCACTTTGATCCTGAGTCTCCGACGCAACGGGTTGGGGCCAGCCCACTTAGCGCTTTTAAAAGCGTCGAGCACCGTGTGCCCATGCTGTCCCTGGACAATGCTTTTAATCCCCAAGACTTGCAAGATTTTGATCGCCGAGTCATGGAGCGGAGTAAGAGTGCGTCAGTTTCCTACTGCTGTGAGCCTAAGTTAGACGGTATTGCCGTGAGTATTCTTTGGGAAAAAGGGATTCTTGTGCAGGCTGCAACACGGGGTGACGGCCGCAGCGGCGAGGATATTACGCAAAATGTTCGAACGATCGATACGGTGCCGTTGAGGTTATCTGGAAGCGGTTACCCAGAGCTGCTCGAGGTAAGAGGCGAAATTTTCATGCCACGCGAGGGCTTTGAAAAGCTCAACGCCCGCGCCCGCGCCAATGATGAGAAAACCTTTGTTAATCCTCGTAACGCGGCAGCCGGCAGTCTTCGGCAACTCGATTCCCGCATAACTGCGCGTCGCCCACTTGATTTTTGTGCTTATTCATTAGGCTACGCGGATGGCTCAAGCACACTTCCCGATGCACATAGCGAAGTGATGCATCAGCTGGGCGCTTGGGGTATTCCGATCTCTACGCTTTCTGAGGTTGTTACCGGAGCCTCGGGTTGTGAAGACTATTATGAGCGGCTTGCTGCTAAACGTGACATGCTCGACTTCGATATCGACGGCATAGTCTTTAAAGTGGACTCGCGTAGCCTGCAAGATCAGCTGGGTTTTGTGTCCCGCGCGCCACGCTGGGCGATTGCACGTAAATTTCCCGCCCAAGAAGAAACCACCGTCGTGCGCAGCGTTGAATTCCAAGTCGGTCGAACAGGGGCTATTACACCTGTCGCGCGTCTCGATCCCGTATTCGTAGGAGGAGTGACGGTTTCCAATGCAACGCTTCATAATGCTTGCGAGATAGACCGTTTAGAGCTCCGTGTGGGGGACACGGTTATCATCCGACGAGCGGGCGATGTCATCCCACAAGTCGTAGCCGTTGTAATGGACAAACGCCCTAATAATGCACAAGGCATTGTATTTCCCACAACGTGTCCCGCCTGCGGCTCAGCGGTAGAGCGCGACGCGGGTGAAGCGGTGCTGCGGTGCGTGGGTGGATTTGTTTGCCCCGCGCAGCGCATGGCGGCACTACGGCATTTCGTATCACGCAAAGCAATGGATATCGATGGCTTTGGTGAGAAGATCATTGCGCAACTCGTTGATCGGCAGGTATTGAAGAATGCCGCTGATATTTATGAGTTAGATCTTCGAACGCTCGCTGAGCTTGATCGGTTGGGCGAAAAGTCGGCGGCTAATTTGCTGCAAGCGATTGAGCAAAGTAAATCGACAACCCTGGCGCGTTTTATTTATGCACTTGGAATACGTGAGGTTGGTGAGGCAACGGCGAGGCAGCTTGCTGGCTACTTTGAAACGTTGGACAGGTTTATCGCAGCGAGTGAAGAGGTCTTAATCGAAGTCGATGACGTAGGCCCGATCGTGGCTGATCACATCAGGCAGTTTCTTGATCAAGAAGCTAACATAGAGACCATTCATCGCTTGCAAGCAGCGGGCGTGACGTGGCCTGCCCAGCAGAGCAGCGTTTCGAACGCGTTGCTAGGCGAACAAATATGGGTTGTTACCGGCAAGCTCGAGACCATGACACGAGAAGAGGCGGAAACTGCGCTACGAGCTTTGGGCGCTAAAGTCTCTTCCAGCGTCAGTAGTAAAACTACCTGTGTCGTTGCCGGTCCGGGTGCGGGTTCCAAGTTGAAGAAAGCCCAATCGTTGAACGTTTCAGTGATTGATGAGCCAATGTTGCTCGAAAAACTCAATCTTTGGGGTGCGTTATGACTCAGTCTCTCCGACTCAGGGATAAATTCAAGGTCCGTTTAGTGGCCATAGCTGGGCTCGTTTTGGTCACGCTGCTCAGTGGCTGTGCAAGCGCTCCCCCAAACGAATTAGATGATATTTGCGAGATCTTTCGCGAAAAATCGGGATGGTATGAGGATGCTAAAACAGCCCGGGCGCGCTGGGGCGTGCCGATATCAATCATGATGGCGTTTATGCATCAAGAATCTCGTTTTGTAGCGACCGCTAAGCCTGCGCGCAAGAAGTTATGGGGATTTATTCCCGGGCCACGTCCGTCCGATGCCTACGGTTATTCACAGGCCAAAGACGCGACCTGGACGTGGTATGAGCGGTCATCCGGTAATTACGGTGCAGACCGTGACAACTTTGAGGATGCTATCGATTTTATTGGTTGGTACAACGACGTCAGCCACAAAACCAATGGCATTGCCAAAGACGATGGTTTCCGACTTTATCTGGCCTACCATGAGGGTCACGGAGGCTACAAGCGAAAGACCTATCGTTCCAAGCAATGGCTTGTGGACGTCGCCAAGAAGGTCGATCGCCGCGCTAAAACGTATAACAGTCAGCTTGCAGCTTGCGCGAAACGGCTTGAATCTAAGAGCTGGTTCGACTGGTGGTAGATGACGCCGCATGTCATCCTATTGTCACAAAAACATCATCTAATGGAGCGTGAGCGGCTTAATCAGGATGAAAGCAACTATGTCGGGCAACAAAATATTAATCGTTGATGACGAAGTCGCTATTCGCGATATGCTGCGTATGGCACTGGAACTGTCTGATTTCGAGTGCATAGAAGCTGGAAATATTCTCGATGCTCATCGACTTATTGTCGATGAGCGCCCTGATATCGTTCTACTCGACTGGATGCTGCCAGGAGGTAGCGGTTTAGAGCTGTTGCGTCGGCTGAAGCGAAGCGACACCACCGCGGGAATCCCCGTGATCATGTTAACAGCGAAAACCACACAAGATAATGTCATCCAAGGTCTCGAAGTTGGTGCTGATGACTACATTACGAAGCCCTTTGCACCCCGAGAGCTTATTGCTCGAATAAAGGCACTCATAAGGCGTGCGGGTGGCGTCGACAAGAGCGAGTCGCTTTCGATTGACGGCTTAGTGCTTGATTGCGCCAGTCACCGTGTTTCTATTGGTGGGCGCAAGGTTGATATGGGCCCCACAGAATTTAATTTACTGCAATTTTTTATGACGCACCCTGAGCGTGCTTATACAAGAAGCCAAGTTCTCGATCACGTGTGGGGCGCTAATGTTTATCTCGAAGAGCGCACAATCGATGTCCATATTCGACGCCTGCGTAAGGCGCTTCAAACACCCGAAGCGGATTATTCTGATCTTATTCAAACTGTGCGCGGAACTGGCTATCGCTTCTCCGTTCATGATCGGGATTCTGCGTGAGTAATCGGCGCGTTGTTATCGCCGAAATACGTCTTTTACTACTCACCTTACTGGTTTCTGCCGGATTGGGGTTATTGCTAGGAAGTCTGCCGGTTGGCCTTGTCGTTGGTCTCTCCATGATCATGGTGCTTTGGACCTTACAGTTCCGCCGTATATTGCAATGGTTAGAGAGGCCGGAGACCGAGCCCCCAGAGGGTAAAGGGGTGTGGGGACTCATTTTCGACACTATTTATCGAGTGCAGAGACGATCCGAAGAAGCGCAGTTCCGCCTTGCTTCTGCGTTGGATTACATACAAGACTCCCTCGCATCGATGCGCGACGCGGCTATTATTGTCGATGCGCGTGGCAAGATTGCCTGGGCCAATACATCAGCAGAGCACCTGCTCGATATTCGTTTTCCTGAGGATCGGGGACAGCTCTTGCAGTATTTGATTCGCGCGCCACAGTTCAACGCTTATTACGACGCCGAGGATTATTCGCAGCCGCTGCGGATCCCTCCGACATCGGAAGGGGACGACTGCTTACAAGTGGAAATTTCGCGTTTTGGAGAAGGTGATCGATTAGTCTTTGTGCGTGACATTACCGAGAACTATCGCCTTGAGCAGATGCGCAGAGATTTCGCGAGCAATGTATCTCACGAGTTACGCACGCCGCTTACAGTGATCAAAGGCTACGTCGACACCCTGTTACATCTTGATGCATTCGCTGACGGGCCGTTACGTCGGCCTTTGATGCATATTAACGAGCAGTCACAGCGCATGGAGACATTACTCGCAGATCTTCTATGGCTCGCTAGAATTGAAAGCATCGAAAGCCAGAAAAAAACTGATGTGGTCGCTGTGCCAGTCCTGCTGGATGAGTTACTGCTCGAGCTCCAAATTGGCTGGACTGAGCGCGATATTGAATTGCAAGTTACTACTTCAGCAAGCATTGTCGGTGACGAAGCTGAACTGCACAGCGCATTTAGTAATCTGACAGTCAATGCGCTGAAATACAGTGAGACGGGTCCTGTGGTTATACGCTGGCATGAAGACACGGGGTATCCGACATTTTCAGTGACGGATTTCGGCGTGGGAATTGCACCTCAGCATCTGCCGCGGCTCACTGAAAGGTTTTACCGAGTCGATAAAAGTCGCGCGCAAAGCATTACTGGTACAGGCTTAGGGCTCGCCATCGTCAAGCACGTTGCGGCCTCTCATCAGGCAGAATTAACCATTGATAGTCAGTTAGGGGTGGGTAGTACTTTTTCCTTGGTGTTTAGCCAGCATGAAAGCTAGGTTGTTTACCTTGAGTCTCGACCGAAAGACCATCGCGCTGCTCATGCTCTGCTTTTTTAGTCATAGCTCATTAGCGCAGCAAAGTTTACGAATAACCGGCTCTGATACGCTCGCGCCGGTACTGACTGCGTGGCTTGAGGTATTTAAAACTCAGCATATTGGCTTACGGATCGAGCTTCAATCGACAGGTTCCGCCACAGTTCCAACCGCGCTAGCAGAGGGCACTGTTGATATCGGCGCCATGAGCCGACCTATGACCAGTGATGAGATTAGCTTGTTCGCTAATCGACGCGGGTTTATGCCCAGAGCTATCGCTATTGCTCGCGACTCTCTCGCAATTATTGTTCACCCGTCGAACCCTATTCGTGATGTCGCATTAAATGATTTGGATCGAATTTTTTCACGCCAGGTGCTGTGTTCGGGCAGCTCTCCTCTCGTCAATTGGCGCGAGATAGGGCAAGTTGATAGTCAGCCTGGATCAGTCGGATCGCCCATTGATACTTTTGGACGAACGGCAACGAGCGGCAGCTACGGTTATTTTAAGCAGGTGGCACTGTGTGGCGGCGATTATGATCCCTCTATGATGGAGTTTGAAGGATTTGCTAGTTTGGTTGATGCCATTGCAAACTCCGAGTCGGGCATTGGCTACACTGGGTTTCGCTGGGTTGATCAACGCGTCAAACCACTCGCAGTTCGAATTCCCGTTGCGGAAGGTGCAACGTTAACCGTTGATCATACGCATCCGCGCTATCCATTGAATCGATCGATGTATCTTTATTGGGTGCAAGCACCCAATACGCAACTGTCGCCTATACAGTGTGAGTTTCTCGTGTTCTCACAAACGGCGATGGCACAACAAATGGTCGTTGCTGAAGGACTGACGGCTATAACGGGCTCGGCTGACTATCAATCGCGAGCGCAACGACATCATGTTATCTGCGAATAGGCGCCGAGCGCGTAACGATCGTCTCTCGGGTTTTCTTATCCGCGGCACAAGCCTTATCGTGCTCGCAGCTGTTGCGGGTATGCTGATCCAGCTTATCTGGACTGCCATACCGCTATTCAAAACGCTCGACATCAATGAGATCTCGGATCCACAGGTGCTCGATGGTCCGGTAGTGTTAGCGGAACGGTCACCTGATTGGGTATCGCCTGACGTGGTGGCCAGTACTTGGCTAGAGCAACCGAGCCGGCGCAGCTGGGCCGCTGTTTCCGCTGACGGCAGACTGATAGGCGAATTCAGCGAGCGCACAACCCCCGACGGCGAGTGGAGTATCCCTCGAAACCTGCCGTCTATCTCGTTAGCGCCTGCGAGTCTGGTCCGCTTTGTTCGCACACCGCGCGACAGTTTGTTAACAGTGTCAGCTGCTGGTGCATACCGTATCTTCAACGTCGAGGGTGTTCTTAGTCATCAAGGTACGCTGAAGCCCAATCAAACCTGGCAGTTCTTGACCGGGGCCGGAGGGATCCTTGGTGCCTCGCTCGATAGTCTCGATCACTGGCATTGGGTGCGCTCAGGAGACGCTGCATATTTCGAAGAACACTGGTATCTCTCGATCCCACAGGGACTAAAACACTGGTCCGTTTCGCCGGAAGGCAAGAACATACTCTTCGTTGATAATAACGGGGGTGTGACACTAGTGAGTTTATTGACCGGCCAGCAGTTATTTCACTATCAACAGCGCCCATCCGTTAATGCCGTTGGGTGGTCTGGTACCAACAGTTTCTTTACTGAGGATGAACACAACACTCGTCGTCATTGGGCTCTTACCGGTAATCTCGACAATATTGACCTTGAGCGCCTTTTTGCGCCCGTCCAGTATGTTAACGATGCAGAGGGCGCTTACGTTTGGCAGCCGTTGCCGCCTGCTCTGGGCCAGGCGGCGAGGTTAAGTATTACCCCCTTGCTATTAGGTACGCTGAAGGCGTCGGTGCTTGCACTGTTACTGGCCGTACCCATTGGCGTAGGGGCGGCCGCGTTTGTTGGTTATTTTATGCGTCCGTCGTATCGTAATCGCATAAAGCCGGTCATTGAGATGCTAGCGGCGTTTCCTACCGTCGTTTTGGGGGCTGTGTTTGCTCTATTGATAGCGCCGTACTTCTTGTCATTTATGGCAAGTTGGCTCGGCGCACTGCTGATCACTCCTTTAGGGATCATACTCGCCGCGACAATCTGGCGACGACTGCCCTCAGCTAACAAGCTTGAAAGCGGCTTTTCCAGCTTACCGCTTTGGTTGTTACCCCTCGGAGCTATGCTTCTGTTGTTGGGTGGATACCTGGGGCATTACGTCGAAGCCCAGTGGTTTAATGGCGATTTGCTTGCCACACTTAGCCTCGTTTATGAATTTGATTATCAGCAGCGTAATGCGCTTTTAGTCGGGACTGCGCTGGGGATAGCGATTATTCCCACAATATTTACGGTGGCTGAAGACGCGATTAATGCGGTCCCTAAACCCATGGCATCGGGCAGTCTGGCATTAGGTGCAAGCCAATGGCTAAGTTTTCGTACTATCGTCTTTCCGATCGCAGCGCCGGGTATTTTCGCTGCAGTGTTACTGGGTTTCGGCAGAGCCGTGGGCGAAACTATGATCTTGTTATTGCTCTCTGGTAATGCAGCAAATGCCGATTGGAATCCTCTCATAGCCCTGCGTTCAGTTGCGGCAACTCTCGCTATTGAAATGCCGGATGCACCTGTTGAGGGCAGTCACTTTCATGTGCTGATCGTTGCGGCGCTCGCGCTATTCGCGATCAGTTTCATTGTCAATACGTTGGCGCAGCTGCTTAAACGGCGACTTACAAAGCATCGGGTTTATACCGTATGAGCGTAAACCCCACGAGGACAGGAGCACAACCCTCTGGGTGCCGCAGGGCGATAGCCGTGCCTGTTTTTGGTAGCGACGCGATGACATGGCTCTCTGCCTGGTGTGTAGCGCTATCGCTGTTAGTGTTCGTCGGTTTTCTCTCGGTACTGCTGTTTTTTGCTGGCCAATGGCTAGTCGCCGATGCGCCGAATGGTTCTATGATGACCGCACTGTTAGACACGATCGAGCGACTATTGCTTAGCGGCGGCGGCAATGGAGAGTTCAATGCCATGCTCCCTGCTATCGTTGGAACATCGGTTGTTGTGATCCTCATGTCTGTTCTCGTTGCACCGCTCGGAGTGGTGGTTGCAATTTATCTTTGCGAATACGCACGAGGCACTTGGTACACAGAGTTAGTGCGGATCGGCATGCAAAATCTGGCAGGCGTACCGTCGATTATTTACGGCGTGTTTGGCCTGACATTTTTTGTTTATACCATCGGAGGAAGTCTCGACGAGTGGTTTTACGCAGATAGATTGCCCAGTCCAACGCTCGGCAGTCCCGGTCTACTGTGGGCTGCAATAACCCTCGCGCTATTGACCTTGCCGACGGTTGTTGTCGCAGCGGAAGAGGGCTTGCAGCGAATACCTAATTCGCTGCGAGAAGGGAGTTACGCATTAGGTGCAACGCGTATTGAGACGATTATACGTGTGCTAATTCCAGCGGCATCTCCGAGCTTTATAACCGGTATCATTTTGGCTATCGCGCGCGCCGCCGGTGAAGTGGCGCCTCTCATGTTGGTGGGCGTTGTCAAGTTCGCACCCGAATTGCCGGTCAGCCTGCAGGCGCCATTCGTTCATTTAGAGCATAAATTTATGCATATGGGGTTTTATATATTTGATGTAGCAAACCACGCGGCCTTGGGGAGTGGGCGCTTGGGCCTTTTGTGTGCCGCGTCTCTCTTTCTTGTCGCTGTGATACTGTCGTTGAATATTAGCGCGATTGTTTTGCGCAGTTCACTGCGGCGTCGCTTTGACTCTCCAGAGGATATTTAAATGCTAGGTCGAGATGCGTTGATTAAAGCCTCCGAGCTGAGTGCTCGAACGGCTCGGCTACCGCCATCGCTGACAATTAATAACCTTCACTTATCATATCCTCGCGGGACTGCGTTGAGCGATGTGACCCTCGAGATCCCCCCTGCGGAGGTGACTGCTATCATTGGTCCGAGTGGGTGCGGTAAGTCGACGTTATTGCGTTGTATGAACCGTATGAATGACACCATCGAGGGTTGCCAGTATCGTGGCGAAATTTTGCTGGGTGAGGAGGATATCTTGGCCCCCGAAACCGACGTCACGGCATTGCGTCGTAGGGTAGGAATGGTATTCCAGCGGCCCAATCCCTTCCCTAAATCGATATATGACAACATCGCTTACGGCCCTCGAATCGGAGGGGTACGTCGGAAAAGGCTACTCGATGAAATTGTTGAGCGCTGCTTGCGACAAGCTGCACTGTGGGACGAGGTAAAGGACCGGCTTGACGCAAGCGCACTGTCGTTGTCCCTAGGCCAGCAGCAACGACTGATCATTGCACGCAGTATCGCCGTTGAGCCCGAAGTGTTGCTACTTGATGAGCCCGCGTCGTCGTTGGATCCAATATCGACGTTGCGGATTGAAGAGCTTATTTATGAGCTCAAACGGAATTACACCGTTATTATTGTCACGCACAACATGCAACAAGCGGCGCGTGTCGCCGACTGGACCGCTTTTATGCATGAAGGCAAGGTCATCGAGTTCGATCGCACCGATGATATTTTTACTAACCCATCGGAGCAGGCAACCGAAGACTACATTACAGGTAGATACGGCTAAACAATGTTCTTTTTTGAGAGTCACTATGGTTGAGCGACCTTACTCCCGACAACATATCTCAGCGCAGTTCAACGCTGAGATCGATGCGGTTAAAAGCGATCTTTTGGAGATGGGCGGCAAGGTCGAAAACCAAATTGAGCTTGCAGCTGAAGCCATTACTCAGCGCGACAGCAGCATCGCTGAGCGCGTTTTGTTGATTGATCGTGAGATTAACCAACTTGAGATAGCCATTGATGAACAGTGCATCCGGATTTTAGCGCGACGCCAGCCCGCCGCGAGTGATCTGCGACTTATCATCGCAATCACTCGATTAACACGCGACCTGGAACGGATCGGCGATGAAGCTTCAAGGGTAGCTAAGCTCGCTATTCAAAGTGCTGAGTTAGATGCATCTTCTACGGCTTACACCAGTGTCGAGATCAAGTTAGAAAACATCGCACACCACGTTATCGATATGCTCAACCGTGCGTTAGACGCCTTTGCACGATTGAACGCAGCGGACGCTATTTTAGTAGTGCTCAGTGATACTGATATCGACAAAACTTACCGAGCGAGTATGAAAGAACTTCAAGCAGCGATGGCTGAAACGCCGGTAACCTTACCCTCCATGCTACAACTCATGTGGGCACTAAGAAGTTTTGAACGCATAGGCGACCATGCAAGTAATATTGCTGAGCAAGTTATTTATTTGGTGACCGGTGAAGACGTGCGCCATTTGAGTGCCGACACCTTACGCTTAATGCTCGACTGAGCACTTACACAACGCTTGCGCATTAGCTATGCTGCGCGCTTGGCTATTACGCATAATATGCACGACATACAGGAATTCACATGAGTCGGTTTTGGAGTGACACAGCACGTCATTTGTCTCCCTACATACCTGGAGAGCAGCCTAGGGTACGCGGCCTTATTAAGTTAAATACGAATGAACACCCGTTAGAGCCGTCAGAGAAAGCAATTCGAGCTATCAAGGCTGTTTCCGGTGACAGCCTACGTCGATACCCGGACCCGACAAGCCAAGAGTTGTGCAGCGCCATAGCGGTCACCGAGGGTTTGCAGATCAACCAGGTTTTTGTGGGTAATGGCTCAGATGAAATTCTCGCACATGTATTCCAAGCCCTGCTCAGTAGCTCAAGCGTAGTCAACGTACCTGACATCACCTACAGTTTTTATCCAGTTTGGGCGAAGCTCTATGGCCTAGAATGTCAAACCTTGCCGCTGAATAAAGACTTCTCGATCGATGTCGATTCGCTCGCCGCGCTGGACGGTCCCATTTTGCTGGCAAATCCCAATGCGCCTACGGGGATAGCCCTCGATCTCGACTCGATTGAAACGCTAGTATTGAGTAAACGAGATCGTCTAGTCGTCGTCGATGAGGCTTACTTTGGCTTTGGCGCGCAAAGCGCTGCCCGCTTACTCGACCGAGCAGATAATCTCTTAGTCACTCGAAGCTTGTCTAAATCTCATGCATTAGCCGGCTTGCGAGTAGGCTTTGCCCTAGGCCAGTCAAGCTTAATAGAGGGCTTGGTCAGGGTTAAAGACTCGTTCAACAGCTATCCCGTTGACGCCATGGCACAAGCCGGAGCGGCGGCGGCAATTTTAGACAGGGAGTGGCTGTTGGGCGCGAGTGAGGTGGTTGCTGAGAATCGAGATTGGTTGGTATCAGAGCTCACGCAGCTCGATTTCGAAGTGTGCCCATCACAGGCTAACTTTTTGTTTGTCCGTCATCGAAGTGCAGCAGGACAGGCAATTTTTGACGGTCTGCGTAGCCGCAATATACTTGTCCGGCGCTGGGACAAAGCGCGCATCTCGGAACATTTGCGGATCTCAATCGGTACCCGCGAGCAATGCGAAGCGCTGATTGCTGCGCTTAAAGCATTGCTCGAGGAGTGAGTCGTCGGGGTGTTGGCACTTGCATCTAAAACGCTTGTGCGGGGCGCCTACTTGTGAGGGGCGCCTACAGGCGGCGTAGTACGACGCTTCCGATGCTGTATCCGGCACCGAAAGAGCACAGGACGCCCAGGTGACCGCTTGCTAGGTCATCGCGGTTTTTATGGAACGCTATAATGGAGCCGGCTGATGACGTGTTCGCGTACTCGTCAAGGATTGTAGGTGACTCGGTATTTGATGGATCTCGACCCAAGACTTTGCGTGCTATCAAATCATTCATATTCTTGTTGGCCTGATGTAGCCATAAGCGACTGAGTTCGTCAGGACTGATTTCAAGGTCTTTCAGCTGCGCAGTGATTTGCTGGGCGACGGCGGGGCAGACCTCTTTGAATACCTTCCGACCTTCTTGTACGAACAACTTGTCGACTGCACCCACTCCTGACTCATCGGTACGATTTAGAAACCCAAAATTATTTCTAATATTGTTGGAGAAAATCGTCTGCAGGCGCGTATCGATTATTTCATAAGCATCGTCTGTCGAGGCAACCGCTTTCGCTTCTACTAACACGGCTGTGGCAACGTCGCCAAAGATAAAGTGCGAGTCTCTATCTTGGAAGTTTAAGTGGCCCGTGCATATTTCTGGATTCACCATAAGTACGCGCTGTGCGCTACCGGCACGGATGGCATCACGCGCTTGCTGGATACCAAAAGTAGCGGACGAACAGGCGACATTCATGTCGAAGGCCCAGCCCGTGCAACCTAATGCACTTTGAACCTCGACGGCCATGGCGGGGTAGGCCCGTTGCATGTTAGATGCCGCAACGATTACACCATCGATATCAGCGGCGCTGACGCCGGCTCTATCGATGGCCTGCTTGGCCGCAATGACCGCCATTTCAGCCATGACCGACAGCTCATCGTTCGAGCGCTCGGGGATCGAAGGCGCCATGCGCTCAGGGTCAACTATTCCGGATTTATTCAGTACGTAACGCGCTTTGATGCCGGAGGCTTTCTCGATGAATTCGGCCGAGGAATGAACCTTAGCATCAATCTCGCCTTGCTCAATAGCGGCAGCATTTTCATGATTGAAGTGGTCCACCCACGCATTGAATGCTGCGACTAATTCTTCGTTACTAACAGATTCGGCCGGTGTGAATAGGCCGGTTCCAGTGATGACAACGCTTGCTTGGGTCATAGTGTAGGAATCTCGCGGTAATTAGCGCTTATCGAGAGGGGTAAAGTCTCGTGCCTCATAGCCGGTATACAATTGGCGTGGGCGACCAATACGGTACGATCCAGAAATCATTTCGTTCCAGTGTGCAATCCAACCCACGGTGCGTCCAACAGCAAAAATCACCGTAAACATTGACGTTGGAATACCCAAGGCCTTGAGGATAATGCCCGAGTAGAAATCGACATTGGGGTACAACTTTTTCTCTACGAAGTACGAATCTTTAAGTGCAATTTCTTCGAGGCGCTTAGCGATCTCAAGCATTTCATCTTCGATACCTAATTCTGCGAGCACCTCATCAGCTGCCTGCTTCATTACTTTGGCACGCGGATCAAAGTTCTTATAAACCCTATGCCCAAAGCCCATAAGTCGGAAAGGATCGTTTTTGTCCTTTGCGCGAGCGACAAATTCATCGATGCGATCGACCGTACCGATTTCTTCGAGCATCTTCACAACGGCTTCGTTTGCACCGCCGTGTGATGGACCCCACAAGGCAGCAATGCCGGCTGCAATACATGCAAACGGGTTGGCCTGTGAAGACCCGGCGAGCCTAACGGTGGACGTTGATGCATTTTGCTCGTGGTCCGCATGTAAAAGGAAAATTCGATCCATGGCGCGGGCAATAGTTGGTGATACTTTACTCGGCTCACAGGGGTTACCGAACATCATGTGCAGGAAATTAGCTGAATAATCCAGGCTATTGTCGGGATACATAAAGGGCTGGCCGACAGAGAATTTATAGCTCATCGCAGCAATGGTCGGCATTTTCGCGATCAAGCGGTAGGCTGCTACCGTACGGTGATGCGGGTCTGAAATGTCAGTCGAGTCGTGATAGAAGGCTGAAAGGGCGCCTACGACGCCGCACATAATAGCCATCGGGTGAGCGTCACGGCGGAACCCGTTGAAAAATGTTCGGATTTGCTCGTGCACCATCGTGTGATTGTGAACGGTGGTTACGAATTCTTCTTTCTCTGTTTTATTCGGTAACTCTCCGTAGAGCAGTAGGTAACAGGTTTCTAAATAATCCGAGTGCTCAGCTAACTGTTCTATGGGATACCCACGATGCAAAAGTATGCCTTTATCGCCGTCGATAAAGGTGATTTTTGATTCGCAGGACGCTGTAGAAGTAAAGCCTGGGTCGTAGGTGAAATAGCCGTTACTGGTCAGAGAGCCTACGTTGACCACATCGGGACCTAGGGTTCCTTCAAGCACCGGCAAGTCGATGCTGTCACTGGCGCCATTGCCATGGTCAATCGTGAGAGTGGCTTTTTTGTCAGTCATAGGGAACTTTCCTGAAAAAGGGGATTGTTGAGAGCCGCAAACTATAGACACTTGGTTGCGCGTGTCAATTTTTCACGTTTTAAAATTGCTTTAATTTTTAAAAAAAATTGCGGTGTGTGAAGAGTGAATTGTCATTACCCGTTTTAGACGAGTATACTCCCGCGCGGCTGATGTGCAGCCTGTCCCTGTCAAGCAACAATGGAGATCACCCGTGAAGCCACTTGCTAGCGCAGACAAGCGACCGGTAAACCTCGATATTGGATCGATGAAGTTACCGATTACCGCTTATGTCTCTATTACACACCGCCTATCAGGCGTCTTTTTGTTTGTGATTAGCGGCCTGCTGATTTGGGCTCTCGATATGAGCCTCGCGTCGGAGCAGAGCTTCGATGACCTCGCGCTCACGCTGTCCGGCCCGATTGCGAAAACGCTTTTGTGGGCTATCGCTACCGGACTGAGTTATCACGCCCTGTCGGGTGTGAAGCACATCATTATGGATTTCGGCTACGGCGAAACTATGGAAGGCGGAGTGTTGGGCGCGCGAATCGTTATCGCACTTGCCATTACGTTCGCCATCGTTTGGGGGATTGTAATATGGTAACTCAGATCACCAGTTTTAGCCGGTCAGGGCTGTCCGATTGGATGATTCAGCGAGTCGCGGGCGTCATCTTGCTAGCGTATTTCGGCTTCGTCGCATACACCTTACTGAACGGCGTTGGTTACGCGAGCTGGAAGGCGCTTCACGCGAACTCAGCAATGCGTATTTTTACACTGCTGGCAGCACTGTCTTTCGCAGCCCATGCCTGGATTGGTTTGTGGGCAGTGTTCACAGACTATCTTACCGAACGAATGCTTGGACCCCGCGGTAACGGACTTCGGCGCCTTTGCCAGATTGGCAGCGTGTTGGTCTTACTTGTGTATCTTCTCTGGGTGATTCAGATCATTTGGGGCTAAATGACAATTTTTGGCTTGGATTACTGCCCACATTCGCTATAACGCAAGTGGCGCAGAGCGCTCTTTACTGGAGGCAACAATGAGAACCATTTCTTTTGACGGTGTAATAGTCGGCGGCGGCGGAGCAGGTATGCGCGCGGCACTTCAGTTGGCACAGTCCGGCTACAAGACGGCCGTTATCACTAAAGTTTTTCCCACACGCTCGCACACTGTTTCTGCGCAGGGCGGCATCACCTGCGCTATCGCCAGCGATGACCCCAACGATGACTGGCGCTGGCATATGTATGACACCGTTAAGGGATCAGATTACATCGGCGACCAAGACGCGATTGAATACATGTGCTCTGTTGGGCCAGAGGCTATTTTCGAGCTAGAGCACATGGGTCTGCCTTTCTCTCGTACTGAGGAAGGCCGTATTTATCAGCGACCTTTTGGTGGTCAGTCGAAGAATTTTGGTGAAGGTGGCCAGGCCGCGCGGACGTGTGCGGCTGCTGACCGTACCGGCCACGCGCTGCTCCATACGCTCTATCAAAACAATATTAAGAACGAAACGGTTTTCTTTAACGAGTGGTTTGCGGTTGACCTCGTAAAAAACCAAGACGGCGCTGTGACGGGTGTTATTGCGATCTGTATAGAAACGGGTGAAATGGTTTACGTAAAGTCCAAAGCCACTGTGTTTGCCACAGGTGGTGCGGGCCGAATTTACGCCTCGACAACCAACGCCCATATCAATACGGGTGACGGTATGGGCATGGCCCTGCGTGCCGGTGTGCCCGCGCAAGACATGGAAATGTGGCAGTTCCATCCAACTGGAATTTATGGAGCCGGGACTTTGGTGACCGAGGGCTGCCGTGGCGAAGGTGGCTATCTCATCAATAAAGACGGTGAGCGATTCATGGAGCGCTATGCGCCAAACGCTAAAGACCTAGCGGGTCGAGATGTTGTCGCTCGTTCTATGGTTTTAGAAATTTTGGAAGGCCGTGGATGCGGCCCCAATGGTGATCATGTAAAGCTAAAGCTCGATCACCTCGGTGAAGATGTTTTGGAATCTCGATTGCCCGGCATTTGTGAGCTTAGTAGAACATTTGCCCACGTAGACCCAGTGAAAGAGCCTATCCCGGTTGTTCCGACCTGCCACTACATGATGGGTGGAATACCTACCAATATTCACGGTCAAGCACTAACTGTCGACGCCGACGGTAACGATCAAGTGATTCCGGGCCTTTACGCATGTGGTGAAGCTGCGTGTGTATCTGTACATGGCGCTAACCGCTTGGGTGGCAACTCATTGTTAGATTTGGTGGTATTCGGCCGCGCATCGGGGCTGTTCATTGAGAGCGCTCTCCGTGATGGCATTGACCTAAGAGACGCGGGGCAAACCGATATCGAAGAAGCGAGCCAACGTATAAACGCACTCAACGAGCGTACCGATGGCGAGAATGCGGCGGATTTGCGTAAGGAGCTTCAAGGCATTATGCAGAACCATTTTGGCGTGTTCCGAAAAGGCGAGTTCATGCAAGACGGCATTAAAAAGCTTGAAGGTCTCCGAGAGCGGGTTGATAACGTCAAATTGGCTGACAAGTCGTCAGCATTCAACACCGCACGTATCGAGTGTCTTGAGCTGCAGAACCTGTTTGAAACGGCTGAGGCAACCGCTATCGTTGCTGAAGCTCGAACTGAGAGTCGAGGGGCTCATGCGCGCGAGGACTACACCGAGCGTGATGATGAGAACTGGCTGTGTCATTCTATGTATTATCGGGAAGGCAAGCGCGTCGCTAAGCGTAGCGTAAACTTTACACCGAAGACGGTCGACACATTCCAGCCTAAGATTCGAACGTACTAATTTTTGTGAGGAGATAGACAAATGTTGCAAGTCAGCATTTACCGTTACAACCCCGATGTTGATAGCGCGCCCTACATGCAGGATTTTCAGGTCGATACCGAGGGTAAAGACCTTATGGTGTTGGACGTGCTGGAGATGATCAAAGCAGATCAGGATCCCGGTGTGACTTATCGACGAAGTTGCCGGGAAGGGGTTTGTGGCTCGGATGGTTTGAGCATCAATGGCAAAAACGGTCTTGCGTGCATTACCGCGCTGTCAGATACCGTGAAAGGGAATAAGCTTGTGGTACGGCCACTGCCAGGGCTACCCGTTATTCGCGATTTGGTCGTGGACATGAGCCTGTTCTACGCTCAGTACGAGAAAATCCAGCCCTACTTGCAGAACAGCACGCCCGCGCCGGATATCGAACGCCTACAAACACCCGAAGACCGTGAAAAGCTCGACGGCTTGTACGAATGCATTCTGTGCGCGTGCTGCTCAACCAGCTGCCCATCTTTCTGGTGGAACCCAGATCGTTTCATTGGACCTGCTGGCTTACTGCAGGCCTATCGCTTTTTGGCGGATAGCCGTGATACGGCTACGGAAGAGCGGTTGTCTAACCTCGATGACCCATTCAGCGTGTTCCGTTGTCATGGCATTCAAAATTGTGTCAACGTGTGCCCCAAAGGGTTGAATCCAACAAAGGCAATCGGGCACATTAGAACGATGCTGCTTAATCGCGCGACGTAAATAGCCACGGTCGCGACTCAAGGGGCGCAAGGCGCCCCTTTTTAGTGCGCCGACGATATTCATAACTCCATAGAATGAGTCCCATTCCTTGCGAGACTAATGTGATAAAAAAACGCAGAAAAACCGCTAAAAAGCGCGTGGAAATGACTCTTAGGTCTACAAACCCTGGCAATGAGTCGCTAAACTCTGTCCCACCGCGTCTGTGTCGCTGCGGGCTCATGCCCGAATAGCCTATTGGGTTATGTCGGCGTAGACATATTTGAAATAAGAAACCGGATTCTCCGAGGTCAAGTATGGCGCACGCGTCCAATCTTTCTAGCATGCTGGAATTGTGGGGAACCTCACACATAGCGGGCAGTAACGCAGACTATATAGAAGGGCTGTACGAGGAATACCTCGTCGATCCTAATGCAATTGACCCTGAATGGCGCGACTATTTCGATCGTTTACCCAAGGTCGAATCTAAGACATCAAGCCTCCACGACGTTCCTCATTCGGTGGTGCGCGAACAGTTTGCCCGAATAAGTAAAATGCGTGTACGCACTGAGGCCACCGTTGCCCACGACTCACAGGCGACCGAGTACGAGCGCAAGCAGGTGCAAGTGGTACAACTGATTTCTGCGTATCGACAGCGTGGCCATCAAAAGGCAGCTCTAGACCCACTCGGTATCGCCTTGCGTGATCCGGTACCCGATCTAGATTTGGGTTTCCACCAGCTAACCGAGGCGGACCTCGACACTGTGTTCCAGGTGGGATCACTGTATTACGGGGCAAGCGACGCCAGCTTAAAGGATATTATTGGCGCGCTCGAGCGCACCTACTGTCACACCATTGGTGCAGAGTTTATGCACATTGTTGATACCGAGCAGCGCCATTGGATCATGAGCCGTATGGAGTCTGTTCGCTCGGCGCCTGACATGACTCGGGAGGCGCGGTTACAGATTTTGCGCAGTTTGATTAAAGCTGAAGGCCTAGAGAAGTCTCTGGGTTCGAAATACCCTGGCACCAAGCGTTTTGGCTTGGAGGGTGGCGAGAGCCTCATCCCAATGTTGTCAGAGGCTATACAGCGTATTGGTGGTTATGGTGCCAAGGAAGTCGTTATTGGAATGGCCCACCGCGGCCGCTTAAATGTTCTCGTAAATATTCTTGGTAAGAACCCCTCTGAGCTATTCGACGAATTTGAAGGTCGTGTGAACTTCGAGAATTCAGGCGACGTTAAGTATCACCAGGGCTTCTCGTCAAACGTAATGACGCCGGGAGGTGAAGTTCACTTAGCGATGGCGTTTAACCCGTCGCACCTGGAGATCGTCTCTCCTGTGGTAGAGGGCTCAGTTCGCGCGCGCCAAGACCGGCGTAAAGATCCAAATGGTGACACGGTAGTGCCCATCGTAATGCACGGCGACGCGGCGTTCGCGGGGCAGGGCGTAGTGATGGAAACCTTCCAAATGTCCCAAACCCGCGGGTATAAGACAGGCGGTACGCTGCACATTGTGATTAATAATCAAGTCGGTTTTACGACCAGCCGGCGTGAGGACGCGCGTTCAACCGAGTACTGCACCGACATTGCCAAGATGGTTCAGGCACCCATCTTCCATGTGAATGCTGATGACCCTGAGGCCGTGGTGTTTGTGACACAGTTAGCCGTCGATTTCCGCAACACGTTCAAGCGTGATGTGGTTGTTGATTTAGTGTGCTACCGACGTCGTGGCCACAATGAGGCAGACGAACCCTCGGTCACTCAGCCGCTCATGTACAAGACCATTAAGTCGCATCCCTCAACCCGTGATTTATACGCCAATCGGCTCATTGCGGAGTCAATTTTAAGCGAGGAAGAGGACAATGCGCTCCAATCCCGATACCGAGAATCTCTCGATCGCGGAGAGCCTTTAGTAAGCACGCTCGTGATGGAGCCGAACAAGCAGTTGTTTGTCGATTGGACGCCTTATTTGGGACACGCATGGACCGCACACTGCGATACCACTGTACCTCTGTCCACGCTGAAGGCGCTTACCGAGCGCGCTAATGCAAGTCCCGAAGGCGTGGCTATTCAGCGACAGGTCAATAAAATTCTGGAAGACCGCCGTAAAATGGGATCAGGGGCCTTGGAGATTAACTGGGGTTATGCGGAGACCATGGCGTACGCCACCCTGCTTGTCGATGGCTTTCCCGTTCGCATGACTGGTCAAGACATTGGCCGTGGAACGTTTTCTCATCGACATGTTGTGCTGCACAATCAGAAAACCGATGAGGCCTATGTGCCGTTACAGCATCTGAGCGACGATCAGGCAGATTTTGTGATCTATGATTCACTCTTGTCGGAAGAGGCGGTTTTGGCGTTTGAGTACGGCTATTCGACCACGAGCCCAAAAGGCCTGGTGATATGGGAAGCTCAGTTTGGCGATTTTGCAAACGGTGCGCAGGTAGTTATCGATCAATTCATCACCAGTGGCGAGCACAAGTGGTCAAGACTTTGCGGCTTAACGATGCTGCTACCACACGGTTATGAAGGTCAGGGTCCCGAGCACTCGTCAGCACGTTTAGAGCGATACCTGCAGCTATGTGCAGAGCACAACATACAGGTTTGCATGCCAACGACACCGGCTCAGGTATTCCACATGATTCGGCGGCAAGCCATCAGACCCTTACGTAAACCGCTCGTTGTCATGTCACCCAAATCGTTGCTGCGGCACAAAGAAGCAACGTCTACCTTAGAAGAGCTGGCGGATGGGCAGTTTAATACCGTGCTCGATGAAACGGATGGCTTGGATCCCAGCAAAGTGAAGCGCCTCATCATGTGTTCTGGAAAAGTGTTCTACGATTTGCGCGCGGCTCGTCGAGAGCAGGGCATTGAGGATATAGCGCTGGTTCGCATTGAACAGTTATATCCTTTCCCCGAAGAGGACCTTGCCGAGATAGTGAGCAAGTACGTCAATATCGAAGATGCTATTTGGTGTCAGGAAGAACCCATGAATCAGGGCGCATGGTATGCGAGTCAGCACCATATTCGCCGCGTTATTCAGCGTCACAAGGTAGATGTCTATCTACGCTACTCAGGTCGAGAAGCGTCAGCTTCTGTATCGGCTGGATACACAGCACTCCATCTCCGAGAGCAAGAACAGTTCATTAACGAATCCCTGGGCCCGATGCCCTGGGGACATTAATTTAAGCCGACGGCAGGAAGAAAGGAATCATGGCTATACAGATTAAAGCTCCAGCTTTCCCCGAATCAGTTGCAGATGGCGAAGTCGCCACATGGCACAAATCTGAGGGCGATACCGTGCAGCGCGATGAGCTGCTGGTAGAGATTGAGACCGATAAAGTGGTGATGGAAGTTGTTGCTCCCGAAGACGGCATCCTAACGAGCATCGAAGTGCTTGAGGGAGCCACGATAGAAAGTGAGGCTCTTCTTGCTGTTATTGAGCCCGGTGTTGTCTCCGCAGCGAAGCCTGCAGAGGCAGTTGCTCCAACAAGTTCAGAGCCCACGAGTGATGCCGACGTTGCTATGGGCCCCGCAGTTCGTCAGCTCATTGAAGAGCATAAGCTTGACGCCAGTGGAATTGTGGGTACAGGCAAAGGTGGGCGAATTACCAAGGAGGACGTGCTGGCGCACTTAGAAAGCAAACCTGTAGCGAAGCCTGCTCCGGTATCGGCGCCTGCCGAGACACCAAGGCTAGACACGCCCTCCAGCGAGCGGGTGGAAAAGCGTGTCCCGATGACTCGTATGCGTGCGAGAATTGCCGAGCGCCTGCTCGACGCAAGCCAGCAGACGGCCATGCTCACAACGTTCAATGAAGTCAACATGGCGCCGCTTATGAAGCTGCGCTCACAATACAAAGATCAGTTCGAGAAAACTCACAATGGCACGCGCTTGGGTTTCATGGGCTTTTTTGTGAAAGCGTGCTGCGAGGCTTTGAAGCGCTTCCCAGAGGTCAATGCGTCCATTGATGGAAACGACGTGGTCTACCACGGTTATCAAGACATTGGTGTCGCGGTTTCAACCCAAGACGGCCTGGTTGTTCCAGTGCTGCGTGATGCTGACTTTATGAGTATCGCTGATGTTGAAGCAGCTATCACAGGCTTGGGCCTCAAAGCGCGTGACAAGAAGCTAACGATTGAAGAGATGACGGGCGGAACATTTACCGTATCCAACGGGGGCGTATTTGGGTCGCTGTTGTCAACGCCCATCCTGAACCCGCCGCAATCGGGCATTTTAGGCATGCACACTATTCAAGAGCGTCCTGTAGCCATCGACGGTCAGGTTGTTATCCAGCCTATGATGTACTTGGCCCTGTCCTACGATCACCGGTTGATTGATGGCAAGACCGCCGTTCAATTCCTTGTGACGGTTAAAGGTTTGATCGAAGATCCAGCGCGTATTTTGCTGCAGCTCTGAACATAACGGAACACGGAGAAGTTACATGTCGAACATTTACGACGTAGTCGTCATCGGATCTGGGCCTGCAGGATATGTCTGCGCTATTCGAGCGGCACAGTTGGGACAGAAGGTTGCCATCATTGAACTGTGGGCCGATGACAAGCAGAAGCCTGTGTTTGGGGGCACTTGCCTGAATGTTGGTTGCATTCCCTCAAAAGCGCTGCTCGATAGCTCGCACAAGTTCGTTGAAGCGAAGGATCATTTTGCGGTTCACGGTATTAACGTAGAGGTGCCCGGGATTGATGTGGCCGCGATGATGGCGCGGAAAACACAGATCGTGGGCCAACTTACCCAAGGTGTTGCTGGTCTTCTTAAGCACAATGGCGTTGAGGTCATCCAAGGCCGGGGCATGTTACAGGCCAATCGCAAAGTGGAAGTGACTGCGCTCGACGGATCTACCCAGCAACTAGAAGCGCACAATGTTGTTCTAGCGGCGGGTTCAGAACCCATTAATATTCCGCCGGCGCCCGTCGACAACGACCTCATCGTGGACTCGACGGGTGCGTTGGAATTCAGCGAAGTCCCCGCGCGCTTGGGTGTCATCGGTGCGGGCGTCATTGGCTTGGAGCTGGGAAGCGTGTGGGGTCGCCTAGGCTCAGACGTTGTTTTGCTCGAGGCTCTAGATAGCTTTTTGCCCGCGATGGATCAGCAAATCGCCAAAGAATCGCAAAAAATATTCAAAAAGCAGAAGCTCGACATTCGCCTTGGTGCCCGGGTAACCGGAACAGAGGTAAAAGACGGTAAGGTTGAGGTGACTTATGCTCAAGGCGATGAGACGCTGACAGAGGTCTTTGATAAGCTGATCGTGTCAGTCGGCCGACGTCCACGCACCAACGACTTATTCACGTCTGATTCTGGAGTGACCACCGACGAGCGCGGCTTTGTTTACGTCAATGATTACTGTGCTACGGAAGCTCCCGGCGTTTGGGCCATCGGTGACATTGTCCGGGGGCCAATGCTTGCGCATAAAGGCTCAGAGGAGGGCGTAATGGTCGCTGAGCGTATAGTTGGCAAGCCAAATCAGCTGAACTATGACTGCGTGCCGTCCATTATTTATACGGACCCTGAAGTCGCGGCAGTGGGTAAAACCGAACAAGAGCTCAAGTCTGAAGGCGTTGAGTATAAGGCAGGCACATTCCCGTTTGCGGCTATAGGTCGCGCGTTAGCCTCAGGTAACACCGATGGTATGGTAAAAATCTTGGCTGATAAAAAGACGGATCGAATTCTGGGCGCACACTGTGTTGGCCCCTCAGCAGCAGATCTTGTGCAGCAAATGGTCATCGCTATGGAGTTTGGCTCCAGTGCGGAAGATATTCAGCTTATGGTGTTTGGTCATCCGACGCTGTCGGAAGCCGTGCACGAGGCCGCTCTTGCGGTCGATGGACACGCCATTCACATGGCGAATCGTAAGAAGCGCTAGGGACATAGCGCGGCGCGGGTGCGCCAGCAACGAGCCGATGACAGTCGGCTCTAATCCCAAACGACAAATCATAGACGGGACAACGTATGAATCTTCATGAGTACCAGGGCAAAGCACTCTTTGCTGAGTACGGCTTGCCAGTAAGTAGTGGGCACGCTGTTGATACGCCTGAGGAGGCGGTCAAAGCAGCACAACAAATTGGTGGTGACATGTGGGTCGTTAAGGCTCAAGTTCACGCAGGCGGTCGCGGCAAAGCGGGTGGCGTAAAGCTAGTTAAGACCACTGACGAAGTGCGTGACTTCGCGCACAGCTGGTTGGGCAAGAACTTGGTTACTTATCAGACCGATGAGAAGGGCCAGCCAGTCACGAAAATCTTGGTTGAGACCTGTACGGATATTGCTGAAGAGCTTTATCTGGGTGCGGTTCTTGATCGCGCAACACAGCGCATTGTATTCATGGCGTCTACCGAAGGCGGCGTTGAGATCGAGAAAGTAGCTGAAGAAACGCCTGAGAAGATCCTTAAGGCGGAGATTGATCCTTTGACAGGTCCTCAGCCTTATCAAGGGCGTGAGCTAGCATTCAAGCTTGGTCTTAAGGGTGTTCAGATCAATCAGTTCGTCAAAATTTTTGTAGGTTTGGCAAATTTGTTCAAGGACAAAGATCTGGCTTTGATCGAAGTCAATCCATTGGTTATTACTGACGAAGGTAACCTTCACTGTCTCGATGCCAAGGTTGTTGTCGATTCCAATGCGCTCTATCGTCATGATGACCTGCAAGCAATGCGCGATCCTTCTCAGGAAGATGAGCGCGAAGCGCATGCAGCGCAGTGGGAGCTTAACTACGTCGCGTTAGATGGCAACATCGGATGTATGGTTAACGGCGCAGGCTTAGCCATGGGCACGATGGATATCGTGAAGCTTCACGGTGGCTCTCCCGCTAACTTCCTCGACGTGGGTGGCGGCGCTACTAAAGAGCGTGTAACCGAAGCGTTCAAGATCATTCTGTCAGATGAAAATGTCAAAGCAGTACTTATCAATATCTTTGGTGGCATTGTCCGCTGTGACTTAATTGCCGAGGGTGTAATTGGTGCCGTTGAAGAAGTCGGTGTGACTGTTCCAGTGGTTGTTCGTCTCGAAGGCAACAATGCTGAAATTGGTCGGAAAGTACTAGCCGATAGCGGCCTCAATATTATTGCAGCCACAAGTTTAACCGACGCGGCTGAACAAGTTGTCGCTGCTGCAGGAGGTGCCCAATGAGCGTCTTAATCAATAAAGATACCAAAGTCATCTGCCAAGGATTTACGGGTTCACAAGGTACGTTCCACTCGGAGCAAGCGTTGGCCTACGGTACCAAGATGGTGGGTGGCGTGACACCCGGTAAAGGCGGCCAGGAGCATCTTGGCTTGCCTGTTTTTAATACCGTTGCTGAGGCCGTTGAAGCTACTGGCGCGGAAGCATCAGTCATCTACGTACCAGCCCCATTCTGTAAGGATTCTATCCTTGAAGCAGCTAACGGCGGTATCAAACTGATTGTTTGTATCACCGAAGGTATTCCAACACTCGACATGCTCGACGCTAAGGTTAAATGTGACGAGCTTGGTGTGCGCTTGATCGGCCCTAACTGCCCGGGTGTCATCACTCCCGGTGAGTGTAAGATTGGCATCATGCCTGGGCATATCCACCTCCCAGGTAAAGTTGGCATTGTGTCCCGTTCAGGCACACTCACCTACGAAGCGGTTAAGCAAACCACTGATGCGGGTTACGGACAGAGCACGTGTGTCGGTATCGGTGGAGACCCGATCCCCGGTTCTAACTTCATCGACATTCTTGGCATGTTCCAGGACGACCCCCAAACTGAGGCAATCGTCATGATTGGCGAGATTGGTGGTAGTGCAGAAGAAGAGGCAGCGGCGTTTATTAAAGCCAATGTGACCAAGCCTGTTGTGTCATACATTGCCGGTGTCACTGCACCAAAAGGTAAGCGTATGGGCCACGCAGGTGCGATTATTTCAGGCGGCAAAGGTACTGCCGATGAGAAATTCGCAGCGCTTGAAGACGCGGGTGTGAAAACGGTACGTTCGCTTGCCGACATCGGCAAAGCCTTGGCGGAAATTACCGGCTGGTAAGTTCGCTCCCCAAGATAAAAAGCCCGCATACCAAGCGGGCTTTTTTTTGTCTTGCCTGGGTACCTCGGCGTAGTCAAACCCTTGAAGAGCACCCTAAGAACCCCCATATAGGTTGGCATAACGTTTTACTAGAGGTTTATTACATGACGGCTGCCACAAAACAAACAATGGGCTTTCAAACCGAAGCCAAAAAACTCCTTCACTTAATGATTCATTCGCTCTATTCCAATAGAGAGATCTTTCTACGTGAGCTGATTTCCAATGCATCGGATGCGATAGACAAGCATCGTTTTGCGGCCGTGCAGGACAATACGCTTGCTGAAGGTGTGGGCGAGTACCAGATTCACGTCGAGATCGACAGTGACGCAAAAACGGTGACCATTGCCGATAACGGTATTGGTATGACGCGTGAAGACGTGATTGAGCATTTAGGCACTATCGCCAAGTCTGGAACCGCGACATTTCTTGAGCAGCTTAGCGGCGATGATAAGAAAGACAGCCAGCTGATTGGACAGTTCGGTGTTGGCTTCTATTCATCGTTCATCGTTGCTGATCGCGTCGAGGTGATTACGCGCAAAGCAGGCACTGCAGAGGCGACTCATTGGGAATCTGAAGGCGAGGCGGAGTTCTCAGTGGCCCCCGCAGAGCGCGAGCAGTCAGGAACGACTGTTATTTTGCATTTGAAAGATGACGCAACAGAGTTTGCCGACGATTGGCGCGTGCGCAGTGTCATCAAGAAATACTCCGATCACATCTCCGTGCCAGTCATGATGCCAAAAGCAGCGGCGCCCTCCAGCGAAGAGGACGCGGAATCCGACTCCGCGAAGGCGCTGGAATGGGAAGCTGTCAATGAAGCGAAAGCGCTTTGGACACGAAGCCGCTCTGACGTAAGTGACGACGAATATAAAGCGTTTTACAAGCACGTTTCTCACGATGTTGACGAGCCGATGACATGGAGTCATAACCGGGTCGAAGGCAAGTTGGAGTACACGTCGCTGCTTTATGTGCCGACTAAGCCTCCGTTTGACCTTTGGAATCGCGAAGCCTCTCGCGGTCTCAAACTCTACGTGCAGCGTACCTTTATTATGGATGACGCCGAGCAGTTTTTGCCGCTGTATCTGAGATTCGTTAAGGGCGTTTTAGATTCGAATGACCTGCCACTTAACGTCTCCCGGGAGATTTTGCAGCAAAATGCCAGTGTCGACTCGATGAAAAATGCGCTGACTAAGCGCGTCCTGGATATGCTGCAAAAAATGGCGAGCAATGAGCCGGAAAGTTATCAACGTTTTTGGGATACCTTCGGTCAAGTCATGAAGGAAGGGCCGGCAGAAGATTTCACCAACCGAGATAAAATTGCGAAGTTGCTCCGATTCGCAACAACACTCTCGGACGCGCCCGAGCAAACGGTTTCGCTTGCTGATTACATCGAGCGTATGCAAGAAGGGCAGGACGCGATTTGGTATGTGACAGGCGAGAGCCATACCACAGCGAAAAGCAGCCCCCATCTCGAGGTATTTAGGAAGAAAGGGATTGAAGTGCTAATACTTTCTGACCGTGTCGATGAGTGGCTAATGAGTCATTTAATGGAGCATGAGGGCAAGGCGCTTAAAGACGTGACGCGTGGTGACCTGGATCTCGATGCGGATAATGAAGAGGAAAAAGAAGCGCTGGAAAAAGCCAAGAAAGACAGCGAATCTTTGATTGAGCGAATGAAAAACGTCCTAGGCGAGCAAGTGGCCGAAGTGCGCCCGACGGTTCGACTGACCGAGTCCCCCGCATGCCTAGTTGTGGGTGATCACGACATGGGTAATCAAATGCGGCGACTATTAGAAGCAGCCGGACAAGCGGTGCCAGACAGTAAACCCATACTCGAGGTGAATCCGAACCACCCGCTAATTGCACGCCTTGACAGTGAGGCCGATGAAGATCGCTTTGCCGATTTGTCGCACATCATCATGGATCAAGCCACATTAGCAGAGGGTTCGCCTTTGGATGATCCCGCGGGCTACGTTAGCCGCTTAAATAAGCTGCTACTTGAAATGAGTGCCGGCTAGCATGCTGATAACAGTGTGGCGCCACGGAGAGGCCGGTATGGCCCCCAGGGATGAAGACCGCCAATTGACCCAGCGAGGTCAACTGACGGTGAGGGGTGCTGCACTCGAGTTTCATGAGCGAATTGCGTTTGCGAACTTACCACCGCCAGACTTATGTTTATTTAGCCCTCTTGTTAGAACGCGCGAGACGTCACAAATTTTAGCGGCTGAGTGGGGCGTCACTCAGCAGTCCTGTGCTGCACTCGCGCCGGGCACACGCGTTAACCAGCCCGAGACCTTTGTTGCATCAGATCAAGAGCACCAAGTTCTTGTTAGCCATCAACCTTTTGTTTCTGAGCTTATCGCCCATTGGATAGACGGTGACGAGGTAGCGCCGCTGCTACCCGGTGGGTGGGCGACCATTGATCTTGTTGCGCCTGTTCGTGGTGGTGGCTCACTGGTGTTTGCCCGTCCTAGTGTTTACGTCTGATGGAGCTGCCCACAGAACTAAGGTTTGAAACATCGGGCTTGGAATATGCGGCGATCAGCTGGGGGGAGGTGCACCAACCTGTGGTGCTGGCGCTCCATGGCTGGTTAGATAACGCGCTGTCGTTCGCTCGACTCGGTCCCGCATTAACGGGTTACAGAGTCGTAGCGGTTGATCTCTCTGGGCACGGCTACAGCTCTCATCGCTCCCTCGATAGTAACTACCACATCTGGAATGATGTACCTCAGTTAGTCGATATTGTGGATGAACTGACTGATCAGGAAATTATTGTTATTGGACATAGCCGCGGCGCTTCGGTGGCTACTTTATTAGCGGCTGCACTGGGTGAGCGCTGCTCAAACCTCGTGCTGATCGACGGTCTACTCCCAGCGTACGGTGACGATCGTAATGGCGCACATCAGTTGGCGCGCTACGTGCGAGAGCGACGCAAGTACTTGGCGCGCGAGGATCGATTCTTCGCGTCGGTAGAGGAGTTTGCCCAAAGAAGAGCGCAGTATGGGTTCAGCATCGATAGCGCGCAGCAGCTGGCGCCGCGTGCGCTCGAAGCCGTTGAAGGTCGCTGGCGCTTACTGAGTGACCCTCGGTTATTTGGCGGCTCTGCTGTTTATCTCAACGAGCAGCAGCGCCATCAAATTTATAAAGAGCTTACTGTGCCAGTATTGAGTATCTTTGGAGAGCGAGGATTTTTCACTAGGGATGGAGTTGCTCAAAAAATGCTCGAAGACGCGGGAGCTTGCATACCTAATTTTAAAAGTACAACCATTGACGGGTCACATCATCTTCATATGGAGGAAGAGGTCGTTGAGCATGTGGCCCAGCGAATCAAGCAATTCCTTTCCACTGGACAGTGAGGCACCCCCATTATGTCTAGCCAAACGGATCAACCTAGTCGGCGGTTACCTACTATAACTATTGGTCTTGAGCCGTTATTTTTTGCACTCTTTCTCTCGCTCTTCTTTACTGTCTCCAGCGGTTCAGTATTGTCTGCGCCTGGCCTAACCACAAAGGCTGCCATTGATCAGCACTGGGCAACAAAGCAGGAGTCGACAAAGTCATCGCGCGCCGAGCCGTTTCTGGTGCCTTTAGGCAGTATGAAGAAGTCCGGCGGGGTCTGGCTTCCAGAAAAGTTTGATCCTATCGTCGGAGAGATCGACAGAACAACGTGGTCGGTTAAGGGGCAGTCGGTTCTGTCTTTGTACGAGCAATTCAATGCGCAAATGTCCAGCCAATTAGAACCCGTATGGCAGTGTGAAGGGCGCAGTTGTGGTAACGGCTCAGAATGGGCTAGTCGGGTTTACGGCGAACGCCTACTGTATGGGCGTGACGAATTGATGCGCTACAGCGCGTTTAAAACAGAGTCGGGTGTGTGGATTACGCTCTTTTGCGCGGCAAGAACAGCCGACAGGCAGTACCTGCACCTAGATATTGTTACACCCGATTAACGAGACGTCATTCTCAAGAGTGCTAAAAACTCGTCCCGAGTCCGAGCATCATCGCGAAAACTGCCCAGCATCGCCGACGTTTTGGTCACCGAATTTTGCTTTTCGACACCTCGCATCATCATGCACATGTGTTCAGCCTCAATGATGACGCCAACACCTAACGCCCCAGTCGCAGTCATAACGCTTTGCGCGATCTGAGTCGTGAGCTGCTCTTGGATTTGGAGTCGACGCGCGAACATATCGACGATTCGCGCAAATTTCGACAAGCCCAGTACTTTTCCTTGGGGGACATACGCGACGTGGCACCGACCGATAAACGGTAACATATGATGCTCACACAGCGAGTAAAGCTCGATATCTTGAACCAACACCATTTCACTCGCGTCAGAGGGAAACAGGGCCTCATTAACCAGTTGGTCGAGGTCTTCCTGATAGCCTTTGGTCAGAAACGCAAACGCTTTCGCTGCACGTTTTGGGGTATCAATTAAGCCCGGTCGCTCGGGATCTTCCCCGATGCCCTCTATGATCTCACGCCACTGCTGTTCCATTTACGCTCTCTCCTTGTCGGGTTCAGATGATACCATGGCCTTTTATCCCTTGAGTAACACAGTGAAGAACTTTCGAGACGTTTTAGAGGCCACTGAGATACAGCTGCAAGAGAGCAATGTGCACTGTGGGCATGGGTATGAATCACCTCATGATGAGGCCGTCGCACTGGTACTAGCCGCGGCTCAATTGCCGATAACCACAGGTTCAGAGATTCTCGAAAAGAACGTTCCTGACGATGTGCTTGAACGACTAGCAACGTATCTTGACCGTCGAACTCTGGCGCGCGAGCCCACAGCGTATATCATTGGAAAAAGTTGGCTGGGACCGCTCATGTTCAAGGCCGATAAGCGTGCGCTAATACCTCGATCGCCCCTTAAGGAGGTCATAGAAACGGGCTTCAGTCCTTGGTGGCAGGGGAGTGAGCAAGGGAGT
>DAIRTN010000001.1:150238-157332 GCA_036803865.1 Luminiphilus sp.
AGCAAGGGAGTGAGTGGGGTAAGCAGGTCGCGGAGCCTCGGTGCATTGTCGATGTGTGTTGCGGGGGCGGTAGCTTGGGGCTTCTGGCCGCCTGGGCCTTCCCAAATGCCGACGTACTACTTCTCGATATCGACCAAGATGCGCTCGCTTTGGCAAGTGAAAACCGGACGCAACACGCATTGGCTAACGCGACCTTGCAACAAGCCGACTTATTATCCTCTGTTGCTGAGAACACTGCCGACATTATTCTTGCGAACCCACCGTATGTCGATGCAGACGATATGGCTGCTCTGCCCCAAGAGTATCTCCATGAGCCATCGTTGGCACTTGCAGCGGGTAGTGATGGGCTCGATTTAGTTCACACCCTGATGCGACAGGCAGCATCGTCACTCACTGATGGTGGAGTGCTCTTTCTCGAAGTGGGCAATTCGTGGCCTGCGTTGGAGCAGAGCTATCCTGATTTCCCATTTACATGGCTTTCGTTTGAATGTGGCGGCCACGGCGTGTGTGTTCTCAGCAAATCTGAGCTAAACAGTTTATTTGGCAGCACACTCAGCCCCACCTAGACGGTATAATCGCCCGAGGAGGCGCTAGCTAATGTCCGGAAATACCTTTGGAAAATTATTCACTGTCACCACGTTTGGCGAAAGTCATGGCCCAGGTTTGGGCGCTATCATCGACGGCTGTCCCCCCGGGTTGCCCATTTGTGAGGAAGACTTGCAGCGGGACCTAGACCGACGTAAACCGGGGCAGTCGCGCTATACCACGCAGCGAAGAGAGGGTGATGAGGTCGAAATTTTGTCGGGTGTATTTGAAGGCAAAACCACTGGCACCCCGATCGGCCTGCTCATCCGCAATACGGATCAGCGATCTAAGGACTACGGCAAGATAAAAGACCAGTTTCGTCCTGCCCACGCTGACTACACGTATCAGCAAAAGTATGGTTTACGCGATTATCGAGGTGGGGGTAGATCCTCAGCGCGAGAGACGGCTATGCGCGTTGCGGCGGGTGCTGTTGCAAAGAAATGGCTCGCCCACAAATGGGGCATTTCTGTGCGGGGGCATTTACAACAAATAGGTCCGTTAATTGCTCAACAGCATGACTGGTCTCAAGTGGAAGAAAACCCCTTCTTTTGTGGCGATGTCGCTTTGGTTCCAGAGTTAGAAAACTTTATGCAAGCATTGAACAAAAAAGGGGATTCCATCGGTGCACGGCTTCGTGTCGTCGCTGAAGGTGTTCCTCCGGGCTGGGGTGAGCCTGTTTTTGATCGGCTCGATGCAGACATTGCGCATGCGATGATGGGCATCAACGCGGTGAAAGGTGTTGAGGTCGGTGCTGGGTTCGCATCGGTAGAGCAATATGGCTCAGAGCATCGCGACGAGATGACTCCCGAAGGCTTCACGAGTAACAACGCGGGAGGGGTGCTTGGCGGTATTTCTAGTGGCCAGACAATTGACGTAAGTATTGCTCTCAAGCCCACCTCAAGCCTCAGGTTGCCGGGCGAAAGCGTCGATTTGGCGGGCAGCTCTGTAGAGGTCGTTACCACGGGTCGGCATGATCCTTGTGTTGGAATTCGTGCAGTACCTATCGCAGAGGCAATGTTGGCGCTCGTTTTAATTGACCACGCTCTGCGCCACAGAGGCCAAAACGCCGACGTTCACTCGCAGACGCCTATTATCCCGAGCGAGCCTCCTAAATAGTGAATAAGCGCGCACGTAAAAAGTTGCGCACAGCCTTTCTAGGCGCCGGGGCCTGTGCGGCGCTTTTTTGGGGAGCAGTGGATCTAGTCGGCGTACCGCCCATCAATTTATTGATGGCGCTAGGCTGGGTTTCGCTCGGCGTGCTGTTCCTGATCGTCCTTGCCGTTGTTCCCGGAGTGCTGTTGAGCAAGCGGCGACAGCGTAGGTAGCCTCATTGGCGAATATCGATGTCTAAGGTCATGGCCTCAGCTATCGTGTCTAAACGTTCTTCCAGATCTCGAGGCGGCGTGGAATCGGGCATACGAACGTCGATGTCGGCGTGGAACATAGCCTCACCCGTGAACGCAGCATTCAAAACACGTGTCTCCAGCGTCACCACGCTAATCCCGGAATCGGCGAGAGCCTTAGATATTTCGCGCACGATGCCGGGGCGATCGGGGCCGATCACCGCTAGCTGGAAATTGGCTTGCTCAGTGCTCGAACTAGAGTCCCCCGCCGGCGTTACCCTGACGCTCCAAGAGCCATCCGGCATGGCTTTGAGATCATTCTCGAGTTCATCAGCGGAATCGATCGGTAACTCGATGAGAATAATGCCTGCAAACTTTCCTTTTAACTGGCTGAGCTGGCTTTCTAGCCAGTTACCGCCGTGGCTGTCAATAACGCCTGCAAGTGACTCGACGATGCCTGTTCGATCGTCCCCGATAAAAGTTATTATGTAGTTAAAGGACATTGCGCTCGCTCACCTAGGTTGATGGGCGTTATAGTACCTTGGTTGGCGCTACTCTGCCCACACGCAAGCGCACACATAAGCGCACACAAGCCTACTAAGGAGGCACTATGTCATTAAGAACCAGTTTTACGTTGCTGGCCGGTTTACTGATTGCACCGCTCGCATCTGCCGAATTTGATTGGTCACAGGCGCTCACGGGCGATCACCGGCTTGAGGGTAATGCCGAGCGCAATGAAGCGCGCCACCCACGCGAGACACTTGAGTTTTTTGGACTTGAGCCGGGTATGACCGTCATGGAAGTGTCACCCGGCGGCGGTTGGTACACCGAGGTTCTCGCCCCATTGATGCAGGGGCAAGGCACGCTGATCGCGGCGCATTATTCTGCCAATGGCGGCAGTTACTCGCGACGTTCTCTCGGGGGGTTCCTGCAGAAAATGGGCTCTCAAGATCAAATTTACGGCGAAGTGATTGTGAGTGAGTTGCAACCCCCTAACGCAATGATGCCAGCGCAAGCAGACTCGGTAGATTTAGCACTGGCGTTTCGTAATGTGCATTCATGGATGCGTATGAATCAGGTGGAGCTGTTTTTTTCGAGCATCTATGACGCGCTAAAGCCTGGCGGTGTTCTGGGCGTTGTTCAGCACAGAGGTATCCCAGGTACGTCGGTAGAAGATATGAAGAAATCCGCCTATGTGAGCGAGCAACAAGTTATAGAATTTGCGGAGCTTGCGGGCTTTGAGCTGGATGCCAAAAGTGAAATCAACGCGAATCCTAGAGATACTAAAGACTACGAAGGTGGTGTGTGGACATTGCCACCTGTGTTGCGAGAGGGAGAAAAAAACCGCGAGCAATACATCGCTATTGGCGAGAGCGATCGAATGACACTGCGCTTCGTTAAACCTGCGAGCTGATCGTCAATGAGCTGTCAGAGCGCTAACGAGCAAATCGCTCAGGATATTGACGCCCTCGGGTTGAAATGTCCTGAGCCCGTTATGTTGCTTCACTCAGCGATGCGTAAAATTCAGGGTGGCGAGTGTGTTCGGCTCGTCGCAACCGATCCATCGACCGAGCGTGACGTTAGGAATTTTTGCCAGTTTCTAGGTCATGAGCTACTTCATTTTGATCGAGAAGACGCGCGTTTAACGTACGTGATACAGAAGCGCGTTTGACTTTTATGGTTATAAAGACGCAGCAAGAACACCTCAATGTAGATGACGTAGTCCGCGCGTTTAATCGTTGCTTCTCTATCGAGGGGGTACGGCTTCAAGGCGGGGCAGAGGAGCCGTTCTTTCGTCCAGCGGGTGGTGGCCACGATACCGCTACCATCCATTTTCGTGCGGACTACGTGCGCAGTGCTCTGCATGAAGTGGCCCATTGGTGTCATGCCGGACCACAGAGACGACTACTCCCCGATTATGGTTATTGGTATAGCCCCGATGACCGCAGCGTTGAAGAACAAGCAGCATTTTTTGCGGTCGAAGCGAGACCTCAGGCATTGGAACGTTTTTTTTGTGAATCGCTCGGCATTCGATTTGCGCCGAGTGTCGACAATCTTTCATTAGACATTTCCGAGCAAGATCTCAGTGCCTTTAGGTCACGACTCGATCGCGCTTACAAGCACTACGAGCAGTGCGGTTTGCCAGAGCGAGCGTCTCGATTTATTGAGGTATTGGCTGCGATTACAGCACCGCCCACTAAGCATGTCGAAGACTAACGGCGTATGACGCTTCATATTGTCTGCGATGAGAATCTGGCCATTACACCGATGTTAGAGAGCTATGCATCGACCTTGGTGAGAAAACCTGGAAGGGAGATTTGCCTTCAGGACGTCATACAGGCCGACGCGTTGCTCGTTAGATCAGTGACGCGCGTTAATGAAGAATTACTGAGCGGTTCAGCTGTAAAATTTGTCGGTACTGCGACAGCCGGGACTGATCATATTGATGAGCAAGCACTTGAGAACTTAGGGGTAGCCTTTTCTGCGGCGCCCGGTATGAACGCCAATGCTGTCGCGGAGTATGTATTAACGTGCATAGCGCATGTAGGCAGTATCGACTCGCTCGTGAATGGCGCGACAGTAGGTATCGTCGGCTATGGTCACGTTGGCAAAACTATCACTCAGAAGTTGCTCGCGCTTGGAGCCCGCGTATTGGTATTTGATCCATGGACCGACGTGCCCGAGCCGATTAAAAGCGATTCCTTAGATGATATTTTTACTTGCTCCATCGTCTCGCTTCATGCCGCCCTCCACGATAATCCGCCTTGGCCAAGCCGCGACTTGCTGGGCTTGCTGTCGACCTTGCCCGTCGTTGCTGATGGTTTACTTATCAATGCCGCCCGCGGGCCGTTATTGAATTCCTCGGACTGCTTAAGGCTCCGGGACCACGGCTGGCAGCTCGTTTTAGATACGTGGCCAGACGAGCCGTTTATTGCCCAGCAGTTGCTTAACAACGTACGTTTAGGTACGCCGCATATTGCGGGTTATTCTGAACAAGCAAAAAATAATGCGACAGATTTTCTAATGAAGGAGCTCGTGAGCGCGCTCAATCTACCCGGGCTCGATTTACCCGACAGGGGAGCCTCAGGGCACAAGCATCGCTTGCACCCAGTGTCGAGCGAGCAGCCCGCTAGTTGGCTTACTGAGATGTTGATTGATAATTGTGGGCTTGAAAGAGACGATGCAGCGTTGAGAGCGTGTGCTAAAACGTGTGCAAACGGGACTCTTCGAGGTGATGTTGAGCAAGGTGCTTTCGACAGGCTTCGACGCGATTACATACTCCGTACTGAGCTTGCGGGATCCGAAGTTCTGCTCACTCCCGCGCAGTCAGCGGTAAGGCCCATTTGTCAGGCAATGGGCATCATACCTATTACGACAGTTACCAAAGAGGATTGACCAAATGTCAGACGATATGCGTGACAACAGTTATTGGAAAGACAAGTTATCGAGCGACGAGTTTCATGTTCTAAGAGAAAAGGGGACGGAGCGGGCATTCACTGGAGAGTATTGGAACTGTGATGACGCCGGTATTTACCGTTGTCGCGCTTGCGGCGAACCTCTATTTGAGTCCGACAAAAAATTTGACGCGGGGTGTGGCTGGCCCAGTTTCGATCGCCCCATGGAAAACACCGCGCTGGAAGAGATTCGCGACACAAGTCACGGGATGATCAGAACCGAGGTTACCTGCCGAAAATGCGGTGGGCACTTAGGTCACGTATTTCCCGATGGCCCGACCGATACGGGGCTGCGCTACTGTATTAACAGTTTGTCGATCAAACTTGATTCAGAAGAAAAGAGCTAAAGAAAACAGATCGCAAGTGTGACAAAACACGTTGCGTCTTCACTATTACGTATTCGATGAGGTGGCCATGCTGGTACAGTCTTCTGCAATGAAATGCGCTCGTGCTCGATTATTCGTCGATAATCGCGACAGCGCGTGTCCACCCTGCTGATGCGCCACGAATTTTGTGCGGAAAACAGCTAATAGTAAAGCCGGTTGCGGGTAACGCTTCTAAGTTATGCAACTTCTCAAGATGACAATAGCCAATGTCGCGACCCGCTTTATGCCCCTCCCAAATCAAACTTGCATCGCCGCTCTCGTTGTACTTTTCAAGGGTATGCGAAAAAGGTGCATCCCAGCTCCAAGCATCCGTTCCAGTCACTCGGATACCTCGTTCCAGTAAATACATCGTTGCGTCATAGCCCATGCCCGCACCAGAATCAACGTAGTCAGGAGCGCCGTAGCGCTGACCTGCACGGGTATTTACTACAACGATCTCCATTGGGCTTAAAGTATGTCCAATTCGGGCGAGCTCGGCTTCAACATCAGCGGCAGTCACCACGTAGCCGTCGGCCATATCGCGAAAATCGAGTTTTACACCCGGCTGAAAACACCAGTCTAGTGGCACTTCATCAATAGTAATCGAGCGCTCTTTTTCGCCTGAGGATTGGTTCATGGTGCTGTGAAAGTGATATGGCGCATCGAGGTGGGTACCGTTATGCGTCGACAGCTGGACAAACTCCATAGCCCAGCCTTCGCCATCGGGTAAATCCTCTTTAGCAACGCCGGGGAAAAACATGGCCACCTGCTCTGCACCTTCATCATGCCGCACGTAATCAATGTTCGGCTTCATCATCGGTGGATCGCTAATCACATCGTTTTCTAAGTAGATCGACAGATCAATAAATCGCCGCATGGATCGCATCCCTCTAACTTAAACCCAGTACTCCATAGATTGCAGTAGGCTGCCACGGAATGCCAGTAATGAACCAAAAAATCGGATTGATTCTCCCGGGCGGCTCAACAAGCGCTTGAAGCAGTTATCGGAGGCCTTACTTGCAGAGCTGAGGCCTTTCGAACTTTAAAATGTGATTCTAACCGCAACCGCACGCTAAGTTCTTGAGAATGGCAGGGCAGTAGCGCAAATCGGCGATCGAGTAACGAGACGCTACGAGAGCCGACGTATAACAGCGTTGGAGTGAAGGTTGGGGTGAGTTTGGGTTAAAAAAAACGCCGCTAGTACTCTCACACTAAACGGCGTCTTAGTTGCTCTTAGGGTGAAGGACATTATCACCGTATGAGCCATATATGGAGCGGGTAACGAGGTTCGAACTCGTGACCTCGACCTTGGCAAGGTCGCGCTCTACCAACTGAGCTACACCCGC
>DAIRTN010000002.1:0-101262 GCA_036803865.1 Luminiphilus sp.
TATGAAAACCTCCCTCCGAGCTAATAGTTCTGCCGCCATGTTAAAGCCAACGACGCTAAGTCTTGCCGTTGCACTGCTGGCCGGCAGTGTTATGACGGTACCTGCGCTTGCCCAGGACGATGGCGCCACAAATACACTGGAAGAAGTTTTGGTTATGGCGCGAAAGCGTCAAGAATCTATTCAAGACGTCCCCGTGGCAGTGACAGCGCTGACGCCCATGCAACTTGAGCGTGGCAGCATTCAGCGAACAACTGACCTGGATAAGCTGGCTCCAAACGTTGAGCTGCACCAAACTTACATTGGCTCCGAGTCTCTTAGTGCGACAATCCGTGGTATTGGTTTTGACGACATTGAGAAGTCACTCGAGCCAACAGTTGGTGTCGCCATAGACGGAGTATTCCTGGCGTCAAACACGGGTGCAGTCTTTGATCTTCAGGATGTCGAGTCCGTTGAAATATTGCGAGGCCCCCAGGGTACGCTCTTTGGCCGAAATACCATTGGCGGTGTGATTAATGTCACCCGAACCAAGCCCACGGGTGAGTGGGGAATGAAGCTGCAAGCTACTGTTGGCGATCAGGACATGACTGATTTATCGGCCATTATTAATACGCCGCTGGGTGAGCGCGGCGGTATAAAAGTAGCCTTGAAAAAGATCGAGTCCGATTCGCACGTATTTAACACCACATTAAATGATCGTCGTCCTTTCCGTGATTCAGAGACGGCGTCTATTACTCTGCGATACGACTTTACCGACAACACGTCCGCGCAGCTGACTTTTGACGATTACGATCATAAGACGACAGCCCCAGATAACTTGATGGTGCAGCCGTTTCCGGAAGCGCTGACAGGCTACGAGGCATCTAAGGCGAATGACTGGAAAACATCGCCGCAGCTGTTGCCCCTAACGGCTTACATGGAGGGGAATAACACAACGCTGAACATTACCCATAATTTGGACAACCACCAAATTAAGTACACCATGGGTATTATGGATTACGATGAAGAGGTGAAGGAAGCGTCTTGGGGTTCTGCCACCGTGTTCTTTCCAGTAAATCGCGATCAGACCTTCAAGCAAACGTCACATGAATTGCAGCTCAGCTCAGACAACGCCGGCCCACTGAACTATGTGGCTGGTCTGTATTATATGAAGGCGGAGTCCTTTATCACGTCAGGCCCCATTCAACCGTTTACGGTTAACCACGATGCGGAAGCCAAAGCCATATACGGTGAAGTGACCTATGACTTCAGCGAGCTATGGTCATTTACACTGGGTGCGCGCTATACCGAAGAAGACAAGGATATGCAGTCTTTCTCCTGGCCTGCCGTGGTGGGTGATGCCGATCGACTCGCAGGCAACACCAGTCCGGACGTGCTGCTAAATAGCGGTACGCCTTCTTTCTCGGACGAAAACTTGACCTATCGAGCAGTGTTAAAGCGCGACTTTTCTGCAGGTATGGTTTATGCCTCTTTCTCAACCGGCTTCCGAAGCGGCGGTTTCTTTAACCGTGGCTCAGTTGCTGCAGAGTTGGAGCCCTACGATTCTGAAGAAGTTGAAAGTTTCGAGCTTGGCTTGCGAAGCAACCCAACCGAGAATACACAGTTAAATCTAACGTTCTTCAACAGTGATTATACCGACATGCAATTGCCGGTTATTACGCCAGCGAGCTTCCCTGAGTGTGGTAAGGGTGGTGCCGCTGAGGACGCTGCAGGCATTACGTGTTCATTTATTCAGAACGCAGGTGAAGTCAGCTTGTCGGGCGTTGAATTTGAAGGCGTCTGGAAGCCGACCACTGGTCTGACGCTGCGCGCGGCTATCGGAACCCTCGATGGTGAATTCGATACCTATAATTACGCGGGCCAAGATATCTCTGATAAGGCCCAGTTGTTGTATGCTCCTGAGCTGACCGCAAGTGTAGGTGCCGAGCACATTTCTAACGTTATGGGCGGAGAGCTAATACTTACCGGTAACTTCAGCTATCAAGATGAGGTGTATACGCAAACGCCTTGGGCCATTTATGATCCAGCCACTTTCCCACAGGTAACCATTGAATCCTGGGAATCCCTCGATTTATCGGCAACCTACTTGCTCGACACTGACAGCGGAACATGGAAGTTCATGGTTTATGGTACGGATGTGCTCGAAGACGGTAACCGAGTTCAGCGTCGCTATACCACTGGTTCGTTTACATGGGCGGAACTCGCTCCCCGTCAACAATTTGGTATCACCGTTGGTTACGAGTTTTAAGGGCAAGTAAGCATTAGAAAGCCACCTTCGGGTGGCTTTTTTATACCGGTGACTTGTCATTCTGAACTAAAACGTTCAGGTAACCCCTGGCTTTAACTGAGGAAACGGCTCATGGTCGGCGTCGTTACGATTTAATAGGAGGAAACAGAAATGATGCAATCCGTTGTGCTGGCTCGTCGGCCCGAGGGAAACCCACTTGAGACTGATTTTAAAGTCGTCGAGACCCCTCTCCCCCTTGTTACCGAGGGCACTTTCTTGACTAAGAATCATTTTATTTCATTGGATGCGGGTTTTCGTAACTGGATGAATGAGGATTCGGGTGATGAGGTTTTACCTGCGATGGCACTCAATGAGCCGGTTATGGGCCTCGTACTGGGTGAGGTTATCGAGTCACAGCATCCGGATTACAGCCCTGGCACACTGATGATGGCGCGTTTTGCTTGGCAGACCCATTCCTTCAGTGATGGAACCGATTTCATTGCTAGGCTGCCAAACACACTTGAATTTACTCCAAGTGCCTACTTGGGTGTCTTGGGTGACACTGGGATGTCAGCGTACTTTGGTCTGACCGATATCGGTAAGCCCACGGCAAATGACTGTGTGCTTATTAGTGGTGCGGGGGGCGCCGTAGGATCCATTGCCGGGCAGATCGCGAAACGCTCAGGGTCTCGAGTTGTGGGTATCGTCGGTTCACAAGAAAAGGCCGATTGGATTTGTCAGGCGCTAGGCTACGACGCCGCCGTGGTGCGGGATGGCGCTGAGTCCCTTGAACGCGCCATAAAGCACGCCTGCCCAGAGGGCGTAGATGTATTCTTTGATAACGTTGGTGGGCGAATCCTTGAAGCGGCTATTTCAGCAATGAACCACAAGGGACGAATGGTATTGTGTGGTGCGGTATCGGGTTATGGGGTGACGCCTTACGGCCCTAATAACTTGTTTGACATTATCACGAAAGAGTTAAAGGTCGAGGGATTCATGACCCACTTCAGACATGATCGTTATGAAGAAGCTCGTAATCAGTTGTCTCAATGGCTGCGTGAAGGCGTGATTCAAACACCTGAATACCGTTTAGATGGCATCGAAAATGTTGGCAAAGGGTTTGCGGGTTTATTTGCCGGTCGTAACTTTGGCAAAACAGTGGTTGCCGTTTAATCGGAGGAAAAGCTCATGACAGAAGGTGGATGCCTGTGCGGCGAGCTACGTTATACCTGCGATGAATCCGCGGCAGTGACCGCACTGCATTGTCACTGTAAAGATTGTCAGCGAGTGACGGGTTCGGGTAAGGCGACAGTGGTTATGTTTCCAGAGTCCGGTGTGAGTATTCGAGGCGACTATAAAACCTTTTCAAGCTTGGGCACCGATGGTTCACATGTAAATCGGGGTTTTTGTGCGAACTGCGGCAGTCAATTATTCACGTTTGTAGACGAAATCCCCGGTCACGTGTTTATCAAGGCAGGCACCATGGATAGTTCCGAATGGCTCACTGTTGACCTCACTTGCTGGGCGTCTTCTGCGCCGGAGTGGTTGACGCCTGACCCAGCAATTCCCGCAGTGCCTCAAAATCCACCTGTAAATTAAGCGTACGTTCATGGGAGATATGAATGATTAACCGGCAAATGGTATTGAAATCTCATCCTCACGGTATCCCGTTACCGTCCGACTTTGAGATGGTTGAGGCCGATGTTCCTAAGCCAGGCCCAGGCGAGATGCTGGTTCGCAATTTGTATTTTTCTCTTGAAGCCGCTATCCGCGGTTGGTTAGATGGTAAGGCTAATTATTTCGAGCCTATCCCATTGGGTGGTGCAATTCGGGGTCCGTCTGTGGCGCGAGTTGTGGAATCCAATGTCGAAGGTTTTGAGCCCGGCGAGATCATCTTTGGTCTACACCATTGGGAGGATTACTCCTTAAGCGATGCCAACACGGTTCTTCTTTCAAAGCTCCAGCCCAAAGACGGCATTCCACTCTCTTATTACTCGGGTGGTTTAGGAGGTTCAGGCCACACTGCATACGTTGGGTTACATGAAATCGGTAAGATTCAGGCGGGCGACACCGTAGTGATTAGCGCGGCTGCTGGAGCTACAGGGTCAATGGCGTGTCAGATCGCCAAGCTGAGAGGCTGTCGAGTCGTGGGAATCGTCGGCTCGGAAGACAAGGCGCGATTGATTACTGAGGAGTTAGGCGCAGACGCTGCGGTTAACTATAAACACTGTGATGATTTAGGTGCGGCAATTTCTGCAGCCTGTCCCGAGGGCGTAGACGTTTACTTTGATAATGTGGGAGGGCGGACGCTGGATGCCGTCTTGACGTGTATGAACACCTTTGGCCGTGTGATTGGATGCGGCATGATTAGTGATTACAACAACCAGGATAACCCAACGCCTATTTACAATATGTGGAAATTAGTTGAGAAAGAGCTGACGCTGCGAGGATTTTTGCTCTACAGCTATATGGATCAAGTGCCTGCGGCGATGGATCAACTGCACGCGTGGCTCGAGCAAGGTGAACTCAAGATCTTGGAGAATATTACCGAAGGGCTGCCGAACGCGGGGTGGGCCTACAGTGAAATGATGAAAGGCGCGACCATTGGTAAGAATTTAGTCAAAGTAGATGCCGACTGAAAGGCAGTGTCTTCAATGACAGCGATCAGTGCGTAGCAGGTTGCCCGCGACACCTCAGTGCCGGGGACAACCTAACGTCGCAGTGCTTAGCTAGGATTCGCCGCTTTATATTCGCGAATTTGCGCATTAAATTCGTTTGCCATCTCTTCTTCAGCTGCTACGGAGGCGTTATAGGCGTCCGTGAGCGTCTTGAAGGCTTCTGCCGACGTTTTATCGCCGTCATCCGCGGCCTCTCTGATTGTATTCATCTCTTCATCAAGGCACGAACGATACGTTTGGGCCTCGGTTTGAAACGCTTTTACTGCCTGCTGTCCTGCTACCATTTCCTCCATTGAGGCGGTGGCACCGCTAGGTAGTGTCGGCATATCGCCAAGATTACATTCGTCAGCAAGTGCGCCAGTCGATGTAAACGCAGCAGCGAGGAGAAGGGCTTTTACAGAGTTTTTCATACGTTTTCCTTATCGGTAGGTGTGTTGTTATTAAGTGCTGTGTTGTTATTAAGTGCTGTGTGTCCAGTGTTTGCTGTCTAGTATTTCCTAAGTTGAAGATTTGGCATATCACCCAGCGATGATAGTTCTTCAGCAATACGCTCGCCTTCTGCTTGGCTGGTTATACCGACAACGTGAACTCGGTAAAATAATTCACCGGAGCGATATTCTACCGAGACCTTTGCGTTGAATCCGGCGTTATTTATCGTGCGCGCCCTTGCGTCTGCCGCCCCACCCGTTGGGTAAGTGTCTACGTAAATGAACCACCCTTCCCCAGATTTACTGCTTTGCGCCACTACTTGCGTGTCGGGCGTGTTGCTAATGGCTTTATCTACCTGCGAATTTTCGCTGTCATCAACCCCTTCCTCTAAAAAAGCCGGCGATGTTTGTGCTGCCGTCTTTTTGGTGAATGTCGCCGTTAGTTCTTCTGTTCCTACCCATAAAGGGCCAATGCCGTACGTCTTCTCGAGCTCGCCAGCAAGTCGCGTGGCATCTTGCCGAGAGGCTATACCCACAATCCTCAAACGATAAAGTGCCTTACCATTAACCTCAACAGCACTAACAACGACCTTTGAAGCATCGCTGCTAATTTTACTCGCCCACTTTTCTGCCATAGCCTGCTTTGAATAGGCTGCCACATTCACAAACCAGTTCCCATCGCCATTGGACGATGGTGCCGGCGCGGCGCTTGTTCCCTCGGCGGTTGACTCTTCGGGTGTGGGTTGCTCTATTTGCGCGTTGACGGAGCGTTGTAGCAGCTCAATTTCACGGGCTACCGCACCGTATTGTTCGCGTAGGCTTTCGAGTTGTAGTCGTAACGATTGATTGTCGCTTTGCAATATCTGCTCTTCTTCTGCCGTCATATCACCTTGGCGAGACTTAGCAGCCAGCGCATTCTCTAGCTGTGCAACAGTGTTCGTCAGCTTCGATCGTTCACTAATAGCGCCCCAGCCACCCACAACGAGCAGTACCAATGCAGCGCCCATCGCTACAGTCGTCCAAACGGGTAGTTTTGCTTTGGGTTGTTGCGCCGCCGCCTGATGGTCGACGAGTATGGCCTCTGCGCTTTGCGAATCGACGGTGGCTTCTGAATACGGATCTTCTTCAGCGTTGTTTGAGTCAGGCGGTGTCGCCGCTTCGGACCAATCTTCCACCTCTTTATCGGTGCTGCCACCCCACTCTGCCGGCGGTGTCATTATGCGTCGTTTGTCGTTGTCATCCTGATCGGTCATGGTTCGCGCTGTCCTTAAATTTCAGCCGTATGCGAGAGCGTACCAGAATCTATAAGTCAGTTATCCCATTCGCTATTGATCTAACGTATGAATGGCAGAAAATGCTGAATTGCATGACTGCTCGGGACTTATTTTCCGGTAGACTTTGCACATGGATGTTTCTGATATTCTCAACGACTTAAATGATGCCCAACGGCTCGCGGTAGCAGCTGAGCCGGGTAATTTATTGGTGCTTGCCGGCGCAGGCTCGGGTAAAACCCGCGTGCTCGTTCACCGGATTGCCTGGTTAATTCGTGCCGAGCAGGTTTCTCCTCAAGCGCTGTTGGCGGTGACGTTTACCAATAAGGCGGCGAGAGAAATGCGCGGGCGCATAGAAGAAGTGCTCCACATGCCAACACACGGCATGTGGGTGGGCACGTTCCATGGTCTCGCTCACCGCCTTTTGAAAGCACATTGGCGTGAGGCGAAGTTACCGCAGAATTTTCAGATTTTAGACAGTGATGACCAGCTTCGTCTGGTGAAGCGAGTTTGTCGTGAGCTTAATCTTGACGAATCGCGTTGGCCCCCTAAACAGGCGCAGTGGTACATCAACGGACAAAAAGACGAGGGCCTCAGGTCGAAGCACATCGAGCCACCTTACGGCGATTTACACGCCAAAACTATGCTGGGCATTTATGCTGCCTATGAACAAGCCTGTGACCGTGGTGGTCTCGTTGATTTTGCTGAGTTGCTCCTTAGGGCGCATGAGCTGTGGCTGCACTCACCGGAAACACTTGAGCATTACCAGCAACGCTTTAAGACCATTTTGGTCGACGAGTTTCAAGACACCAACACCATCCAGTACGCTTGGCTACGCGTGCTCGCTGGACAGGCGATTCCAGTCATTGCCGTTGGTGATGACGACCAGTCAATCTACGGTTGGCGTGGTGCAAAAATTGAAAATATTCAGCGTTTCAGCGACGATTTTCCTACGGTCGACACTGTCCGACTAGAGCAAAATTATCGTTCTACCCAAACAATTTTGAGCGCCGCTAACGGATTGATCGCGAACAACTTTGGTCGGCTCGGTAAAGATTTATGGACTGACGGTGACCAAGGTGAGCTGATCAGTCTTTATGCGGGCTTTAATGAGCAAGATGAGGCGCGTTTTATTGTTGAGCGCGCCGAGGCTTGGATTAACGACGGCCACCCTCGGCGCTCCAGCGCTATTTTATACCGGTCCAATGCCCAGTCCCGAGTCCTAGAAGAAGCGCTGATTAGGGCGCAGATACCCTATCGTATTTACGGCGGTCAGCGCTTTTATGAGCGACTCGAAATTCGCAACGCGCTGTCGTACATGCGCCTATTGCTTTCTCGAGCCGATGATATGGCGCTGGAGCGTGTACTTAACGTGCCGCCTCGGGGCATCGGCAATAAAACCGTTGAAAACCTTCGTGATTTAGCGCGTAACAGAGGACTACCCTTGTGGGCGGCAATCGACGTCGCTCGCGATGAAAAACTGTTTGCTGCGCGAGCGTTAACGGCATTGGCAGGTTTCCAAGCGCTTATTAATGAGATGGACTCCACGACATTGGAGCTGCCACTCGAGGAGCTCACGGAACACGTTATTCACCAATCCGGCTTACTCAATTACCACCGCGCAGAAAAAGGCGAACGAGGCCAGGCGCGCGTCGAGAACTTAGAGGAATTGGTGTCAGCGGCGAAATCATTTGTTGCTGAGGATCCAGATATGTCACCGCTGCAGCAGTTTTTAGATGGCGCCGCCTTAGACGCCGGGGATGCTCAGGCTGATCCCCACGAGGACAGCATTCAATTAATGACGCTACACTCGGCTAAAGGACTTGAGTTTCCACTCGTGTTTCTTGCCGGTATGGAAGAAAACCTGTTTCCACACCGTATGTCTCTCGATGAGCCTGGCCGTCTCGAGGAAGAGCGTCGGCTGTGTTATGTAGGAATCACTCGTGCCATGCAGAAGTTAGTAATTACTTATGCGGAGAGCCGTAGGCTTTATGGCAGCGAGAACTACAATACGCCTTCGCGGTTTATCCGAGAAATACCTAAAGAGTTGATTAACGAAGTGCGATTAGGAAACACCGTTACTCGTCCGCTGTCGTCTCTTGGGCCCTCTACCAGCGCCGCACATGCCGAGAGCGGTATCAGCCTTGGCCAAAGCGTAATGCATCAGGTTTTTGGTGAGGGCGTGGTAACTAACTTTGAGGGGCGCGGCGCAAATGCGCGCGTTGAAGTCAGCTTTGCCGAAGGTAGCAAGTGGCTTGTTCTTCAGTACGCAAATCTACAAACCTTATGAGTAATAACCATGTTTGAGCGACGTTTGCTTCCGGTCATCACTTTACTTCTTGTGGCGTTACTGACTTTGGTGACAGGGCTTTGGGCGACTGATCGTGCTCAAACGATAACATCAGGGGTTGGAGTCGAAGGTGCGGACCGCTCCAACCAGCAATTTGAATGGAAGCTTGTAACTACGTGGCCTAAAAATTTACCCGGCCTTGGGAGCGCGGGAGAAAATTTTGCGCGCTATGTGACAGATATGAGTGGTGGGCGTCTCAAAGTGACTGTGTATGGTGCGGGTGAGATTGTCCCGGCATTTGAGGTGTTTGACGCAGTATCTCAAGGTGTTGCTGAGGTGGGTCATGGTGCATCGTACTACTGGAAAGGAAAAATCCCGGCAGCCGTGTTCTATACGGCAGTGCCTTTTGGTATGACCGCGCAAGAGATGAATGGCTGGCTGCATTACGGTGGCGGTTTAGAGCTCTGGCGTGAACTCTATGCACCCTTTGGTGTGGTGCCTTTTGCGGGGGGCAGTACAGGTGTTCAAATGGCGGGGTGGTTTAACCGCGAACTTAAAACGGCTGCAGATTTAAAAGGCTTGAAAATGCGCATTCCCGGCCTTGCCGGAGAGGTCTTTAATGCCTCAGGTGGAACCGCTGTGCGGATTGCCGGCGGAGAAGTGTATACCTCTATGCAAACAGGCGTGATCGATGCAGTTGAGTGGGTTGGCCCCTACAATGATCGTACCTTAGGGCTTAATCAAGTGGCGGACTATTACTACTATCCCGGCTGGCATGAGCCGGGTGCTATGCTTGAATTTATTGTTAACGAGCGCGCGATGGGCCAACTTCCCGAGGATTTGAAGGCTATTGTGACTTACGCAACGCGAGCCGCTAACCAAGATATGCTTGACGAATTTACGGCGCGCAATAACGAGTCTTTGCAAAGTCTACTGGCCGATGGGACGCAGCTTCGGAAGCTGCCCGATGATGTTCTCCAGGTGCTTTATGACAACTCTAAAATAGCGCTAGAAGCGTTGGCGAATAGTGATCCTATAGCGGGTAAAATTGCCGCTTCTTACGCATCATTTGCCGCTGACGTTCGTGCGTACCACGAAATTTCAGAGCGCGCTTATCTGAATGCCCGCGATAAAGTCCTGCCGCCAGTGCTCAACACATCGCCTTGACGCTGATTAATGCTGAATTTGTCGAGTTCGTTTATCAGGGTCGATAGCCACATAAATGAACGTACCCTCGGTGACCTTGATTGGCTCACCGTCGTGTCTCGAATTGATCCATACCTCGACCATAATGCGCACTGAGCTTCGCCCGACTTCCAATATGTCGCTGTAGCAGGAAACAACCGCACCTACGTGAACAGGTGTTAAGAATGACATGCTTTCAACAGCAACTGTTGCCACACGACCGCCAGCCACTTCACATGCCGTGACGTAACCCGCTAGATCCATTTGAGATAAGAGCCAGCCGCCGAAAACATCACCGTGCGGATTGGTATCCCCAGGCATTGCCACTTGTTGGAGTGAGAGTTCGCCTTGGGGAGTTGGATTAGCATCGATATCGTTCATGTGGCCTCTGAATCACTGAAATAGGGTTGGGCAATTACGCTAAAACCGCGTCGGTGGATGTCAACAGCCGCGTCGGTGGTGGCAATAACAGTCGTTTTCACATCACGCTGGGTAACCAAGTGATAAGCATTGGCCATTGCCAGAGCGCTCCAAGTAGCAGTAGCTGGATAATAATAAAAGGTATGACGCCTTTATAGATGGCCGTTGTCTGAACTGATTCAGGTGCAACCCCGCGCAAATAGAAAAGTGCAAACCCAAAGGGCGGCGTTAGGAATGATGTCTGTAAGTTGATCGCAATCATAATGCCTAGCCAAATGGGGTCAAATCCCATTGCCAGCAGTATTGGGCCAACAATGGGTACCACGACAAACGTGATCTCAATAAAATCGAGAATGAAGCCTAGAAGGAAAATCACAACCATAACAATGAGAAGAGCTAGTTCGGGATGCCCTACCCGGTCCTGGAAAAAGGACTCGATAAAATGATCACCACCGAAACCTCTAAATACGAGCGAAAACACCGCTGCGCCAATTAAAATCATAAAAACCATACTGGTGATACGTAGCGTTGCCAGCCCGATTTCGCGTAATCGGCCTATGTTCATCTCGCCCCTAGAAACTGCGAGCAGCAGTGCCCCTATAGCGCCAACGCCTGCCGCTTCGGTTGGAGTCGCAGCGCCAACTAATATAGACCCAAGCACAAGGGCAATAAGGAGCAGCGGTGGAATAAGGCCATTTAACAAGGCCTTGATGTCTAGCTTCTCAGTCTGCGCGGGGGGTGCAAGCTTTGGAAACAGGGTTGCACTACCCATAATGAAGATGACGTATAAGCCAACGAGTAGGCCGCCGGGGATGAGAGCGCCCACAAACAAGTCGCCCACTGACACAGTCGCGGTATTAATGACCCCGAGCTTTAACTGCGCTTGTTGATAAGCGCTACTAATAATGTCGCCGAGCAGCACCAGAGCAATGGACGGCGGAATAATTTGGCCAAGGGTGCCCGTAGCTGCGATAGTTCCGCTGGCTAGTGCTGGGCTATAACCCGCTCGCAGCATTGTTGGCAGTGATAGTAGTCCCATAGTGACCACTGTGGCGCCCACAATACCTGTGCTCGCAGCCAATAGTGCGCCTACCAGTACTACAGACACCCCGAGTCCGCCTGGCCGCCTCCCGAATAATTTGGCCATGTTGCTGAGTAAGTCTTCGGCAATGCGTGCTCGCTCGAGGATATTACCCATCAGTATGAACAGCGGCACAGCGATTAATGTTTCATTACCCATAGTGCCAAAAATTCGACCGGGTAAAGCGCTGAGATAGCTAGGGTCAAAGACGCCGGATAAAGTGCCCAGCGTCGCAGCAATGAGCGATGTGCCCGCGAGTGTAAAAGCTACAGGAAAACCTAGCATTAAGAGGATACAAACGGCCGCGAATAATACGAGCGCCAACTGACCTTCAACCACGGTTGGGTTCCTGTTCAATGAGTATGTGCACTGACTTTAAAATTTCTGCCGCCGCCTGCAGTGCGAGAAGCATAGCCATGAGAGGGATGAGTGTTTTAAGTATGTAAACCGCGGGAATACCCCCGGGCTCTGGAGAGACCTCTCGGATTGACCAAGATTCGCCCACATAGCCTAAGCTTGAGAATACAATCAGCGTACACAGCGGCAGCGTGAACATTATGTGGCCTAGGGCGTTGACCCACGCTTTGCTTTTTAAAGAAAAATTGCGATAGAAAACGTCGACGCGCACGTGCTCGTCTGCCAGCAGTGTGCACGAAGCCCCGAGCATGAATAGAGCACTGTGCAGGTAAACAACGCCTTCTTGTGCGCCAATCGCGCCAAGACCAAAGCCGTAGCGCAAGACCACTACAAAAACTGTTAGCGCGGCCATTGCTAAAGGTAGCCACGACAGCCCCTGCGAGAGCTTCTGAATACTTTTATCAATGCTATGTGCTATCGATAAATGGGCCGACAACCTCATTTCTCCTACTTTTTCTGTCATTATTCTGACTACTTGAACAGTTTATGCTCAATCAACGCTACGCTTGGTACTGATAACGCGCCAGGCAGGTTATCATTTCCAGCAAGTAGATAGCAGAGAGGTTGCACTGTGCTTACCGTTTTGTCACCCGCAAAAACCCTTGATTACGAAACACCGCCCGCGACGCGCAAAGCAACGCAACCGCAATTCCTCGATAGGTCTGCCGCTTTGGTTGAAGACGCGAGGAATCTGTCACCCAGTGATATACGTTCCTTGATGGGTGTAAGCGAGTCAATTGCTAACCTCAATCATGAACGATTCATGAACTGGCAGCCAGAATTCTCTCTGGATAATGCCAAGCAAGCAGTACTCGCTTTTCGGGGCGATGTTTACACGGGGTTGGATGCGGACTCTTTAGATACTCACGCTTTAAACTTTGCTCAAAAACACGTGAGAATTCTGTCAGGTCTGTATGGCCTTTTGCGACCGCTCGACTTAATGCAGCCTTATCGCCTAGAGATGGGCCTTAAATTTGCCAATCGCGGAGGCAAGAATCTCTACGAATTTTGGGGTGACGAAATTACCGCGGCACTCAATGCTGACCTTAAGAAAAGCCAGACACCCGTGCTAGTTAACTTGGCATCAAACGAGTATTTCAAGGCGGTAAAATCAGGGAAAGTAGACGCCGAGATCATCACTCCGGTATTTAAAGATCTGAAAAATGACAAATACAAAGTGATCAGCTTTTACGCTAAAAAAGCGAGAGGCTTGATGGCCAGGTACATTCTCGATAACGCCCTTAACAACCCCGAAGCCCTGAAAAATTTTACTTGCGAGGGTTACTACTTTTGCCCAGAGCAATCGACTGCAAGGGATTGGGTATTTTTAAGAGACGCCCAACCGTCAGCGTGAGCCGTCACTGCTTTTAAAGGGCAGCAGCTCGCGTGCTTGGCTTTGGTATTGTTTGACATGATCGCACTCCTGCCGACAAAAATTCCCAATAGCGTCGCGAAAGCCAGGCTCTGCTACCCAATGATTTGAGTGCGTAAGCGTTGGCTCGAAGCCACGCTGAATCTTGTGTTCGCCTTGGGCGCCAGGATCAAAGCGCTTGATACCTTTATCAATGCAGTACTCGATACCGCGGTAATAGCAGGCTTCGAAATGTAAGAAGTCGTACTCTTTTAGGCATCCCCAATAGCGCCCGTATAACGTGTCGCTACTGCGAAAGTACAGTGCAGCAGCCACAGGTTGATCACCGGTGTATGCAACTACCATCACCGTGTGCTCAGCGAGCTGTGGGCAGACTTCCGTGAAAAACTGCCGTGTGAGATAGCCACTGTGACCGCTGCGTTTAGCGTAGGTTATTTGATAGCAGTGGTGAAAGAAGGACCAGAGTTCGGATGAAATGGCTTCACCTTCTAATGTCTCTAAGCGTAGACCCTGCTCTGCCACCTGCTGGCGTTCCTTGCGTAAATTCTTGCGTTTACGACTGCTAAACGCTTCAAGAAAATCGTCAAAACTTGTGTAGTCCCGATTAAACCAGTGAAACTGACACGTCTGGCGCCGTTCAAAACCTTCATTGCTGAGTGCCTGAGCAAGAGATTCGTCATCAAATAGCAGATGCCAGCCTGAAATCCCCTGCTCCTCGCACAGGCCCGTGACTGCGGTAGCGAGCTTGCTGAGGGGTTTATCTGAACTGCTGCTGAGATAGAGGCGAGGCCCGGTTGCGGGTGTGAAGGGGGCTGCAGTCACAAGCTTGGGGTAATAGTCTCTTCCCGAGCGCTGCCACGCATCAGCCCATGCCCAATCGAATACGTATTCACCGTAGGAGTGCCCCTTGAGGAAGGCCGGAGCTACTGCAATGACGGTATCTGACTCTTTGAGAATTAAGTGAAAAGGCCGCCAACCAGTTTCCTCGTTGGTGCATGCCGCGGCTTCTAAGCCCTGTAGGAAACGCCAGCGCAGAAAGGGATAATCCTTACCAAACCAGCCGTCCCAGTCAGCTTCATCAATGTCACTTATTGACGTATGGATATCGAGCTGTAGTTGTCCCAAGGTCGCCTCTATAATGGGGTCAATGTTTAGCGACTCATGCGCTAAACAATGTGAACTGTGCCACTAGCCCCGCGAGCACGATGACGCCAATCCATTTACTTTGATTAAAAGCGACAAAACATGCATCGGGAGCGCGATCTTTGATCAGCCATTGGTGCCAGATAAACATGGCAGCGACACCTGATATGGCGAGGTAGTAGGGAGTATCGAGTGCAAAGGCTTGTCCGCATGCGACAAAGCAGCCAATTGACGCGACTTGCATAAGAGCGATGATGCGGCGATCTAACTCGCCAAACAAGATGGCAGTAGATTTAATGCCTACCTGTAGGTCATCTTCGCGATCGACCATGGCGTACTGCGTGTCATAGACCACAGTCCACAATAAGTTGGCAACAAATAGCCACCAAAGCCCTGCCGGTAATTCGCCTGTACTGGCTGCAAAGGCCATGGGTATTGCCCAGGAAAACGCGGCGCCGAGTACGAACTGTGGCAGATATGTCACGCGCTTCATGAAGGGATAAGTGACGGCGAGAAGTGCGCCTACAAACGAGAGTTTTATTGTTAGTGCGTTGGTTAAAAGCACCAGCCCCAATGCAGTCAGCAGTAAAACAAACAATAAGGCGAGCGCTTCGGCGACACTGATCGCACCTGTGACCAGGGGCCGGGCACGGGTTCGCTCGACAAAACCATCGAAATTGCGATCTGCTAGATCATTTGCCGTACAACCGGCGGCGCGCATAACAATGACGCCAAAGCCAAAAATCAGCGTCAACTGCCAGCTAGGCCATCCGTCATTAGCAATAAGAAGCGCCCAAGCGGTGGGTGCTGCCAGTAGAAATGTGCCGATGGGTTTATCGAACCGCATAATCTCCCAAAGGCCAAGCAGCTTAGAGGGTGATGTTTGTTCGCTGGCGGTGTGTGGTAACACCATATCAAGGAGATCTCTTCTAGTTGGGAGTACAGTGTAGCGTGACTAGCGGCGGCTTCCGAGGGTTATGAACGATTAGTCTCACACTCGAGCAAAGGCGCGTCTCTCACCAGTCCATCGATCCATTAATCGCTGCGCATTCTTTGGGTAGAGCCGCTCAATACGTTCCGCTAAGTGTGAGACCTCTTCGAGAAGGTCTTCATGTTCAGGTAGTTGTGCTACTCGGAACGTCATGAGCCCTGTTTGGCGCGTTCCTAATAGCTCCCCGGGGCCCCGAAGCCGCAGGTCCTCTTCTGCGATAAAAAAGCCATCGTTGCTCTCGCGCATCACGTTTAAACGCAGCTTGCCGTTTTGGCTGAGTGGTGTCTGATACAACAGGACACAGAAACTGGCTGTTGCACCTCTGCCCACTCGACCGCGCAACTGATGAAGCTGTGCTAATCCTAAGCGTTCAGGGTTTTCGATGATCATGAGACTGGCGTTGGGAACATCTACGCCTACCTCAATAACGGTTGTGGCCACTAGCAAGGCGATATCGCCCGCTTTAAAAGCTCCCATAACGGCTTCCTTCTCAGCGCTGCTCAATCGGCCATGAATGAGGCCAATCGAAACATCGGGGAGCTGCTCTTTGAGCATTTCTGCCGTGGTTTCTGCGGGGCGTGCATCTAACGCCTCCGATTCTTCAATAATGGTACATACCCAATAGGCTTGGCGGCCTTCGCGACATGCATTACCCACTCGGTCAATCACATCAGAGCGCCGTTGATTGTCGACTAACGAGGTAGTGACCGGTGTTCGTCCCGGCGGTAACTCATCGATGATTGAGCAGTCTAAGTCTGCATAAGCCAGCATCGATAATGTTCTGGGTATCGGCGTCGCGGTTAACACGAGCTGATGCGGCATACCCTGATCTTCGCCCTTCTGTGTCAATGCTAGGCGTTGATGGACACCAAATCGGTGTTGCTCATCGATGATCACAAGGGCTAATCGATGAAAAATAACGGCATCTTGAAACAGCGCATGGGTGCCTACGACGAGACGTGCTTGCCCCGTAGCGATATTGTCCAAGGTTGCGCTGCGTTGTTTTCCTTTGACTTTACCGCTTAGCCACGTGAGCTCAATGCCCAGTGGCACGAACCAGTCACTAAAATTCCGCAGGTGCTGCTCCGCAAGCAATTCGGTTGGTGCCATCAGTGCTACTTGGTAGCCCGCGTCGATTGCCGCAAGCGCTGCGAGTGCTGCCACTAGCGTTTTTCCCGAGCCGACATCTCCCTGTACGAGGCGTAGCATAGGTACCGGCTGGTTTAAATCGCTAGCGATTTCTTCTAAAACCCTTGTTTGCGCACCTGTTGGTTCAAACGGCAGCCGACTCAGCAAGTGTTTTTGAAACCCACCGTTGCTATTAATGACCGGTGCTTTAAACGCGCGCTCTTTAGCCCTGAGGTCACGCATGGACAACTGATGTGCCAGTAATTCTTCTTTAGCTAGCCGCAGTTGCGCGGGGTGGCGCCAAGCACGAATCGCTTCAAGCGTCGCACCAGGGGGTGGGCGGTGCAAATAATTGATGGCTTCAGCCAGTGAAAACTGTTCGTCTGCCGCGTCTTCCAATAAGTCTTCAGGTGGGCTTCGAGTGAGCTGGGAGAGCGCTTGATCGGTAAGGCGTCGCCATACGGCTTGCCCGATGCCTTCAACGGTGGGGTATATCGGTGTGAGCGCTTGATCGAGTAATGGATTGTCCTCGCCAATCCGATATTCAGGATGAACAATCTCGGCACCGGCGTTGCCTCGCCTGCACTGGCCAAACAGTGACAGCCTGACACCTGGTTTCATTTGTTGAACTTGAGTTTGTCGAAAGTGAAAAAACCGCAGTGTTAGCAAGCCAGTTCCATCATCCACTTTAACAATCAGCGAGCGTCTACGACCGGGTACAACGCTGGCCGCTCGCACCTCGGCACAAACGACCGCTTCGACACCGTCTTGAAGGGCGCCAATTGGAGTGACCCGAGTCCGGTCTTGATAGCGAAGTGGAAAATGAAAAAGCAAAGCCTCGACGGTATCAATGGCTAGGTCTTCCAATCGCAGGCGTAGCTTGGGCCCCACTCCGCGAAGTGACGAGATTGATGTTCTGAGTGTTTGATCTGTCACTATGGATGAGGCCTATAAGCTAAAGCTGTAGAGTACGCCATAATAACGAGGGGAGGCGCCTGGGGTGAAGCAAGAACATTTAGCGATTATAGGATGCGGTGATATTGGCACTCGCGTTGGTTTAGGTCTTGTCGATAAAGGTTGGAAAATTTCTGCATTGCGTCGCAATCCAGAGAAATTGCCCGATAGCTTTACGCGCTTCTCGGGGGATTACACGCGCGCAGAAAGCCTGGGACTTATTGCTGAGCTTCAACCCAGCCACGTTTTGTTTACACCCTTGCCCGCGGGTCGCGATACTGCAGGCTATGAGCGAGGGTTTTTAGGCGGTGTAAACGCACTCATTGAATCGGGATTACTGCGGTCCTCGCGCTACAACATCATGGTCTCGTCAACACGCGTTTATGCTGAGGTCGATGGCGGGCATGTTAATGAGGAGTCGCCACTGACATCGGTCGACCCCGCTGCTGCGGCTATTATTAACGCTGAGCGACGTTTTTCAGAAACAGGTCATGCACGTACTTGCGTGCGCGCCTCAGGAATTTATGGCGATCTACCTGGCATGCTGTTGGCGCGGGTTCAATCGGGCGTTGCCAGTAGTGATCCAGGTAGACTCAGTAACCGGATTCATCGGGACGATCTTGCGGGCGTTCTTGAGTTTTTATTTCTCGAAGACGTTGCCGCAAAGCCATTGCCGGGCTATTTAGTAGCCAGTGATAGCGAACCCACGCCTATCGGCGAGGTTGAGGCTTGGCTTGCGGAGCGACTGGGTGTTCGCCTAGAGCGCCCTGTAATGGGCGTTGGTAGCACCAGGGGTAATCGTCAGTGCAATAACCAGTGTCTGAGAAGCTTAGGATACGTTTTCAAGTATCCAAGTTTCAGAGAGGGTTACCGCAGCATGCTTGAATCACAAGCATAACGTTCGTGCGTGAACTTAAAGCGCGAGGATAGCTTCGATTTCTATTCCCACACCTTTTGGTAAAGCAGCGACTTGAACACAGGCACGCGCCGGATAGGGCTCTGCGAAATGACGCATCATGACTTCATTAACCGTGTTGAAATGGGCCAGGTCGGTCAGCGAGATATTGATCTTTACTGAATCCGCTAAGCTACCGCCCGCGGCGTTGGCAATCGCAGAAAGATTGGAAAATACCTGCTCCGCTTCTTGCTCAATACCGCCGGTGACAAGCGCCATAGTGTCTGGGTTAAGTGGGATTTGACCTGAAATCCATACGGTATTGCCTACCTTAATGGCTTGAGAATAAGGTCCTATAGCCGCTGGGGCTGATGTTGTTGCAATAACGGCACGATTTGACACGTGATGCTCCTTAGCAGGGTAATTGAGACACCTAGCGTCGCGAGGTGCGATTAACTTTACGCACTCCCTCGAGACTGCGCAGACGTTTCATGATTCGGGCAAGATGGATGCGGCTGCTGACTTGTAACTCGATATCCACGTAAGTGAACATCGCATCTTTTTCAACCGTGGCTATACGATCAATGTTCATTTCGACTGCATTCAAGCGTGTTGCGACTAGCGCGATTAGACCCCGACGATTTTCAGCCTCTATCCGCAAACCGACTGGAAAAAAGCCGGTCATTGTGTCATCCCAGTGGAGGCTCATTAGGCGCTCAGGTTGATCCCGTTTGTCCAAAAGATTTAGACAGCCCTCGCGGTGAACAACCAATCCCTTTTCTTGGCTTAGATAGCCACCAATGGGGTCACCCGGCAGCGGACAGCAGCATTTCGCATACGTTACTGCAAACCCCTCGGTGCCGCGAATAGCCACAGATTCTACTGACATGGGTTTAGTCACATCTGGATCGGAGGGCTGATCGGAGTGCGCGTCTAAAAGATGACTGGCACAAATGTGAGGTAAGAGGTTTCCGAGAGCTACATCCATGAATAAATCATCAGGACTTAGGCGCCCTAGCCTTTCAACGGCTTGCTGTAGTTCGGCTGCAGTTAAGTCTGCTATCCGCAATCCCAGGCCCATCAATGTTTTGTCGAGCAAGTTACGCCCAAGCTCAACCGAGTCTTCTCGGCGTTGGTCTTTTAGGAAATGACGAATATGGGTGCGCGCTCGAGCAGTAACAACGTAATTAAACCAGGCGGGGCTTGGACGACCTGTGGGTGAGGTCACGATCTCTACAGTTTGCCCACTTTCTAACGGTTCAGATAGCGGCGCCAGCCTGCGATTGATGCGACAGGCAACGCAGCGATTACCAATATCGGTGTGGATTGCGTAGGCCGCATCGATGGCTGTAGCGCCGCGAGGAAGCTCCATAATGTCGCCTTTTGGCGTGAAAACGTAAATTTCGTCGGGGAATAGGTCGACTTTGACGCTTTCAATGAACTCTAGAGAATTGCCTGCCCGTTGCTGCATTTCTAGCAAGCCCTGCACCCATTCTCGTGCGCGTGCATGAGACGCACTGGCGCTTCCCTCGTCAGATTTATAGAGCCAGTGAGCGGCAATACCGTTGTTTGCCATATCTTCCATCTCGCGGGTGCGAATCTGAATTTCAATGGGCACTCCGTGCATACCTTTGAGAACGGTGTGCAGGCTTTGGTAGCCATTGGCTTTTGGGATGGCAATGTAGTCAGCAAACTCTCCGTGTACCGGCTTGTAAAGGCTATGCACTAAACCTAACGCTCGATAACAGGTATCAACCGAGTCAACGATGATACGAAAAGCAAAAATATCCATGATCTCTGAGAAGGATTTTCGCTTGCTGCGCATTTTCTGATAAATGCTGTACAGGTGTTTTTCTCTACCAATCACTTCAACGCGCAAACCTTCTTTTTCAAGGGCGGTATCGAGTTGGTACTTGATTTGTTCGACCAGGCTTTTGCGATTACCTCGAACACCGCGCACGGCTGCTTCGATGCGTCGAGCGCGCATAGGGTGCATCGCCTTGAAGCCTAAGTCTTCGAACTCCATGCGAACGCTATTCATACCTAAGCGCATTGCAATGGGCGCGTAAATCTCCAGCGTTTCCATGGCAATTCGGCGAACTTTTTCTCGATTGAGTACGCCAAGGGTGCGCATATTGTGGAGGCGGTCGGCAAGTTTCACCAAGATAACGCGAATATCGCGCGCCATGGCTAGCGCCATTTTCTGGAAGTTTTCAGCCTGCTTAAGCTCAACACTATCAAACTCGATATGGGTTAGCTTACTCACGCCATCGACTAATTCAGCGACGTCTGCGCCAAATTGTGCACCCAGATCTTGCTTGGTGACCCCGGTGTCTTCTATCACGTCGTGCAGCAAAGCGGCCATCAGGCTCTGATGATCCATATGCATTTCTGCCAGGATGCCAGCGACCGCGAGAGGATGTGTCACATAGGGCTCGCCGCTGCGTCTGACCTGCCCGTAGTGTGCTTGCTCTGCAAAAAAATAGGATCGCAAGACCGTTCTTGTCTGCTGATCTGTCAGGTAGGTTCGCAAAAGCGCTTCAAAGCCAGCAAGAGATCGCTTGCCTGTTGTTGCTGGTGTGAATGTCGCGGTGGACTGACCCGAAAAACCGAGGCGCATTGAAACATCGGTAATAGACCCGGTAATTGCCCCTAGTGTCGTTGCAACCACGGCTCGGGTCTAATCGTACTAGTAAGTAGGTGTCTCGAAGCTCGCGGCCAGCTCTTCTTCGGCTTCAATTTCTGTTTCGCGGGCCATGAGTTCTGAGGTGACCATGCCTTCTGCAATCTCGCGCAGTGCGATCACGGTTGGCTTGTCTGACTCTTCGTCAACCAGTGGATCTTTACCACCTGTTGCAATTTGTCGCGCGCGCTTTGATGCCAGCATGACCAACTCAAAACGGTTATCTACATGATCCAGACAATCTTCTACGGTTACACGTGCCATATCGGTGGCTTTCTCCTGTATGTACTAGTTCCGGTTTAACGCCCGGTCGGCCAGTATAGCGCAGTTATGGCGTGCGGGTGCTGTTTGCGTGCAAGCTGTGAAATATTTCGGCCATATGGACAGTTAGGCGCCGTCGGCAATTTGAGCCGCGATCATCTCGAGGGTGGCGCTTTGCGCATCGCGGCGAAGTTGTCGCGTTCGTACGATTGCTTTCAAGTCATCCAGCGCCTGATCAAAATCTTCGTTGAGCACCAAATAATCACCTTCGCTGCAATGCGCGAGTTCGGTCTTTGCTTCCGCCATGCGAGCATTTATAACGGCTGCTTCGTCTTGCCCGCGGTCCGTCAATCGACGCCGCAGTTCCTCAAGCGATGGGGGCACTATAAAAATGGCACAGCTTTCGGGGAGAGCAGCTTTTACCTGGCGAGCGCCCTGCCAATCAATCTCTAGGATGACGTCGAAGCCCTCCGCTAGCAGTGCCTCAACTTCACTTTGCGCGGTACCGTAAAGATTGCCGAAAACCTCTGCCCACTCAAAAAAGTCGCCATGCGCGCGCTTCGCTTCAAAGTCAGGGCGAGTTACAAAATGGTAGTTGACGCCATCTTGTTCTCCCGGACGCATGGTGCGCGTCGTATGAGAGACACTCACACGGATATTAGGTTGTGCGTCGATGAGCGCTCTGACGAGTGACGTTTTGCCTGCACCACTAGGTGCAGAAATTGTAATCAGCTGACCTTTTTTCGCGATTTTCAATGCATTTACCTGCTTTTTACTCGATATTTTGAATCTGTTCGCGCATCTGCTCGATCAACACTTTAAACTCAACGGCAGTATTTGTGGTCGTTAACGCCGTCGACTTTGAGGACAAGGTGTTAGCCTCGCGGTTGAGCTCTTGCATCAGAAAGTCTAGCCGTCTACCGCAAGGTTTGCCGCTTTTAAGTGCATCGGTGATGGCGCCCAAATGTGCGTCTAATCGATCCATTTCTTCATCGACGTCAGAGCGCTGTGCGACGTAAATTAATTCTTCTTCAAGGCGACTAGCATCGGGGTTTATGCCGGCTTGCTCAAGCTTACTCAGCAGCCGCTGTTTTTGCTGTTCCCGCAATAAAGGCAGTTGGCTCCGCAGATTTACTAGTATTTCGCCCATTGTCGCCACTCGGGTAGCGACCATGACTGCGAGTTTCTCGCCTTCAGCATGACGCTGCTCATGAAGCTCATCGAGTGCATTTTTGAGTGCATTCTTAGCCGCCTCTTTAACTGCCGTAATATCCAGTTCTTCGGCGTTAGCTACTCCCGGTGTTTGGAGTATTGCCAGTGTGTCAGGTTGTTTGGCGTTGGGTAGAGTCTCTGATATCTCGCCGAGCGCGGTACTGAGCTGCGCTAATTTGGCCTTATTGAGAGAAATGGCTTCGGTACCTGCTTCCAATTGAAGTCTAAAAGCCACTTCAATTTTGCCTCGATTAACAGACTCGCTGATCAATGTCCGCCACTGAGTCTCTTCACTGCGTAGATTGTCGGGACAGCGAAAGTGCAGATCTAAAAAACGATTGTTCACTGAGCGTAGTTCAACGATGACCGCAAACGAGGGGGTTGTTACACTACCGCGAGCAAAGCCCGTCATGCTTTGAGTCATTTTGTGCCTCGTATCGGCTGGCAGCAGCTTAGTACATCCCGCTGGCCTAAAGATAAAGGCGTCAGTCTAACATTTAGTACGCAAGTGTTGGGTTTCAAACACCTAATTACACTCCATGGTTTATAAATGAGGAAGCAGCATGCCCCAATTTACCGGACGACCTAGCGGTCGGACTCCTGAAGCGTTACGCCCTATTAGTTTTCAACGACATTTCACTACTCACGCCGAAGGTTCCGTATTGGTGTGTTTTGGCGAGACAAAGGTCATATGTACTGCCTCGCTCAACCCTGGTGTCCCTTCGTTTTTGCGGGGCAAGGGGCAGGGTTGGCTTACGGCCGAATATGGAATGCTACCCCGCTCCACTAATAGCCGAATGGACAGAGAAGCCGCCAGAGGTAAGCAATCGGGCCGGACCGTCGAAATCCAGCGCTTAATCGGGCGATCTTTACGTGCTGCACTCGATCTCAAGGCGCTCGGTGAAAACACGCTGATGATTGATTGCGATGTTATTCAGGCAGATGGCGGTACACGAACAGCATCGATATCCGGGGCGTGTGTAGCCGTGGTAGATGCTTTAAATAAGTTTCAGCGTAAAAATACGCTCAATGCCGACCCTTTGCGCCACATGATCGCCGCAGTTTCGGTAGGCGTCTGGCGTGGACAGCCGGTTGTCGACCTTGATTACGCGGAGGACAGCACGGCAGACAGTGATATGAATGTTGTGATTGCCGACGGCGGTGGTTTGATTGAGGTGCAGGGAACTGCTGAAGGCTCAACCTTCAGTCGCGCTGAGCTCGATGCTTTGGTTACGCTTGCCTGCGATGCGGGTGATCGCATTATTGAGGCACAAAAAGCGGCGCTTGCAGAAGGTTGAACGATTTTTAAGCAGGCGAAACGTACTGGGTGGTTTTGCTAGTTCTGCGACGCGAGCTAGCAAAACCCAAGAAATCACTGCTCCCCTGCCTACAGGATTGCTAGTCGATATCGTAGTCCACGATTACAGGTGCATGGCTGGAAAATGCCTCGCCGGTGTAAATGGCGGCGTAATCGATACGACCAACGAGTGACGAACTTACGACGTGCGTATCTGAGCGCACCCCACCCGCGTCATCACCTTCGGGCCACCAAGTAAATTCGTCAGGATCGTTATTGTAGGATCGGAAGGCATCGCAGTAGCCATTGCGATACAACTCTCTGAGCCAAATCTGTTCGATATCCGAGAAACCGGGGATATCGACGCGATTGCCTGCTTCTTCTGCATCGACGGGCTTATTAACGAGCTCCCAGCCTCCGCAAACAATGAAATCTCGACGCTTGTTACGTACTTTCTGCAGGTGGCCGCCTAGGTCCTGCATAAATTTGAGCTTATTGTTCATCGCTGCGTCCGAGCCTAAGCCGCTGGGCATCAGCAAAGAGCCCACGCTGAAATTGCTGTAGTCAGCTTGAATATATAAACCTTGGGAGTCGTAATCTATAAACCCCAACCCCGACATAATGGCTTTGGGCAGGTCGCGGCAATAGATAGCTACGCCATTTTTGCGGTGATCATCGTAGTGATCGAGAAAATAAGCATTGTATTCGCGCGGGAAAAATTCATCGCTTTTCAGGGAGTATTCCGAGCACCGAGTATCCTGCAAACAGATGATGTCTGCATCTTGCTCCATAAGCCATTTGAAAAGCCCAGCGTCTCTCGCTTGTTCAAGGCCCTCCACTACTAAACTGACGACTCTCATTGTTAGCCCTACCACTGTATCCTGCTATGATACGGTATATCGCGCGTCGCGCTCCATTGGACTGTGATGTTTTTTAAAATTCTTTAATGCTTTTTTTGTCGCGGGGAGCAAAATATGTCATCTGACACGATTGAAAACGCAAGAAAAGCGTTCATCGATCTCGCTGTTCGCTGTAATGTCTTGCGCTTTGGCGAGTTTGAGTTGAAGTCAGGCCGATTAAGCCCGTACTTTTTTAATGCGGGGGGATTCTCCACAGGTTCAGCGCTCGCGACGCTCGGTCGCTGCTATGCCGATGCCATCGCCCACTCGTCTTTGCTCCCGGATACCTTGTTTGGCCCCGCGTATAAAGGCATTCCTTTGGTCGCAACCACCGCGGTCGCGTTAGCGGAGCATCATGGGGTTGATCTCCCTTATACATTTAACCGCAAAGAAGCCAAAAGCCACGGTGAGGGTGGTAGTCTGGTTGGCGCACCGCTTGAGGGTAAGGTTGTCGTCGTAGACGATGTGATAACAGCGGGCACAGCGGTTCGCGAGTCGGTAGAGCTGATCAAAGCAGCAGGCGCTGAGCCGCATGGTGTAGTGATTGGTTTAGATCGCTGCGAGCGCGGGCAGGGCGCGCGCTCGGCGGTGCAGGAAGCCAGTGAGGATCTTGGAATGGCCGTGATCAGCGTAATCAGCATGCACGATATTATTGCTTGGCTTGAAGCTCAGGAGAGCTACGCCAGTCATCTTGCGGCTATGCGAGCGTATCGAGATCGCTACGGTGTTTAGTGTACGTGGGTGGCATATCGTTGGCGTGCTGGCATTTTGGGCTGCTTCGCCACTTGTTCAAGCGGCCAATTTTTATCGCTACACAAACGACTACGGCAGTATCGTCGTTGATTTTCGTGTTCCGGCTGAGTACGTTAACCGTGGCTACGAAATCTTAAACGATGATGGCATGGTGATTCAGGTTGTGCCTCCAGCACTCACTTCTGAGCAGCGTAATAACGAGCAGGCTCGCCGTCAGCGCGAACTTGACGCTAGTTTGGAACAGAAACGATTACAAGAATGGGACGAGTCTTTGCTCCGGCGCTACTCGACTGTTGCAGATATCGAGGCGGCTCGAGACCGAGCACTCCGCGACTTGAAGATTCGAGTGTCTATTTTGAAAAGTAATCGCCGCAGCCTCAGACAAAAGATTGAGAACGCTCAGGCCCGTGTTGCTGAAGCTGAGCGTGTAGGTGGTAAACCTTCAGCCACTGATCTCGACATGATCAAAGAGACGAAACGCGAGATTGACAGTACCGAACGGGCGATTGCCGACCGTGAGGGCCAAATCGAAGCAGTTCGAGCCGACTTTTGGGCCGATGCGCAACGTTTCAAGCAATTAAAAGAGGTTGTAGACCTGCGCCGTTCTCTCGAATCACCCCAGCGTTAAGCCGGTACAGGACGCATTATCTCGGCAGTGATGATGGCCCATTGATCGTTCCAACCTTCAGTTGCAGAGCGTTTAAATCGACTGCGGACAAACTGCGAGATACGCCCTTCAGCAGCGGCCAACATGAGGCCGGCAGCGTCATTTAAAACAATACTTGTACGTATCTTTTCGTTGAGTTCGGCTTGCCGAAGCGTAGATCGTAGCTGTGTTTCTAGGCGATCAAAAAGTTGCACAACGCGTTGATGTAAGCGTTCCGGTTCACCCGCTAACGCCTCGCCGTGTAAAATGCGAGTAATTCCAGGATTGCGCTCACAAAAGCCTAAAACCAGCATCAATATGCGATTGCATGTTTCGATAGCCGGCTGCTCATCCGCCACGATCAACTTAACGCGGGAAAAAATTGTTTCTTCTGAGAACTCTATTAGCGCCTCGAACATTTTTGTCTTGGAGGCGAAGTGGCGGTAAAGCGCCGCCTCGGAGACACCCACTTGCTGAGCGAGTTTTGCGGTCGTTATTTTAGATTCGGGGCCTGCCTCAAGCATTGCGGCAAGAGCTTGCAAAATTTGGTCACGGCGGTCAGAGCGGGGTTGGGGCATAGGTTGGTTCGCTATTAAAAGAGAGCAGCACTGATGCTAGCCAGTCATAGAGACTGGCGCAATGCTCAACTGTTGTTAGACACAGAACTATTGGTGATGAGTGTACCAATGCCGGCGTCGCTGAAGATTTCTAAGAGCGCTGCATGGGGTACTCGCCCATCGATAATATGGGCGCTGGTCACCCCCTCTTTGACCGCCTCGAGTGCGCACTGTATTTTCGGGAGCATTCCGCCGCGAATCACGCCATCCTTGATAAGCTTATCCACTTGCTCGGTGGATAGGCCTGTTAACGTGCGCCCTTCGGCATCAAGGAGGCCCGCGACGTTAGTGAGTAGCATCAGTTTCTCAGCTTTGAGTACCTCAGCTACTTTCCCTGCCACAAGATCTGCGTTGATGTTGTAAGTTTGACCATCCGCACCACCGGCGACGGGTGCGATAACGGGAATGTAGTCACTGTGGCTGAGCATATCGAGAACATCGGTGTCGACGTGAGCGACCTCGCCTACTTGGCCAATATCAATATCATTTTGTGGACCAAATCCGCCGCGCAACTTACGTGCGGTCAGTAGCTTTCCATCTTTGCCGGTTAATCCGACCGCGCGGCCACCATTGCGATGGATACTATCAACAATCTCTTTATTGACGCTGGCACCCAATACCATTTCGACTACGTCCATAGTGCTTTCATCGGTAACACGCATGCCGTCGACAAACTCGCTTTGAATTTCTAGGCGCTCGAGGAGTCTACCGATTTGCGGACCTCCACCGTGTACGATAATTGGGTTCATACCTACCAACTTCATAAGCACGACGTCACGAGCAAAGCTCTCGTGCAGTTGCGGATCTGTCATAGCGTTGCCACCAAATTTAATGACAATCGTTTTGCCCGTGAACCGCTGAATATAGGGTAGAGACTCCGTAAGGACTCGAGCAAAGTCGCCCGCAGCGTCGAGACTCAGTGACATAAGATAGTGCTCCCCGGTCGATGCCGGCCTGTATAAATAACGTTAAAAAGGTAGCTCGAGATCAGGCATCGCTACAGCTATCGCCTCGCGGAAGATAGTCTGAACATGCTTTAGTCCCTTCGCATCTTGACCTTCAAAGCGCATGGAAAGCGCCCCTTCGTTCGGTGCGTTCCGCACTAAGCCCCAGCCGTCAGGATAGTCTAACCGAAGCCCATCCAGCGTTGTAATTCTTGCGCCAGGAAAATCTGCGGTCGAGGTCAGTTTTCGCATCAATTTCTGTCGCGTCCCTTTGTCGGTGGTCAGGAAAAGCTCCGGCGTGCTGATTGACTGTGGCAGTGCGGCCACCATCTTGTCGTAGCTCGGGCTTGCTGCTGCTAAAACTTCGAGCAGGCGAGCGGCGGTATATAAAGCATCGTCTAGCCCATGCCAGCGCTCAGAAAAGAAAATATGCCCGTCGAAATCGCCACCTAAAATGGCACCTGTCTCGAGCATCTTCTCTCTGACGAATGAGGGTCCACTGCGCGTTAAAAGGGATCCACCACCAGCGCGAGTGATAAAAGGACCGAAATGCTGGGTAAACTTAACGTCATAGACAATATTCGCCCCTGGGTTTCTCTCCAAAACATCGCGTGCCAGCAGCATGAGCAAAAGATCATTCTCTACTGCACGGCCCGTTTCGGTTACGGTGTGAATGCCGTCGCCGCCATTATGGAAGAACAAGCCAATATCGGCGCGTTCTTCTCGGACTTTCTTCCCAAGCGCTTCGAGTGACGTGCTCAATAGCCGGTCATCGGGCGCCACACCATCCTGCGGCTGGTTAATCAAAAGCAATTCGCAGTCGAGAACCTCAAACAGAGCTGATGCGACGTGAGCGCCGCTCCCAAAATCGCAATCGATGACCACTTTCAAAGGTAGCGGTAAGACAATATCGAGAGCAATGCTATCGATATAAGCGGGCGCTAAGTCTTGTTTGGCGGTGCGGCCCGATCCTTGAGGTCTGCGCCCAGAACGGATTGTGGTAAGGATGTCTTGAATATCACTGCCTGCGAGGAGCGTTTGATTAAAAATGATTTTGAAGCCATTAACAGACTGCGCTGCGTTGCCTCCGGTAATCATAATGCACGACTGAGTGGCGCTGTTGTGAGTAGCGTAGTGAGCTAGGGCTAGGGGTACCTGCCCAATATCGACAACGTCTTTGCCACATGCGAGCAACGTTTTAACGAGTTTTGTGCGGATTCTTGCGCTGCTAGGGCGCGCATCATGCCCAACGGCCAACGCTTGAATATCTCGGTCGTCGGCTATTGCAGCTATTGCAGCTGCAATTTTTTCGACCATGTCGTCGGTGAGTTCCGTATCGGCTGTGCCTCGAATACAATCATTGAGGAATATATGATCAGGTAACCCATCGTCGCTTGCGCCGCTCTCCGCAGCGTTTTCGTCCTCAACCTCTTCAACGTCTGCTGTGGGTGGTGAGATACTCATAGTGCGAGCGTTGTCCACATTTTCTTGCTTTGGGTTGTCACCTCCCTGCTCAGTCGACTCAACGCTTTGACGCACGCGAGTAACCACTTGTCGTCTCGACTTATGGCTTAGTTGACGCAGCATTTTGGCTATGGGTAACAGGGTCGATATGTATAGCTTGAGGGGTGCTTTATTGTCGGTTGAAGCAAGAATAGCGTGCGTGTCTTTGTGCAATATACGACGTAAGCCCGTAACAAGTACGCCAAGGCCTATCGCGCCTGCACTCAATGTCATTACTAAGACCGCAAGAATTCCCCACCATCCTGGGAGAATATCCGATAGCCAATCGTCGTTGGGTGCAAATTCGAGGCGCCAAGCAGTGCCATCGACGCCGGCGCTTGCCAGTGCTGGCTGTTCGAATAAATTGCCCGCTATCACTGGTCCATTGCCGCGCGACAATGTCTGCACTAATTGGTAGCTGCCTTCACTATTGGTGCTTTCAACCAAATCTGAAATTCGCTGATTACTGAATTCTGCGAGCACCACGCCCGCTGCGGGTTCACCAAATGTTCGCGCTATTAATACATGGGTATCTTGCGGTTTAAGCACAACTTCAGGGGGTGGCTTTTCGCCAGCAAAAGCTCGGCGTATAAGATCGACCCCTATGTGAGATGAGATCCCATGTGTTCCTGGCGTTAGGTTAATCGTACCCATTTCATCGAGAGGTATGAGGGTTATTCCCACACCATCCAATGGCGTTAGCGCATGCTCTCGTAGGCTGGTTTCGGTCGCTTCAGGCTCGATGGTTGCAGTAATAGCGTCGACTTGCGCCACGAGATCCGAGACATATTTGGAAATTAGTGATGCTTTAGCCTGGGTGATTGATTGCGCGACACTCTCAGCACTGTTGTTGCGTATGTTTGGCTCGCGTATGGCAACCAACCATCCTAAAGAGAGTAACGGTGGCATCAGAGTGATAAGCACGGCGCGGATTAACAGTTTCTTAAGGGTGGTTTCATCTGCATGTACTTCAATATCGCTCGCCGCTTTGGCTTCATCCTTCACTATTGCAACTCCTTATTATTTTATTGGCTTGGCGCTGCCTTTCACGTTAGGTGAGGTGCAAAAATTTCTAAGAGCTGTTGCGATATAAGTTGCTTACTTCCGATGGGAAGATGAGTAAGTCCGCTCCGATCAACCACGCTGACACAGTTAGAATCACTATTAAATCCGATGTCGCCTCGCGAAACATCGTTGGCGATCACAAAATTGAGATTTTTCTTAATTAATTTACCCTGAGCATGTTCGAGAACGTTCTCGGTCTCCGCCGCAAAGCCTACAACCAGCTTCGGGCGCGCTACCAAATTTGCAACCATCGCAATGACATCGGGATTTTTTGTGAGTGCTAGCGAGATTTCATCGTCAGACTTTTTAATCTTTTGGCGGTTGGCGCCTGAGGGTCGGTAGTCCGCAATGGCCGCGGCACCTATAAATAAATCTGCGTGAGCGGCCTCTTTCTCTGCGACGGCATACATCTCCAGAGCGCTGATGACGTCAATCCTATCGACATTTTCCGGTGTGGGGAGGTTCACCGGGCCGCTAATTAGGGTCACGTTTGCACCCGCTTCGCGCGCTGCTCGAGCGAGGGCAAACCCCATTTTCCCCGAGCTATGGTTGGATAGGTAGCGCACGGGGTCGAGCGCTTCTCTGGTCGGTCCAGCGGTGATCACTACTCGTCGACCAGCGAGAAGCTGTTTATCGAAGTGCCCCGCTAATTGAGTAACAATTAATTCTGGGTCAAGCAGCCGCCCTTGCCCGACATCACCGCAGGCTTGCTCTCCTGCATCAGGGCCAATAATTGTTATCGACCGACTGGCTAATGTCTCGATATTGCTGGCTGTACTGGGATTAGCCCACATTTGCTGATTCATAGCGGGTGCAACCATCACCGGCGCTGGTGTCGCTAGGGCGACGGTGCATAAAAGGTCGTCTGCGCGACCCGCGACCAGGCGTGCTAATACATCCGCAGTCGCGGGTGCGATGAGTAATGCATCGGCCCATCGTGCAAGTTCAATATGCCCCATTCCTGCTTCAGCCGCCTCGTCGAGCAGCTCTGTATGTACCGCCTCGCCCGAAAGTGCCTGCAGCGTCAGCGGAGTAATGAACTCAGTAGCGCCGCGGGTCATGATGACTTTCACGCGGGCACCAGCTTTACGGAGCAGGCGCACAAGCTCAGCCGACTTGTAAGCTGCAATCCCGCCGCTGACTCCGACGATGATATTTCGATTAAATAGGTGTCCCATTGGCCCAGAAATTCATGAAAACTCTCGCTAACACTAGCACTTGGGGGTGGTTTTGGACACATATCATCATATGAAAGATAGCCGAGATCTTCGCGGGCTGCACCTCGTTGCGAAAATCATGGGCACCCATACGATAGACGTTGAGCGCGAGTTCAATCGCCACAGGACTACTCATTGGGGCTCGGTGGGCGAATGGGTTAATGCATTGATTCACGGGCGAACAAAAGCCAGTGGTTTAGATGCTCTGCGATTGCATCGTCTCCATGCGGCACTGGAATTGGCCTCGCTGATGGCTTATGAGGAGTTGTGTGCAAGACCCGCTCTAAACACGCCGCTAGATTGTGAGCATTATTTACGCTGTCATTTAAGAGGGCGGGAGAGAGAGCTTTTTTGTGCGGTATATCTTAACGGTCGTAATCGAGTACTTGCCTGTCAGGATCTGTTCGAAGGCACTGTTGATGGTGCCGCGGTGTATCCCAGGGACGTGGTGGCAGCCGCGCTAAATTGGGGCGCAAGCGCCGTTATTGTTGCCCATAACCATCCTAGCGGCTCTCTCGATCCCAGCGAGGCGGATCGCCAAATTACCCATCGTCTACGGGACGCGCTATCGCTGGTGGACATCAGGTTACTCGACCATTTGATTGTAGCGAGGGGTGGAATTTACTCCATGGCAAGCTATTGCGAGGCGGGATTTTAAGCCAGCCTGTTGCAGTTCCTTTACTGCTCTGGTATAAAGCGCACCCTTTTTTCAATTGCTGACAGGGTTGTACCATGTCTCGAGTATGTCAGGTAACCGGCAAGCGTCCGGTTACTGGAAACAACGTATCACACGCCAAGAACCGCACCCGTCGTCGGTTTTTGCCTAATCTTCATAATCACCGCTTTTGGGTTGAGTCTGAGAAGCGTTTTGTTTCTTTGCGAGTTTCTAGCAAAGGCATGCGCATTATTGACAAGCTTGGTATTGAAACCGTGCTTGGCGATCTCCGCGCCCGCGGCGAAAAATTTTAAGGAGCCAATATCATGCGCGAAAAAGTTCGTATGAATTCATCCGCTGGAACCGGTCATTTCTACACGACTGACAAGAACAAGCGGACTACTCCCGAAAAACTGGAAATGAAAAAGTATGATCCAGTTGTTCGCAAGCACGTGATGTACAAGGAAGGCAAGATTAAGTAAGTTTGCCCTGCTAAACGCATCTAGAAACCCCAACCTTGTTGGGGTTTTTTGTTTATGACGCTTTATTTTGGTGCTCACAGCGCGCGCGCTTCAGAAGCGTTATTATGGTGTCCGCTGTGTCTTTAGAAGCCATCATCACGCTATGCCCGAATTGCCTGAAGTTGAAACTACCCGCCGCGGTATAGAACCGCATATCACTGGACGCGAAGTACGGCAGGTTATTGTGCGAGATCACCGTTTGCGCTGGCCTGTGCCGACCGATTTGTCGGAGCGTTTGGTTGGGCAGCGGCTTATTACCGCGCGCCGGCGAGCCAAATATCTATTACTCGATACCGCGTCAGGAACGGTCATGATCCATCTTGGTATGTCGGGTTCGCTACGAATCATGCCGGCCGATACCCCAGCACTCTTCCATGATCACGTCGATATTGTGCTCGATGATGGCCGGTGTCTACGCTACAACGACCCTAGGCGCTTTGGTAGCTTCCACTGGCTGGTAGACGATGACCACGTACTTTTGCGTCATTTGGGCCCTGAGCCGCTCTCTGGTGATTTCACGGGGAAGTACCTTTATCAGCGTTCGCGCGGCAGAAAACTTGCGGTGAAACAGTTTTTGATGGATGGCAAAATCGTTGTTGGTGCGGGCAATATCTATGCTAACGAGGCGTTATTTTTAGCGGGCATTAGGCCTGACCGTGCGGCCGGCCGAGTGAGCCTAGAGCGCTACGACGTGCTGGCGGTGAGGGTTCAAGAAATTCTAGCGGCTGCGATTAATCAAGGTGGCACGACGTTGCGCGATTTTGTCGGTGGGGATGGTAAGCCAGGCTATTTTGCGCAGCAGCTGCGAGTGTATGGTCGAGGCGGTAAACCCTGCAGAGTATGCGCTACGCCCCTGAAAGAGATCCGCCAAAACAACCGTTCCACAGTGTTTTGTCCCACCTGTCAGCGTTAGCTCTTGAATTTTTCAGCCAGCGCCTCTGCCACTGCAGGCGCCACGAAGGGCGTTATATCGCCTCCGAGTGATGCAATTTCTCGGACAAGAGACGAAGAGATATACGATAAGTGCTCAGCAGGGGTCAAGAATACGCTTTCGAAATCAGGTTTGATGGCCCTGTTCATATTGGCTAACTGAAATTCATATTCGAAATCGGCGACTGCGCGCAGACCGCGAAGAACACAGTTAGAGCCCTGCTGTGTGACAAAGTCGGTGAGCAGAATATTGAATCCCGTCACTTCGACGTTGTCCAAATGTGAAAGCACTCGGCGCGTTAATGCCACGCGCTCTTCAAGAGAAAAGAGCGGATTCTTGCGCTCGCTTGATGCAATAGCAATCACCACTTTATCAAACAGTCGAGCTGCACGTTCGACGAGATCAATATGACCATTAGTAATGGGGTCAAAAGTCCCAGGATAGACAACAGTATGTGTGCGCATTCCTTCGATTCCTATGGTTCATCGCGCGAAACTGTACACAAGCGATGGTGGCTAGACAATTGGTTATAACTATTTCACTTCCAGAAGTAGATAGCGGACATCGCCTGCTTTTTTATCTTTCAGTATTTCAAATGCATCGACACCGTTCACCAGCGGCGCTCGTGCACTCTGTTCAAGGTAAATTTGGCTGCCTTGTGCCACCAATCGAGCTTCTAGGAGGTGGCATAACGCAGCTTGCCATAAGTCGTCATCGAAAGGCGGGTCAATGAAAACGAGGTCATAGGGTGTCTCTGACGACCATTCGATGGCGTTAGTTTGAAATACGTTACTGCGCGTTGTGCCACCTAGCTGTTGCAGGTGAGCGATTAACGCCTGCGCTGGCGGTCGTCCTCGTTCAAGGAAATCGCAATGCGCGGCTCCTCGCGAGAGCGCTTCTAAGCCTAGTGCGCCGCTCCCGGCAAACATGTCCAAGCAGTGCGCTCCCCGAATGGTGGGTGCAAGCCAGTTGAACAGCGTTTCGCGGACGCGGTCAGCTGTGGGCCGAAGTCCTTCGTGATCGGGGAAATGGACAATACGCCCACGCCACTCGCCACCAATTATTCTGACTTTGCCTGTGTTTGCCATCTTTGCGTTTTACTCATTTCTGTCCGGGTCGGGCGAGTGATAACATGCTCTCGCCTTAGTTAACATACACTGGCATCACGCCTAATGAGCAAGAATTCATGAAGTTATTTAAACGTTGGCAAAAATCCGCGGGTAAAGCCGCTGAGCACGCCAACACAGAATCGAAAATAGACTCAGCGGACACGCCGATCGCAGACGTCGAAAGTAATGATACCGAAAGCGCCGGTAAGCTCGACGTGCCACCCATCGACGTCGTGGAGAGTGATGCCGAGGCCGCTGTTAGCTCGGCATTTGTGCTGTCTACCCCGGCGCCTGAAATGCCGAGCGAGCCAGTGCGAGAAAGCGAGAACGCAGCTCCAGAGATTGGCTTTTATGGGCGTTTAAAGCGCGGGTTGAGTCGAACAGGGAGCCAGTTGTCGTCCGGCCTTGGAACACTTTTCCTCGGAAAAAAAGTTATTGATGATGAATTGCTTGAGGAGCTTGAGTCGCAATTACTGATGGCGGATATGGGTCTTGAGGCGACTCAGCGGGTAGTTACCGACATCACTGGACGCGTATCACGAAAAGAACTCGCCGATGGTGAGGCGCTTATGCAGGCAACCAAAGCTGCGTTACTCGACATCATTCGCCCTTGTGAGCAAGCGTTAGAGCCGATGGGTGCCGCTCCCTTTGTCATCTTGGTTGTCGGCGTCAATGGTGCTGGCAAAACCACGACTATCGGGAAGTTAGCGCATCGCTTAAAAGCAGAAGGAAAGTCAGTCATGCTCGCCGCTGGAGATACGTTTCGTGCTGCTGCGGTAGAGCAACTTCAAGCATGGGGAGAGCGTAATGATGTGCCTGTAATTGCGCAGCATACGGGTGCTGATAGCGCTTCCGTTCTGTTCGACGGCCTACAAGCTGCGAAAGCACGAGGGATCGATGTATTAATTGCTGACACCGCTGGCCGCCTACAGAATAAAGCCCATCTGATGGATGAATTAGAAAAAGTGGTGAGGGTTATGCGAAAGCTCGAGCCTACGGCGCCCCATGAAACCTTGTTGGTATTAGATGCGGGCACGGGTCAGAATGCCGTTTCCCAAGCAGAGCAATTTGATAAGTCGGTAGGTGTTTCTGGGATTGTGCTGACTAAGCTAGATGGCACAGCCAAAGGTGGGGTTATTTTTGCGATTGCGCAGAAGCTTGCGCGTCCGATTCGCTTTATCGGGGTGGGTGAGGGCGTTCTAGATCTCCGGCCTTTTGAGGCGACATCCTTCATTGACGCGCTTTTTGATCAGCGCGAGGCGAGTGAGCGTTGATTCAGTTTGACCGGGTCAGTAAGCGCTTTAGTGAGCATGATGCGCTGCGTGACCTTTCCCTCACCATAGACACTGGTGAAATGGTTTTTCTTACAGGGCATTCGGGTGCAGGTAAAAGCACTTTTTTACGACTCCTAATGCTGTTGGAGCGGCCCACTAGTGGCTCGCTGACGGTCAATGAGCGAGATACTCGCCGCGTAAAGCGCCGGGAGATCGGTGCTTATCGGCGTGATTTTGGCATTGTTTTTCAAGATCACCAGCTTTTGACTGACCGAACGGTCTTCGACAATGTTGCTCTCCCATTGGAGATCGCGGGTTTTGAGCAGCGTGATATCAATCGGCGCGTTCGCGCTGCCCTTGACAAGGTTGGGTTGCTTGATCGTGAGCGCGCGAATCCCGCAATACTGTCTGGGGGAGAGCAGCAGCGGGTGGGTATTGCACGCGCCGTAGTCGCGCGCCCCAAGATCTTGATTGCCGACGAGCCCACCGGCAACCTTGATCCACAATTATCGGCTGAAATTATGTCGCTTTTTCAGGCGTTTAATCGAGTAGGCGTCACGGTGGTGATTGCCAGTCATGATTTAGCGCTGATTTCTCGGCTTCGACATCGCATCATCACGCTTAAAGATGGGCGCTTGGTGGGCGGTGGGGGTTTGGCGTGAATAACGCGCGCCGCTTGGGTGTTGGGCCCAGACCTTTGCTCTCCGCGTGGATCCATCATCACCGCCAAGCAGCGGCGGATAGCTTACAAAAAATGCTGTTTGAGCCGGTATCGACATTTCTAACATGGCTTGTTGTTGGGATCGCTTTGGCATTGCCTGCCACACTGTTGGTGCTACTTAGCAACGCCAACGAGCTAGCTGAGGGTGTCAATATACCAGCGCGCTTCTCACTATTTCTCGACGAGTCGACGACGTTAGAGCAAGCTCGGGAGACCGCTCAAGCAATAGAGCGTCGAGTAGATATCTCTCAGGTCACCGTGCTCGATCGCGTCACGGCACTTGCCGACTTTGGCGCTGAGACCGGCTTGGAGTCGCTTATTGAATCCCTCGATAGCAACCCGCTGCCCCACACACTACTGGTAGAGCCTGCCGTTCACATCGACGCTCGTCGCATGGATGAGCTGGCTGTCGCACTGGCAAATGTTCCTGGCGTAATCGACGTTATCTTTGATACTCAGTGGTTAGCGCGCTTGGAGGTTACGCTGGTTTTTATTGAGCGATTAATCATTGGACTGGGCTTACTTATGGTCATGGGTGCAGTACTAATACTAGGCAACACTATTCGGTTGGCGATTGAGGCGCGGCGTCCAGAGATAGTTGTTATTAAATTGATCGGCGGTGGCGATGCATTTGCGCGACGCCCTTTCCTGTACACCGGATTATGGTGCGGTATTGGCGGCGGTGTATTAGCCATAGTCATGGTCTTTACGTTTTTATCTCTGCTCTCGGGCCCCGCGAGTGCACTTCTTGAGCTTTACAACAGTGAGCGTCAGTTTCAAGGCCTCAGCTTTGTGGCGGCGCTGCAACTTGCCTTGACCGGTGGAGGGTTGGGTCTTCTCAGTGCTTGGCAGGCTGCGGCATTGCACTTGAGGCGTGTCGAGCCAAGATAACTTATCGCAATAAGTCCTTGTTAGCTGTGAACTTTTTCTTGTTAGCACTCTCTAACTGAGAGTGCTAATATAGGCATCGTAGATAGGAGGACCTCACTATGAAAGAGCCCAAAAATGCAATTGCTCTAGGTAATGCCGCCGCACTCAGCATGGTGCCAGGCGCGAACCTTGCGGCCTATGTGCAGGCCGTTAGTGCGATTTCTATATTGTCTGCCGAGCGTGAGCAAGCCTTGGCTGAGAAGTTGTTTTATGAAGACTGCGTTGACTCTGCGAGAGAGTTAGTACTCGCTCACTTGCGATTTGTCGTCCATATCGCCCGTAGTTATTCGGGTTATGGGCTTCCCGAAGCGGATCTGATTCAAGAAGGCAACGTCGGTCTCATGAAGGCGGTTAAACGCTTTGACCCGAATAGAGGCGTGCGCCTCGTATCCTTTGCTGTGCATTGGATCAAAGCGGAAATGCACGAGTACATCCTGCGTAACTGGCGCATTGTTAAAGTAGCCACTACTAAGGCTCAGCGTAAACTATTCTTCAATTTACGCAGTGCTAAAAAGTCGTTGAGCTGGTTAAGTGCCGAAGAAACTCGTGCCATTGCCGCCGACTTAGGTGTTGATGAGGTCGAGGTTCAGCGCATGGAGGGTCGCCTGACCAGTCGCGACGTGGCATTTGATTTACCCTCTGACGCAGATAACGACGATGCTTGGCAAGCGCCTCAAAGTTACCTAGAAGATTTGTCGGCAGACCCCGCTCTGGCCGTTGAGTCAGCAGAATTTCGCCAAGACAGCGATGAGCGTCTTCATACTGCGCTGGCTTCTCTTGATGAGCGTAGTCGTGACATCGTATCTCGTCGCTGGCTCTCAGAGCAAAAGTCAACGCTACATGAATTAGCTGCGGAACACGGTGTATCGGCTGAGCGCATTCGTCAGCTCGAGTCGAATGCAATGAAGAAGCTTAAAACCGCTCTCGCGGCTTAAGAATGACGGTGGCTGCTTCGCGCTGGCCGCTCATTGCCGCGGGTTTACTCGGTACTAGTGGTGTCGCTGCCGGCGCCTTCGGCGCACACGCGCTTAAATCTTGGGTTACTGCACCCATGCTTGACGTCTGGAAGACCGCCGCCCACTACCAACTCATTCACGCATTGGCTTTGTTGGCTTTGGGTTTGGCCTGCGTCTGTTTCCCGCCCTTACGATTACGCCGGACACTCGTTTGGGTGCAGGGCTGCTGGTTAGCTGGCAGTCTTCTATTTTCCGGTTCCTTGTATCTTTTGGTGCTGACCGGATCGACAAGCCTTGGTGTGATTACGCCAGTGGGCGGATTATTTCTGATCACCGGTTGGCTGCTGCTCACGGTAGCTGCGCTAAACTTGCCCACAAGTCATTGAATTCCCGTTCGGAAAACCCTGTTATGAGAGAGCCCCGCCGAATTCGCAGTTTTGTTATGCGTGCTGGTCGTATGACTGAAGGGCAGCAGCGCGGCTGGAGCGAGGGTTTACCTCGCTACGGTTTGGAAACTTCGAGCGGTAGCTTGGACTGGGACAAGACATTTGGCCGCTCAGGCAAGCGGGTAGTTGAAATTGGCTTTGGTATGGGTGACTCACTGTTTGAAATGGCTCAGGCGGCGCCCGAATCACAGTTTATCGGTATTGAGGTACATACCCCAGGTGTTGGCCGACTGCTATCACAGGTCCTTGATTCGGAGCTCGATAATGTCCGAGTGTATGCTGAGGATGCCGTGCCGGTTATTCGCGACTGTTTGCCCGATGGGAGTATCGATGTCCTACAGATATTTTTCCCAGATCCTTGGCATAAGAAGCGCCATAATAAACGCCGGCTGATTCAGCCTGAATTCATTGCAATGGTAGGTCCAAAAATTGCAACCGGTGGAATTATTCATCTTGCCACGGACTGGCAGCCTTACGCAGAACACATGCTTGAAGTGATGGAAGGCGCTGCTGGATTTAGCAACGTAGAGGCCCCTGGTGCTTTTTCAGAGCGTCCAAGTTGGCGACCCGAAACCAAATTTGAGCGCCGTGGCGCTCGATTGGGACATGGCGTTTGGGATCTTCGGTATCGCCGATCTGAACAATAATGTTAGTTTTCTTCGGGTAGAAAAGCTGCCAGGACGTTGTTGAGAAAGCGAAATCCGTGGTCGGTCGCTTTTAGGCGCTGAGCGGGATTTGGCGCCAATAAAGAGTCGCCGACGAGCTTGTTCACTGTGGGCATTAACTGTGCCATTGAGACGCCTGTACGTGCTTCAAAAAGCTGTGTGTCGACCCCTGATTTCAAGCGCAACGCATTGAGCATGAACTCTCCGCTAAGGTGTTCGGGTTTGATCTCGGTAGCAGACGCTGCCCGTTGATTGGCTACTGACGATAAATAGTCTTTGGGTAAGCGCGTTCGCTGTGTGCGAATGACTTCTCCTTTAGCGGTAGTGATCTTGCCGTGCGCTCCCGCGCCAATACCGAGATAATCACCAAACTGCCAGTAGTTAAGGTTGTGCAAGCTCGCCTGTCCCGCTCGACACCAAGCGGATACCTCATATTGCTCGAAGCCAGCGCTATTTAATACCTGCTCACCCGCGTCTTGAATGTCGGCGAGGGTGTCCTCTACGGGAATGTCAGGTGGTCGTGACCAAAATACAGTGTTGGGTTCGATAGTCAGTTGATACCAAGAAAGATGCCCACCACAGCGATCAATACCTTCATTGAGGTCAGCGAGCGCCAATTGCTGTGTTTGATCGGGAAGGCCGTGCATTAAATCGATGTTGAAGCGATCGAAGTGGCGTGCAGCTAAATCACACGCTAATCGTGCTTGTGCTGCATTGTGCACGCGTCCCAAGGCTGTTAATTGATGTTTATTAAAGCTTTGTACACCGATACTTAACCGGTTGACGCCAGCCATGCGATAGCCTTGATAGCGCTCAGCCTCGGCGCTACCGGGGTTACTTTCCAAAGTGATCTCGACGTTATCACCAAGCCCATACAGTTGGTCGATGCCGTCCAGTAAAGCCGCGATACTGTGGGCGCTGAATAAACTGGGTGTGCCGCCGCCAATAAATATTGAGCAAAGGGAACGCCCGGCCCCCCAGTGGCGTTGGGAAGCTAAATCAGCGAGTAGCGCATCAACATAAGGCGCCTCGAATGCTGGGTCGAAGTTCTCGTGTGAGTTGAAGTCACAGTAAGGGCACTTACGCTCGCACCAAGGGATATGGATATACAGCGCGAGAGGAATCTGCGAGACATCAGCTGGCAATGGCGTCACGCAGTTTTATTACTGCTTGTCCTCGATGTGAGCGCGCGCGCTTTTCTTCAAGACTGATCTCAGCGGCGGTGGAGGCGAGCATGGGTATTTCGAATAATGGGTCATAACCAAAGCCTCCTGTTCCTCGCGGTAGAAGCGCAATCCTGCCGTGCCAACGTCCCTCAACTACGATGGGAGCAGGGTCTTGAGCATTTTGGAGAAACACCAAAACACAAAAATAGTGGGCGTTTCTTTCATCGCCTGTAAAGGGGGACATCGCTTCGAGCAGCTTGGCATTATTGCCCGCATCTCCCAGTCCTGAGTATCTAGCAGAGTAAATGCCGGGCGCGCCGTGAAGGGCGGGTACTACTAATCCCGAGTCATCGGCAATGGCCGGTAGACCTGTTTCAGCAGAAGCATGGCGAGCTTTTATGAGTGCGTTTTCAATAAAAGTAGGCTTATCTTCGACGGCATCGCTAACACCGAATTCACTTTGGGGTTTGAGTGTGAAGCCGGCCCCTGCTAAGGCGTCTTGAAGCTCCCGCAACTTACCCACGTTGCCACTGGCTAAGACTACTGTATTACTCATAGAGACTCTCGCTGTCTTTGTTTAGCGATCTTGATCCCACAGCTGGGTTTTGAAATCGTAGGTATAGGTCTTGTCACTGCCCTCGGGTTGAAAGCTAAATTCAAAAAATCGCCATTCGCTGTTGATGAACTCAAAATCTGCGATGTAATAGGTGGCACGACCCTCGCGAATTTCCTTAAAACTAAGCTCCTTGCCGTGAATAAAGTCCCAAGTTCGACCTTTAATAGACATGGGTCGGCCTGCGGTCTCTCCCGCATCGGCGTCGCGCACTGAAAGCGTCAAAATGGCTTTGTCATCACCGCGGGTAATCCCATATTGGGCGGCGATGTCGGCCGACAGGAACGTGGTGTAAACCACGCTGCGATGCAGTTCAAACTGATCAAACCGCTCTGATTGTTGCGCCACTGCGCTGTATGACAGTAAAAGGCCGCTCAGTAACGCGACTAAGTAGTGCGACTTCGAATGCGGTAGACAGCGGTAACGCCAAACAAATTGGGTAGCCAGCGAGCTAAAATTCCTTGGCTTTCGGCGGCTATAAAGTCGCGAGCTATGATTTCGATCTTGAGTTCGTCGCACAGTGCTTCAAAGTCCTTTAAGGTACAAAAGTGAATATTGGGCGTGTCATACCAACTGTAAGGCAATACGCGCGATACTGGCATTCGGCCCATCACACCTAGGTAGACGCGACATCGCCAGTGACCAAAGTTAGGAAAAGTGACGATAGCTTCGCGCCCTATCCGAACCATGTCATTGAGCACTCTGTGCGGCCGGTGGAGTACCTGCAGTGCCTGGGCCATCACGACCGTGTCAAAGCTCTTGTCCGGGAAGTTGTCTAGGCCTTGGTCGATATCTTGCTGAATAACGTCGATATTGAGTCGGGCAGCAGCAATGAGGTTCTCGGGATCAAGCTCGATCCCTAGGCCGCGGACGCCACGCTCTTTTTCCAATGCGCTGAGGAACATCCCGTCACCACAACCTAGGTCTAGTACACGGCTATTGTGGGCAACCCACGAGACAATATGGGTAAGGTCGTAGCGCATTACACCTCCACCTGCCGCATCCAAGCATCCATCAAATTTAAATAGTGGGCGTCATCGAGCAGAAATGCATCGTGGCCACCTTCGGTCGCTATCTCAGCATAAGTCACTTTTTTGCCGGCCCGAAGCAGCGCATCGCTAATCTCTCGTGATCTCGCTGGAGCGAAGCGCCAGTCACTGGAGTAGGACACCACTAGGCAGCGAGCTTGAATCGCACTCATTGCTTTCGTGAGATCGCCATTATAGTCGGCGGCAATATCGAAATAATCGAGTGCTCGGGTCATTAAGACGTAGGTGTTTGCATCAAAGCGTGTCGAAAATTGGCTGCCCTGATAGCGCAGATAGCTCTCTACCTGAAAAACAACTTCTTCTTCGTTGTTGGGAGTGAAACTGCCTTCGCGCAACTCTCGACCAAACTTATCACTCATGCCATCTGCAGACATGTAGGTTAGGTGTCCAACCATGCGTGCCAAGGCGAGGCCCCGTGTGGGTACCTTTCTCTCAAGCGCATAATGCCCTTCATGCCATTCGGGATCTGTGAGAATCGCGTGCCTGGCTATCTCGTTAAAGGCGATATTTTGGGCGGTTAATTTCGGCGCGGAGGCAAGCAATACGCAGTTCGCTACCTTTTCTGGGTGTTTGATCGCCCATTGCAACGCCTGCATTCCGCCTAAGCTCCCTCCGATTACAGCCGCCCAGCGGTTGACGCCAAGCCGCTCACCAAGGCGACGCTGTGATTCAACCCAATCGACGACCTGAACTGCTGGGAAATCGGGTCCCCAAGGCATGCCCGTTTCAGGATTGATCGATCGCGGCCCTGTACTGCCGTCGCAACCCCCAAGATTATTGAGGCTCACTACAAAAAAACGATGGGTGTCGATAGGTTTGCCCGGCCCAATGAGCAGGTCCCACCAACCGGGTTTTTGATCTTCCGCACTGTGGAAGCCTGCCGCGTGATGATTACCACTTAGGGCATGGCAAATGAGTATTGCATTCGTGCCTGCGGCGTTGAGTTCGCCGTAGGTTTCGACTACCAGCTCATAGCTGCCAAGTACCCTGCCACAGGCTAGGGGCAATGGTTCAGCAAAGCTTTCAGTAAATGGCGTGACAATGCCGACACTGCCGCTCTCGATCATTGTTAGATGCCCATGACGAGGTTAATGGGTAAGCCAGTCGCCACAGCCAGATGCCGCAGTGCTATCTGGAGAATATTAATCAAGATAAACAAAAGAATGGGTGAGAAATCTAAGCCGCCCATGTTGGGCAGTAGTGATCGGAAGGGGATCATTACTGGCTGAGTTATTTGATAAAGCAAGAATATGGCTGGGTGCCGGCTCGCAGGCGCTATCCAACTGACAACGATCATCGCAATCAGCGCGACTAGGTAAGTATTTACGAGCAATCCCAGGACGCCTAACGCTGACCAGACTAAAACGATGAATGGGTTGGGTGGCATAAATCCAGACAGCATAATGACTGCAGTCATACCGGTAGCTTGAACAATAAGTGCGAGCACTATGATCGATAAATCAAAGCGTTTCCCTGTTGGAACCACTTTGCGTATCAAGCGCAGTGGCGGGTTGGTTGCTTGAGCAATAAATGTCGAGATGGGGTTGTGAGCATCCGCCTGAGAGCCCTGTAAAATGCCTCTTAACACTACAATAATGAGGTAGAGGGAGGTGATCGTGTCAGCAAGATAGCTACCAATTTCTGCGAATGCTGCCATGATTATTTGAACTCCTTAGCCATTTGTTCAGCTCTCTGATGGCAGGCATCCATTGCTTTGCCCACCACGCGATCTAATTTTTCTGCTTGAAATGCTTGCAACGCTTGTTCGGTGGTCCCTCCCGGACTTGTCACATTGCGACGTAAGGTGGCAATGGGGATGTTTTGTTCCGATGCAAGTCGAGCGGCGCCAAGTGCCGTCTGGAGAGTGAGCTCGGCCGCTTCATCATGGCTTAGGCCCAGCCGTTCGCCGCTCTGAATCATAGCTTCCATGAAGGCGAAAAAGTAAGCGGGGCCGCTGCCCGAAACGGCCGTTACGGCATCGAGTTTAGCTTCGCTATCGACCCATAGGGTAGTGCCCACACAAGCCATTGTGACGTCGGCGTAATGTCGCTCTCGCTCACCGACACTTTTGTTGGCATATAACCCAGAAGCGCCGCAGCGTACGAGCGCGGGTGTGTTAGGCATGCAACGGACTACGTGGACATCTGAAGAGTCAATCCAGTCTTCGAGCATGGCTATTGAGATGCCTGCAGCAATGGATATTACGGTAGTGCCAGGCGTGAAAGCACCGCGCAGACCGCGTAAAACCTCGGCCATAATTTGCGGCTTAACGGCGAGCACGACTACGTCAGCATTGCCCACTGCATCACGAGGATTCTCGTGGAGGTCGGTTACACCGAGCCCCGATAACATCTCTCGTGCCTGCGCTGAAGGATCCGCTGCAGTAATACTCGACGGGTTAACCCCATCGTTTATCAGGCCACCAATGATCGCGCTGGCCATATTGCCGGCGCCCACAAAAGTGATTCTTCTTGGCCTTGCGTCGCTCGACACAGTGTTCCCCCTGTCATGGGTCAATAATTAGTTGAGTATACCGTGGTCGGTAGCCAGTGCGCCGATCACCTTGCTCCGAACACATCAGTACCTATGCGCACGATTGTGGCACCCTCCAGCACTGCTGCCTCCAAGTCACCTGACATGCCCATAGACAACGTATCCAGCTCGGGATAAGTATCTTTTAATTCTTCCCAAAGATCTTTCAGCGCTTTAAATGGTTTGCGTTGAGCGTCTATTCCCTCGCTCGGCGCAGGAATAGCCATTAAGCCACGTAAACGTAGTCTCGGTAACACAGAAATGGCATCAGCGAGGTTGAGAACTTCCGTGGGTAAAATGCCCGCCTTACTGGCTTCTCCCGATATATTTACCTGTAAGCAAATGTTCAGTGGCGCCATACCATCGGGGCGTTGGTCGTTCAGACGGCGCGCAATTTTCTCGCGCTCAACGGTATGGATCCAATCCATATGTGTTGCTAAGCCACGCGTTTTGTTGGATTGAATAGGCCCAATAAAGTGCCATTCAAGGTTTAGGTGTTTGAGGGCCTCGGCCTTCTCTACGGCTTCCTGCGCATAATTTTCGCCAAAACAGCGCTGTCCCGCGGCTGACGCCGCCTCGATCAAGGCCGCTGGCTTCGTCTTACTGACCGCCAATAACGTCACTGATTGCGCGGCACGCAGCGCCTGATGTTCAGCCACTCGAATGCGGTCAGTGACGGCAGTTAAATTTGAGGCTACATTTATGTCGTCCATGCTGCCATGATACCCAAAGCGACGCAGTTTGAGGCTGTCTATCGCAGATTAAACGAAGGAAGGATTCCTCATGGACATTACCGAGCTTCTTGCATTCAGTGCCAAACAAGGCGCATCCGATTTGCATCTATCCGCGGGTCTGCCGCCAATGATTCGTGTCGATGGCGATGTGCGCCGAATCAATGTTCCGCCCCTCGATCACTCTCAGGTGCACGGCCTTATTTACGACATCATGACCGACAAGCAGCGTAAAGACTTCGAGGAATTTCTGGAGAATGATTTTTCTTTCGAAGTGCCCGGAGTTGCACGTTTTCGAGTTAATGTCTTCAATCAGAATCGCGGCCCGGGTGCGGTCTTTCGAACCATTCCTTCTAAAGTGCTCACTATGGAAGATTTGGGGCTTGGACAGGTATTTCGGGATATATCGCTACTCCCTCGTGGACTGGTACTCGTGACGGGCCCAACGGGCTCGGGCAAGTCGACGACTCTCGCAGCGATGATTGATTTCATCAATGACAATCGTTACGACCACATTCTGACAATCGAAGATCCCATTGAATTCGTGCATGAATCAAAGCGCTGCCTCGTTAACCAGCGCGAGGTGCACCGTGACACTCTCGGCTTTTCCGAGGCATTACGCTCCGCGCTGCGGGAAGATCCGGATATTATTCTGGTAGGCGAAATGCGTGACTTGGAGACTATACGACTGGCATTAACAGCTGCCGAGACCGGCCACCTTGTATTTGGCACGCTGCATACTACGTCGGCCGCGAAGACCATTGACCGAATTATTGATGTTTTTCCAGCCGCAGAGAAATCCATGGTGCGCTCTATGCTCTCTGAGTCGCTGCAGGGTGTTATTTCACAAACACTTTTGAAACGCCGATCGGGCGGGCGAGTGGCAGCCCACGAAATTATGCGTGGCACATCGGCTATTAGGAATCTCATCCGCGAAGATAAAGTCGCGCAAATGTACTCGGCGATTCAAACGGGGCAGTCGATTGGTATGCAAACAATTGATCAATCACTGCAAGCGCTGGTCGATAAAAAATTAGTCACCCTCGAAGCGGCGCGTGAAAAAGCGCGCCAACCCGATTCGATCGTATAGCGTTACTGCGTTCAATAAATGGCATTGAAGAGGTAAAACACCATGGATCTGTTGCTGAAAACTCTCGTTGAGCGAGGCGCTTCAGATGGTTTTGCTACAGTAGATGCGCCGTTAACGATTAAGGTTGATGGGCATTTACACCGACTGGACGACACTAGTTTGTCGGCATCTGATATCTCTCGTCTTATCGCTGAGACGATGAGTGCCGAGCAGCAAGCCCAGTTCGATCGTGATAAGGAATGTAACTACGCCGTTGTTCACCCCGAATATGGCAGATTTAGAGCAAGCGCTTATATTCAACGTGGTATGCCTGGCATGGTGTTGCGCCGTATCAGCGATGTTATCCCGAGCTTTCAAGAGCTCGGGTTGCCCTCAACGCTTGAGCAGTTGTCGATGCTCAAGAGAGGTTTGGTGATATTGGTAGGTGCTACGGGTACCGGTAAGTCGACTACATTGGCGGCCATGCTGGACTATCGAAATACCCATAGTCGTGGACATATCATCACCGTCGAAGATCCGATCGAATTTGTCCACAGCCACAAAGGTTGTCTGATATCGCAGCGTGAAGTGGGTATTGATACCGAGTCTTATGAAGTGGCGCTCGCGAACACTCTTCGTCAGGCTCCCGATGTCATCATGATTGGCGAGGTGAGAACCGCTAAAACGATGGAAGCCGCTTTGGCATTTGCTGAAACTGGGCACCTTTGCCTTTGCACACTCCACGCTAACAACGCCAACCAAGCGCTGGATCGTATCCAGAGCTTTTTCCCGAGCGACCAGCTTAATCAGGTGTGGATGGATTTATCGCTAAACGTAAAGGCTATGGTTGCACAGCAGCTAGTTCCGGGCAGAATGGGAAACGCGAGAGTGCCTATTGTTGAGGTATTACTCGGTAGTCCGCTTATCCTAGATCATGTTCGCAAGGGCGAAGTGCATCTCATTAAGGAATTGATGTCGCGGTCGACGGATATCGGTATGCAAACTTTCGATCAAAGCTTGATCAGCACGTATAAGGCGGGCCTTATTACGGCAGAGGAAGCCGAGCGTCACGCTGACTCAGCAAACGATGTGCGGCTTGAAATAAAGCTGTTTGAAAAGGGCAGTGGTGCATTACGTGATTCGCGTAACTTCAATTTCGATCTGGAAGATTAGTCCATTGCGGCAGCTAGCCAGGAGCGGAGAATGACGTCAGCTGCCTCAGCATCGATGGGATTATCGCTGTAGTCCCCCTTGTGCCCGCGCTCTTTAGATAGCATTTTGGCTTCATGAGAGCTCAAGCGCTCATCCATCAAAACCACAGGAATATTGAACCGCCCTTCCAGTTGACGGCTAAATTTGCGCGCCCTTGGCGTAATCTCAGCTTCACTTCCGTCCATATTGAGCGGATCGCCAACGATCAGAATTTCAGGTTCCCACTCGCTGAGTAATTTTCCTATTGTCTGCCAGTCTGCAACGCCATCGCGCGCGCGTACAATAGTTAAAGGTTCCGAGGTGCCGAGTTGGCGGTTACCGACGGCTACGCCGATATTTCTTAAGCCCCAATCGAAAGCCAGTACTCGACCTGAGCTCTTCATGCGTGTCCCGCTTGAGATGACATAAGGCTGATGTCAATCCCGATCTTGTCGCCAGCAGCAATCAAACGTTCCGGGTAGGGAATATCAAACAAAATTTCGGCGTCTGCTTTTATTGTGAGCCAGCTGCTTTCCATGAGCTCTTCTTCCAATTGTCCGGGCCCCCAGCCTGCGTAACCCAAAGCGATCAAGTGAGAGTGTGGCCCAGACCCTGCGGCAATGGCGGTTAATATGTCTTGAGAAGTGGTCAGCCAAATATCATTACCCACTGACTCGCTGGTCTCCCAGTTACCTTTTTCCCGATGCAATATGAAGCCGTGATCCATTTGTACAGGCCCGCCGGCAAAGATGGTTTCATGGTTGGAGCCCTCTTGGTAGTTGATATCAAGATTGCCGAGCACTTCCTCAAATGCAACTTCGAGCGGCTGGTTAATGACAATACCCATCGCACCTTCTTCGGTATGCTCGCAAATATAGGTGATCGACTGAGCAAAAAATCCTCTATTGAGTGCGGGTGTTGCAAGCAGAAAGTGCTCTTTGAGCGAATCCGATGTTAATGGCAGTGGCTTAGTCACGGGCTATCCAATCAGGGGCGTTAGTCAGAGCTTACCGCTTCAGTGCGGAATTGCCATGTGCGGACGATTTCTAATCGTGCTGTCATTTTAGCTAGCTCGCTAGAAAAGCGCGGGAACGGTGCGGCAAGAACCACGGTGTCTTGCGCCGCCCTATCTAACATTGCGTTGCCTGAGGTTTGAAGTACCTTAATGTTTTCCAGAGTTCCATTGGCTGAGACGGTCACCAGTAAGCGCACGTCGCCATCGCCCGCAGGTGGCTCTCCCCGATAGAGCGCGTTACCCACTTGCTCTACTCGGGCGCGCCAGCGGGCGAGGTAGTCCGCATCGAGGGTGCGGCGTGCTGCCACAGAACCCGCTCTGCTGGCGTCACGGTCCTTGCTGTCGGACACCGACGAGACGCTCTGTTGCTGGTCGTCGGTTTGCGGGGCCCGGTCGTTGGCGGTAGCACTATCCGATGGTGTATCCCCAGAAAAGCTATCGAGCTCCTTTGAGACGGTGACAGATGTTTGCATCACGAGGCGGGTCTCTGGAGCTTGTTCGCCCGCTTGGGTGTCACCCAGTTGATTTTCTGCTGCAATATGTTGCGCCTTGTTTGGCGCGACCGCCATAGGGTTGAGGGCGATTGTTACCGCGATAGTTCTCGCAGGTCTTTCGGCAAACTGAAAAGAAAACCCTAGACCAAACAGAAGCGCAGCATGAAGTGCTATGGCGGTCCCAAAAGCCGGTGTAATGGGTGCCCGTAGCTCCTTCAGCGCATGCTTCACGGTGTTAAGCGCTACCTAGCTGTGCATCAATACAGTCCATCAATTGGTTGGCAATACCCAGACCTTGCTCCCGTTCGATCTCGCGCAAGCACGTGGGGCTAGTCACGTTAATCTCGGTAAGATAGTCGCCGATGACATCGAGACCAACAAACCACAATCCTTTCTCTCTCAGTGCGGGGCCAACTTGTGCCGCAATCCATTGGTCGCGCGTGCTTAGGGGCTGCACTTGGCCGGTCCCGCCTGCTGCGAGGTTGCCGCGACTTTCTCCAGCAAGCGGTACGCGCGCTAGACAATAGGGCACGGGCTCTCCGTTAATCATAAGAATGCGTTTGTCACCAGCGGTGATCTGCGGCAAGTAAACCTGCCCCATGATAGTTTGAGTGCCATGTTGGGTCAGCGTTTCTAGAATTACGCTGACATTCGAGTCGTCGGCTTTCGCGCGAAAAATGGAGCTGCCACCCATTCCGTCTAGCGGTTTAAAGATGACGTCACCGTGTTCCGCGTGAAAGGCGCGAAGACGCTGCATGTCTCGGCTGACGATAAGAGTAGGGCAGCACTGGGGAAACTGTGTGGCAAACAGCTTTTCATTACAATCTCTGAGGCTTGCACAGCGGTTAACGATAAGCGTGCCACGGCGCTCGGCATTCTCGAGTAACTGGGTTGTGTAAACAAATTCCATGTCAAAAGGGGGATCTTTGCGCATGAAGATAATGTCTAGATCGTTAAGGTCGCGATCTTCTGCATCCCCAAGGCTGTAATAATCCGTCGGGTCTTCTCGAACCTCGAGCGGTCGCATTTTTGCTCGGGCGATACCACCAGCGAGGTACAGGTCCTTTTGTTGCATGTAGAATAGCGACCAACCTCGATCTCGAGCTGCCCAAAGCAAACCAAGGGTTGTATCTTTTTTGTAGTTAATGGTTTCGATGGGATCCATTACAACGCCAATTTTCCGGCTCATTATCGCGTTCCTTTGCAAAGAGAGATCGCTAACTTACGAGGCGCACCGCAAACGCGCAACCGCGTAAAGGCTAAAAGCTATGTTTGAGAGTATTTTTCTGGTTTTGGCGGTGCTTTTTAGCATCGCAACAATGACCGCAGTGGTTCGTGGCCGATCTATTGGTTGGTTCGTGCCGCTGTGGTTCTTAGTGTCACTCGCCTCCACTGAGCTGGCACCTTGGTTGCTAGCGAGCCAAGTCGGGTTGCTAATATTTGGCGCAATCTTTGGTGATAGCGGCTCATCGGGTTGGTATTGGGGCAGCGTGTTACTCAGTTTATCAGCCCTGGCCACCCTTGGCATTTTAACGCGCCACTTCGATACGGGCAAAATCTTTGAGCGCGCGTTAGCGACAGCTTTAGGTGACGACTTTGATAGCTTAATACCTTTGGCTAGGCGCCATCGTTTGAGTCGCCAAATAGACTCAAAAGAGTGGTCTCATCCGTTTACATTCAAACGAGCGGGCGTTCGCGTTAGCGCAGACATTGCTTATGATAGTGGCGGCAAGCGGCATTTATTAGATGTTTACACGCCCGTGACCGAGGGCGATAAGCGCCCCGTGATGCTCCAGATTCACGGTGGGGCATGGCTTTTAGGGCACAAAGCGGAGCAGGCCTTACCGCTTCTGCACCACATGGCCAATTTGGGGTGGGTATGCGTTTCAATTAACTATCGGTTATCACCGATAGCGACGTTTCCCGACCACATAATAGATGTCAAAAAGGCCATTGCTTGGGTGCGCGAAAACATCGCTGATTGGGGTGGAGACCCGGATTTTATCGCTGTAACAGGCGGCTCAGCGGGTGGACATTTAGCGAGCCTTGCTGCGTTGTCCGCTAATTATGCGCCTTGGCAGCCGGGCTTTGAAGATGTTGATACAAGCATTCAAGCCGCTATGCCACTGTATGGCGCTTATGATCTCAGCGACCGTTACGGGATACGGCGACATACGGCGATCGACAACCCGATTCTTTCGCGGGTATTTAAAACTAGCAAAGAAGAGGCTCCCGAGCTCTATGAGCGGGCGTCACCCATTTCATGGGTGAGCGCAGAGGCGCCACCTTTTTTTGTGGTACAAGGTGTCAATGACAGTTTGGTCTGGGTTGAAGAAGCGCGTCGATTTGTCGATGATCTCAGTGCAGTCAGCGATCGTTCGGTGACCTACGCAGAATTACCGGGCGCGCAGCATTCCTTTGAGACTATTCATTCGCCACGCACGTCACATTTTTTAAATGCTGCAGCGCTATGGCTCGAATGGGCATGGGCGGACTGGCAGTTAAATAAGCCTTCAAACCCAGGCGATTAGACCGATGTTACAAGTCGCCCCAGCGAGACCCAAGCACTGCGAGTGCAGCAATTGGGGCGGTTTCCGTGCGCATCACGCGAGGGCCGAGCTGAAGCGCTTGGAAGCCGGCGGATAACGCATGTTCGACTTCTTGTTCGGTAAGGCCGCCTTCAGGGCCGATCAGTAATGCAACGCTGTTGGGCGTGACTTCGGTAAGCCGCGCGGGATTATGGTGATGCAATACCAGCTTCAAATCGGCGTCGGCATCGAGAGCCCAAGCGCTGAGATCGGTTGCTTGCTTAACGACGGGAACTACAGCTCGGCCACTCTGCTCACAGGCGCTAATGGCTATTTGTTGCCAATGTCGCTGCTTCTTGGTTAAACGATCTGCCGGTAGTTTGACATCAACCCGCGCACTGAACAGCGGTGTGATTGAAGCCACTCCCATTTCGGTTGCTTTTTGAATGGCCCAATCGAAGCGCTCTCCTTTACTCAGGCACAAGCCGAGATGACTAGATAAAGGCGATTCATTATCTACTTGGACTGCACGACCAACAGCGATACGCGTTTCCCGCTTACTGACCTCTGCTACGGTACAGGACCAATCCCAGCCAAGTCCGTTGAATAACGTAACGCTATCCCCTTCTCGAGCGCGTAATACGCGTGTTAGATGGCTCGCTGGACCATCCTCTAGGATGAGGGTTGCATCGGTCTGAAGGGACTGCTCGGTATAAAGACGAATAGTACGCACGAAAGCACCTCAATGGCTGTTTTACGCGTTGAGCGTACCAGTTAGTCGATCAGACAGCAGGCGCTAAACCGAGATTCTTAGCAATGCTGAGCACGGGCTCGGCCTGATTCATGGTGTAAAAATGAATGCCGGGCGCACCACTTTCTTGGAGGGTCGCGCAAAGCTGCGTGATGACGTCGATACCAAACAGTCGGATGCTTTCTTGGTCATCGCCAAAGCCCTCAACCCGTTTGCGTATCCATCGCGGTATCTCGGTGCCACAGCCACTGGCGAAGCGCTCCAAGTTAGTAAAGTTAGTAATGGGCATAATGCCGGGATGAATCGGTTGGCTAATACCCGCCGCAAGGCAGCGATCCAGGAAATAAAAATACGCTTCGACATTGAAAAAGAATTGGGTCACCGCCGCATTCGCACCTGCGTCCAATTTTTGCTTCAGATAAAAAATGTCTTGCTCGTAATTTTTGGCCTGCGGATGGACCTCCGGATAAGCCGCCACGGCGATCTTGAAGTGATCGCCGGTGTGTTCGCGAATAAAGCTGACTAATTCGTTGGCATAGACTAGTTGGCCTACGCCACCCATACCCGACGGCAGGTCGCCTCTGAGCGCGACGAGACGGTTGATGCCTTGCTCTTGATAGCTTTGTAGCAAGGCTAAAATCGTCTCTTCATTGTCACCACCAAAACTCAGATGTGGCGCGACCTCTTCGCCCTGCCGCTTGAGTGCAGCGACAGCCCCCAAGGTGTTGTCCCGCGTAGAGCCACCCGCTCCATAGGTAACGGAGCAATACTCAGGATTGAGTACCTTAAGAGCGGGCAGTGTTTGCTCGATGAGTTTGTCCCTGCCAGCATCAGATTTTGGAGGGAAAAACTCTAAGCTACAGGCTGTCGAATTGATCATAGTGCTTATACGCCGTCTTAGTACTTATAGCTGTCCGCTTTGAAGGGGCCATCGACGCTGACGCCAATGTAATCGGCTTGATCGTCGGTTAACCGAGTCATCACACCGCCGAAGCCTTTGACCATCAATGCAGCAACCTGCTCGTCTAAGTGCTTTGGTAGCACTTCGACTGTAATGGCGGCAGCTTTCTGATCAGCCGGCAGATCTGCAAAGCGTTTGCCGTAGAGGTGAATCTGAGCAAAAACTTGGTTGGCAAAGGAGCCATCCATAATCCGCGATGGGTGCCCCGTCGCGTTGCCGAGGTTCACGAGGCGACCTTCTGATAGCAGAAGTAAATGGTCGTTAGTGGCTGCATCACGAACGATTTTATGGACTTGAGGCTTGATCTCTTCCCACTGCCAATGTGTGCGCATGTAAGCCGTGTCAATTTCGTTATCAAAGTGGCCAATGTTACACACCACAGCGCCTGATTTGAGCGCGCTCAGCATGGCGGCATTACACACGTTGACGTTACCTGTGGTGGTTACTAGCAGGTCAGTTGATCCCAATAGCGCTTTATCGATGCAGGTATCTAGGCCGTCGTTTATGCCGTCAATGAAGGGCGACACCACTTCAAATCCGTCCATGCAGGCTTGCATTGCACAGATAGGGTCACACTCGGTGATGCGCACAATCATGCCTTCCTGACGAAGAGACTGAGCCGAGCCCTTGCCAACGTCGCCGTAGCCGATAACAAGTGCGCGCTTGCCTGCTAACAAGTGGTCGAGGCCGCGTTTAATCGCGTCGCTCAAGCTGTGGCGGCAACCGTACTTATTGTCATTCTTAGATTTTGTCACCGCATCGTTAACGTTGATTGCGGGTATCTTAAGTTCGCCTTTGGCCACCATGTCATATAAACGATGCACGCCTGTTGTTGTCTCTTCGGTAACACCGTGAATTCGATCGAGCATTTCTGGGTATTTTTCGTGCAGCATCAACGTCAAATCGCCACCGTCGTCCAAAATCATGTTGGCGTCCCAGGGCTTGCCGTCTTTGAGGATGGTTTGCTCAATACACCATTCGTACTCGGCTTCTGTCTCGCCCTTCCAAGCAAAGACAGGTACGCCTGCGGCAGCTATTGCTGCTGCGGCGTGATCTTGTGTTGAAAAGATGTTGCACGACGACCAACGAACTTCGGCACCCAAAGCGGTAAGGGTTTCGATCAGGACCGCGGTTTGAATGGTCATGTGGATACAGCCAAGGATCTTGGCACCCGCTAGCGGTTGTTCATTACGAAACTGTTCTCGCAAGGCGATAAGAGCTGGCATTTCACTTTCTGCAATATCGAGCTCTTTGCGGCCCCAGTCTGCGAGGTTGATGTCGGCCACTTTGTAGTCGGTGAAGCTATCGAGATTAACGCTGGTATTCATGTGGGTCTCCTATGCGCGCCGCTGCAGCGCGCTTTACTTTTTGATAAATGATTAGGCTGTGTCGCGCAAAAGTGATGCTTTGTCGGTCGCCTCCCAAGGGAAATTGTGTTCTTCACGACCAAAGTGGCCGTAGCTGGCGGTCTGGCGATAAATGGGACGCTTTAAATCGAGCATAGTGATAATGCCCTGAGGCGTTAAATCAAAGTGCTCGCGAACCAGTTCAATGATTCGGCTATCGGGCACGATCCCAGTGCCGAAGCTGTTGAGTGAAATAGAGGTCGGCTCCGCTACACCAATCGCGTAAGACACCTGAATTTCGCATCGCTCTGCAAGACCTGCGGCCACGATGTTTTTGGCTACGTAGCGCGCGGCATAGGCGGCAGATCGATCGACTTTCGAGGGGTCTTTACCCGAGAACGCGCCGCCACCATGGCGGGCCATGCCACCGTAAGTGTCGACAATAATTTTGCGGCCTGTTAAACCACAGTCGCCCACAGGCCCGCCGATGATGAATTGTCCGGTAGGGTTAATGTGATAGCGAGTGCTGTCATGAAGCCATTCTGCAGGCAGTACTGGCTTGATGATGTGCTCTCGCACTGCTTCGTGAATATCTGCTTGCGAAACATCTGGATCGTGCTGGGTCGATAGAACAATCGCGTCGATCGCGCTGGGCTTACCGTTTTCGTCATAACGCAAGGTCACTTGGCTTTTGGCATCTGGACGCAACCAAGAGAGAGTCCCTGCTTTGCGCAGTTCGGCTTGTTTTTCCACCAGCCGGTGCGCGTAATAAATGGGCGCAGGCATTAATACGGGCGTCTCGTTGCTTGCGTAACCAAACATCAACCCTTGGTCGCCCGCACCCATTTCCTTATTTTCGCCCTCATCTACACCCATAGCGATGTCGTGAGACTGCTTGCCAATCGCATTAAGTACCGCGCAGGATGCGCCATCAAAGCCCACGTCCGAACTGGTGTAGCCAATGTCATTGACAACGTCACGCACAACTTCCTCAAGATCGACGTACGTCGAGGTTGTTACCTCACCTGCAATAACGACCATTCCTGTTTTGACCAGTGTTTCAACCGCCACTCGTGCATTGGCGTCGTCTTTGATAATAGCGTCCAAAACGGCATCCGAGATCTGATCAGCCATTTTATCGGGATGGCCCTCAGAGACTGATTCAGATGTAAATAGTGAGTACTCGCTCATGTTTGATTCCTTTCTAATAAGGGGTTTTTTGTAGTAGCCGAACTTGCACTTGAAATCCGTTACGTTGCGTTATGAACAGCTCAGCACGATTTTCTAGTCCAGACGCACGGCCCCACTCTTTCAGTTGTTCTGGCTCGAATCCGAGCCATAGGTCGCCGCAGTGCTCGCGTGCCCACGCCTGATCGTGAGCAATGAGCTCGCTAATAATTAGCGAACCCCCCGGCGCCAAACTCCGCGCAGCTTGCGCTATCACCATGTCTGGATTGGGCGTGTGGTGCAGGACCATATTGATGACTGCTGCGCTAAAGGCCTGCTCGTGCCCGTTGAGGGTTTGGGTATCTCCAAGCCAAAATTCTACGTTAGGCAAATGCCCCGCCATTTGCTTAGCGTCTTCGAGCATTTCCGGCGCATTGTCCAATGCGACCACTTGCTGCGCACGTGTAGCAAGCAATGGCAGTAAGCGCCCGTCACCGGGGCCAATTTCTAGTACCGGTAACGTTGCTAAGTTATCGCAGCGTTCCAACAAATGAAGCGCAGCCTGTGAATAGTCATCCCATGAGGCAATGAGATCTTGTTGTTGCCTAAAGCGATGGCTGTTACTTCGAAAAAAGGTAAGCGAGTTTTGCTCTCTTTGTCGCTGGACTCGCTGTAACCCGTTTTTCACGCTGAGGCCTAGAGATTCCGAATCTATGCTGGCGAAGGCGGTCTCGATTAGCCCGATGCGCTCGCCACTGGGCAGTGCCCGGCGATAAAATACGGCAGTCCCCTCTTTTCGTCGCACGAGAACACCCGCCTCCACTAAGACTTTCAAATGGTGGCTTAGCGCACTTTGACGCATATCAAACACGTCACAGAGTTCCGATACGCTGAGCGAGTCGCCTTTCAGGAGTCGCACAATTTGCACACGCAAAGCATCTCCCAGCGCTTTGAAAACAACGGCGAGTGAGACAGGTGCATCGTTGGCGTTCTGGTGTCCTGATGTCGGTATGTGGGCAATGGCCTTGGCATTCATCGGCGCAATCTAGCACTGCCGAGGCGTTTAATCAAAATTTTTTGATGGACAGGTTTGCCGTGATCGCGACTAGCACGCTGTGTCGCGTAAATTGATGGGATTTTTATTTGCTGGCGGTGTAGCCCGTGCGGCGCGTCCTGAGCTTTGTGGTTATACTCCACGCTCAACACGTGGAGGGTTCAAACTATGGATCAGCAGGCACTGAAAGAGCTGGTTGCAAGCGCTGCAGTAGCGCGGGTCGCGGCTATTAATAGTGACAATTTGGTCCTCGGCATTGGTACGGGTAGCACTGCAGAGTGCTTTATTCGACAGCTAGTTAGCTTGCGTGGTCGGATCGACGTGACTGTTGCAAGCTCTGAGCGCTCCGCAGAACTGCTTAAAAGCCTCGATATACCCGTTGACGACTTAAACAATGTGGGTGAGCTCGATGCGTATATCGATGGCGCTGACGAGGCGAATCATCATCTGCAGCTCATTAAAGGTGGAGGTGCCGCACTCACGCGAGAGAAAATTGTTGCTGCAGCATCGAAGGAGTTTATCTGCATCGCTGATGAGAGCAAGCTCGTGGGGACTTTGGGAGCATTTCCGCTCCCTGTCGAGGTTATACCCATGGCGCGCAGCTATGTGGCGCGGCAGCTAGTTGCTCTCGGCGGCCAGCCTGTGTGGCGCGAAGGTACAGTGACAGATAATGGCAACGTAATTTTAGACGTTTACGGCTTACAGATTGCACAGGCTATGAGCCTTGAGGAGCGCATCGACCACATTGCAGGCGTGGTCAGTAGTGGTTTGTTTGCGTTGCGCCCAGCTGATGTGTTGCTGCTCGGTACCGGTGACGGCGTGCGAACGATAATCGCCAAATAAGTGTGATGTACCGCGTTGGTTACGCGTCGAAAATCTTGCCGGGATTCATAATATTATCCGGGTCAAAGACGTTCTTTATGCCCTTCATAATGGCTATTTCTTCTTCGGCTCGGCTGTAACGTAAAAAGTCCTTCTTGAGTAAGCCCACGCCGTGCTCGGCTGATACGGAGCCACCCATCTCTTGTATGGCCGCAAAGATCTCACTACTGACTTGTTTGCAGCGCATTTGAAAGTCCGCCACTGATACGTCGTCGGGCTTGAGTATGTTGAGATGCAGGTTGCCGTCGCCAATATGACCAAACCAAACGACTTCGAGATCGGGGTATCGAGCAGCGACAATTGCATCCACTTTTGCGAGAAATCCTGGCACGCGAGCCACTGTTGTTGAGATGTCATTTTTATACGGCGTCCAGCGAGCGATGGTTTCCGAGATATCTTCGCGCAATCGCCACAGGCCTCTTCTTTGAGCCTCACTTTGACTCAGTACGGCGTCTTCCACCCAACCTTCGGTCATGCAGGTTTCAACAATGGCCATGACCGCGTCATCGGTATCCTGGCCTCGGTGTTCGTATTCAAGTAGCGCGTAGAAGGGTGTGATGCCTTCAAACGGGCGCTTGAGACCTTGGTGCTCCACCACTTTTTGTAGTGCGAGCTCGGAAAAGAACTCATAAGCGAGTAGAGGCAGCTTGGCCTGAAAGGCTTGGAGAACCGCCATAATCGCGTCCATTGACGGTAAGCCGAGGACAATTACCTGCGGATTAGTTGCAGGCTGAGTAAGTTGAAGTGTCGCCTCGACAATAATGCCCAGTGTGCCCTCGGATCCCGTGATCAAATGGCGCAGGTCGAAGCCGGTATTGTTTTTCATTAGCCCGCGATTCAGATCCAGTAGCTCGCCGGTGCCGGTCACCACTTTGAGACCACTCACCCAGTCACGCGTCATACCGTAACGAATAACTTGAATACCGCCGGCATTGGTGGCGATGTTGCCGCCTATTTGACTGGAGCCGCTCGAGGCAAAATCCACGGGATAAATAAGGTCGTGATCAATAGCAGTTTTTTGGATGACTTCGGTAATCGTGCCCGCTTGGCAGCGCAGACTGCGATCGACAGTATTAACTTCGAGCACTTTGTTCATGCGATCAAGCGCCATTACCAGCTCGCCATTACTGGCAACCGCGCCCCCACTGAGGCCCGTTCGCCCGCCCGAGGGCACAATGGCTACGCCCGCGGCACGGGCAGCGCGCACAATGGCCTGCACTTCCTCTACCGTTTCCGGTAATACAACCGCACATGGCGCTGGATCCGCAAAGCGCGTCCAGTCCCGACCGTAGTGTTGCAGGGAATCCGCATCCGTGAGAAACCGCTGCTCGCCGAGCAGCGTAAAAAGGTGAGCGCTAAGCTCTGGAGATAATGTTGTCATACTCTCGATCACATGTAGGGCTGGTCGCGTGGCCGCTAAGGCTGCGTCACGCTAGTCGGTTGAGCATGATAACATTCGCGCCCCCAGTTGGGGTGAGTTGTGCGATGTAACTCGCTTTACTGAGACCTTTTAAACAGCCTATGCCCAAGGATAACCAGTGACCCAAACGTCCCTCGACAAAGCCAAAATTAAATTCCTCTTGTTAGAGGGCATTAGCCCGTCTGCCGTGACTGCACTCGGTAGAGCGGGATACACCAATATCGTAACCCACACCGGCGCCTTGTCTCACGAGCGTCTCTTAGAAGAAGTAGCAGATGCGCACTTTGTGGGGATTCGCTCGCGCACCCAGTTAACGGCAGAGGTTTTCGCCGCCGCTGAAAAGTTAGTTGCGGTGGGCTGTTTTTGTATTGGTACTAACCAGGTTGATCTCAGCGCGGCAGGTGCTCGTGGAATTCCAGTCTTCAATGCGCCCTACTCCAATACTCGATCGGTTGCGGAGTTGGTAATTGCAGAAGCCATTCTGCTTTTGAGAGGTATTCCTGCAAAGAATGCGGCGGCCCACCGAGGGGGTTGGATGAAGTCTGCCAGTCAAAGCTATGAGATCCGCGGCAAAACGCTGGGTATCGTGGGCTACGGAAACATAGGTATGCAGCTTGGAGTGATCGCTGAGAGCCTCGGGATGACGGTTGAGTTTTACGACGTGGTCACCAAATTGCCGCTGGGTAACGCTCGCCAAATTGGCGCGTTAAATGAGCTACTCGGTCGTTCAGATGTAGTGAGCTTGCATGTACCGCAGCTGGCGAGTACCGCGAATATGATCGGTGCGAGCGAACTCGCAGCAATGAAGCCTGGCGCGATGCTAATCAATGCCTCGCGGGGTAACATCGTTGATATCGATGCGTTAGCGACAGTATTGAAGTCGGGGCATCTTGCCGGCACCGCCATTGACGTATTTCCGACGGAGCCCCGCACCAACAATGACGTGTTTGAATCGCCATTGCGAGGCATCGATAACGCGCTACTGACCCCTCACATCGGTGGCAGTACTATAGAGGCGCAAGAAAATATTGGTTTGGAAGTGGCTGAAAAGTTGGCTCGCTACAGCGATAACGGCACTACCTTATCTGCAGTGAACTTCCCCGAGGTGGCGCTACCTGAGCATGAGGGCCAGCATCGCTTGCTGCACGTGCACCGCAACGTTCCCGGCGTAATGGGCGAGATAAATCGCGTTTTGTCCGATAACGGCATCAATATCGCCGCCCAATATCTTCAAACAATGAGCGATATCGGCTACGTTGTTATCGACGTTGAGTCAGAATATTCTGACTTAGCGTTGACACAGTTGCGAAATGTCGAAGGCACGCTCCGCTGTCGGGTATTGTTTTAAGCTTGTCCAATTGCCTTTTTAGGTCGTTTCATGGGGGTCTGTTTATGACATTGTTAGTAAAAGCACTACCTTTAAGAGCACCAATAAAAGCACTGGCGTGGTTTCTGTTGCTTGCTGCTGGCGGTTTGGTGTGGGCCGATCATCCCATGTTCAACGGTGTTGAAACCGAGATGACCGCCCCTGAGCAGGCGGCCTCTGGCGTCGACCAATTAAGTCCTGAACAGCTAAAGGCGTTAAATGCTTGGTTGGCTAACCGTTTTGGCGGGCAGCGCAGCGCGAACGCACAGCCGCCGACACCTGCGACTGCGACAGCTCCCTTGACGGGTGACGCGGACCTTGAAGCGAGTATCGACGCCGAAGTGGCGCGCCGGGTTGCTCAGGAGGTGGCCGCGGTGAAGCAGGAGATGAAACAGGCAGATGAATCGGTTGAGCAGAGTGAGCCGTTCGAGGCGACTATCCAAGGCAGTTTTACAGGCTGGGGATCAAAAACCGTTTTCCCTCTCGATAACGGACAGGTATGGCGTCAGCGTAGTGGCTCCCAATATCGGCACACCTCGGGCGATAGCCGTGTTCGATTCCAACAGAACTTTTTGGGTTTATGGCAGATGACCGTTCTGTCATCGGGACGCACCGTGGGTGTTCGACGAGTGGACTAGTCGCTGAAGTTGGCAAAATTACGGTGCTTTTTGGCTTGATTAGCTAAAGTTCCGCTGCAAAACGTGAATATTCCGCAAATCGTGCAAGTTTCCCTCTCACTCAGTGGACGGATTTGATTACTCTTGACCCCTTCGTTATTCCCGAGATGGGAAGGCGACGTGCACTAACACAAAACACAATGAGGTTTGCTAATGAAGTCACTCAATAAGCGACATCTCGGTTTGGCAGTTTCCGCCGCACTGAGCTCTACCCTGACAAGCGGGTTTGTCTTCGCGCAAGAAGACACAGAATTAAAAGTTGAAGAAGTACTGGTTACTGGTAGCCGTATTGCAACACAAGATGGCTTCGGCGCTACAAGCCCCGTTACTGTGGTAACAGCTGAGAACATTAAAAATCTCGGTTTCGTTAACATTGAACAAGTACTTAACAGCTTGCCTTCAATCGAAACCAGCCAGAACGCCAACATTTCAAACGGTTCTACCGGTACTGCATCGGTTGACCTGCGTGGTTTAGGTACTAACCGTACTCTGGTTTTGGTTAACGGCCGTCGTATGACTGCTGGTGGTGCCTCTACGCAAGCGCCTGACGTTTCACAGATTCCAACGATCGCGCTAGAGCGCGTCGACGTGTTGACCGGCGGTGCATCAGCGACCTACGGTGCCGACGCGGTTGCGGGTGTTGTGAACTTTGTTACTCGTCGCATGGACGGTATTGAAATCCGTGCAGGCTGGAGTGCTTATCGCCACGATAATGACAACAGCTTCATTCAGCCGTTGTTGGATGCTCGTAACTTTGAGTACCCCTCAGGTACTGAAGGTCCTGACGGCGACAACAACCAGATCGATATCGCTATGGGTTCGGATTTTGCCGATGGCAAAGGTAACGCAACTATTTACGCTACGTGGCGTAAGCAGGACGAGTTACGTCAAGAAGCCCGTGACTATTCGTCAGGTGCGTTGACTGGATCTGGCTTGGGTGTGGGCGGTTCTGCTAACGCTATCATCCCTAACTACTTCTTGGCTCCCATCACTGCTGATGGCGCTGGCCCCGGCGGCTATGATTACGATCAAGAATTTTTTGGTGGTATCAACTCGGCAGGTGGTTTGACGCCATGGGATGGTACCAACCGCTACAACTACGCGCCGATCAACCACTTCTTACGTCCTTTGGAGCAGTGGTCTGTTGGTTCATTTGTTGATTACGAGATCAACGAACACTTCACGCCTTACTTAGAGTTCATGTATTCGAGCTCGCAGACACGTGCGCAGATTGCTGAATCGGGTACGTTCTTTGCTGAAGCGTACTTCTTGTCGCTTGACGACCTGCCACCGGCGTTCGCGGGTGCGTTAGAAGATTTATACCCAAATCGTGAAAGTGACGATTTCGGTATTTACGTGGGCAAGCGTAACGTAGAAGGCGGCCCTCGCTCAAATAACTTCTCAAACGACGGCTTCCGACTCGTTACCGGCCTTAAGGGCGCGATCAACGACACATGGTCATACGATGCAAGCTACGTCTATGCTCAGACTCGTCAGAGCTCGACTTACATCAATGACTTCTTTGCACCCAACATTACTGCGGTTCTGAATTCCGATGCCTGTGATGCAGGTTGTTCCGGCTACTCAGTATTCACACCAGGCGGTGTTACTGCCGAGCAAGCTAATGGCTTGACCGGTACCGGCATGTTGAATTCTCAGAGCACAACCGAAGTGATCAACGCCTTTGTAACCGGTGAGTTGTTCTCCATTGGTGATGCTGCACCCATTCAGGTAGTTGTTGGTTATGAATGGCGTGGTGAAGACTTTGACCGCACTTCTGACACCGTATTTGCGGAAGGTCAGCTTCTAGGTCAAGGTGGTCCAACTCCGTCATTGCGCGGTGGGTTCACAGTCTCTGAATTCTTTACCGAAGTGAATATTCCTTTAATGGAAAGCTTGGTTGCTGATTTGGCGTATCGCTACTCTGATTACAGCACCGTTGGCGGTCAAGATACGTACCGTTTCGGTTTGGACTGGCAGCCAGTTGACATGGCTCGCGTACGTGCTGGTTTCAACCGCGCGGTTCGTGCACCCAACGTCTCTGAGTTGTATTCTGTGAACAACCTCGGCCTTTGGGCGGGTGTTGATCCCTGTGCCGGCATTGTTGCTAACGGTGAGAGCCCAGAGTACTCGGCAGATCAGTGTGCCCGTACCGGTGTAACAGCCTCGCAATACGGAAACATTGCACCAAGCCCCGCGGACCAGTACAACCAGATCAGTGGCGGTAACGTGAACCTCGACGTTGAGGAAGCGGATACTGTGACCATTGGCTTGGTATTGGATCCAATGGACAACCTCACGGTATCGGTTGACTACTGGAGCATTGAAATTGAGAACACAATCTCGAGCGTCGGTGCTGAAAACATCATCCGTCAGTGTGCAACCAATAACCTGCTTTGTAGCTCTGTCCAGCGTTCTGGATCAGGCTCACTGTGGCAAGGCGAAAGCGGCTATGTATTTAACGGTCTGCAGAACATTGGTACGAACAAGTGGGAAGGCGTAGACGTTGCTGCCTCTTGGTCGCAAGATGCATTGGGCGGTACGTTTAACGTGAACCTTGCGGGTACCTACATGATGACCAAGGAAGTAGAAATTCTTCCTGGTGAAAGCTTCGACTGTGTTGGTTTGGTTAGCTCACGTTGCTACCCATCGCCTGAATGGCGTCACACGTTGACTGCAACTTATGACAGCAACGAGTGGTGGGCAGTAACTGCACGGTGGCGTTACTTCGATGGTGTTGACTACGACGGTGCACTGACCAGTAGTCGTTCAGAAGGAACAGATAGCATCGCTCAGGACAATATGTCTGATGGCGAGAGCTACCTTGACCTGAACGCATCATTCCGTTTCCTAGGCGATTCGGAGCTGCTTGTCGGTATCAACAACGTGCTTGACGAAGAGCCCCCACTGGTTGGTGGTTCATTGTCTTCAAACGCCAACGCGATTGCTGGTTTCTACGACACACTTGGCCAGTACCTGTTTGCTCAGGCAACTTTCCGCTTCTAAGGGAAGGTTGATTCTGGCAGCAGACGCTGCGTAAATGAGAAGCGGGCCTTTTGGTCCGCTTTTTTTTTGCTATTTTCACTCGCACAATGTGGAATGTCTTCGACAGCGAACGACTATGCTTGCGAGTGACTATGACAGCCAATGACTAATACGGTTAACGACTATGCATGATCCCCGATGAAAATAGGTAGTGAGATTCATTACCCATGACCGATGCAAAGGCGGAATACGAACAGTGGCGCCATAGGGTTCAGCAAGCGCCGCGAGATCCGTTGGCGCACTTCAATTTTGCCTGGTGGGCTGCCCGGCTGGGACAATTTAGTCGAGCGATAAAAGCCTACGAGCAAGCGATTGCGCTAGGCATTAGTGAGCCCGAGGAGGCGATGACCAATATCGCGTCTATTTATTCCGAGCGTCTAGCGCGCGCCGCTGACGCTCAGGCGTGGCTGCAACAGGCGCTCCAGAGCAACGCGAACTATTTCCCTGCCGTTTTTAACCGCGCGCATTTGGCGGAGCAGCTGGGCGATCGAGATGCAGCTGAATCGGGTTTTACGAGGGCGTGTCAATTACAACCTAATAACCCGCTTCCTGTTGCGCGATTAGCGGAAGCGATCCGTTTAGTACGTAGCAGTGATTCCATCGTCATTCAATTAAGGCAGTTGTCCGAGGCGTGCGAAGATCCCGATGTGTTTTATGCATTAGCGCGGGTTGAGGAGCGCCTTGGCAATGCGGACGCCGCATGGTCTGCCCTCCAAACTGCAAATCGCCATGATGGAAAGCATTCGCCCACGTGGCCCCATGAGCTAATCAAAAAGCGCTACGACACATTAAAGGAGCATCGTATTGAGGCTTCTTCGGGGGCTAAGGGGCCCGTATTTATCGTTGGTATGTTTCGAACAGGATCTACCTTGTTGGAGCAAATCCTCGCTGCGCACACCGCGTTTACCCCGCTGGGTGAGTCCGAGTTCTGGCCACGAACCATCGCAGCAAGTGGCGGCGCAATGGTGGTGCCGGGGCGGGTGCCGGATGCACAGCAACTCAGCATTTTTTGCGCGCAGTTTGGCGAGCACCTAATAGAGCGCGGGATTGACCTCAGCCTACGCGTAACCGATAAGCGCCCAGACAATCTGTACCACCTACCCTTAATTGCTAAAGCGATACCCGATGCCCGCTTTATCATCACCGAGCGCGATTGGCGCGATACCTTGATTTCGGTCTACGGTACGCGATTGCATCCCCAGCATGGCTACGCAACGTCTCCCTTACGTATTAAAACGCAGTTGGAGCAATGTTCCAGCCTTGCCGCACACTGGCAAGCAATGGCACCGGATCGCGTGCGCCGATTTGCCTATGAAGACCTTGTGGCAAAGCCTGAATCTACTATGCGCGGGTTGCTCCAGTGGCTTGGCGAGGCTTGGGAGCCGGGCTGCCTTGAGTTTCATAAGCTTACGAATCCAGTGCTCACGGCCAGTGTTTGGCAAGTACGCGAACCCCTGAGTACGGCGCGGGAAGGGCGTTGGCGGCAGTATGAGGCACCGCTGCAGCGCATATTCGGGGAAGACCTGTATCTCTAAACGACTGCTTACGCAGACACCGATTAGGCAGGCGCCGACTAAGCAGCTACCTTAAAAAGGCACCATTTACGCAGCAGCCCTATGAGTTTTTACGTAGCGCGGTCTGGCTAAGCGTCTAACATCCCGGTTTTGCTAGAGTCTACCGCTGTCATAGGCGGCTTGGATGTCAGCTAGCGATAAAGACTTTATTTTGCTGGCATTGCCTGCTGTGCCGAACGACTCGTAACGCTCGATACAGATGTCTTTCATGGCTTTAAGGCTTGCTGCAAAGTACTTCCGGGGGTCAAATTCGCTAGGATTTTGGGCTAAGTAGCGACGAATAGAGCCGGTTGATGCTAAACGTAAATCGGTATCAATATTCACTTTCCGGACCCCATGCTTGATACCTTCCACAACTTGGTCGACGGGCACCCCATAGGTTTCGGGAATCTCGCCACCGTACTCATTGATAATTGCGAGCCAATCTTGTGGCACCGCAGACGACCCGTGCATCACTAGGTGGGTGTTCGGAATGCGTGCATGAATCGCCTTAATGCGGTCTATTGCAAGAATATCTCCCGTGGGCGGACGGGTGAATTTGTAGGCACCGTGGCTGGTGCCACAGGCAATAGCGAGCGCATCAACACCGGTATCGGCAACAAATTGAGCGGCTTCGTCGGGATCGGTGAGCATCTGATCGTGAGTGAGCTTACCGGCTGCGCCTATACCATCCTCCTCACCCGCTTCCCCCGTTTCGAGTGAGCCTAAACAGCCAAGCTCGCCCTCGACAGAAACGCCGCAGGCATGAGCAATATCGACGACCATGCGGGTCACCCGTGCGTTGTAATCATAGTCCATGGGCGTTTTACCGTCTTCACCTAAGGACCCATCCATCATGACCGAACTAAAGCCCAGCTGAATAGAGCGCTGGCAAACGGCGGCAGACGTACCGTGATCTTGGTGGATAACCACGGGAATATGTGGAAATTCTTCAATGGCAGCAGCCATCATCGCGCGTATAAAGGGGGCACCCGCGTACTTTCGGGCCCCTGCGCTCGCCTGCATGATCACCGGTGAGTCGGTTGCATCCGCCGCTTCCATAATCGCGCGAGTTTGCTCGAGGTTATTGACGTTAAAAGCAGGCACGCCGTAGCTGTATTCGGCTGCGTGGTCCAGTAATTGTCGTAGGCTAATAATGGCCATGGTCTCTCTCCGTTAAATCTCGACTGACGCGCTTGTGATCAGTAATAGGACGTTCTTCGCCGTCATTGGCGCCTATGTTATCGGGTAAAAAGGCGCTTGTGACCTCAATGGGACGTTTGGTTAGCCTGCACGCTGCTGCAACATCGCTACAGCAGGTAAGACCTTGCCTTCTACGTATTCTAAAAAGGCCCCACCACCGGTAGAGATATACGATACCTGTTCAGCGATGCCAAATTTCTCTATTGCAGCAAGTGTATCACCGCCCCCTGCGAGGGAGAATCCGCTACTGGCTGCAACGGCTTTAGCGATAGCTTCAGTTCCACCGGCAAAAGCGTCAAATTCGAAAACGCCAACCGGCCCGTTCCATAAAATAGTGCCCGACGATGCCAGCTGTTCTGCAATAACTTGGGCCGATAGAGGCCCGATATCTAGAATCATGTCGTCGTCTTCGACTTCTGATGCGAGCTTGGTCGTCGCGGCGGCTTGTGCGCTAAATTCGCGCGCTACCACCACGTCAATGGGTAGTGGAATTTGGGTTTTGTCCATGAGCGCGCGTGCAGTCTCAATTAAATCGTGTTCACACAAGGATTTACCGACGTTGTATCCGGCTGCCGCAAGAAAAGTATTGGCGATGCCGCCACCGACGACTAGGCTGTCACAGAGTTCTGCGAGTTGCTCCAGCACATCGAGCTTGGTCGATACCTTTGAGCCGCCGACAATCGCAAGCATGGGTCGGGCGGGTGCAGACAGTGCGCGCTTTAGCGCATCTAATTCGGTTGCTAGCAGCGGGCCGGCACAGGCAGTCGGAGCAAATTTCGCGACACCATGGGTCGAGGCCTGCGCTCTGTGCGCTGTACCAAAGGCATCCATAACAAAAATGTCGCAAAGAGCAGCGTATTGTTGCGCTAACCCATCATCATCCGTTTTCTCGCCAACATTGAAGCGAACGTTCTCAAGCAACACCACTTCTCCTGGCGCGGCGGAGGCTGACTGCCAATCGCGAATAACGGGGATGTCGATACCGAGCAGCTCTCCAAGCCGTTTCGCAACGGGTGCCATCGAAAACTCATCGGCATACTCGCCTTCGGTAGGGCGACCTAAATGTGACATCAACATAACCCCAGCCCCAGCAGCCAAGGCAGTACGAATCGTGGGTAATGCAGCCGCAAGCCTAGCATCGCTAGTTACGTGACCCTCTTTAATCGGCACATTCAGATCCTCGCGGATCAGGACGCGTTTACCGTTAAGATCTAGATCAGTCATCAGTTTCATAGTGTCTCCAAAAACATCACGAACGCCGCTACAAAAGGGCGTCGACCATAAAGTATGTCGTTCTACGAGTCGCTTACGCTCGACCGTCCCATCTCGCCCATACGCAAAGCAATATCAATCAGTCGGTTCGCATACGCCCACTCGTTATCAAACCAGATTAATATTTTGATTAGGTGACGAGCGCTGACCTGCGTTTGACTGGCATCGACCACGCTTGAGCAGGTTTCGCCGTTAAAGTCGCAGGACGCGAGCGGCTCGGTAGTGAAGCCTAGAATGCCTTCGAGATCATTGGATGCTGCTGCCGCCAGCGCTGCGTTCACGTCCTCCGCATTGCAAGCCTTGTGGGTATAAACCGTGACATCCATTGCTGAAACATTGAGCGTCGGTACTCGGAGTGCTTGAGCGGTGAGCTTGCCTTTAAGGTTGGGTAAGATACGTGGAACCCCAATCGCAAGGCCGGTATCGACAGGAATGATCGACTGAAAAGCGGCTCGCGTTTTACGTAAATCAGTGTTGTGGTAAGCGTCGAGCACAGGCTGATCATTCATCGCGGAATGCACCGTTGTTACGGTGCCGGCCTCGATACCAAAGCAGTTATCCAATACTTGTAATACAGGACAAAGCGCATTGGTGGTACACGAGCCTGCGGAGACTATACGCTGCTGAGGTTGAAGCTTATCGTGATTAATGCCCCACACTACGGTTAGGTCAACGTCGGGCTCTGCGGGCTGTGAAAACAACACTCTGTCCGCGCCGGCCGTTAGATGTTCTTGCGCTGTAGCACGGTCGCTAAACGAGCCTGTGCACTCGAGCACTAGATCGATCGCTTTCTCAGACCACGGTAACAAGCCGACGTCTTCTATCGATAACAACTCAATCTCGGTATCGAGAACACGCATGCCCGTGTCAGTCGCTTCGATCGCGCTGGGGAACCGACCATGGGTAGAATCATAACGAGCGAGGTGAATCGCTGTATCGCGATCTGCTCGCTCGTTAATGGCAGTGAGTATCAGCGCTTCTTGCGCATCGGGCCGAATAGCCCACGCCCTAAACACAGAGCGCCCAATTCGACCAAAGCCATTGATGGCAATTCGTTGCTTCATAGGGGACGTCTCAGACTGCAGCGTGGCAGGAATGCTTAGTCGAGAATGACGTCTTCCACGGCGGCGATGACTGTTTCAACCGTAAAGCCGTACTCTTTCATGAGCACATCGCCAGGTGCTGACTCGCCAAAGCTGGTCATTCCAATAACTCTTCCGTCGAGACCGACAAACTTGTACCAGTAGTCAGCGTGTGCCGCCTCAACGGCTACTCGCGCAAGGACATGGCTCGGAAGCACTGTTTCTCGGTACGCTGCATCTTGTGCCATGAAACGCTCAGCACAGGGCATCGACACTACGCGGATACCGCGGCCAGATTCACTCAGTGTCGCTGCGGCTTCAACCGCGAGTGATACTTCGGAGCCGGTTGCAATAATGATCGCGTCAAGCTCGCCAACTTCGGGTATTAGTACATAACCACCGCGCTCGATTTCTTCAAGAACTTCAGCGGCGCGGTATTGGTGTGGCAATGTTTGGCGAGAAAATACTAAGGCAGACGGACCCTGTTCGCGCATGACAGCCATTTTCCATGAAACAGCCGACTCGACGGTGTCGCAGGGTCGCCACGTCTCTAGATTTGGCGTGCTGCGTAGGGACGTCATTTGTTCAACGGGCTGGTGGGTAGGCCCATCTTCGCCCAGGCCAATAGAGTCGTGGGTGTAAACGAATATGGATCGCTGACCCATGAGTGCAGCCATACGCACCGCATTACGAGCGTACTCCATGAAGATCAAGAAGGTCGCACCGTAAGGAATGAAACCCTTGTGCAGCGCAATGCCATTCATAATGGCAGACATGCCGAATTCGCGAACACCGTAGTAAATATAGTTACCGCCCGCATCGTTGTTGGAAACACCTTTGGAGCCTTGCCACAGAGTTAGGTTAGAGCCGGCTAGGTCAGCCGAGCCACCCAAAAGTTCAGGCAGTAGCGGGCCGAGAACGTTGAGCGTTTGTTGCGATGCTTTTCGTGACGCAACATCGGCGGCGGTCTCGGCACACAGCGCGATGTAGTTGTCTATGTCAGTCTCAAAGTTCACCGGAAGGGCGCCGCTCATGCGACGTGCAAGTTCCTCGGCAAGTGCAGGGTGCGCTTGGGCATACGTGGCGAGTGTTTCTTTCCACGCCTGCTCGGCTTCAGCCCCTTTTGCTTTTGCATCCCAAGCAGCATAAATCTCACTGGGAATCTCGAACGGGGCGTGCTGCCACCCAAGCGCCTCGCGCGTTGCTTGAATTTCATCCGCACCCAAAGGAGCCCCGTGGCAAGATTCGGTGCCCTGTTTGCCAGGAGAACCTTTGCCGATGATGGTTTTACAGCAGATCAGCGTTGGTTTGTCGGTGTCAGCTTTGGCAATGTCAATGGCTTTGTTAATGGCGTCGGCGTCATGGCCATCAACATTGGGGATAACTTGCCAGCCGTAGCTCTCGAAGCGCTTGGGGGTGTCATCGCTAAACCAGGCCTCAACGTCGCCATCAATCGAGATGCCATTGTCGTCGTAGAATGCGACGAGCTTTCCGAGTCCGAGCGTACCGGCCAGGGAGCAAACCTCGTGAGAGATACCTTCCATTAAGCATCCATCGCCCAGGAAAACCCAGGTTCTGTGGTCAACAACAGCATGACCTTCACGATTGAATTGGCCTGCGAGAATTTTCTCTGCGAGGGCCATGCCGACGGCATTTGCCAAACCTTGGCCAAGGGGCCCGGTGGTCGTCTCAACGCCCGGCGCATAACCATATTCTGGATGTCCCGCGGTCTTGCTGTGGAGCTGACGGAAATTTCGTAAATCGCCGATGCTGAGATCATAGCCCGTCAAATGCAGAAGGCTATAAATGAGCATTGAGCCATGACCGTTACTAAGGACAAATCGATCTCGGTCTGGCCAATCGGGATTGGCAGGATTGTGTTTTAGGTGTCCATTCCAGAGCACCTCTGCGATATCGGCCATGCCCATGGGGGCACCCGGATGACCACTATTTGCTGCTTGCACAGCATCCATGCTCAGTGCGCGAATGGCGTTTGCGAGTTCAATTCTGGAAGACATGGTAGCTCCGGCAGCTGTGTTGGGAAAAAGAGGAGCGTATTGTCCGCGAACAAAGGCCATCCCGCAAACCGGATTCAGGTAACAATATACCGCACAATGACTAAATGGGTGCAAAGCCTTATGATGCATCGACATACACCTCAGCTGAAATTGATCATGCCCCAGTCATATATCAAGCGAATCCTCAATGCTCGAGTTTACGATGTTGCTCGTGAGACGCCCCTCGAACAGGCGCTATTGCTGTCTAAGCGCATTGGAAACGAGGCCTGGTTAAAGCGAGAGGATCTGCAACCCGTATTTTCTTTTAAGTGTCGAGGCGCATTCAATAAGTTGATTAATCTCAGTGATGAAGCGCGAGCGAAGGGCGTCGTTGCGGCATCCGCAGGCAATCATGCTCAGGGTGTAGCGCTTGGGGCTCAAAAACTGGGCGTCAAAGCGACTATCGTGATGCCTCTCACAACACCCGCAATTAAGGTTGATGCTGTGCGTAGCCGCGGTGCGACCGTTATCCTGTTCGGTGATACCTTTGATGAGGCTGCCACGAAAGCGCGGGAGCTGGTTGAAGAAAAAGGTATGACATTTCTTCATCCTTTCGACGACCCGGATGTGATTGCAGGACAAGGTACGGTTGCAATGGAAATGGCCCGCCAAGCGCCTGCTCCTTTCGATTATGTATTTATTTGCTGTGGCGGCGGTGGCTTGCTCGCGGGAATGGCGGCCTATCTTCGTTACGTTTGGCCTAATACCAAGATTATTGGCGTCGAGCCGGAAGATGCCGCTTGTGCTAAGGCTGCGCTCGAAAAGCAGCGACGAGTAACGCTTAAAGAAGTGGGCTTGTTCGCGGACGGCTGTGCGGTCGCGCAAGTGGGCAAAGAAACCTTTCGGATTATCCGCGAAACGGTTGATGAGATTATAACGGTGTCGACCGATGAAATTTGTGCGGCAGTTAAAGATATCTTTGAAGACACTCGTGCGATCGCAGAGCCCGCTGGAGCCTTGGCTGTTGCGGGTATGAAAAAATACGCAGAAGCTCATGGGATCACTGGCGCCTCCATGGCGGCCACAGTGAGCGGCGCCAACACTAATTTCGATCGTTTGCGCTATATTTCTGAGCGTACCGAGATTGGTGAACAGCGAGAAGCTGTCATCAGCGTCACCATTCCCGAAAAGCCAGGCGCGTTTAAGAAATTCTGCGCGACACTCGGTAAACGCAACATTACCGAGTTTAATTACCGGTACACCGATAGCGAGCAGGCTCAAGTATTTGTGGGTCTGAGCGTGACTCCGGGTGGGCAAGATTTACCCATGTTGCGCGACAAGCTCGTGCAGCAAGGGTATCAGTTAGAGGATCTCACAAATAACGAGACCGCTAAATTACACGTGCGTTATATGGTAGGCGGCCACGCGTCTGAAGCCATAGGCGAGGAAATGGTATTTCGAGTCGAGTTTCCCGAGCGTCCTGGTGCTCTTATGAAGTTTCTCGAGGCGCTCGGCACCGATTTCGATATTTCTCTTTTTCATTACCGTAATCACGGTGCGGCGTATGGCCGTATCTTGGTGGGCTTTAAGGTTCCTCAAGGTAAGCGTTCGGCACTGCGATCCATATTGACGGACGTTGGCTACCGCCATTGGGAAGAAACTGACAATGTCGCTTACAAAGCGTATTTGGGCCGCCGCTAAGCAAGAGCATACAAACGTCGCCTCTGTTTATTTAAGCTGTCAAGGTTTTGTAACGAATTGTTGACACATTGTGACAATTAATTCATGGTGACAGTCCAACTGTGATGTAAATCACTGTCGCACATGGTTTTTTGTGTGAATGTTGCAGAAAGTTATTATCGATTGACAACCTGAAAGAATCTGAAGCGAATGTCGAATAAAAACAAACCAGATTTCATGTGGATACTCGTTCTTGTCGTGGTACTCGGTGCCGCGTCGACGCAGTTATTGGATAACGGCCCCAATCGGATGCCACCGCAGCAAGCGGGCATTATTGTTCAATAAGGCACGTATCAGTCCTTGAAGCGCTCAAACTTTTCCTCACTTAAATAGCCTGCCACTCGCTGGTCGTGCCGCTCGCTGGGCAATGATCGACATCGTTGCCAGCTATATCCTACGCCGCAGGCGAAATTCGTGCTGCTCGACAGAAGTCGGTCATAGAAACCACCGCCATAGCCCAAACGATTTCCCCTGTCATCGCAGGCCAGCAGAGGCACCCAAAAAAAATCTATGGCATCGCGGTCAATCAATGGCGCTGTACTGGCAGGTTCTTTTACACCGAGTTTTGAGGTGATTGTTGGGTCGTTTGGCCGCCAAAGATGGAAGGTCATGGTGCCCGCGCTGGAAACCCGAGGATAGACAACCTGTTTGCCGGACTCCCGTGCGAGGGTGTCGAGATAATGTAGGTCTATCTCGGAGCCCATAGCCATGAAGCTTGCGACAATGGTCGCGTCACGCCACGGTGCAAAGTCAGCGATATTCCGAGATAGGCTCTCGCTGGCGCGCTCGCGCTCGGCTGCCGGCACGCGATCTCTGATGGACCGCCACTCTTGGCGCAGGGCTTTTTTGTGCTCAGCTTCAAGGGTCATTGTCATGCCCTTACTACGTTGCGAACTTGCCACAACACGGTGAATGTTGAGTGTAAGTCCGATGGTGATAAAAAGGTCCCGGCGTACCGCTGCCAGTTTCGTCCTTGAACCCTGCGGTTCAAGGTGGTGACCAACGCGCTGCATCAGGCTTTCCGGTCATGCCGGACATGCGCAACAGCAACGGGCGATGATCCCCGGGTAGTGCATTCGGCTCAGGGACTTACTGACTGGCGAATACGCTAGGATTGGCAGCATTATAACGGAATAGTGCTAGTTGATTTCCATCTGTCTTAACTGATAGAGAGCTTCATCGAGTTGACCGTTCAACCCTTTAATACGATCTTCGTGGTCATTGAGCGGTTTAGGTGCATGGCCGTTACGCACACCGAGTAAATCGTGACTTAAATTCAGTGCCGCCATTATGGCAACGCGTTCAAGCCCGATCACTTTGCCTCCCGCGCGGATATCACGCATTTGTTGGTCTAGATGCTTGGCAGCAGCGATGAGCTCCGCTTCTTGCTCCGGCGGGCATGCCACCTGATATTCTTTGTCAAGAATTTCTACGGTTACAGTCGGCGCGCGGCTCATTGGGTACCCTCAATCTTACGCAGATTTTCGAGGGTATTATTGACGTGCGTTTGCGCTTTCCGCTGGCGCTCTAGAAGCTCTCTGCGCTCGCGCTGTAATTCGGCCGCTCGCACTTTGAGTTGGCGATTCTCACGATTGAGTTCGCGACTCAATTCGATAAGGTCTGCCACCTTTGCTTCGAGGGCTTGGATGAGTTTCTCGGCCACGACAGTTACACTGATCTCTAGTAATGCCATTACTATAGGGTTGGCATGCGGGTCGGTCAATGGTTAAGCCCAGGTAACTGAACTAAAAACCCTTTATGATTCAGTGCGCTGTAACGCAATGTAAAGAAGTTCGTTGATTTTTGCGCTAAGGCGCTCATGGAGGTAAAAGTGCTCGTTGATTCTCTCGGTGACTACGAAGACATGCCGGATTGGTCAGAGTCGGCAGATGTATTATTTGATGCGGGTCTGACGCTAAACCCCTCTGAATTGCACGGGGCGATCACCGGTGTGCTCGGTGCTGGTAAAAGCCTCGGGAGCGCCGAAGATAGCGACCGAGCGCTGATGCTCCTAGAAAAGGCTTTAGGGGTTGATTTACAAGGCGCGGTTGCCGACTTTGCGGGCCGTTTAATCGCGGCTACTCGCTCTGCAGTGGCGGACGCGGATTTCGCGTTCACGCCCCTCCTACCCGACGATGACGACCCAATTGACCAGCGACTGGCGTCCATGGGGCGCTGGGTAAGTGGATTTTTGGCAGGCTTTACGCAAGCGGTTTCAGTGGGTGGTGCCGCCGCGGATGCCATCCAACCTCATACAGCCGAGGCGCTCAAAGATTTTGCCGCTATCGCACACGTGGACGCCAGCCAAGACGAGGATGAGCAAGCAGATAGGGAGCTTGAAGAATTGATTGAATATGTGAGGATAGCCGCGCTAAATATCGTACATGACGCACTCGACAACGAGTAACACTTGAGGAATATGTTGTGAAAATAAGTAAAAGTGAATACGCCCGCCGCCGCAAGCAATTGATGGGCATGATGGACCCCAATAGTATTGCGTTAATCCCTGCTGCTCATGAATGCACTCGCAGTAGAGATACCGAATACCCATTTCGGCAGGACAGTGATTTTCTCTATTTGACGGGATTCAACGAGCCCGATGCCGTTCTAGTGTTGGTGCCTGGGCGCCGCCATGGACAAGTTGTGTTGTTTTGTCGAGACCGAGATCCGGAAAAGGAGCTTTGGAATGGCTATCGCGCGGGTCCCGAGGGCGCGGTCAATGAATTCGGTATGGATGACGCATTTCCTGCCAGCGATATTGATGAAATTCTGCCCGGCTTAATCGAGGGCAAACATCAGATTTACTACTCTATGGGACATAACGATTCGTTTGATCGACGTGTTATGGCATGGGTAAATCAAATTCGCGGTCAAATTAGGACTGGCGCTAAACCACCTGGGGACTTTACTGATCTGGCCTTCCTGCTTCATGAGCAGCGCTTGTTTAAGAGTGCTGCCGAACTCCGCCTTATGCGTAAGGCAGGGGAGATTTCTGCTGAGGCGCACTGCCAAGCCATGCGCGAGTGCCAACCTGACCGTTTTGAGTATCAGCTAGAGGGCACTATCGCGCGCACATTTGCAGAGCATGGAGCGCGCTTTCCTGCTTACAACAGCATTGTAGGATCTGGAGCGAACGCCTGTGTCCTGCACTATGTGGAAAATCGTGACAAGTTGCGAGATGGGGACTTGGTACTCATTGATGCCGGATGTGAGTACGAGGGTTATGCGGCTGACATTACGCGGACGTTCCCCGTAAGCGGAAAATTCAGTCCTGAACAGCGCGCCCTCTACGATGTTGTCCTCAAAGCCCAGCTTGCCGCCATTAAAAAGGTTAAGCCCGGTAACACGTGGAATCAGCCTCATGATGCGACAGTACGAGTAATTACTCGTGGACTCATCGACTTAGGCTTACTGAAAGGCGATGAAAAAGAACTGATTAAAGAGGGCGCCTATCGCGATTTTTACATGCATACGGCAGGGCATTGGCTAGGTATGGATGTCCACGACGTTGGTGATTACCGTATTGACGGAAAATGGCGTCAGTTAGAGCCCGGCATGGTACTGACGATTGAGCCCGGTATTTATGTTTCACCTAACAATACGAAGGTTCCCAAAAAGTGGCGCGGCATTGGCATTCGCATTGAAGATGACGTTGCAGTTACCGCCAATGGCTGTGAGATTTTAACGTCGGATGTGCCTAAAACCGCCGATGAAATCGAAGCGTTGATGGCAGGCTAACGGCTGTGGCGGAGCGCATTGTAATCATTGGTGGTGGAATGGTGGGCCTCGCGTTTGCCATCACGTGCCAATATGCGCTGCCGCACGCCGATATTTTGGTGCTTGAAGCAAGGCCGTTGCCGACAGGTACGCCAGATCCTCTCGACACCCGAGCATCGGCCTTAAATTTAGCCAGTCAATCCATACTTTCTGCGCTGGGTGTATGGCGCAATTTGGAGGTTTCTGCTGGTGTGATTTCTCAGATTCATGTGTCTCATCAAGCGCATTTCGGTAGTGCAATGATCGAAGGATCTGACCTAGGTGTGCCGGATTTGGGGTACGTTGTTGAAAATCACATTATTGGCCGAGGGTTAAAAGAGCGAGCCGACGCCGTGGGCGTCACCGTAAAAACTCCCTGCGAAGTTGAGTGTTTATCGACTAGCGACGCGCAACCGGCCATTTATTTGGCAACGGGCGAGATCTTGCATGCCGATTTAGTGATTGTGGCGGATGGTAGTCAGTCATCGTTGCGCCATCAGCTTGGGATTGATGTTGAGTGGCGTCGAACAGGTCAGCACGCGGTTGTTGCTAATGTGAGTTTTGCCGGTTCACAGCAGGGAATCGCTTTTGAGCGCTTCACGCCGTCTGGACCGATGGCGCTATTGCCGCTCGCAAGCTCCGCTCCGTCTGAACAGCGCTTTAACGTGGTTTGGTCCTTAACAGAAGGACGTGCTCGTGACTTGATGGCGCTGGACGATGAAGCGTTTTTGGGCGACCTCCAGCGACATTTTGGTTGGCGACTGGGCCGAGCCCTGCGTGTTGGCCGACGAAATACTTGGTCGCTCGATCGTGTTCGTGTCCGTGAACAAAGCCGATCTGGCTTTTTAGTGGCGGGTAACGCAGCCCACGGAATCCACCCAGTGGCAGGTCAGGGCTTGAATTTATCGCTGCGCGATGCGGCGAGTTTGGGCGCAACTTTAAAAGTGGCGAGCGCTGCGGGACGTAAGCTTGGTGACCTTGCCACTGCCAGAGATTATGAACACAAAGTGTTGCCCGACCAGGAGCGCATCGTCGACGCTACCGATCTTTTATCGACGTTGTTCGAGCCTCGCGGCATGGCACTCGATTTGCCTCGAGACGTTGCGCTGACTTCGCTCGATCTCATAAGGCCACTGCGACGCCATATCGCTGAGCGAGGAACGGGTTTAGATACGCTAGCTAATCCTGCATGGAAGGCGCTTTTCTCAGCGCCTGCATTCGCGGCCGTATAGTGACTCAGGAAAGTGATGTAATCATTGTCGGTGCTGGTATTGCAGGGCTTTCTCTCGCCGCGTCGCTGTCGCGCCAAGGTTTGCAGGTTGTGTTGCTTGAGGCGGCGCCCGCACGAGCTGAGGCCGTCAGTATTGGCGGCCGATTGAATGACTGGGATCGCCGCGTCAGTGCGCTTACGCCCGCTTCCAGCGCGTTGTTAAGCGAGATAGATGTTTGGCCCGATATTCTCACCCAGCGCAGTGCGAGCTATCACCAAATGCATGTTTGGGATGGCGACGGAACAGGCGAGATAACGTTTTCAGCGAACGATGTTGACGCGAGTGAACTTGGCCGAATTGTCGAGAACCGTGTCACGGTAGGTGCGCTGCTCAAAAGAGTGGAGCGCGATCGACACATCACCCTGTCGTGGCAAGACCCGATTGCGGCAATTAAGCGCCCTAACGAACAGGTCGTTGAAGTTGTGACTGAGAGTGGAAAGCAGTACGCGGCGCCGCTCCTTGTCGGTGCCGACGGCGTGAGATCGACGGTGCGCAAGCAGCTCGGTTTCAAAGTGCGCGAGTGGTCTTATGAGCAGAGCGCGATTGTGGCTACAATCGCGCTCGAACAGGCACATAGCGATACCTGTTACCAAGTTTTTTTAGATTCAGGGCCTCTGGCACTGTTGCCGCTGGCAGACCCCCATGTATGTTCTATTGTTTGGTCTTTAGATGAGGCTCAGTTGAGCGCATTCGATAGCCTGAGTGACGTCGATTTTGTCGCTGCGCTTAATCGCGCGTTGAATGGTCAGGCACCGAAAGTCTCTGCTGTGGGCACGAGAGCTGTATTTCCATTGAACCAGTGTCATGCGGTTGATTATGTGCAGCCGAGAGTTGCCCTGATCGCGGATGCCGCCCACGCAATTCATCCGTTAGCGGGACAGGGGATCAATTTGGGCTTGGCGGATGTCGCCGTCTTGGCCGATGAAGTGGGTCGAGCATTTTGCGCTGACTTGGACTGGGGTGAGCTTGCTGTGCTGAGTCGTTATCAGCGGCGCCGTAAAAGCGATAACCTCGCCATGATGGCTATGATGGAGGGGTTCAAGCGCGGCTTTGGCAGTCAGCATCCGGCGCTTCGCGTACTGCGTAACATGGGTTTAAAGTGGGTAGATGGCACAGCACCCTTGAAACGATGGCTAGCGGCTCAAGCATTGAGTTAGTGACAATGACTTGCGTAGCGACGCCTACCCCGATATTTTAGCGTCCCCGTCTGATCGCTCAAGACTTTCGGGTTACATCAATGTATTTATGCTTGTCAGGAGCCACTTATGAGCAACAATCCCGCTGAATTGAAGTACGCCAAAAGCCACGAGTGGGCACGACTTGAAGAGGACGGTACCGTTACAGTCGGGATTACCGAGCACGCACAAGCTGCACTTGGTGATGTGGTTTACGTTGAAACTCCATCAATAGGCGATGTTATCGCTGGTGGAGACCAAGCGGGCGTCGTGGAATCAGTGAAGGCTGCGTCGGATATCTATGCACCTATTTCAGGTGAAGTGATTGCCATCAATGAAACACTGGAAGATGCGCCAGAAACCGTCAATAGCGACGCCTACAACGACGGCTGGTTTTTTAAGGTGCAGCCTGAAGACCTTTCAGAGCTTGAGGCATTGTTGTCCGCGGATGATTACGCGGCGCATTGTGACGAAGAAGACTAAAAACTGCTTTTTGAGCTTAGGTGCCGATTAAGTACCTTCTAGGTTGTACGCAATGAGATGATCGGCCAGCTGCGCTGTTTGGCAATGGCCGCCAGTTTGTCATCGGGGTCGACGGCTATCGGCTTGTCTACGCGCTCTAACAAAGGAAGATCATTATGGCTGTCGCTGTAAAAACAGGCGCCAGCCATGTTCATTTTGTTCTCAGCTAGCCAATCATCGAGACGACTGACCTTACCTTCTTGGAAGCTTGGCGTTCCGATAATACCGCCGGTGTAATAACCGTTTTTCAGTTCGGCTTCGCAGCCCAAGAGGGCATCTATACCTAGGAGATCTGCTATCGGGCGCGTCACTACAGTGTTGGTTGCGGTGATTATTATTAGGGTATCCCCCGCGTTTCGGTGCCGGTCGATCAAGTCATGCGCCTGAGGCAGCAAAATGGGTGCAATCCACTCGCGAATAAATTGCTCTTGTAAGGTCTGCACCTCGGCGCTACTGAGGCCGGCAATGGGCCTGAGAGCGAATTCAAGGTACGCGTAGATGTCTAAAGTGCCCTGCTGGTAGGCCGTGAAGAACGCATCGTTCTCGCGAGCAAAGGAGTTGGCGTCGACGCGACCCGTCGCACATAAAAATTCGCCCCAGCGGTGGTCAGAATCCCCGGCAATAAGGGTGTTATCGAGATCAAAAATGGCTAGAGGCAAGGTGTTACTCCATGTAGCAAGTGCCCGAAAATTGGATCGACCCGCTGGATGATAAAGTGTGAAAGAATACCTAGAGCTAAGAATGAGTGCCACACTCAAATCAAATCGCTAAGGAGTTATTGGTGGGCATAGGGGATACAGAGCGCGTCATCGACAAAGAAGGCTATCGCCCCAACGTAGGCATTATTATCGCCAATACGGAAGGTCGACTCCTGTGGGGGCGCAGACTCGGCGGGCGTGACTCCTGGCAGTTCCCGCAAGGGGGCATTCACGGGGGTGAAAGTGCTGAAGATGCTATGTACCGGGAGTTAGATGAAGAGGTTGGCCTGAGCCGCGACTCCGTCGAAATTATTGGCAAAACGCGCAGCTGGCACCGCTATCAGCTGCCCGCACGTTATATTCGTAAACACGAAAAGCCGGTGTGTATTGGCCAAAAGCAGCGTTGGTTTCTGCTGAGGCTATCCGCACCTGACAGCGCCGTTCGGGTTGATGCGCACGCTAGCCCTGAATTTGACGATTGGCGCTGGGTGAACTATTGGTACCCTCTCACGTCCGTTGTAGATTTTAAGCGCGAGGTGTATCGCTCCGCCCTCACTGAGCTGCTGCCCTTTTTGCTGCCTAAACGGAAACGCCGTAAAGCGGGCTGATTATGATTGAAACTCTCAGAAAAATTGTCCAAGCAGTTAACGAGGCGGATACGCTCGATGACGCTCTCAATTTTATTGTCCATCAAGTTCGCACTGCTATGCAGACTGACGTTTGCACGATTTATCTCCGCGATCAGGGCGATCGGCGACTAGTGTTCCGCGCCACTGAGGGCTTAAATAAGGACAAGGTTGGGCAGTTCTCTTTGGGGGCCAGCGAAGGCTTGGTGGGCTGGGTGGTAGCTCGAGGAGAGCTGCTTAACCTCGATGATGCAATGAATCATCCCAGTTTCCAGTTGGTTCCAGGTCTTGGGGAGGAGACTTTTAATAGCTTCATGGGAGCGCCGATTATTCATCAGCGCGATCCTCTCGGTGTGTTGGTGGTTCAGCAGTCTGCCGCCCGCCGCTTCAGTGATGATGAGGAGGCCTTCCTCATCACTGTTTCTGCACAGCTTGCGGGTGTTATCGCCCATGCAGAAGTTACGGGTGCGGCGAGCAGTGGTGAAATAGCTAGAGATGACGCGACGGGTATTGTGGGTGTGCCCGGCTCGCCGGGTATTGGCATTGGGACGGCCGTATTTGTGTCGCCCACAGCCGATCTTAGCGCAGTGCCGTCACGCAGTACCGATAACCGAAAGCAAGAACTACGGGCTTTTCGAGCGGCGCTCGCACGGGTTCGCGATGATATTGAAGTGGTTGCTGAAAACCTGAGAGATGAGCTTTCGCCTGAGGATCACGCCCTATTTAATGTCTACCTAACCATACTTGATGACTCGACGATGGGTAGCGAAGTGGCGGGCCTCATTAAGGCAGGTGAGTGGGCTCAAGGGGCGCTGAGCCAAGTAATGATCAAGCACATCCGGCACTTCGAGCGCATGGAGCACAGTTATCTCCGTGAGCGAGCGGTCGATGTCCGTGATTTGGGCACGCGGGTTCTAACTTACTTGCAGGACGAAGAGCGCTCAATTCGGGATTGGCCGGAAAACACGATACTTGTTGCCGAAGAGGTGACTGCCTCGGCGCTGGGCGAGGTTCCTCGTGATCGCCTGGTCGGCATCGTGTCCCTGCGTGGGTCGTCGAATAGCCATACGGCTATTTTGGCTCGGGGTATGGGTGTGCCGGCGGTCCTAGGAGCATCTGACTTGCCCTACAGTCGTCTAGAAGACAAGACGGTTGTTGTGGATGGCTATAACGGGCGCGTGTACATTAATCCGCATGCGCAAGCGTTAAGGCGCTTTGAAAAATTAGTTAACGAGGATGAAGCGCTTTCCGAGGAGCTCGCTATTCTGCGAGATGACCTTTGTCAGACCAGCGATGGTCGACGCGTGCCCCTTTGGGTCAATACAGGCATTGCCGCCGATTTACAGCGTGCGCTTGATAACGGCGCAGAAGGCGTGGGCCTTTATCGCACCGAAGTCGCCTTTTTATTGCGTGATCGTTTTCCCAGTGAAGAAGAGCAGCGCCAACTGTATCGAGACCAGCTTGAAGCGTTTGCACCCGCGCCGGTCACGATGCGGACGCTCGATATTGGCGGCGACAAGTCGCTGCCATACTTTCCTATCAAAGAAGACAACCCTTTTTTGGGGTGGCGCGGCATCCGAGTCACACTTGATCACCCGGAAATATTCTTAGCGCAAGTTAGAGCCATGCTCAAGGCCAACGAGGGCTTGGGTAATTTACGTATTTTGTTGCCGATGATCTCTAGCGTTGAGGAGCTTGAGGAGTCTCTGGTGCTAATCAGGCGCTGCCACGAAGAGGTTTTGGCTGAGGGTTACGCCCAGCCCTTTCCGCCTATTGGTGTCATGATTGAAGTGCCTTCAGCGGTTTACTTGGCGGCGTCACTGGCCGAACGCGTTGACTTTTTATCTGTCGGCTCTAACGATTTGACCCAATACTTGCTTGCGGTTGATCGCAATAATGCCCGCGTTGCCGATCTCTACCAGGCGCTGCATCCGGCTGTGCTCAGCGCGCTTCAGGCAATCGTGGTTGCGGCTCATGGCGCGGGCAAGATGGTGAGCTTATGCGGTGAGATTGCGGGGGATCCCCGTTCAGTACCGTTGCTTATTGCAATGGGCTTTGATCAGCTGTCTATGAATGCGACCAATGTACCGAGGGTGAAGAAAGTCGTGCAAACCATCACCGAAGAAGATGCTCATACCGTGCTTAGAAAAATTCAAGGTATGCACTCAGCAGGACAGGTTATGGCGGTGCTTGATGAGTTAATCGAGGGATATCAATTGGAGCGATTCATACGCTCAGATAAGCGTGGTAGACAATGATTGCGTATCCAGACATCGATCCAGTAGCTGTTTCACTGGGTCCTTTGACGGTTCATTGGTATGGACTCACGTATCTTGCTGGTTTGTTCTTTGCATGGTGGTTGGCGAGCGCACGAAGCCTGCGGCCCGACTCTCCAATCAAGCGCGAGCAAGTCGACGATCTTATTTTCTATGCAGCCGTTGGCATCGTGCTCGGCGGTCGATGCGGTTACGTTCTATTCTATGGCGCTCAGCGTTTGGCAGACGACCCGCTCTGGTTAGTTCGTGTTTGGGAGGGCGGGATGTCCTTCCATGGAGGATTACTTGGCGTTATTGCCGCGCTTGCCGTTTTCAGTTTTCGCCACAAAATCAGGTTTGGTGCGCTTGCTGATTTCGTGGCGCCATTGGCGCCTCTCGGGTTGGCATTGGGTCGTTTAGGTAATTTCATAGGCCAAGAGTTGTGGGGGCGGCCCACTGATGTTCCTTGGGCGATGGTTTTCCCCGCCGATCCGCTGGGGTTGGCGCGCCACCCCTCGCAGCTTTATCAGTTTGCTCTGGAAGGCTGCTTACTGTTCCTGATTGTATTTTTCTTCAGTAAAAAGCCTCGACCGACTTGGTCAGTTGCCGGACTATTCTTGACTGGTTACGGTGTGCTTCGCTTCTTAGCCGAGTTCTTCCGTCAGCCCGATGCCCATATTGGCTTTGAGGCCTTCGGTTGGCTGACCCGGGGCCAGCTTTTGTGTCTGCCAATGTTGGCGGTGGGCATTGTGATGATGGTGTGGTCTTTACGAGCGGGCGCCAAGAGGCGCACTAAACCTCAACAATTCTGAATATTAACGTTATTGGTTACGAGAAATTTATGCAGGCCTATTTAGATTTATTGCGAGACATAAGAGATAACGGCAGTGACCGCGGCGATCGCACGGGAACGGGGACCCGATCGGTTTTTGGGCGTCAGTTGCGCTTCGATTTGCGTCAGGGATTCCCCTTGTTGACCACGAAAAAAGTCCACTTTAAAAGTGTTGCGAATGAACTGATTTGGTTTTTGAGTGGCGATACCAATACCCGCTGGCTAAAAGACAATGGGGTTTCTATTTGGGATGAATGGGCGACAGAGGAAGGTGACCTTGGGCCTCTTTACGGCGCCCAATGGCGTAGCTGGCCAACCCGTGACGGTAAGACGATTGACCAGCTGGCTTATGTGCTGACGTGTTTAAAAGAGCGCCCAGAGAGTCGGCGCATTCTATTTCATGGCTGGAACGTTGAATATTTGCCCGACGAGGCGCTATCCCCTCAGGATAACGTGCGCGCGGGACGAATGGCGTTACCGCCCTGCCACCTTCTCTACCAGTTCTATGTCGCCCGCGGCGAGTTATCGGCGCAGCTTTATATTCGATCAAGTGATGTATTCCTCGGCCTCCCTTTCAATATCGCATCGGTTGCGCTGCTGACCCATATGCTTGCGCAGCAAGCTGATCTCGATGTTGGTGACGTCGTTATTTCGCTCGGAGACGCGCACATTTACAGCAATCACACTGAGCAGGTAAATACGCAGCTGGCTCGGACGCCCAAGCCGTCACCACGACTAGCAATTAATCGCCGCCCCGATAGCTTATACGATTACGTTTTCACGGATTTTGAAATCAGCGGTTACGAACCTGATGCGCATATTTCCGCGCCGGTTGCGATCTGATGGGTGGGTCCAGAGTGTTGCCGGTGGTTTTAGTGTTAGCGGCGTCGGAAAACGGCGTGATAGGAAAAAATAATGCCTTGCCGTGGGATTTGCCCGACGATCTTAAGCATTTCAAGCAAACGACTATGGGCTGCCCGATATTAATGGGTAGGAAAACCTATGAATCGGTGGGTCGCCCTTTACCAGGGCGCACTAACATCGTGCTGACAAAGGACTCGGAATGGTCTGCGCCCGGCGTAGAGGCGTTCCAAAGCCTAGACGCAGCCCTTGATCGCGCTAATCAACAAGCACTGCTAGACGGCGCACCTGCCCTCTGTGTTATTGGTGGTGCCGAGATATATCGCTTATGCCTGCCGATCGCCGATCACGTTGTGCTTACCCAAGTGCATGGCCACGTCGAAGGCGATGCCCACTTTGATCTCAGTCAACTTAACGGGTGGGAACTGCGTGAACGGCAAGAGTTTTTGGCCGGAGAGCGCAATAGCCACGATTTTAGTGTTGTGAAATTCGTGCGTCCGAGCTAGTCTCGCCACCTGCTCGAGTAATTCCGAGGCACATGGCATTTGCGTTTTAGTTATTATCTCCGGTAAAGTTCGTCATCTCTGCCCGGGCGCGCATGATTAACAGTAAAAAGCCATTAGCACTGGGAATAATAAATTTTTAAAAGCAAGGGTGCAGCCGCACCCGACAACGGTTTTTGTCTACTAGAGGAAGCACCGACCCCATGACTACGCATCGTTTCAAAACTGTTCTGCTCGCGGCCTGTGTCGCTGGCGGCGCCTTGGGTGTCGCAGCGTCAGCCAGCGCCCAGTCCCTTGACGCAATTCTTGAGGTGGGCAAGCAGCGCACCACAGAAGCTCGCGGCTCACAGGCTAAGATTGACCGACTCGCTGACGAGACGCGCAATTTATTGTCCGATTACAAGACGGTAATGAAGCAGGTTGACGGCCTCTTGGTTTATAACGCCCGTCTTGATCGTCAGATTGAGAATCAAAATCGCCGCATCACTGATATTGACCAGTCAATCGCTGATGCCGCCGTGATTCAGCGTCAAATCCCCCCATTGGTGGTCCGGATGCTCGATGGTCTTGAGCAATTTATCCAGCTCGATATGCCCTTTGATCTCGATACTCGCATGGGTAACGTTGAGGCGGTTCGAAGCAACCTTGATCGCTCCGATGTAACCTCTGCGGAAGCTTTCCGGCAGGTTTTAGAGTTGTACAGCATCGAGCTCCAATACGGTCGCGGTATTGAGTCGTACAGCGATACGATTGAAGTGAGCGGCGTGGCGCGTGAAGTCGATATTCTCCGAATTGGTCGTGTTTCTCTGGTTTATCAAACCACCGATGGTGCAGAAACAGGCGCATGGAACAAACAGACACAAACTTGGGAGGCTCTGCCTGCCGGGGATTACGCCGCAGCCGTCCGTAAGGGCGTCCGCATTGCTAAGAAACAAGCCACTATTGAATTGCTGAACATGCCCATAGCGGCTCCGGAGGCCAAGTAAGATGACTGCGCAGTTTGTTAAAGCTTCAGCTCTGGTTGTAATGGGGGCACTGACCTCCTTCACTGCCATCGCTCAGGATGCCGCACCGGAACAACCGGTCGGTCCCACTCCACAAGAAGTCGCCGCCGAGAATATGGGTCAGCTGCTTAACTTAGTTAAGCAGGGCCGGTCCCGCGCCGCTTCTGAAAACGCAGCACGCGAAAAGCGTTTCGCTCAAGACAAAGCGAATCAAGCTGCAGAACTCAAGAAAGCCGAGCAGGAGCGTACTCGCCAAGAGCAGCGTTCAGCCCGGCTTGAGAAGCAATTTGAAGAAAACGAGCTACTTATTGCGGCTAAGCAAGAGAAGCTGAAGGAGCGCTTGGGTACATTGTCTGAGCTGTTCGGTCACTTGACTGCCGCTTCTGGCGATCTGGCCTCCAATATTGAAGTCTCGTTAGTTTCAGCACAGTATCCCGAGCGTGAAGGCTTCCTGCAGGACCTTATCGCTAAAATGAGCGGATCTGATCAGCTGCCAAACATTACAGAAATAGAGCGTGTTTGGTACGAAATGCTGCGCGAAATCAGTGAGCAAGGTGTTATTGCTAAGTACAATGCCAATGTGTCTACGCCTTCGGGTGAGATCTCATCGCGAGATGTCGTGCGCGTTGGGGCGTTCAACGTCGTAGATGTCGATGGCAACTACCTGGCATACCAGAATGGTAATCTTAGCGAGTTACCTCGCCAGCCAGACGGCGGGTTTACGGGCCAAGCATCTTCATTGGCAAGTTCCTCCGCAGGTCTACACCAGTTCGGTATTGACCCTACTGGACCTACTGGAGGCTCCTTCCTAGCAGCTATTATTGATAGCCCTACGCTTGAAGAGCGCTGGCATCAAGGTGGCTACGTGGGTTACGCGATTACCGCAGTGGGTGCGTTTGCTTTCTTGCTCGCTATCTACCGTCTCTTCGTGTTGACGATGGTTAGCAGCAGAGTGAGTGCTCAGTTAAAAGCCACTAAAGCCAACACAGACAACCCATTGGGCCGTGTCCTGAAAGTACACGAGGACAACCCGGCAATGGATCCTGAAACACTCGAGCTGAAAATGGCTGAGGGTGTATTGCGTGAAACGCCACAGCTTGAAGCGGGTCTTACCTTACTTAAGATCATTGCTGCGGTAGCGCCACTTATGGGTCTGTTAGGTACGGTTACCGGTATGATCGTGACTTTCCAAGCGATTACTATCTTTGGTGCCGGCGATCCGAAAGCTATGGCTGGCGGTATCTCAGGCGCATTGGTAACGACTGTACTGGGTCTCTTGGTCGCAATCCCCACCGTTCTTCTGCACACAGTAGTTAACGGACGCTCTCAGCGCATCATTCATGTTTTGAATGAGCAGGCTACCGGTATCGTTGCCGAGCACGCTGAGCGGGAACACTCTAAGTAATCTACTGGCGAAGAGGTCCGATCAATGTCGGGAATATTTGATGTCATTCTCGCCTTTATGGATAAAGGCGGGAACGTCCTCTGGCTGATCGCAGTCTTGGTCTTCTTCATGTGGACGCTGATTTTCGAGAGGCTCTATTACTTCACTGCCTCTTGGAAGACTGACCGAGATCACGTGATGCAAGCCTGGGAAGGTCGAGCTGAACGGCGATCCTGGAATGCCAAGCAGATTCGAATGAAGTTGCTCTCGAGCAGCCGCGAATTGATTAACGATAACATGAACGTTATCTCGACGTGCGTCGCTCTATGTCCCTTGCTGGGGCTTCTGGGCACTGTCACAGGGATGATCGAAGTGTTTAACGTGATGGCAGTTACCGGGGGTGGTGATGCCAAGTCTATGGCGGGCGGTGTTGAGCGATCAACTATTCCCACGATGGCTGGCATGGTTGCAGCACTTTCAGGATTGTTTGCAAACACCTATTTGCAGCGGATTGCCGCTCGGGAACAGCAGTTCCTAGAGGATCAACTGACGTCGGATCACTGATCCGGCGCCTAGAGGAATAAGTACCCATGCGCAAGATTGCGAAACAACAAGAAGACGAAGGAGCAGAGATAGACTTGACTCCTATGTTGGATGTCGTGTTCATCATGCTGATCTTCTTTATTGTGGTTGCCTCATTTATTAAAGAGGCAGGCATTGAGGTTAACCGACCTGACGATAACCAGCAGTCGGACCCTAATGACGCGGTGAGTATCGTCATTGAGGTAGCAGCGGATAACCAGATTTGGATGGAGAACCGTCGTGTGGATGTGCGCGCTGTACGTGCAAATATTCAGCGAGTTCTCGCAGAAGACCCCGAAGCGCCGTTAACGATTAAGGTTGAAAAGGGCGCTAAAACAGGTGTCGTTGTCGATATTGCTGACGCGGCTCGTGAGGCGGGAGTGGGAGCAGTGAATTGGGCGAGCGCGGGAGGTTAATGCTATGAGTATGCGAGACGCAGCAACACGCCCCCGTCAGGCGCAAGACAATGGCAGCCAAATCGATTTGACGCCGATGCTCGACGTCGTTTTCATTATGCTGATCTTTTTTATCGTGACCTCTTCGTTTGTGAAGGAGCCTGGCGTTGAGATTTTCAAGCCCCAGGCTGCAACTACCGAAGCGTGTGAGCGCGGTACTATTATTTTTGCGGTCGATTCACGCGGTGATATCTACTACAACAAAAATAAAGTGCCCCTAGATCGATCGCTCCGAGTAGCTGAGTCGGCTAAGAAAGAGGCTCCGCAAGCGAACGTGGTTATTCAAGTAGACCGCGAAACACCCGCGTTCGCTGTCGAAGAGCTAATTGACGCAGTAAGGCCGGTATTGACCGCGCCGCCCTGTATCTCTACGGACGATGAGGCTTAATCGTAATGGGTAGCGCAAAGCGTGTTGTCGTCGGTGGCTTTCTGGCCGTGCCAGTGGCTATCGGCTTATTTTATATTATGCAGAGTCTTGTTACTCGTGACTTCGAGCAACAAGAAGTCTCTGCTCGAAAAATTGCTGATATTGTTGTTCCTGACAAGGTCATCGAAACTAATGTGAAAGAAATAAAGCCCGAGAAGGTTGAGGATCCTGAGGAACCACCACCTGATCTTGAGCCCATTCAGTTTGATTCAAATATTGATATGAACACTGGCAACATGGCGCCTCAGGCGAAGATTTCACTGAATCTTAACGCGTCCGGAATGTCATCAGGTGACGGCGAGTATCTCCCGATTGTGAAGGTAGCGCCCATTTATCCGCGGCGAGCGCAAACTCGCGGCATTACTGGCTATTGTATTGTTGAGTACACGGTGACGACCACCGGCGCTATTCGCGATCCGCAGGCCGTCGATTGTCAACCACAGGGTATCTTCGACCGCGCTTCTGTGAAGGCTGCGGAGAAGTTTAAGTATAAGCCGCGCGTTGTTGATGGGTCGCCCATCGAAGTAGCTGGCGTTCAAAATAAGTTCACGTTCGAGCTAGAACAGTAAGCTCACGTGGCGGAGGCGGGATCAATGTTTAATCGTATATTTACAACCTCAGTGCTTGCTGTCGCTGTGTCGGTAGTGTCTGTCGGTGTCGACCGCGCTATTACGTCACTCGACTTAGTGCCGTCAGCGGTTGCACAAGAAAAGAAAAAAGATCAGCGTGAGACTCGCCGAACCCCGGCGTTGCGAAACAAGGTCTACGAAAAATTGGCAGAAGCGCAGACTTTCGCCGAGGCCAAGCAATACAACGAGGCGGAGGTCATTCTGAATGAGATGATCTCGACAGAGGGCAAGAGAGCGTTGAACAGTTACGAGCTGGCGAACGTTTACAACTTGTTCGCATTTCTACGCTATTCGACAGAAGACTATAAAGGCGCGCTGGATAATTACCGCAAGGTTGTGGCCCAACCTGACATTCCACTCGCAATGGAAATTAACACCAAGAAGACCATTGCGCAGTTGTTTTTCGTTCAAGAGCAGTGGCAGCAAGGCGTCAACGCGCTTCTAGAGTGGTTCGAGCTGAGTGAGAAGCCCGACGCTGGTTCTTACGTGTTGCTCTCGCAAGGCTATTACCAGCTAAAAGATTACGACAAAGCCCTACAGAATGTTGTTACCGCGATTGACATGTATGAAGCAGCGGGAAAGTTGCCCAAGGAGCAGTGGTACAACCTGGCTCGATTCCTATACTTTGACAAAGGCGACACTGACAACGCGTTAGCGACACTCACTGTCTTGTTGAAGTATTACCCCAAAAAGCAGTACTGGGTGCAGGCGTCACATCTTTATGGCGAGAAAAAAGAAGATGCTAAGCAGCTGGCGATGATGGAAACTGCCTACGAGCAGGGTATGCTCGATAAGAGTACCGACCTCGTGACTATGGCGTATTTGTACCTCAATGCTGAGGTTCCGTTCCCGGCTGCGCGTGTGATGGAGAAGGGCTTCAAAGCAGAACTTATCGAGGAAAAGTCGAAGAATTATGAGTTAGCCGGCAGCGCTTGGCGTCAGGCGCAGGAGACTCAGAAATCTATTCCTATGATGGAGAAGGCCGCGTCAAAGTCGGATGATGGTGAGCTTTACACCCGTTTAGGTAATGTTTATCTCGACGGAGATCAGTTTCAACAAGCGGTTGACGCAATCAATAAGGGCCTGTCGAAAGGTGGCGTTAAGCGGCCTGACCAGGCGAGATTGGCGTTAGGCATGGCCTACTTCAATCTCGGCGATTACACTGCCGCTAGAAAGGTTTTTCGTGTTGCCGCCAAAGATGACCGCTCAAAAAAGTACGCCAATCAGTGGCTAAAGTATATTCAGAGTGAGCAAGAGCGTCAGGACGAGCTGGCTAGAGACATCTAAACAAAAAATATAGGTAATAAAAAAGGGGCTCAGAAGAGCCCCTTTTTTGTGGGTATGCTCTTAAGCAGGAACAACGTTCTCAGCTTGAGGACCCTTTTGTCCGGTCGTAACCGTAAACTCAACTTTCTGACCTTCGGCGAGGGTTTTAAAGCCGTCACCTTGAATCGCGCTGAAGTGAACAAAGACATCTGGGCCGCCTTCCTGCTCGATGAACCCAAAACCCTTGCTTTCATTGAACCATTTTACGGTTCCTGTAACTTGTGCCATTTTTCAATTACCTGTGTTGCTGAATTACTCCACCCACGATGTGGGCAGTTTTGGCGCTTGATGATAAGTCGACCGTTTGACCGAGAACACTTTTCATAAAACGATGTCGGCGAATCCGACAGTTTTCAGTGTAGCACTCCGAAAACACAAAAATAGATTTTATTTGTAAAAAATTAACGTCCCAAAATCGCTGCTTGAGTCAACCGACCGGCAAAATCTTGAGCATATCGGTCATTCCGGTCTGCCCCATGGCACTGCCTTTAGTTAACATCATAAAGTCACCGCGGTGCAGATAACCGCCATCCACCAGGAACTCAATGACCCTGGCTTCAATGTCCTCAGGCGCGAACGCGGTAGCATCAAAATACAGCGGAACCACCCCGCGGCATAACGCAAGCTTTTGTAGGGTTTTGTAGTGGCGGCTAAGACCGAAGATCGGTAGCCCTGAACTCAATCTAGACATCATTGTTGGCGTAGAGCCCGCTTCAGTCAGTGCCGCTATCCCGCGTACTCCGGGGAAGTGATTGGCTCCATACATCGCTGAGAGTGCGATTGCTTCCTGCGTCGAAGAGAACTGCCGATCTAGGCGATATCGGGACGTTCGCGCAACAGGATGGCGTTCGGCACCCAGTGCGGCATCTGCCATTGCCATAACCACTTCTAGAGGGTAGTCCCCGACGGCAGTTTCGGCGGAGAGCATCACTGCGTCGGTGCCGTCCAAAACTGCGTTAGCGACGTCAAACACCTCAGCGCGGGTTGGCATGCTGTTGCCAATCATCGATTCCATCATTTGCGTTGCGGTGATGACCACTCGATCGAGCTTGCGCGTGCGCGAAATTAAATCCTTCTGTATTCCGATCAGCTGTGCGTCACCGACTTCGACACCGAGATCGCCTCGAGCAACCATAATGCCGTCAGACGCTGTGATAATGCTATCGAGCAGTGCAGTGTCAGCAACCACTTCGGCTCGTTCAATTTTCGCTACGATAGCAGGGCTTAGCCCGACGTCCGCAAGTAGTCCGCGCGCTTGATCAATGTCCTCGCGGCTAGACACGAAGCTCACAGCAACAAAGTCGGGCTCAATTGCACCCATACCGGCGATATCGCTGAGGTCTTTTTCTGTCAGTGCCGGTGCAGCCAAGCCTCCACCTAACTTATTGACCCCTTTACGCGATGACAACCGCCCGCCAATGAGCACGGTACAGTCAACCGCTCGTGGGGTCACGTCGTCGACTCGAAGTCTTAGTTTGCCATCGTCTAGCAGGAGGACATCGTCGACTACTACTTGTTCGGGTAAGGGCGTGTATTCGACACCCACGCTGCGGCCGTCTCCATCTTCTTTTCCGACGTCGAGATCTAGGCGGAATGGGTCGCCTGCGGTGAGTAATACCGAGCCACTTGCAAAGCCATTGATCCGAATTTTTGGTCCCTGAAGGTCGGCGAGGATACCCACATACCGGCCAGCGTGGCTGGCTTGCCGGCGAATTTTTTGCGCCACTACTGCGTGGTTCTCGGGGCTGCCATGACTAAAGTTGAGTCGAAAGACATCGACCCCCGCATGTATCAATCGCCCTAACATGTCTTCGCTCTCGCTGCCCGGTCCGACCGTCGCTACTATTTTGGTGCGTCGGTTTACCTTTGGGGTTTTGCTCACAGTTGTTCTGCTCCTATTGTTCAATGCTCGTTAACATTGGTTTAAGCACCAAAATGCTCATCGATAAAGAATCGTGTTTTGTCAGGGAAATCCGAGAACACTCCGTCCACCCCAAGATCAATGAATATGCGCGAGTGTAGCTCATCTATGGTGTGGACCCCGAGTGCCAGATCGTCCGCACGAATGGTATAGGGATGGACCTTTAAACCACGATCTTTTGCTCCTACCACGAGGTCGGAGGGCGTGATTGTGTCTGCTTGGTAGAGCTGAGGTAGCCAAGGTCCAATACCATTGGCGAACTGGGCGATATAATCCAGCCCTTCATGAGTGCGCAGCCAGTCATAGTCAACGGCGCTGTTCTCCTGCCAACTATTTTCAGCGATCAGCATAATGAGCGGGAGAGGCGTTTTTAGCGTTCCACGTAGATATTGCAATGTCTTGTCATCGAAACACTGTAGGTAAACATTGGCGTCTTCGCAGTGAAGGTTAAACGTCTGAAGCACAGTAATCACAGTTTGAGCGATATCGAAACCTGCATCACTGTGAAAGCGCGGGGCTTTTAACTCGATATAAAAGCCGGTGTGAGTGCCGCGACTCTTATTCAGGCCATTAATTAGCTGGATCTCTTCTTCGAGGGTCGGTATTTCCATCCCTAGCGGAGTGATGGGGAAGCGGCCAGGATAAACCGGTGTATTGTTGCTTTCGCTCCGCTCGGTGACCGAGAGCTTTTTGAGTTCGCTCGCACTAAAGTCGATTGCGTAATAGCGACCATCAGGGCGCGCGCGCCTTGGAAACTGAGTCGCCACATCGGTAGTCGTGTCGAGATAAATATCGTGCATAACCATTGGGATGCCGTCTCGACTAAGGACGATATCCTGCTCAATATAGTCAGCGCCCATGATGTGCGCAGCAGTCACTGCGAGCAGCGTGTGCTCGGGTAAATAACCACTCGCTCCGCGATGAGCGATGACAATGGGCTTTTGTGGGTAGGCTTTAGGCATGTGGATGCAGGCTCGCTAGAGCCATGAGGGGGAACCACTGAGGTGTATATTGTTTCGGATACCGTCCATTGCTGTCATTATCGCATTGCGAGCATTGCCATGCTACGCAAAAGACTTTGCAGATTACCAAGAGACTGCTAATAATTGCCGCCATGACTGAAACAGATACACGCAGCCCCTGCCCGCCCCTAGGCTACTCGAGAGAATGTCTATTACCAGAGGATCGACAGATCGAGCTGGTCGCTGAATTTCACTCTTACCGTATCAGGCCTACGCGGATTGCTTATCGACTGGGAATTGATATTGCGCTCATTGACGCTTTGCTTGCGGGTGACTACAAGCCTCGACGTTTTAACGCGCTGGTGCGTCACCATCGACAGCGACGTTTAAGCAAGCGGCTAACATCGGCTGAACGCCAGAAAGGGCAGAGAGCATTTGAGCTACGCCAGAGAGCCTTGACTGATTTCGATACCGAAGTTGATATTTAGTCGAGATCTTCCTGCATAGATTGCAGTCGGGCTAGCTTGTGCTCGAAGTGTTCCAGTCGCCGCTCCTGCGCTCCGCGCTGATGTTTCTCCATGCTTTTGATGAGCGTTTTTTGCGTCGATATCTGCTCTTTTAAATCCAAGATGTCGAGTTTAATTTGCTCTTTCGCCGCAGCCTCGTCGGCACTATCAAAGATCTTTTGCTCCGGGGAGGTGTCCGAGCTTTGAAGGTCGGGTTTGTGACGTATTGTCCGAGCCGGAAGTGTTCTAGTGTCCCCACTCTGCTGCCTTTGAGCGACTACGCTGGGTGAGGTGATTTCTATATTGGCTTGGTGCAAGGTATCGAGTATTTGCCGTCGTAGATGACTGCGCGCACTGATGGGGGTGTTGAAGTCCGCCAAGAATCCAGCAACGCGATAAACCACGGCGTGATCAAGTAGCTCAACCACCAGCACATAGGGCTCATCGAGCTGCGCGGCCAGTGCGGCTTGTACTAGCTGAGCTTCGGCTTGGTGGTGATCCACGTCGTACCCCAGTGACACTTCCGCTTGAATAATTGTGCCCTCGCGATGCAACACTTTAACGGGTTGATTCACTAACAGCATATTGGGCAGGGTGGTGAAATCACGTGTTTCTGTTTGCAGTCGGGTGTGAACAAGGGAGCGTCGTGTGACACGTCCAAAAACACCATCGACTTCAATAAAGTCGCCCGGTCTGAAGGGCTTGGTCGCCTGAAGCATGACGCCTGCCATAGCGTTCGAGACAAATGTTGTGGAAGAAAGCGCGATTAACGCCGTAAGGACGATACCTAATAGGCTGAGAATTTGGCCTCTGATGGTGTCAGTCAACGGCAGCGCTACTACAAATGTAAGGGCGAGAATGACAGCGCCAGCCCACGTCAGCAGTTGCAGTACCAGCGCGGCTCCCTCTGTGAGCGAGGCACGAGCATTGATCAAACCAAGACAAACAAGGATAAAACCACCTAATCCAAGCGTCGTTACAGCGGGTATATATGCGTCAAAAATAGTCACAGTGACCTCGAGAAGCAATTTTCTTAGAGCCTACCACTCGGGTAGTGTGAAGTATTGTGTGCATTTGGTACCGCTGAAATGTGCTAGCCTCCAAACCTACTGAATAAGGAGGCTTCCGTGAAGGCACTTGCTACGTGGCATGACATGATGAAAACTCACAGCAACGAAGGATTGTGGGACCTCATTCACCCAGACTGTGTGTTTTGGTCGCCTGTCGTGCACACTCCGCAGCGTGGAAGAGAAGTCACTTTCGCGTATCTCAGCGCAGCCCAACACGTATTTAGTCATGAGTTTCACTATGTCCGAGAGGTTGTAGAAGGCAATAACGCCATGTTGGAATTTGAATGCGTTATGGATGATATTACAATCAACGGCGTTGATATGATCACTTTCGAAGGTGAGCAAATTATCGACTTTAAAGTGATGGTTCGGCCGCTTAAGGGCGTGAACAAAGTGCACGAAAAAATGATGGCCATGCTCGAAAAGATGCATAAGGCAGGTTAACTACGCAATGAGATTCGTAGCAAAGACAGCGATATCCTTGAGGAGCACCAAGCGTTTGCGCGCCTTAGTGGTACTCGGCATTGCTGCGCTGCTGTCATTGCAAGTTATTGCCAGCGATCATTGGCACGGGATTGACGATACCCCGCATTGCGAAGTGTGTAGCCATGCGACCGACGCCCCCATTGCGAGGGTTATCGCACTACCTAGTGTACTTAGCACGTCAATTGAAAGTCCGATTGCGCGGTTAACACCGGCTTGCGGAAAGCGATCCCTCCCTCCTGCAATGCGAGGCCCCCCGCTCAGTACCTGATATGGAAACTGCTGGCCTTTTTGGGTCTTGAGTACAATCAGGAGATAACTTATGAGCGTTAGAAGAACTCTTTATACCAGTGTTCTGTGGGCATCTGCAGCGGCTGCCGCAGAAACTAGCGGGCCCCTTGAGCATGTTTTAGTCACTATTCCACTGCACAAATCGACCATGGAAACGGCATTCCCTGTCGACGCGTTAACGGGGGCAGAATTGGCTAGAGAGACATCGTCGACACTGGGCGACACTATTGCCAGCCTACCGGGTGTTCACAATGCTAGTTTTGGCCCAGGCGTTGGACAGCCAGTCATTAGAGGACTCAGTGGGCCCCGTGTTACGTCGCTTCAGAATGGTATGCGCAGCGCTGATGCGTCAGCGATCAGTGCGGACCACTCTGTGGCCGTTGAGCCCATGCTCGCAGATTCTATTGAGGTTCTTAGAGGCCCAGCTACGCTGCTTTATGGCGGCGGCGCTATCGGTGGCGTGGTGAACGTTGTCGATGGGAGGATTCCGACCGCATTACCTGCCGAGGCGACCGTTGATGTGGGATGGCGCTACACCGGTGCGAGCCATGGCCAAACAGGGGTTATTCGGGCTGAAGGCGCGATCGATAATTTTGCATTCCATTTTGATGCGCTTAGTCGCAACAGTGATGATGTTGATGTGGCTGATGGCGCGGGTACTGACGGGATGGATTATCTAGGAAACACATCGACGCAAACGCAAAGCGGTTCCCTCGGCGCTAGTTATCATTTTACTGATGGGTTCATTGGCGCAGCTATGAGTTGGCTGGACAGCGACTATGGTCTTCCAGAGGGTAGTCATGAGGGTGGCCATGAGGGTGGTCATGAGGACGGTGATGAGCACGCCGAGGAACACGGGGGGGAGCACGAGGAGGAGCATGGTGATGTGCGCCTTGCTGTAGATCAGTTGCGCTATGACGTGGTTATGCACTTACACCAGCCGATGAACGGCATCGAGCTATTCCGTGGCTTTGTTACTCTGACTGATTATGAACACACGGAGCTCGAGGGCGACGAAATCGGCACGGTATACAGCAGTGATTCACTGGAAGGCCGCTTCGAACTATTGCACGCACCTATCGGCGATATTCATGGTGTCATGGGGGTGCAGGTGAGTGACACCAATTTCAGTGCGCTTGGCGATGAAGCCTTCATTCCGGAAACGGATACTCGCCGCCTAGGCCTCTTTGTGCTTGAGGATTGGCACACGGGAGATTGGCAATGGGAAGCGGGATTGCGTTGGGATCAGGATCACATTGACCCTGTTGGCGGTGTCGCCGCACGTCGGCGCTTTAATACGCTTTCCGCATCGCTGGGAACGATTTATGAAATTAGCGCCGACTGGCATGTGTCTGCCTCTGTCAGTCGCTCGGAGCGAGCGCCTAGCACTGAAGAATTATATTCCAATGTCGGCAATGTGACCCCAGAAAGCTGGATTGTGCATGCCGCTACTGCTGCCATAGAGCTGGGGAATAGTGGCTTAGACATTGAGCGAGGCATCAATGCAGACCTCGGCCTCCGATGGCATAGTGACAATGCCGAGGCATCGGTCGCGGTGTATAGCAATGATTTTAGTAATTACATTAATCTGGCAAATACGGGAGTCATCGTTGCTGACGCGCCTGTACGTCGTTATGTTCAGGGCGGCGCTAAATTCGTTGGGGCGGAGTTTGATGCGAAGGTGACCCTCGGCGCGCTCAACAGTCGTGATATTGGACTTGAGCTTGGCGCGGATATGGTTCGCGGTGAGCTCGATAGCGGCGATGATATCCCTCGCTTGCCGCCGCTATCTGGATCACTAGCGCTGACCTTAGGTGGTGAGATGGATTATTATTTCGCTCGAGTGACCGCGGGCAGTGCGCAGGATCGTCCCGGAGCTAATGAAGAGCCTACCAACAGTTGGTGGCGTTTTGATGTTGGTGGCGAGTGGCGCGTGATGATGGGAGCTAATGCAGTGGATTTGGCGCTCAGTTTGCGCAATGCGACTAATGAAGAAATTCGTCTGAGTACATCATGGCTTCGAGAGTATGCTCCTGAGCCCGGGCGCTCACTGAATCTAAGTTTTAGCCTGCATTTGTAATGTTAATGTCGCCCTCCCGTGCTGTGCATGAGGGCGCTTATTGTTAAATGCATTCTGAAGCGGCGAGAGTCTCGCAGGCCTGTTACTCTTAGGCGTCTCTATAAAGCAAATGTTGGGAAAGGGCTCTATGCAACGCTTGATAATTGGTATTAGTGGCGCCTCGGGTGTCATTTATGGCGTGCGTGCCCTTGAACTGCTGGCGGATATGCCGGTTGAAACGCACTTAGTGATGTCTAAGTCGGCAGAGTTAACCGTCCACTATGAGCTCGACCGCTCGGTGAAGGATATTCGCGCGCTAGCAGATGAAAGTCATTCGGTTCGCAATGTAGGCGCCTCCATTGCTAGCGGTTCTTTCGGTGGTTTAGGCATGCTTATTGCGCCCTGTTCGATTCGAACCCTCGGGGAAATTGTTTCAGGTGTGACCTCAAGCCTACTGACTCGATCTGCAGATGTGGCCCTCAAGGAGCGACGGCGTTTGGTTTTGATGGTGCGAGAGACGCCTTTACATCTAGGCCATTTACGTAACATGGTTACTGCCACCGAAATGGGTGCCGTTATTGCGCCGCCGGTGCCTGCTTTTTACACGGGACCAGACAGTGTCGATCAAATGGTGACTCAAAGTATTGCAAGGTCATTGGATTTATTTGGTATCGACATACCTGAAACGCAGCGCTGGACCGAAACATGACATCTCGCCGGTGGGGCTTGCCTCGAGAATGGCTAGTGTTTTCTGTGATTGTAGTTGACCTGATAGGTTTCGGTATTGTCATTCCTATTCTGCCATTTATGTCGCCTGCCCTCGGTGGCGACGAGTTTGATGTTGCCTTAGTCATCGCGCTTTATAGTCTATGTGCGGGTATTGCTGGGCCCTATTGGGGCGCTTTGTCAGACCGCATTGGTCGGAAAAAAGTTCTTATCATTTGCCTAACTGGCGGTGCGGTGTCTTACGTCATACTGGGCTTTGCCAATCAGCTTTGGCTGGTCTATGTGGCGCGCGCACTAGCCGGTGTGATGGCGGGTAACTTGCCTGTTGCATCGGCATTAATGGCAGATCTAAGTCGGCCGGAGCGACGAGCAAAGGCCATGGGTTTGGTGGGTACTGCATTTGGTTTGGGCTTGATTCTAGGGCCCCTCTTAGGCGGTTTACTGGCTGGCGATGGAGAATCCTTTGCTGCCGCAGGTTTCTTTGCCGCGTCTATGTCATTGTTGTCAGTAGTCTTGGCGATATTCTTATTGCCCAATGATCAACCGTCGCGATCGATTACGCGGTCGGCTAAAGTCAAGTCATCCCCCGCTGAATTTGCGCGTGAGACGCGATCCGAGCTGCTTCTCATTCAGTACGTATTGCATACCTTTGCGGTCAGTGCTGCCATTTACCTCAGCCCGCTATGGCTTGCCACGCTGCTAGGTTGGGGGCCGCGTGAGATTGGCATTCTTTTTGGCCTCGTTGGGGTGGGCATGATAACTATTCAGGGAGTGTTATTAGATTGGCTGACGACACGATTTGGTCTGATTAATGTTTTGAGTGCCGGTGCCGTCATTTTTGCCGTCAGCTTGATTGCCGCGCCATGGATGACAGGGGAGTATCCGCGCGCATTTGCAGTATTTGCGGCCTTCACGGGTGCTACCTGCATACTGCCTGTTTTAAATACCGTTGCCAGTATCATTGTGCCCGATGGTGAGCGCGGCAGAATGATGGGGCTCACTGCATTTGCCGCATCCATCGGTCGTGTTATGGGTCCCTTGATTGTCGGGCTTGTTCTCGCCATTGGCGGCTATACTTTTGCATGGCTTATGTTGGCCTTGCCCGTCATCTTCGTACTGTTTTGGTCGCTGACAAGGGCTAGGCGTTACCAATAAGGCCATACGAAACATCCTGCCGAGGTCGGGCAGTTAGAGCTTGGGCAGTTAGAGCTTGGGCAGTTAGCTGATGGCCAGTGTAGGCGCTTTAGTCACC
>DAIRTN010000002.1:101362-144177 GCA_036803865.1 Luminiphilus sp.
GGGCAGTTAGAGCTTGGGCAGTTAGCTGATGGCCAGTGTAGGCGCTTTAGTCACCGTGTACCGCCGCCAGGAATAAGTGTGAGACTATAAGCAGAGCTGGCAATCGCTAGCGTATTTTCTGAAAAACTGTGGCTAGAAAGCAGGTATTCCTCATATGGTCGATAAACTTGTTGTCACTCTCCCGCTGCCTGATGCAGCAATGATGCTGCTGCGCGAGCGCTTCGAAGTCCTTGCATGGAACGAAGCGGAGGCCATTCCAGAGACGACACTGCAAGATTGGGTGCAGGTTTCAGATGCAATTTTGTGCTCAGTAGGGAACCCAATTTCTGCCGCAACCATCGCGCGCGCTGCAGGTCGACTGAAGGTTATCTCGACTATTTCCGTTGGCGTTGACCATATTGATATAGATGCGGCAACTGCTGCCGGCATTCCCGTGGGTCATACCCCCGGTGTGCTCACTGACAGTACCGCCGATATGGCATTGGCGTTAATGCTTGCCTGCACGCGGAGGATTGCCGAAGCTGATCGGTTTGTGCGTGCTGGAGGTTGGTCGGGTGCTTGGTCTGCCGGGATGTTTCTGGGTAAAGACCTCAGCCGCTCAACCGTTGGTTTAATTGGTTTGGGCCCCATTGGGCAAGCGGTTGCAAAGCGCGTTAGTGGCTTTGGTGCTGACGTTATTGCATGGAATCGCACCAGTAAAGACGTCCCAGGTGTGGCCATGGTCAGTCTCGACGAGCTATTCGAGCGCTCTGATATCGTCTCTGTTCATGCTGCGATGACACCCGATACACGCCATTTAGTATCCGCACAGCGCCTTGCCAGTATGAAAGATGGCGCCATATTAATTAATACCGCGCGTGGCGGGTTGGTCGATGAGCAGGCGATGATCAATGAGCTTGATAGCGGCAGACTTTACGCAGGGCTCGATGTTTTTGAAGAGGAGCCTCTGCCCAAAGAGAGCCCTCTTATGGGCTTAGATAATGTTGTGCTAGCACCTCATCTGGGCAGTGCTACCGCAGCGACTCGCCAGGCCATGATGGAGCGTGCTCTGGCAAATGTCGTAGCGGGTTTCTCAGGTGAGCCTATTCCTTTCTGCGTGAATCCCGTCGTTTATAAAAAACGTTAGTTGGCGCTAGGTAGCCGCCTCAAGACCTTACGTACGGCAGCATTAACGCTCTTACGCATTTTCTTGGTGTTTTCTTGGTTAACATTTTCAACAATCTTAGTCATCGAAGCGGCCCACACGAGGCTTTGTGTTGCGCGATCTGAGAATTGCAGCAACATATTGTTGGTCTCTCGAGGACCCGAAAGCGCATAAGCGTTATCCACTAAGGCTTGATCGGTGCGCCGGTTCAAGACAACGTCTGTCTCAGGTATGTTATAGCGATTATTCGCTGAGCTTGCAGCGGCACTGAGGACGCCGTCTGACAGGCCTGCTTTGAACTGATAGTCGATAAGGAAATCACCGCCGTCGTGCTGGTAGCGATACCCTTTGCTCGCAAGCTCCTCGTCTACAGCCGCTCGTAATGTCGGAGCAATTATATAGAGGAGATCACTGGAGTTGCCCGTATTCTCGATTTTCTCAGCACGCCAACTGTACGTTTGATAGTTACCTTCAGCAAAGCGATCTACGGGTGTTGTGTGGGTCTCAATGCCTGCACATGCAACAAGCAGTGGCGCTATGAACAATAGCGCGGCGCGGCGCCGGGAAACGGTAATTAATGTTGAAAGGTTGATCATAGTGTTAGCTCCTGTCCATCCATGAAGGGAACAATTAATCGAAAATAACAATCAATCGAAAAATAACAATCGTACTACCAGCACGATGATGGCCACGGTCATAAACCGCCGAATTAAGACCTCACCTTTACTGATGGTCAGTTTAGCCCCCAAATAGCCGCCAAGCGAGTTGCCAATAGCCAATACTCCGCCCACCAGCCATAAGATATCGCTATTGATCATAAAAACTATCAGTGCAACGGTTGTATAGCCTGCAGTGATGAACGTTTTAAGTACATTGACCGTCACCAAATTGAGGCCCATGACGCGGTGCAAGATGGGTAACAGAATAAAGCCCATGCCAATTTGGATGAACCCACCCCAAAATCCAGCCCCAACCATCAGCATATGGCCGAGTACTTGATTGCGAGGTTCAGTGTCATGGTCGTTTTTGTTGGAGCTCCCGGTCTGCATCAGGATAAGTACCAACACCATGATGACCGCCAAGATTTTGTTAAACACGTCTCCTGACAGACTCGAGCCAACCCAAGCGCCTAATGCTGCCCCCGGAATCGCGCACGCTGTGAGGGACAAACCCAGCCGGAAACGTGTCAACCCATTGTGATGAAAGGTCGCAACCGCCGTGACATTCTGCGCCAAAATGGCAATACGGTTGGTGCCATTCGCAACTGGGCCGGGAACACCGAGCAGAATCATAAGCGGTACAGTAATAATCGAACCGCCGCCGGCCATCACGTTAATGACGCCGCCGATGGTGCCTGCAGCGATCAGCGCAGCAAAGTGCCAAAATTCAAGTGCCATAAATGAGTGGCGCTCTAATTGGAGGCGGGTTCGCGCATAGTGACAAACTCTTCGGCCGCGGTGGGGTGGATACCTACGGTGCGATCGAAGTCGGTCTTTGTTGCGCCGCTGCGCATGGCAATGGCCATGCCTTGGAGAATTTCTCCGGCGTCGGGCCCAACCATATGCAGTCCGACGACACGATCAGACACATTGTCCACAATCAACTTCATAAGAGAGCGTTCATTGCGTCCGCTAAGCGTGTGTTTCATGGGTTTGAACTCAGACCGGTAAACGGTGATTTCCCCAAACTTCTCGCGCGCTTCAGCTTCAGTAAAGCCGACGGTTCCAACATTAGGCTGGCTAAAGACGGCTGTGGGAATGTACTCGTAATCGACGTTGGTCTCCTGGCCATCAAATTGCGCTCGGGCAAAAGCCATGCCCTCCTCGAGTGCAACAGGCGTCAACTGTGGGCCCCCGATCAGATCTCCCAAAGCATAAATCGAGGGTTCGGCCGTGCGGAAGTCTTTATCGACTTTGACAAAGCCGTGCTCAGTGAACATGACGTCCGTATCTTCAAGATTAAGGCCTGCAATATTTGGCTTGCGTCCCGTTGCACAGAGAATGGCATCGACATCCACGACACTGCCGTCATCCATAGTGACGGAGTATCCCGTCTGCGTAGCCTCAATAGATGCGGGATTGGTATTGAAGCGTAAATCAACGCCAGACTTTCTCACTTCTTCAGCAAGGAAGTGGCGAACATCGTCGTCAAAACCACGCATAAATAAACTTGCGCGATAAACCTGGGTCACTTTGGACCCTAGGCCGTTGAAGATCCCTGCAAACTCAGTGGCAATGTAGCCACCGCCAACAATAAGTAATCGCTCAGGAAAGACCTCAAGATCAAAGATTTCATTGGACGTGAGCATGTGCTCACTGCCGGGCATGGAGGGCACGAACGGCCAGGTGCCTGTCGCAATTAGAATGCGAGCCGTGGTGTATTGCTTACCATTGACCTCAACAGTATTCGGGTTGTGCACATGGCCTCGCCCCTCAATGATTTTAACGCCAGGCGTTTCCAGGAGGCGTTCGTAGATGGCATTGAGTCTCGAGATTTCGGCTTTCTTATTGTCTCTCAGCGTCGCCCAGTCAAAATGCGTGTCGCCTGCCTGCCAGCCAAACCCTTCTGCGTCCTTAAAGCCTTTGCCAAACTCGCTGGCATAAACGTAGAGCTTTTTGGGGACGCAGCCCACATTGACGCAGGTTCCGCCCATATAGCGATCTTCTGCTATGGCCACGCGGGCGCCCATGGCGGCAGCCATTCGCGCTGCGCGCACCCCACCGGATCCGGCGCCTATGACAAAGAGGTCGTAGTCAAATTGGGTGTTTGCGGATACTTCACTCATTAGCTAGCGCTCCTTACGGGTAATGATGAGCGCACCGCATATCTGTGAAAACTCACCGTTTTCACGTAGAGTTGCGCGCTCAAATCTTTATAGAGAAAAACCGCCATGGTAACGCTTTCCCACGCTAAACGCTCGACTGTGCTCACGAAGACTTGGCTGAGCGTTTTGGCGATCACCTTGCTGTTTAGCGCGGCAAACCTTCAGGCTGCTATCGACCGTTCGTTGACCTCAGACCAACAAGGTCCTGCAACGATTCGCCTAACAGACGGCTCGCTAATCATGGGAGTTGTGACGGGTATTCGTGATGACGCTCTGCAAGTTAAAACAGCTTTTAGTGATGCTGACTTAGCCATTCACTTAACTTTAGTAGATAGCCTTCAGTGGCAAGCAGAAACCAAGCTGCTGCTCGATGACGACCGTTTGGTCATTGTGCCTGCACTCGATGTAGACGGTGGCAAGATTGATCTTGGCGGAAAAGAGTTACCGTTGACCGATATCGATATCATGAACCCTGCCGATTGGGAGGCGGGCGAGGGATATCACTGGACTGGCGACGCGAATATGGCTGTTGCACTTAACCGCGGGAATACCGAAACCGACGAGTTCGACCTAAAGGTCAACTCTGTCCTTGAAAGCGCGGTTAACCGATATACCTTCAACGGCCACGTCGAACGCGATGAAGCCCACAATCGCGTTGTGGTAGACGATCGCGAAGTGACACAGAGTGTTATGACCGCCGATAACTGGAAGCTATTGGGCAAGTACGATCATTTTCTTAGCGATCCAATTAACTATTTGGGTGCCAACGCGTCCATAGAAGCCGACGCCCTAGCGGGCGTAAAGCTTCGAACGTATGCGGGCCCCTACTACGGGCGTAAACTCCTCGATAATGATGACTACAAGCTCGACGGTGAGTTAGGTATTGCCTATGTTTCTACCGAATATGACGCTGACGTTAACCAAGAAGACAACAACTATACGGGTTTGAATTGGAACTTCACGGGTGAAAGTAGCCTTTTAGGTGGTGACTCGAGACTGTATCTCCGCCATATCGGGATTATTGATATCTCTGACTCGGATCAATTGATTCTTAAAAATACCTTGGGACTCGCCTTTCCACTGGTTTACGGATTGGAAGCGGCTGCGGAGATGACTATTAACTACGACGGTACAGCCGCTGCAGACCGAGACAAGGTCGATGAGGTTTATAGTTTTCGTGTGGGTTATGCCTGGTAACATCAAGTGAGCCTCAATCCAGATGCCATGGTGTTTTTGCCGCTGGGCGGCACCGGCGAAATTGGCATGAATTTGAACCTTTATGGCCACAATGGTCGCTGGTTAATGGTGGATTGCGGCATCACATTTGAGCATAGAGAGGGTTCGAGCAGCGGTCGGCCCTCCATCCAGATGCCCGACCTAGAATTTATTACTGGCCGACGACAAACCCTCGATGGGCTTATTATCACTCACGCACACGAGGACCACTTGGGCGCAGTGCCCTATCTCTGGCAACAATTAGATTGCCGTGTGTACACGACACCGTTTACTGCCTCGGTTCTGCGGCGAAAGACTGGCTGGCGCGGCGGGCATCTACCTCGACATCTCATTGAAGTTGATCCGAATTCCCGACACCAAATTGGCGGTTTCGATGTTCAATGGCTGCCTTTGACACACTCCACCGCGGAAACTTGCGCGCTCGCCATTTCCGCCGGCGGTCATCGCATACTCCACACCGCTGATTGGAAAATTGATGCGCGGCCCGTTGTAGGCGCACCGTGGCGACCTGAGAATTGGTCAGAGCACTCACTGACCGGTGTTGATGCAGTGATTTGTGACAGTACCAATGCGTTACAGCCTGGCCGATCTGCCACCGAGGGTGACGTATCCGATGGTCTACTACAAACCGTGGCTCCGTTAACGGGCAAAGTAGTAATTGCCTGCTTCGCCAGTAATATTGCGCGCATCCAAACCGCGCTACGTGTCGCACATGCGTCCGGTCGGCATTTGGGATTATTGGGTCGGTCATTGGACAATATGTACCGCTGTGGCCTTTCCAACAGCCTATTTAATCCCGACTTTAAGCCGATAGATTCACAACATTTGGAGTACTTACCTCCCCGCGAAGTATTGGCATTGGCAACAGGCAGTCAGGGAGAAATAGGTGCGGCGTTGCATCGATTGGGTATGGACACGCACCCGCATCTATCGGTTGGTGAAGGGGATACGGTAATTTTTAGCGCTAAAACGATTCCGGGTAACGAGCTTGCTGTCGAGCGTACGGTAGGCGCTCTTAAGGAACGTGGTGTGACAGTGGTTCACGCGGAGTCGAGTAAAAAAGTGTTACATGCATCGGGTCATCCATGTGCCGACGATCTTGCCGACCTCTATGGATTTATCAAGCCTAAGTTGGTCGTTCCTGTACACGGTGAGGACGCGCACATGAAAGCTAACGCGCGTCACGCCAGAGCCGCTGGCGTGCCCCACGCATTGACCGGCAGCAATGGTGACTTGTTTTATTTGGCACCTACCCCGGGCATTCGAAGGCGTTGGGCGCCTACCGGTCGGATGGAGTTAGGGGATGATGGCGGATTGAAACGCTTGTGAAGACAAGCACGCGCGCGTTTTCGAGACCCGCTTTTTAGGGTGCTCGTTGATATCCCCATACTCTTTTCATTGTATGCGCTTTATTGTTTTTACTGACCGGCTCTTTGGCAGGTTAGAAGTACTGCTGGTACTGGCCTCGGACGGTAATCGCAGCTGGTAGTTACTTGAGAATTCAACGTCGAAAATGTCCGATGATACGTTCAGAACCACTGGTGAATCTAAGGTGATGTAGGCGCCGCAAGCCTCCCCTGAATCGCAAATTTCAAAGTCGTTGTCGTTATCGCTGCCCGCCCACAGTTCATAGTCGCCAACAGCGACGTCGGGGAAATCAAATAAGTAATTGTTATCCGCCGATGCAACCGCTTGAGCTATCGTTTCACCGCTCTCAGGGTCAATCAGCAAAGCGTAAATTGTGCCCAAATCGCCAATGGTTCCTGTCGCCACCTGCACAGTGACAGATACGCGTTTGGCGCCTGCGCTTGAGTTAAAGGTGATAACTCCATCATAGCGACCTTGACTGAGCGCCGACCTATCGACTCGGATAATCCAGGCGCCGAGGCCATTCGCTTCTAATGATGCGGTGGCATTTAGCCAAGAAACATTGCTTTGTGCATTGAGCACAGTCAGCTCTCCTCCGCCGATATTGCTGAGTACCACAGTCAGTGCTGACAGCTGAGTGCCAAAATTTAATTGTTCTGAAGAGACGCCCAGCTGCGCGGCGCGCGCTATGTCACCACCAATACTGTTGATTGCTGCAGCGACAGCTTTACCCGCGTTGATCTGTCCCCAGCCGTAGCTATCATCTCGGCCCTCAGCGCCCAGATCATCGGTCAGAGCACCTTGAGCTAGCAGTGCGTCAATATCGCTGTAGTTAAGGCTTGGATTGATTGACTTCATAAGGGCGAACACACCGGCGACGTGAGGTGTCGCCATTGAAGTACCTTCAAGGAAGGCGTATTGCGGGCCTTCGTCGTAGTAAGTGCTTAATACACCGTCAGGTTGGCCGTCGTTATTGATATCTGCATCAAGGTTGCCACCGGGTGCCACAATATCCAAGGCTGTTCCACCATTGGAATAGCTGGTGCGCTGGTTCTGCGCATCTGTTGCACCGACGGCGAAAACGTTCGCAAAGGCTGCAGGATAATCGACGAGGTTCTCTCCGTCATTGCCACTCGCAGCAACAACAATGATCCCGTCGTCACGTAATCGATCGTAAATGTCCTGTTGGCTGTCGCTGAAGCTGCCCGCGCCGAGACTGAGATTAATGACGTCGGCAGTTCTAGACGGTAGTCGCTCAGAGTCATTGCTGAGTCCTGCGGCGTAGCGCAGAGCTTGGATCATATCGTAACTGCTGCCCTCGCCATCCGCATTGAGTGCGCGTAACGGCATGACCTTACTGTCGTAAGCGATTCCTGCGATGCCGCGGTTGTTATTGCCAATGGCTGCAATAGTGCCTGCAACATGTAAGCCGTGAAATGTGCCCGACTTGAGCGTATTGCTACCTGCGCCGCCATCGGTGGGGTCGTCGTCTAAGCCGTCGCCGTCTCCCGCACTCTCCGGATCGCGAATAAAGTCGTAACCATCGACGTATTGCCCAATCATATCCGGATGCTCGCGAATACCCGTGTCAATCACTGCAACAACAATGCTGGGGTTTCCGGTGCTCGTAGCCCACGCGGTTGGAACACCGATTTGATTGTAGTGCCAAAGAAAGTTACTAAAGTTGTCGTCGCTAATGCGGGTTGTGCGGACGCGGAAGTTAGGGCTCGCCTCCGCGACGCTAGGTTGTTTCGCTATAGCCTTTACTCGCAGCCAGGTCTGCCACTGTTCGAGTGCTTCGCTATTGGGCGTAAAGCGATCGATAAAAGCGCTGATATAACGCTGATTCGATAACCTGAATAAGTCAGCGGATCCGTACATACTCCGTAAGCGACGCAACCGGGCGATACCACCGCCCAGTTCAGTAAGGCCAAAACGCTCGGTCAGCGCTCGTCGATTTTCGGCGCTCACATCAGGGTTGAGCACGGTCTCCGCGCTATAACGAACGAGTACTTCATGTGCCAGCACTTTGCCCGGCCTAGGGGAGCTCGAGCTGACATTGCTTTTACCAATGGTCATTGTGTAGTTGGAGCCGCCTGAATAAGCGCTCGCACCGATATAATAGGTGCCCGCATCAGGTATGAGTAGTTGCTCGATACTTGAGATGCCCGCGGCAGTATCGACCACTACACCCTCTTCGTCGTAAAGCGTTAAGTCGAGATCGGCCTCGTCGTCTTCAGCGATGAATAAGGTCACCTGATAATCGGCCGCATTACTAACTTGAAACCAATCTTCATCGTCTGCGAGGGTGCTCTCGGAGCTGGCTTCTAGATAGCCGCCGACGGTGACTGGCACGGTGAGGGTTTGTGCCAACCCAATGCTGCCGTTATCTGCTTGGGGGTTATCGGGGTTGTTAGTGTCGGTATCGAGTATGGCGCCCGGTAACGTCAAAATAAGTCCCGCAACTGATGCGCTGCTCTCGGGTTCGGGCTCTGGCTCTGGTTCGGGCAGTGGTTCAGGCTCTGGTTCGGGTGCAGGAGGGTTCGGGCTGGGTGTCTCGCTACCACCGGAACCGCCACCGCAGGAAGCAACAAATACCAAGCAAACTGCGAGTGCTAAGTGTTGGAGCAAGTGGAACGTGCTAGCCATTACGAAGCGCTGCAATCCAGAAGAATTTTACCCATGTGCTCACCTGATTGCATAAGTTCATGTGCTGACATGGCGGCAGCGAGCGGCACGCAGCTATGAATTATTGGCTTAATAACCCCGGTTTCCACAAGAGGCATAACCTCGCGCTGGATGTCATTAAAGCCTGCCGCGCGCCGACTGACGCCCATTCCGCGCAGGGTGGAGCCAGTGAGCACTAAGCGCTTCATGAGGATATGAAAGAGTTCTATTTCCGCCTTACTACCGCGCATCACACCAATGCATACAATTCGGCCGTCGGGCGCCGCCGCTGCTAGGTTAATGTTTGTGAAGTCGCCACCAGCGATATCCAATATGACGTCGATATGGCCAATCAGGCCGCGATCCGTCAAAGCGTCGAGCAGGTTGCCGGTCCGGTAGTCGATAACGTCGTCAGCACCTAGGGCTTTCACTGCAGCACATTTCTCAGCACCCCCCGCGGTTGCTATGACGTTAGCACCGCGAGCCTTGGCAAGCTGAACGGCGATACTGCCGATACCGCTGCCACCGCCGTGCACAAGCAGCGTTTCACCTGCTTTGAGCCGCCCTAGCGTAAATACGTTATGCCAAACCGTAAGCAGTGCTTCGGGAAGCGCGGCGGCGGTTTTGGTGTCGAGGTTAGTCGGCACGCGTAGACAGTGGTCGGCTCGGGCGATAGCGTGACTTGCATAGCCGCCGCCGTGCACCAGCGCACACACTTTATCGCCTATGGCCCAACCTTCCACCGATGCGCCAATACTGACAACAGTGCCAGCTACCTCGAGTCCCATAATCGGCGACGCATCTTCAGGAACCGGGTATAAACCCATTCGCTGCAGAACGTCTGCTCGATTGACCCCAGCAAAGTCGACCGCAATAAGTAACTCGCCGACAGCAGGAGTAGGTGCCTCGTCCGTTTCAAGAGTCAGCGAGTCTTGATCGATGATGTCGATATAGTGGCGCTGCATTGAGGCTGCCTTTTTATTGGGTTAATAATAGTAAGCATAGCGCATGCGTGTTCCAATCAGGAGCCCATGAACACACATTAAAAACGACTCAATTAACCGTATGCAGTAAGGACAATGACGATGGCAGCGCCCTATCCACTCCGAAAACTAAAATCAGGCTTAAAACTGAAACTCGCGCAGATTCTCATGGGCGATAAAGCCACGACGCCACATTTCGCTTGGGCAGGCTCTGGGAGTAGTGAGCGGTTGTGCGCGCGAATTGAGCAAAGCGGCCACAAAAATGTGCTGGTAGTTACCGATAAACCGCTACGCGCACTCGGTGTTGTGGATCGTGCGCTAGAAGGATTTGACCGCAGTGTCACGACGCTACATTTTTATGACGGCGTTGAGCCTGATCCAACTTTTGGCCAAGTCGCCGAAGGGGCTAAGGTGTGTAGAGACAGCTATTGCACCGCAGTTTTAGCCGTGGGAGGCGGATCATCCATTGATGCTGCCAAAGTGATCGCACTAGAAGCCGTAAATGAGGGTGATCCGATGAGCTGGGTAGGCATAAACAAAGCGCCAGCGACGGCCGTTCCTATTTACGCTATCCCAACAACATCAGGCACGGGTAGCGAAGCGACGATGGGTGCAGTAATTACCCATGAGGTGGATCACAGCAAGCAGATCATCTCAGGCCTAGCGGTACTGCCGCGCGCGGTCGCTGTTGATCCTGATCTTATGCTTGGATTACCGCCAGCTATTACCGCTGCCACGGGGCTAGATGCACTTACTCACGGTATTGAGGCTTATACCTCGCTGTGGGAGCGCGGCTCGCGAACCGAAACAAGTCTTATGGCTATTCAAGGCGTTTTTAAGTGGTTGCCTAACGTGTTGTTGGAGCCTGGAAATGTGGCTGCCCGTGAAGGTATGGCGCTTGCTGCCTATTACGGCGGGGTCGCGATCAATCAAGTGAATGTCGGTTTTGTGCATGCGGTAGCGCATCAGCTGGGTGCGCGCTACGGAATCCCCCATGGTATGGCGAATGCGCTGGTGTTACCCCATGTACTCAAAGCGTACGGCGCCGCCGCTGAACCCAAGCTTGCGGAGCTGGCTCGCGCCATTGGACTGTCCGATACCACGGGTGCGGGGTTTATTGATGCGGTGTTTGAATTGCGGGAGTTAGCAGGGTTGCCGAGTCAGCATGCGGCCATCCAGGCCCACGATATTGACGCAATCGTCGAGGCGGCAATCGCTGAGGGTGATGGCTATTTTTCGCCTAGGCTGTTGACCCCAGACGAGGTGAAATCGATTCTTCTCGCGATTAGCGTCAACGCCTAAGCCGCCGTTAGGTCGTTAAGCCAGCGGCTCGCCAGCGCAATAAAGTGTCGATGGCCTTCGGTTGGCCCCTCTGAACACGCGAAGCCGTGGCCTTCTTCAGGGTAGTGATGGTAGGTCACGGCGACGCCCGCCTTACGCATGGCCATATTTAGCCGCTTTCCATCGTCGCGCAGAGGATCTCGCTCAGCAGTAACAAGTAGTGACGGCGGGAATCCTGAGTAATCAGATCGACGTCCCACGAACAGGGTTTTTGTGCGTGGATCGGCTGGCGCTACGTCGCCGAGGTAGGTGTCAAAAAACCAGCGCATGATGGGTGTGGTCAATGGGCCCGATTTCGCGTGCTCCGTGTAAGACGGTAGACCCGCTAAATAGTGCTCAGTCGCGGGATAAATCATAATGGTCCCCGCGATTCGAGGCTCGTCAATCAGCGTGATCATAGTGCTCGCGGTTATATTGCCGCCCGCACTATCGCCTGACAGAACCACTTTGCCGTTGTTGGGCGCAAGAGTATTAAGGTTATCGATTATCCAGCGTGTGGCATCGAGGCAGTCATCGTGTGCCGCTGGAAAGGGATGTTCGGGTGCTAGGCGGTAATCAATCGACATAATGGTGCAGCCACTCGCCTCGCTCAGTGCTCTGCAGAACGGGTCGTGGGTATCTAAATCACCAATGACCCAGCCACCCCCATGGTAGTAGACGATCAGCGGGAGGTCGGCAGCACCGTGGTACATGCGTGCGGCAGTTTGGCCGGCACTGACGGGAATGAGTAGCTTGCTGACATTGAGATCAGTGCCCTGTGGGTGGTCCGCCCAAGCCTTCTTACTAACTATTCGGTAGTAAAGGCGGAAAGCCCACGTTTTAAGTCGCTGCAGGAATGTTGTCATCGGTATCTAAATAGCGTGCATCGGGGTTTTGAACATACCAGTGAACGCCTTCGGAGTCGCGCGTTCGGCTAATATTTCCTCTGTGCAGCAAGAGATTGAGGTTAGCCAATGTCTCGCCAGTGGCAAGACCGATGAGTTGAGGCCCAATTTCTCGGGTAAACAGGCTTGGAAAACAGTCAACAACTCGCTTCGGTTCAGCGAGGTAGTCGTAGATGGATTGCAGGTCGATACGGTGACTGTCAATGATTTGATTAACGCGAACATGTAGACCCGTAAAAGGCGTCTGGTGCGCAGGTAGCACTAGCAAATCATTGGGCAGGATTCGAAGTAAGCGTGCATTCGAATCCATCCACTCGGCTAAAGGATTCCCGTCGGGTTCTGTCGGAAATACCGATACATTGGGTGTTATTCGGGGCAGCACTTGGTCTCCAGCGATGAGTAGCTTGAGTGCAGGACAGTACAGGCAGGCATGCTCCGGTGAATGGCCGGCGCCCACGATGACTTGCCAGTAGCGACCACCAACAGTGAGTGTCTCGCGGTCAGTAAGGCGCGTAAATTTATGGGGCATTGGCGAAATCATGCTGCCAAAAGTACCGAAACGACGCTTATATTCGTCAATTTGGTCGTCTTCGTACCCGGCCGATCGATAGAATTCTATGGCCTCTGGCGGTGCTTCTTTGCCGGTGTAGCTCGCCATCAGCTGACACATCAAGTATTCCTCGCGCGTCATCCACAACTCGCAGTCAAAGCGGTCACAGAGCCAGCCGGCTAGGCCAATATGGTCGGGATGCATATGCGTACAGATGACCCGGTTTATGGGTTTGCCACCCATGAATTCACTGCAAAGATCCTCCCAGATCGCCTTGGCCTCTGGCATGGCGAGGCAGGTATCAACAACGGTCCAACCGTCCTCTTCTTCGAGCAACCAAATGTTGATGTGATCCAGTGACATGGGCATCGGAAAGCGCACCCACCAAACGCCGTCAGCAACTTCGAACGGGGTTCTGGCTTCTGGCGGGTTGCTCCGGCCCCAAGGGTAGGTCAGCCCTCGGTACTTCTCATTGCTTAACTCAGGCATAGGTCGTTAGTACTCCGTTGTGACTAACAGTGTGCGTTGCCTGCTGGATGATGTCTATTTCAATGTGGTTTTTATCCGGCTTGAGACGCATTTTTTAGAGAAACAGAGCACCGATTACGCCGTATAACCGCTAGACTGACTACTGTCATGATCATGTGGTTTTATAATGCATCAAGCTCCCGATTCACGCCTCTTCCCGTCGGCGCCCCTTTTCTCGCCGCCCGAGCGTGAAGCTAATTTAGCGGCTTTGACCACTGAAACCTTAGACGTATTGGTTGTTGGTGGCGGTATTAATGGTGCGGTGGCGGCGGCGGCCCTAGCAGGTGGCGGCGCCAAGGTGGGTTTGGTCGATAAAGGCGATTTCGCCGGTGGTGTTAGCTCAAGCTCCAGTAATCTCGCCTGGGGGGGCATTAAGTACCTCGAATCAGGCGATTTACGGCTCGTGCGCAAGCTATGTATGTCGCGTAACCATTTAATGGATGCGTACCCGTCGACGGTAAGAGAGATCAGGTTTTTTACCAGTATCCGCCGGGGATTCCGTTTATGGTCGGTGTTCGTCTGGCTAGGTGCGCTGTTGTACTGGCTGATGGGCAATTGTCGGATGGCTATGCCGCGGTATTTGAGTGCAGCCAAGATTCGGCGAGAGGCGCCGGTGGTGGCGCCGGCTGATATTGTCGGCGGCTTGGAATATTCCGATTGCTATCTCTACGACAATGACTCTCGATTCGTTTTTAATTTTATTCGCAGCAGCATCGATGCGGGCGGAAAGGCCTGTAATTATACGTCGGTAGAAGCACTCGCTTGGCTGACTGCAGAGAGTTGTTGGGAAGCGCGGCTCATCGATCATGTGAGTGGACGGTCAATGACTGTTAAGGCGCTCTCAATAGTTAATGCAACAGGCCCCAGTGCAGATGCATTGAATGCTACCGTCGGCGTGTCCACGGAGCATCATCATGTTCTATCGAAGGGCATTCATCTCATTGTTGATCGCGTCACAGACCAGAACAAAGTCCTGACATTTTTTGCGAGTGATGGCCGATTGTTTTTCGTTATTCCTATGGGGCCAAAAACCTGCATTGGTACGACAGATACACCCGTTGACAGCGCTGGTGTCGAGGTAACGCCGGAAGATCGAGATTTTGTGTTGGCCAATGCCAATCAATTACTCGACCTGGATGAGCCATTAACGGCGGCGGATGTTATTGCTGAACGGGTGGGCGTTCGCCCCCTAGCGCTCGCTGGTGCTCAGAATGGCCGAGATTGGGTGCAGTTATCGCGCAAGCACGAAATGGAAATTGATCATGCGCGTCGTTACTTAAGCATCTTTGGGGGCAAGTTAACTGATTGCATCAATGTCGGTGAGGAAGTCGTCGAGTCACTGATAGATTTAGGCATTTCAGTTCCCAATGCCGGTGGTCGCTGGTATGGGGAGCCGCCACTGGCAGAGCGCGCAGCTTTCATGGCACGCGCGGCCAACATGGAGCTCGATACACTGACCCCAGTGTCTGCCTCAGAGCCATTGTCCTTGCGATTTTGGCGTCGCTATGGACGCAAAGCTCACGAGGTACTGGATTATATTGCAGGAGACGCTACAGAAGCCGAGCATATTCTGATGGAGGCGGAGTACACGCGCGCGGAGCTGCGTGTGACAGCTGAGCGCGAGATGGTAGTCGATCTACATGACTTTTTGCGCCGTCGGTCTAAGGTAGAGCAAGTGGTACGTCGCGCTGATATTGTGAACGACGAGGGCCTCTTGGAAGTCGCGCAATTGTTTTTTGGCGATAAAGCGGCGCTTATGGTGGAGGCATATCGTAAGGGTGAGTGAGGTGACTCCCGGGCCGCACCTAGGCGTTCGTGTCACTGCCAATCAAAGCAGCTCTAATCTTAGGGCGAGTGGTTAGAGGTGAGAGCCAAATGCCACTAAAATCTCGCGCAAAATCAGGCTCTTCGATACTTCCAACGGATCTCCCATTGAATGAAAAATGCGCGTGACTTGCCTCATCGATTGTCAGGGTGATCACGTCGTTGCCACTCACATCGGGCCACAATGCAGCTAGGTCTGCCAGCCACTGCACGTGACGTGGATCGTCGAGGCCTTGTGCACGCCACTCTTTGGCCGTTTGTTCAATGAGGTCTTGCGCCTTGATGTCGCGTAGATATTTTATCTCGAGCCGGAGCGGGCGTATGTCGGGAGTGTAACGGCCTTCTGGTGTGTAAAGTGAAGACTCGTATATATCCCAGAACAACACGGTAAGCTTTGCCTCACCGCATTTTTCCAGTGATGTATTGGCGGCCGCGGCGCCGGCAACAAAAAGGTAAGCGAACAGTGTCAGCGATCTCAATAACGTCATCAGCAAGCTCCCGATTTCCTGTGGGCTGCGATCCGAAATAGGCTTGGAAACAATAAACCCCACACACAGATTAAGACCCCTGCGGTAAACATTGGTTCCAGTGGCAAATTCACGGCGCCTAATTTAGCGCCGATTGCATAATTAAACGGCACCCCTAATGCCCCTACTCCCGCGGCCATGAGAGGCCGCTGTTCGAAGAAGGCGAAGGCACGCGTAATGGTGGTTGCAAAGGCTATCCAAAGAACAATGAGCCACATAGGAATTAGCGTGCTGCCAAAGTCAAACACGCCAACGGCACTAAGCAGCGCGTCAACGGCTACGCCGACTGCAATGATCGGAGTCAGGTTATAAAGCTCTTTACGGGGTGCTGACGCGAGTAAAAAATGCAGGCCAATCAGTGCGAAAGAGGCACCAAGCCAGCTTTCCCGACCTATGACACAGGAAAACCAGGTCAGCTGAAACCAGAGCGCGTTGAACCACGGCTTGTCGATAATGCCATAAGCGCGAAGTTTATTGATTTGTTGAATAAGTTGAGCCACGGCATACATACGCCGCAGCCCACTAGTTAGATTAGGCGACCCCGAAATGCTTAGCCGTCTTATCCAAAGCAATGGCGAGTTTGGCGGTCAGCGTGTCGAGTTCTGCCGGTGTTGTAACGAAGGGTGGGGCCATGATCATGGCATCGCCGGTTTGGCGCACCATAAGGTTGTCGGCTACCGCTTGATCGCGACAGAACACGGCCGCAGCCGAATCCGGAGCCAATCGCTCACGGCTATTCTTATTTCGCACTAGCTCTACCGCAGCAAAGAGCCCTTTGACTCGGACTTGACCGACAATGGGGTGGTCTTCAAGTGTCCGTAGGTTGCGGGCAAAGTGAGGCGCCAGCACCTTGGCTGTCTCCTCGATGATGTTGCTGTTCTCGTAAATGGCCATTGTTGCAAGACCTGCAGCACACGATGCGGGATGGCCCGAATAAGTGAGACCATGAGCAAATTCACCGCCTCCCGACAGTAATACATCGGACACTTTATTCGATACTAGTGAGCCACCAAGAGGCATATAACCGTTGGTTACCGCTTTCGCGAACGTGATGAGGTCGGGTTCAGTGCCATAGGTATCGGCCCCGTACCATTCGCCTGTGCGGCCAAATCCGCAGATCACTTCGTCAGAAATAAATAAGATGTCACGCTCGTCGAGAATGCGCTTCACTTCCGGCCAATAGGTGGCGGGCGGGATAATGACGCCACCTGCCCCTTGAATTGGCTCGGCGATAAACGCAGCCACATTTTCTTCGCCCAGTTCATCGATCTTGGCTTCAAGCTCGCGTGCGACCTGAATGCCGAAGCTATCTTCATCCATCTCGCCACCCAACTCAAACCAGTGGGGCTGGTTGATGTGATGGACGTAATTAAGGCCAATAGTCTGCTCGTGCATGAACTTCATGCCACCTAAGGAGCCGGCTGCAATGGTTGAGCCGTGGTATGCGTTTATGCGACTGATGATGTGCTTTTTCTTGGGCTTGCCGAGCAGGTCAAAGTAGCGATGTACAAGTTTAATCTGGGTATCGTTTGCTTCAGACCCTGAGTTGGTAAAAAACACGTGCTGAAAGCGCTCCGGGGACAGTTCGCACAGCTTACCGGCCAGTTCGACTGCGGGCTGGTTAGAGCATCTGAAGAAGTTGTTGTAGAACGGTAACTCGTGGAGCTGTGCCGCAACGGCGTCTTTAATCGTGTTTTGGCTATAACCCAAGTTGCAGCACCATAGGCCGGACATGCCATCTTGAATCTTGTTGCCATCGGAGTCATAGATGTAAACATGCTCCGCTCGGCTAATTATACGGCCCCCGTGTTCAGCGTAGTCTTTGAAATCCGTGAACGGGTGGAGGTGGTGGGCTTGATCAAGCTGCTTAAGGGTCGCGGTATCTAATTTAGCGGTCACGGAATGTTCTCCTCAGCGGGCACGGGCTGTGGTTGTTAGCACAGGTAGTAACGCAGCGAACAAGAGCAACACTCCGATCGCCACAACAGTTGCCCTCATCATTTCACAGGCAACTGAAGACCGCCCTACCCCTTTGGTGTGGCCTTGGGTAAAAGAAGCGCAAAAAAACGCCAGCACGAGGCTGGCGTTTCACGAAGACGCATGCGGCTCTGTTTAAGCAGCCGTTGAGCGGCAATTAATCCCAGCTCATACCGGCCATGACACCAAGGGTGAGTGGTCGCATGGGTCCGAAAAAGTGCGATGGGAGCAATCCGCCATTATTGTTTTGACCGTCCCACGTGAACTCATCGAATAGGTTTTCCGCGTAGGCCCGAATATACCAGTTGTTGTTCGATTCGTAGCCCACTCGAAGGTTAGCCACCGCAAAGGCATCGATCTTGGTTTCCGACAGATTCTCCCAGCCGCCGCCGCGTTCGCCTTCATAAGAGATTTCGAAGCTGCCGGTAATGGCACCGTCACTCATGGGGAAGAAGGCATCTAGCTTGCCTGCTGCAGTAATCTCGGGCGCCCAAAATAGCGAAGAGCCCTCACAGCCATTGGCGTCTTCTAAGCCACAAATATCTTGGATGCCAGTCGCCTCGGTATCTAGGTAGCCTGCGGCCAGATATAAGGTGAAGTTGTCACTGAGTGCGACGGTGGTGGATGCCTCAATACCATAGCCATCGGTTTCGCCCACGTTCAGTACGCGACCCGCAAAGGCGCCAGTTTCTTCAACTTCAACGTAGTTGATGACCTGCATGTCTTGGTAGTCATACATGAACAGCGTTACATCGAAGTTGCCGCGACCATCGAGATAACTGGTTTTCATCCCCACTTCATAGGAATCCACGGTCTCCGGCTCGAAAGTGCCGGGTAAATAACCGTCTCGTTGCGTAATGCCTGTCTCGTAGGCAGGAACACCCCCCGCCGAGTCTTCTATCCAGAAACTACCAAAACCACCGGACTTAAAGCCTTCGGTGTAGCTGGCGTAGAACATGGTGTCTTCGCCCGGCGTCCAAGTCAGCATGGCGCGCGTGGTGACGTCGTCCCAGCTTTGACTGTCGTTTATGTATTCTGCGGTAGCAAAACCATAGGTGAAGTAGGGTCCTAAGTAGCTCTCAGGCTCTGGCACTAAGATACTGAAATCTTTTTTATCTTCGGTGTAACGAACGCCGATCTCAAGGTTCAGCGTGTCGGTAAGGTCATAATCGGCGCTGACATATGCCGCCCAGCCTTTATATTTGCCTTTGATAATTCCGGTTTCGGTCAGATTACCGTCTGCTGAAGAGTAGAAGTCGTAGTAGTAGTCGCTACAGCCGTTGTAAAAGTCATAGCCGTAATAGTCAGCGTAGTAGTTGAGGTAGTACTGGCACATGAGGTCTTCAGAGCCAATATTGCGGAACTCGGCGTCCAAGTCTTCCTCGTAATAGCTTACACCCGTGTACCAGCTAAGAGGGCCGTCATCGTTAGATGACAAGCGCAGTTCCTGCTGGAAATACGAACCGCTCTGGTCAAATTGAAAGTTACTGATAGTCAGTGGTGTGCCATCGTAATCTTCGCGATAAAAATAGTCGTGATCTTTGTAGCCCGTGTTCGAGGTGAGAGTCGCGAAACCCAAGTCATAATTAACGAACAGTCCCAGCGTCATAATGTCGGCATCATCACGATCGCCTTGGCTGATATCAGAGTCTAATTCCTCGTTGCTACCGCCTAGCGTGGTGTCAGCGGTGATGTAACGGTCGAAGGTGTCCCAGATGTCGCCCTCGTCAATGGCGCGATACATGGACCCTGACTGACGCCGCTCTTCGTATTCGGCAGTGGTGTTGATGCTTAAGCGTTCAGTTTCGTAAGTAGTTGACCAACGCAGCGCCCATTTCTCATGGTCGATTTCGTCGCGCCCAGTGGCGACGTTTTTAGCGAAGCCGTCTTCGGTCGAGTAGTAGCCAGAAAAACGCATGGCAAAATTGTTGCCTACCGGTACGTTGATCGCACCTTCAACGACCATATGATCGCGCTCACCGACATCCAGGTCGATGTAGCCATTCTGGCTGTCGAGATCGGCTTTTTTGGTGTACACGCTGAACGCGCCACCAATGGCATTTCGGCCAAATAGGAAGCCTTGGGGACCACGCAAAATTTCAGCGCGCTCAATATCGTAGAGGCTGGTGACAACCGCACCGTTTCGGCCCTCGTAGAGATCGTTTTTGAAGAAGCCTGAGGAAGGATCGCCACCAACGCCAAAGTCCTGAGTTCGCACGCCGCGAACACTGACCGCATCGATATAGGAATCTTGAGAGTTGCCGCTGACGCCGGGGGTGTAAGCGATGAGGTCTTTTACATCATTGAGGTTGGTGCTCATGATGAAATCGCCCGACAGTGCCGTAATAGCCAGCGGGACATCCATGACGCTCTGCTCGCGCTTGGTGGCGGTAACAACGACTTCTTCCAGTGTTTGCGCGATGGCTTGGGTGCCGATTAGCGCAGTCGAAACTGCAAGCGGCAGGGTTAGCTTGCGAAACGCATGGGAACGTTGACTCATGGCGAAACTCCTTACTAGAACATGATGAGCGCACTCAATCGGCGCTTAGAGAGCGAAACTAGCAAGCACGCCCGTATTTTGTACAGTGGTAATTGGCGTTAAGTGTTATTAAGACCAATAAACAGCTGCAATTTTGTGCTCGTGACCTTATTCAGTGATCTATTCACTGATCTCAACGCTTGCTGCTTCGAGTTCTTGGCGCATAGGAATCAGTTGTTGTTCATATTGCCGCCAGCGGCCAATCGAACGGGTGTGGGCGGGTTCGCGCACTTGGACGGCGCTTGCGGTGGCAACGCCTTGGGACGATTTATAAAACTCGAGGCAGGCGTCTTCCCAAGGTAACTCGAGGTCATTGATTAGTCGTCGCGCGTTGGGTTCGATGTCACGCGCGGTGTCTTCATAGCTGACGTCGATGATGCGCCCGGGGAATTGCTCGCGCCAATGGTCCATGAGGGCGCGATAACGCACGTGATGACGCGCCATCTCCCGCTGGTCGTAGGAATGCAGGTAGGCGTCCGCAAACAGTTGTTTAAAGCTAGCAAAGCACGCATCCATGGGGTTGCGCACTAAATGAACGATTTTGGCGTTTGGTAGTGCAGCGAGGATAAGTCCGACGTTCATGTAATTTATCGGCAGTTTGTCGACAAATCGCGGCGAGTTTCCTCTCATGCGTGTTGATGACTGCAGATAAGCGGTGCCCAGATCGAGGGGATCAATGCTCGCTGCTGCTTCAAAGAGTTCGGGACTGAAGCGCCGAGGATTTTGCGTTTGGGTGAGTCGGCGTACGGAGAGGCCAAATTGCTGCAGTTCGCCGGCTGAGTGCACGTGGGAATGACTCGTTATGATGCGCTCGATGAGTGTGGTGCCGGTGCGAGGCTGCCCGAGCACGAAAATAGGTGAGGGGTCAGGATTGCCCGCTGAGCACTGGCCAAGCCACTCAGCGGTATAGGTCTGGGCTAGGGTTGTGAACAGTATCTCTTCGGTGGGTTCGTCGAACTCTACCGTTTGGCGGCGTGCCGCGGCACCCGCTGAAAAGGCCTCAAAAGCACCCGTCCAATCACCTAAATCTTCACATTCTTTACCGATGGCATAGTAAAGAAAGCCCTGCCCGCGTGGGTTATTGCTGTTGCGCTCGAGTAGGGCGCGCATGTGCTGAACATGGTCGGTGTTGTGGGCTTTAACGGCGCTAGCCAGTCCCCAATGCCCTTGGGGTGTGTTCGGCTGAAGGGCTATAACTTCGCGGAAAATCTCTGCTGCGGTATCGATCTCCCCTAAAAACACTAAATTATTGGCCAGATTCATCATAAATTGAGCTGTGCGCGGGGCGGCGGTATTAGCGCGAGCAAAAAAAGCTTTTGCAGCCTCATACTCACCGAGCTGCGTAAGCACAGTACCCACTGTATCGAGCACGTTGGGATCTGAGGGTTTGATACGGCGCACTTCTTTGAGCGCTCGCTCGGCCTGGGCCACACGCCCTTCACTGGCGTTGAGTCGAGCCAGCTGTGACCACGCTGCCGCATGGTTGGCATCCAGTTGCACAACGGAGCGAAACGCTTTGTGCGCATTAGGTCTATCGTCCGCCTCGAGTGCCACAAGCCCAATGAGAAAATGGGCTGCCGGCTCGTGTTCATCGACTTCAATGGCCCGCTTGCAGGCGTGCCCTGCCTGCGCGAGCTGGCCTCGATTGAGTGCTGCGAAGCCTTCTTTGAGTATTTCAGCGAGAGTTTGGTTCATCTATTTAGCCGGTTTGCTGTGGTAGGCGATGAGCGGATCGATGCAACCGCTGTCGGGGCTATAGGCGAGTGCTTCCATGAAGAGTAAAAATAATTCCGCTTGGGAAGAAACGTCGAGTTTGGCATAGGCATGTTTACGATGAAGCTTAACAGTCTCAGTTGAGATGCCCAGCTTTTCGGCAATCAGTCGCGTGCTGTTGCCCAGTAAGACCAGCTCTGTCACTTGCTGCTCGCGCCGAGTCAATACGCTGCTGCCAAAAGCGGCAAGACTGCTATGAAGCTGCTCGCGTAACAAATGGCTACCATTTTGGTGTTGAGGCGAGGTTTGCCAGTGCGTTCTCGCCAACGATGAAACCACGGGGAAAATATCCTGCAGTAATGCCAAATGTGCTTTGTAAAACTTTGGCGTGGCTTTTTTGTTCGCAGCGGTCAGCCCTAGCGCTATGTTCACAAAGCCATCGTCAAGCGCAATGAGTAAGCCGCACTCGTCTTTAAAGCCGCAGCTTTTATACCACGTCTTGTAGTACTCACTGTCGGTGAAGCCTGCCGGAGCGAGCTCTCTTAAATGGAACACCCCGTACTGCTGTTCCATGGCGGCCGCTCGATAAAAAGGATCGAGTAAAAAAGGGCCTGTTAAATAGGTATCAAGCGTGGTGGCCTGGCCTTCAGTCGGCGGCGATGAGTATTCGACCTCGGGTAAGTGGCCTTCTCGGTACCGAAGCAGACTGACGTCATCGGCTTTAACTAGGCTGCTTAGGAGCGCGGCCAGTGCAACCGGAAACGTGTCGGTGTGAACCGCGGCGATAACCGGAGCGAGTGCGGATGAAAAGTGGGCGAGTGTTGGCATAACGCAAGCTTAGCCTCAGTTGCCATGAAGGCACAAACACTCCGTGCCTGTTGTTACACTCTGCTATTACGTCGAACAGGAATGTATCGAATGGGTAGTCTTTCCCACCTGCGTGTATTGGACTTATCCCGAGTGCTGGCAGGGCCTTGGGCATCACAGATCTTTGCAGACCTAGGCGCAGAGGTTATTAAAATTGAACGACCAGACCAGGGCGATGATACGCGTAGCTGGGGGCCTCCGTGGATGCCTGATGCTGCGGGCAACCAGAGTGATAGCTCTGCCTATTATCTGTGTACCAATCGCGGCAAGCACTCACTCACCGTCGACTTAAAATCGAAAGAAGGCCAGAGCCGCATTCGCGATATCGCTAAGCATTGCGACGTAGTGATAGAGAACTTTAAGGTGGGCGGCACCCAATCAATGGGACTCGACTACCCGACCCTGAGCGCTGAGAACTCCCGATTGGTTTACTGCTCGATAACGGGCTTTGGTCAAACAGGCCCTTTGGCGAGTCGGCCGGGCTATGACTTGCTTGTTCAGGCTATGGGGGGGCTTATGAGTATTACTGGGGCGCCCGAAGGCGAGCCGCAAAAAGTCGGTGTCGCCCTAAGCGATATTATGACCGGGCTTTACGGTGCCATTGGCACCCTGGCAGCGCTTGCCGAGCGAGAGCGCTCGGGCTTGGGTCAGCATGTTGACGTGGCGCTGTTAGATGTCACTTTGGCTACGTTGTCCAATCAGGCGGCTAACTATGTTATCGGGGGGGTTACCCCGCAGCGCATTGGTAACGCTCATGCGTCGATTGTGCCTTACCAAAGTTTTGAAACACTGGATGGCCACATCGTCGTTGCCGTTGGTAACGATACTCAGTTCTGCCATTTTTGCGAGGTACTGGAATTAGCGCACTTGGCAGCAGATACGCGTTTTATTACCAATGAAGCTCGTGTTTTACATCGTGATGAGCTGATCCCATTGCTTGCCGATCGGATCGCGAGTCGCGCATCCCAGCATTGGCTGGTGGGGTTTGAGGCACGTAACGTACCCGCAGGCCCCATCAATACCATTGCCGAGGCATTTGAGCAGCCACAAGTCGCAGCCCGAGAAATGCTAGTTAACGTGCCCCACCCCGATAATCCCGCGCTAAAGCTAGTAGGCAGCCCTATTAAATTATCGCGAACACCAGTGACTTATGATCGTCCGCCCCCCAAGCTTGGAGAGGATAATTCTTTGCTCGAAATGCTCACTGCGCCACGAGCTCCTTAGCGCTCGGCATGCATGAGGTTTTGTAAAGAGGAATAATGGGCGCAGTGCTTGAGTGTTAACAGCAGCTAAATCTCATCAGCCGAGGCGCGACGCGCGATATTGCCTAGGGCTCCGCCCGATAATTTTGCGGAAAACACGCGAGAAGTAGAGTGGGTCGTCGAACGCGAGGCCCAGCGCGATGCTTTTGACGCTCTGCTCCGTGGTGTCCAATAGTCGGCATGCTGCCTCCATTTTCATATGGGTAAAGTGCCGAATAGGGGGATAGCCCGTTTGCGTGCGGTATCGATGACTAAAGTGAAACTTCGACAGTCCGGCAACCGCTGCAAGCGCGTCGAGATCCAGTGCGCGATGAATATTGTCGTGCATATAGGCTTGTACATTGACGAGGTTGAGGGTCTCAGGCTCCGCAACGGGTTGCTGTGATTGAAGGGCAAATTGGGTAAATAAGAGCCTGAGTTGGTTAGCGGCATTGATGAACGCAGGATCGCTATATCCTGTGCGGCGCGCTGCGAGTAGCTGGTTAAATGTCGCGATCAGCATGGCTGAAACACCGATGAAGAATTGCTGCTGGTCGTCTTTGTACCCCATATAGTCTAAAAAGTTCTTCGCTCTATCACCTTGGAAGTGGACCCAATAGAGCGTCCATGGGTTATGAGCGTCGGCGCTGTACTCGTGACTAATGCCCTGGCTTAGCAAAATGCAGTCGCCTGCGTTAACGCTGCTACGGTTGCCGTTTACGGTCAGCGCTCCCTGGCCTTCAACGCAATAAAGTAACAGGTTGTCGTCAGGCTTTAACCGCTGCATGCGGTGCCCGAGCGCTTTGGGGTAATAGCCAATAGCGGTCGGATAGCAGTCACGAGTTAGCGGATGATTTTTAAGATTATTGATCAAAAATGTGGGCGCTATGAAGCGAATACTCTCATCCGACAGCGGCCATTTCGAGGGTGAGCTCATGGATGGATGTGTAAACTTAAATGCGGTTTGAGAGGGAATTTCATCGCAATATAATCCATATATTACGCAATTTAGTCAATATACCCTGCCCCATTGCGGTGTTATGTTAAGTCACGGTTATTCATCATACAGTCATACACTATTTAGGGAGCGCCAACATGTCCGATCCTGCGGCCGAAATCGCCACACTTATTGAGCGCTCGCGCAAGGCTCAGGCTCAAATCGCCAACTATACGCAAGAGCAAGTAGACGAGTTGATAACCGCGATGGTTTACGCGGTTGCTCGTGAAGACCGCGCAGAGGAGATTGCCAAATTTACTGTTGAGGAAACTCAACTCGGTAACTACGACGGCAAGTACCTGAAGATCCATCGAAAAACCCGCGCCACGCTCATGGACATTATTGACGATAAATCGGTCGGCGTGATCGAAGAGTTGCCCGAGCGTAACATCGTGAAGATTGCTAAGCCGATTGGCGTCATTGGTGCACTGTCGCCTTCAACGAATCCTGAAGCAACGCCTGTGATTAAAGGCATTGCGGCGGTTAAGGGGCGAAATTCAATTATTGTTGCGCCGCATCCCAGAGCAAAGCTAACCAACAAGATGATCTGCGATTACATGCGCGAGGCGCTAGAGTTGTGCGGTGCTCCCGCTGATCTCGTACTTTATATCGAGACGCCATCGCTCGATCTAACCAATCAATTAATGGCGCAGTGCGATCGTATTCTTGCTACCGGCGGTGGCCCCATGGTGACTGCCGCCTACTCAAGTGGCACCCCTGCTCTAGGTGTGGGTGTTGGCAACGCCTGTATCACCGTCGACGACACTGCCAACCTTGATGAGGCCGCAGAGAAAATTCGTATTTCCAAAACCCTCGATCTCGCGGCATCTTGTTCGTCTGATAACTCAGTACTTTTGTTTGAGTCAATTTATGACGAGATGCTCGCCAAGCTAGTCGCCGAAGGTGGTTACGTGCTCAATGAGGCAGAGAAGGCTAAGTTACAAGCGACCATTTGGCATGACGGCCATCTAAACACAGCCATTGTTGCTCAGTCGGTATACAAGATTGCGGGCATGGCGGGCATTGATCTCCCGGAGGGCAGAGAATTTTTGATTATTCCGGAGACAGGTGCGGGTCCGGAGTATCCGTTCTCAGGCGAAAAATTGTCCGTGACCATGGCGCTCTACAAAGTTAAAGACATCAATGAAGCCATTGAGATGACAAATGCTATTCAGGCTTATCAGGGCGAAGGCCACTCTTGTGGTATTTACTCATACTCTGACGAAAACATTATGCAATTTGCGCACCAAACGCGGACATCTCGCGTTATGGTCAACCAGCCTCAATCAGCGTCTAATAGCGGTAACTTGTGGAATGGCATGCGTCAGACTTTCTCATTGGGCTGCGGTTCATGGGGCGGCAATTCCACCAATAACAACATTACATGGCGTGACCTTATTAACGAAACTTGGGTTTCTAAGCCGCTTGCAAAGAGCAAGGAAATTCCTTCCGATGAGGAATTGTTTGGTTCGGTTATGGCTAAGTTCAAGTAAATAAACCCAAGTAGATAGGGAGCGGTTAGGTGGATTTTAGTTTATCGGATGACCAAGAGTCCTATGTAGCCACTGCGCGTGCATTTTCGGAAGGCGTGCTGGCACCCAATGCAGCGCGCTGGGATGAGGAGTCTATTTTCCCCGTTGAGGCGTTGCGGCAGGCGGGGGAGTTGGGTTTTATGGGCATGTACACCCCGGAGTCTGCGGGTGGCCTAGGTATGACCCGTCTCGACGCCAGCCTTATTGTCGAAGAGCTGTCTCGCGGATGCACAACCACCGCGGCATTCCTCACCATTCATAATATGGCCACAAGCATGATCGGAAAATACGGTCAGGCTGCAACGATTGACGTGTGGTGCCCGTCGCTTGTTGCTGGTGAGAAGCTGGCTTCGTATTGCCTCACTGAGCCGGGTGCTGGCTCAGATGCAGCTTCTTTGCGCACTCGCGCCGAGCGCGATGGTGACCACTATGTTGTCAACGGCAGCAAGGTGTTTATCTCGGGTGCTGGAGAAACTGATGTACTGGTCGTAATGACTCGAACAGGTGCCGATGGCCCCAAAGGTATCAGTGCTCTAGTTATCCCTGCCGATGCCGAGGGTGTAGGTTACGGAAAGAAAGAGCAGAAAATGGGTTGGAATGCGCAGCCTACGCGTATGGTGACTTTCGATAATGTTCGTGTTCCCGTTGCCAATCGTTTGGGCGAAGAAGGGCAAGGTTTTGCCATTGCGATGGAGGGTCTTGATGGCGGGCGTATCAATATCGCAACGTGTTCAGTAGGAACTGCTCAGCAAGCACTGGTAGATGCTGCTGCCTACGTGCAAGAGCGCAAGCAGTTTGGTACGGCCATTGGAGACTTTCAAAATACGCAGTTCAAGCTGGCCGACATGGCTACCGAGCTTGTTGCGGCAAGGCAGATGATTCGCCTCGCAGCGAGTAAGTTGGACAATGCCGATTTTCAGGCAACAACCTACTGTGCAATGGCTAAACGCTTTGCCACCGACGTCGGGTTTAATGTGTGCAACGACGCGCTGCAACTGTTGGGTGGCTATGGCTACATTCGCGAGTATCCCATGGAGCGTTATGTACGTGACACGCGGGTCCATCAAATTTTAGAAGGCACTAACGAGATTATGCGCGTCATTATTGGGCGTCGCCTACTTATGGACGGTGCATTGGAGATGATTAAATGAGTATTAGTCCCTCAGAGAAAATTAAAGTAACGATCGACGGCCACGTGGCCGTGGTAACTATTGATAACCCTGCTGCGAATACGTGGGACGTTGAGAGCCTGCCGGCGTTAAAAGCCGTTGTAGAAGCGTTAAACGCCGATCGAAATATTTACGCTTTGGTACTTACGGGTGCTGGTGAAAAATTCTTCTCTGCTGGCGCAGACCTCACGCTTTTTGCTGACGGTGATCCCGCTGTTGCCGAAGAAATGGCTCATGCGTTTGGCTCCGCTTTTGAAACACTGGCGGATTTCCGCGGTGTGTCCATAGCCGCCATTAATGGTTTTGCGATGGGCGGTGGTCTGGAAGTTGCCTTGGCGTGCGATATTCGTATTGCTGAAACCCAAGCGCAAATGGCGTTACCGGAAGCGAAGGTTGGATTGCTGCCTTGTGCGGGTGGGACGCAGCGTCTGGCACAGTTAGTAGGTGACGGTTGGGCCAAGCGAATGATTTTAGTTGGCGAACGGATTGGTGCCGAGAAGGCTCAGCAGCTTGGGTTAGTTGAAGAGGTTGTGCCTACCGGCGAGGCGCTTGCGACAGCTAAGGCCTTGGCAGAGCAAGTAGGTAACCAGAGCCCAGTGGCCGTAGCTGCGTGTAAGCGTCTTGTGCACAGTGCGCGTAATATCGCTATAGCCAGCGGTTTAGACGCTGAACGAGACGAATTTGTTCAACTGTTCAGCACTGAAGATCAGCGAGAAGGTGTGAATGCCTTCTTAGAGAAGCGTAAGCCTGAGTGGAAGAACCGATGACCGGTGAAGTCCGCGTTCAGCTGGTAGGTGACGGCGCACGAAAAGTAGGGCGGCTGACGCTCGACGCTCCAAAGACGCTCAATTCCCTTACCTTGGACATGGTCGAGGTATTGGCAGAAACATTGCTAAGTTGGCGAGATGATCCTTGCGTCGCTGCGGTCTTTATTGACGGCGCAGGCGATAAAGCATTCTGCGCTGGTGGCGACGTTCAAGCATTACGCAATTCATCGTTGGCAACGCCTGGCGGTCCCTGTGAGTACGCGGAGAATTTCTTCGCTCGCGAATACCGAATGAACTATTTATTGCACACCTACCCCAAGCCTATTGTCTGCTGGGGCCACGGTGTTGTGATGGGTGGCGGCTTGGGGATTCTCGCAGGCTGTAGTCATCGCGTGGTGAGTGAGCGCACACGTATTGGCATGCCAGAAATTACCATTGCGCTTTTCCCTGATGTTGGTGGTAGTTGGTTCCTCAATCGTATGCCCGGCCAAGTGGGTCGTTTCTTGGCGTTAACTGCCGCTAATATTAATGCCACAGATGCGTTATTCGCGGGCCTGGGCAGTCACTTTTTAGGTGCCGATCAGCGCGAAGCCGTCGTGAATCAGTTGGCCGCCCAAGCCTGGAGCGACGATGCCGACAGCAATCGAAAAGCGGTGACCGATTTACTGTCTGCTTTGGCGCCTAGCGCCGAGCAGCCGGCTGCTCAGGTCGAGCCGGTATTGAGTGACATTAATTCATTGATGGCCGGTGATGATCTGGCTGTTATTGTCGATCGGGTTGAAAACTACAGTGGTGAGAATGAGTGGCTACAAAAAGCGAAGGCCGGGTTGTTGCACGGTTCGAGCCTTGCCGCGTGTTGGATTTTCCGCCAACTGAATGAAACCCGTGACGCGAGCCTCTCAGAGGTTTTCCGCAGTGAGCTTAGGCTCGGCGCCAACGTCCTACGTTTTCCTGAGTTTGCCGAGGGCGTTCGTGCCTTGTTGGTGGACAAAGATCGCAATCCTGCATGGTCTTTCCCGGACGTTCGTTCCGTTCCCGAAGCGCTAATAGGCCAATTTTTTGAGGAGCCTGAAGGGGCGCCTGTCTTGGAATTACCGGAGTAAACACCTTATGGCATCTGTTGCTTTTGTCGGCTTGGGCAATATGGGTGGGCCGATGGCCTGTAACCTTATTAACGCGGGCCATGCGGTTACCGTATTCGATTTATCTGAAGCGGCTATGGCAGAAGTTGTTGCCTCGGGTGCTAAGGCATCGAGCTCTGCGATTGACGCCGCCCGCAGCGCTGACGTGGTTATTACTATGCTGCCGGCGGGTAAGCACGTGGCACAGGTTTATCTCGGTGACGACGGCTTGCTTGCCCATATGGCTAAGGGTGCCCTCGCGTTAGATGCCAGTACCATCGACAGTGAAACTGCACAGCAGGTCGGTGCCGCTGCCGCAGATGCTGGTATCGCTTTCATGGACACGCCCGTCTCTGGGGGTGTTGCTGCGGCTGCCGCCGGCAGTCTGGCGTTTATGTGCGGTGGCAGCGCCGAAGCATTTGAGCGAGCGAGGCGCATTCTTGAAGGCATGGGAAATGCGGAAAAAATCTTCCATGCTGGGCCCGCAGGTGCGGGCCAAGTCGCCAAAGCCGTCAATAACATGCTCCTAGCTGTGCACATGATAGGCAGCTGCGAAGCACTGGCCATGGGCGCAGCAAAAGGTTTGGACCCCGCGGTGCTCTCTAACATTATGAAAGCCAGTTCGGGTAATAATTGGTCGTTGCAGGTGTACAACCCGTGGCCGGACGTTATGCCCAACGTACCCGCAAGTAACGATTATAAGCCCGGCTTCATGGTCGATTTAATGGTCAAAGACTTGGGTTTGGCGAGTGAAGTAGCTGGCAGTGCTGGTGTCGAGAATCGTCTTGGGCAGTTGGCCCTTGAGCTATATAAGGCACACCAGAGTGAGGGTAATGGCTCTCGTGATTTCTCCTCGATCGTGGAGACGATTCGCGTCTCGTAGCGTTCATCTCAAGGCTTGAGTCAGAAGGTTAGCGTACGAACGCTGTCATCAGGTTTAAAAGACGTTTTCACCGCTCAGTAGAATAGGCGCTGCGTCCAACTCTTCTGCATCCATCATGGTGGCAACCCTCTCAAGGGCAGCTACTATTTGATGCTGTTCCCAGGATTCAAGTCGCACGAAGCGATCGACGAAGCTATCTTGCAGAGGCTTTGGTGCACTGGCACCAAGTTCCTCGCCCTTCTCTGTCAGCGTCACAATAACGCGTCTACGATCCACTGCACTGCGTTCACGGTGAACTAGTCCGTTGGCTTCGAGTCGATTGAGGATGGTTGTTACGGTTGCAAGGCTGAGGCTCACAGCTTTCGCAACATCCGACACAGTGGGGTCGCGCAAGGTACCAATAGCTTGGATGACCACCAGCTGCGGCGTGGTTAGTCCCGTTCGCTTTCCGAGCTTTCGGCTGTACAAATCGGTCGCACGGATAATGCGCCTTAGTGATACCAGTACTTCATCCTGTAAATCGTTCATAGCGTTACCACGTGTTGAGTAAAAGCAAACCTAGCGGTTTAAATAGGGCTCCGCATCAGCGAAGGGTGACTCCTTGGTAATTAGAAAGTGTGACTCCAAGCGCTGTTTTTAGGGGCTCAAGATACGGTTCAAATTTTTGCCAATTTTCAGTGCCCGACTTAAAGATTGGCTGGCGAACTTGCTCAGACGACGGTGTCTTAACGGCTCGCTCAGTCTCCCAGTAACGCACGCAAGTTTCCTCAAAAGGCAGCTGGCAATAGTCGAGAATACGCTCTACCTGAGACTCTAAATTTTCGACCACGTCTTCATATTGTACGTGCAAAATATCGCCGGGGAACTGTTGGTGCCAAAAGTTCATGAGGTCTACATAATCTCGGTAGTAATGACCAAGATCTTCCAAAGAATAGGAAAACTCTTGGCCCTCCGCGAACAGCTGTTTGAAACAACTGAACGTACAGGACAAAGGATGACGCCGAGCATCAATGATTTTAGCCTTTGGCAGGATTAGCTTTATGAGCCCGATATGACGAAAATTATTGGGCATTTTGTCAATGAAGTAAGGCGCTTCGCCTCTATAACTTCGGGTGCCTTCAATGTAATCCTCCCCAAACTTCTGCAACTCTTCAGCCGTCAGCTCTGCGATGGTGCGTGGGTAGTTGAGCCGGTCAAAGGATTTGTTTCTCGTCCGCAGTTGGTGAACAGCTGAAAGAATATTGGGGAGTTCCTGAGTCCCATCTACCAACGAGTGGCTGGAGAGCACTTGCTCTAGTAAAGTCGAGCCCGCTCGAGGCATGCCAACAACAAAAATAGGATCCGCCGCTTGGCAGCCTCCCGAACGCTTTTGAATCCGACTGAAAACATGTTTCTGCTCGGCAAATTCCTCGGTCATATGCTCCGCGATATAGCGAGATTCCGCTCGTTTGATCTTATTGCCCTCACTGTAGCGGGCGAACGCCCGGTCGAGATCATCCTTATCTTCGTAGGCTTTGCCCAGTGCAAATAGCAGATACACCTTGTCACTAGAGCGCAGCGCATGGGTCTCCAGCAGCCGTTCCATGTGCTGAATTTGTGCATCTGTGAATCGGTAGGTTTTTAAGTTCGCGAGGGACTGCCATGCCTCACCGTGAACAACCCCCTCACGGCAAGCTTGCTGATAGCACTCAATGGCTGCATCGGTCCGTCCGATTGTTTTCAGAGCATGTCCTTTTGACGTCAAGGTGACCGGTTCGCCAGGAATTTCGGCGAGCACCTCATCAAAGAGCTGCAGTGCCGTGTTGTACTGGCCAAGCTGCATGCTGATGACGGCATACTGAGACTTGAAATGGATATTACTGGGATCCAACTCAAACAGTTCGAACGCGTATTTGTGGGCTTCCTGTAATTTTTGACGCTTTCTTAAGATGCCGATGTAATCAATCTTTAAACTCGTGCTGTCGGGCTGGAACATCACTGCGCTTTCAAGCAGGAATTCAGCCTCATCAAGGACGTTCAATTTGCCTGCGATCTCCGCCAATAGCCGCATACCCTCCGTGTCCAGAGGGTGTTGCTTTAGATAGTCTCGACAGGCTTGCTCGGCCTTTGCAACGAATCCCTGAGACAGAATGTCAAGCACGTAGACCAACGGCCTTGACATGTTGGCCAGCCGCTCCATGTGGGGTTTAAGCCGGTTGGCTTCATCTATGCGACCCTGTTGCAAGAGAATCTCTGCCTGCCCACGCCAGCTGGCACCGAGCGATGGATTCTCTTGGGTGGCCCGACCATAGGCGCTAAGCGCAGCTCTTGACTGCCCCTGCTCCCTGAGAATGTGTCCGCGCTCCTGATGACACCGACCGTGCTTAGGATTGAGAGTCAATGCAGCCGCCAAAAGACGCAATGCTTCGTCGGGCTGTTCAAGGCGTCTAAGGCATACTGCTCGCAAGTACAGCGACTCAGTTTTATCGTCGGGCTCGTTCGCCAGTAAGTCCATTGCTCGCCGGTACTCGCCTGCTTTTATTGCCTCTTTCGCCCGCTCGTAGAGTTCCGCTTCCACTAGTTTCTCCACCATCAAAAAAAGCTCCCGAAAAGGGAGCTTTAGAGTACCGCTTTTACCGCTAGTTACTTAGAACTTATAGCTTAATCGCAAACCCATAGTGCGTGGTCTTGCGTAGGTCGCACGGGGTCGGTCATTGACATAGTTACGCGATAATTCGGCTCGCTCATCGGTCAAGTTATCGACGTAAAGTGTTGCATCCCAATCTTGATGAGATATGCCCGCCGAAACGCCCATCATCGTCCAGCTCTGAATCCTGTCACGGTTAATGGTGATGATGTCGCTGTAGGATTCGGCAGAATAAGCAATGTTCGCCATCACGTGCGCGTCCAAATCACTGGACAAGCCCCATGCATAACGCGCGTTGGCATTGAACTGTTGCTCGGGAGCGAACGCTAAGCTATCGCCTTTACGTACGTCATCGGTCGGCGTAAGAACTTCAGTGATCTCAGTGTCAAGTAGGGAGAATGAGGCGCCCACAATCAGCCCCGGTAGGGCCTGTGGCAACCAGGTCAGTTCACCTTCTACACCCATAACTTCGGCGTTCGCTGCATTATCGGAGAAGAATAGGTTGACAATGCTTGGGTCGAAAATGGTGGTTTGTAGTTGCTCAACCTCAACAAAGAAAGCACTGCCGTTGAAACGTAACGTGCCATTCATAAGGTCAGCCTTCCAGCCTAGCTCATAGTTGGTGACGTCATCGCTGGAGAGTTCGAAGGGTACTGAGTAAGTGCCCGGACCCGCAGCGCCGCCGGGGCGATTGAGGAGACCCGGCCGATAGCCTTCTGAATAAGTCAGGTACCACAGCACATCATCGCTAGGCGTATAGTTTAGTGTGAATTTGACGATAGTGCCGGACGTTTTGGCTTCGTCGGGTGCATCGATAGCGCGGACGAAACCCTCTACTTCGGCCCGGCTAATAGCATTGGGACCGTTGACGTACTTACCACGGTCAACACTGTAAGGATCTGCCGCTTCAAAAAGGGCATAAGCCTCGTCAGCGGTAATCCCCGACTCTAGGCGCAGTTGCGATCCCGCGGAGCAATCACCTACGAAACGCAGTGAGCCGTCACCATCATATAGATCGGTGATATTGGTACCGAAGGCGTTCTGATCGTTCGCGAAGAAGGGGTTACAGAAGGTTGCGTTGGCACCACCCTCTAAGTCAACGCGGACGTCATAGTAGCGAGCGCCAACGGTAGCAGAGAACTGTTCGTTAAAGTCGTAGCTCAGCTCGCCGAATATACCGTACTGCTCATCGCTTCGGCGTACGTCATTGCGGAAAACGGTATCGCTGGGGTAGGGACCTTCCTCTGTGATGACGGAGCCCGGGAATGGAAAGTTGGGCACCGCGTCTGTGACCGAGCCGTCATAGAAGTCAAAGAAATTGATCTTGTTAACGCTGGGGTAGCTGAAATCAACGCGTTCATCTAATTGAAGGTCGCTGTAAAAGGCACCTGCGGTCAGGCGCATATCTGCACTTTGATCAGTACTGAAGCGCAATTCATGGGTGGTCACTTCGGTTTCCGAATAGCTCAGAGCATACAAATCGGGCTCATAGCAGGTACCAAAAGATTGGTTTAACGGTGCGCCTTCCTGGTAGTAGTTGTACTCGGGATAACTCACTGAGGCGTCACAGATGTAGTAGGGAATATATTGTCCGACAAACATGTAATCGGTGTAGTCAACGATCTGATCGGTCTCACGCTCGGTGTAGGCGCCGGTGTAAACGATATCTAGCTCACCGATACGACCTTCGACCGTCCAATTGAAATTATTAAACGAGTCCTCAAGGTTGTCGGGGCTGTAACGCTGAATGCTGGGTGAGTCTGTGCCCAGTGTGGGGTCTGCTGTAAAGGTGCCATCGGACTCCAATTCTTGTGTCATTGCACCTAAAAGCACGCTCCAGTCTTCGTTGACCTCAATGCGGGCGGCAATACGAGCGCCGGTGTACAAAGTGTCGTTGAAGTCTTTTTCGACTAAATCTTCGTTATTAGCCTCGCGAAATTCAACCAAAGAGTTGGGATCGTTGGGGTCAAATGGAATGCGAGCGCTCGTGTATGCCACTTCACTGGGAAGACTGTTTATGTAGGTGGCCGAGTTGAGACCTGCACGACGTGCCGAGACTGGCACACCATTGGTTCGCACATAACCGGCATCACGAAAACGTGCGCTTTCAGCCGCAGAAATGGTGCCAGCAACGTTGTCTACCCAGCCGCCTTGGTCATCTCTGTAGATAACCGCACGCAGAGCAACGCTGTCGGATACAGGTAGGTTATACATGGCTTCAAAGCGCGTGCTTTCTTCGCCTTCTTCGGTGTAGGAGACGTCCGCTTTGATCTTGCCATAGGCCTCACTGAAGTCGGGCTTGTTGGTAATGAGGCGCACGTTGCCCGCTTGAGAGCTAGCGCCAAACAGCGTGCCCTGAGGGCCTTTTAACACTTCAACACGATTTAAATCGGCCGCATAGACGTCGAGGTTTCGTCCGGGCTGAGATAACGGTTGTTCGTCAAGATACAGTGCCACGTTGGGCGCGAGGCCTGCTACGCCCGCCGTCGTGAGGTTTGGTGTTGTAGATGCTATGCCACGGATATAGATGGTATTTTGCCCGGGGCCGCTGCCGCCGGCCGTTACACCTGGAAGTTGGATCAGGTAGTCCTCGAAATTTGAAATACCAAACTGCTCGAGAGTGTCTTCGGTCAGTGCGGTCACGCTAACGGCAATGTCTTGGGTGCTCGCTGCGCGCTTGGTGGCGGTTACTACAACCTCCTCAAGCTGCTGCGCAAACACGCTTTGTGCGGCTAAGGCCGGTAAAAGCGCGGAGCCAATTGCAGTTGCTAAGTGGCGGCGTTTGAAGAACGTGGGATTTTTCATCGAGACTCCATGAAGGGGTGAGTGATTATCAAAAGGTTAGAGGACATCATTTTAACTCAAAGTATTAAATATGGCTATTACCGCAATTTGGCCATAAAAACCCCTGTTATTAGCCAATAAACCATTAGGCCACATAGTTATTTTGTTCTGATATGGATTCTACTATAGGGGTATAATGTGACAAATTGCGTAATTAGAGCTGCTATGTCATCCCTCAATACTCGTCACTGGGTCATAGACCCAGCGGTCTTTATCCCCGCTATTACCATTCTTTTATCTAGCGTTTTGTTTGTTGGCTTTTTCCCCGACGCATCAGACGTTGTTCTTGATGCTCTTCAATCAGGGATTGTTACCTACGCGAGCTGGTTCTATGTGTTAGTGGTCGGCACGGTGCTTATCGTGGTGTTTATTATTGCGTTATCGCGGCATGGGGATATCAAGCTAGGCCCAGATCACTCAGAGCCTGCTTATGGCTTTATTTCTTGGTTTGCGATGTTATTTGCCGCCGGCATGGGTATCGGCTTGATGTTTTTCGGGGTCGCGGAGCCCGTGATGCATTATCTGGCGCCACCCATTGGTGAGGGTGGCACGCTGAAAGCCGCCTCAGAGGCCATGAAGCTCACCTACTTCCACTGGGGTTTCCACGCGTGGGCAATCTATGCGGCCGTCGCGCTGGTCCTGGCTTACTTTGCTTATCGGCATTCGCTACCACTGACACTGCGATCGGCTTTTTATCCCTTGATTGGTGAGCGTATCTACGGGCCGTTGGGTGCGACGATCGATGTCTTTGCGATTGTCTGCACGACCTGCGGTATTTCGGCGAGCCTCGGATACGGCGTGCTTCAGATCAACGCGGGGCTCAACTATTTGTTCGGTGTGCCCGTCAGCGAGACGGTGCAAATTGGGTTGATTATGTGCACCATGATTGTCGCCGGTGTGTCGGTGGTTTTGGGACTGGATGCGGGTATCAAGCGCCTGTCAGAGCTCAACATCGTGTTGGCGGTCTTACTGCTGGCCGGCGTATTGATCGCGGGCCCCACGATTTTACTGCTATCGGGAACGGTTCAGACTTTTGGGGCTTATCTCGCCGATGTAGTGCCTAAAACATTCAATCTGTATGTCTACAATCCTACGGATTGGTTGGGTGGGTGGACGATACTGTATTGGGGCTGGTGGATTAGTTGGGCGCCTTTTGTCGGTATTTTTATTGCGCGCATCTCGCGCGGACGAACCATTCGCGAATTCTTATTGGGCGTGACCTTGGTGCCGACAGCGTTCATCGTTTTGTGGATGGGTGTTTTTGGCGGCTCGGCGATTGAACTGATCAGTAACGGTGGATTTACCTCGCTCGGTGCGGCGGTGCAGGAAAATCAGGCCATGGCGCTCTTTAAGTTTCTCGACTACTTGCCGGGGACAGAAATTCTTTCGCTGCTTTGTCTCGCGATGATCGTGATTTTTTTCGTCACCTCTGCGGACAGCGGTGCGATGGTTCTAAATATGTTGAGTGCTGGGGGTGAAGACAATACCCCTGTTGCGCAGCGTATTCTTTGGACCGCAATTATCGCTGCAATCTCATCGGTGTTGCTTTTAGCCGGAGGATTGGGCGCATTGCAAACTGCTGCCATTGCGAGTGCATTACCATTTTCGCTAGCCATACTCGGCGCATTATGGGGCTTTTGGCGCGCGCTTATTGTGGACAGCGCGAAACGTGAGAGCGTGGGGGTCCATCCTCCTGCGGCCACAGAGGCTAGTAATTGGCGAGAACGCTTGAGCAATTTGCTGGAATACCCTGGCGACTCATCGGTCCAAACTTTTCTCCGAGAGGATGTATTCAAGGCGATGCACAGTTTTGCTGGTGAGGTAAATCGGCATGGCGTACAGACAAAGGTGAGCAACGATATCAGCGAGCGAGGCGCGCTGCGGTTAGAAGTTTTCCATGGCGATGAAATTGATTTCGTCTACGAGGTCAATGTGAAGAGCCACCCTATGCCTGATCAATCATTGGGTAAGAAGCCAATGGATGAGATGAATACAGGCGAGCTGTTTTATCGCGCAGAGGTTCATCTGTTAGAGGGTGGTCAGGACTACGATATTATGGGTTGGACGCAAGAGCAGGTGGTAGTCGATATCTTGACCCAATACGAGAACCACCTGCATTTTCTGCATACCGTACGCTAATGACTAGTACCCATTACTGAACTATTTCGATCTCAGTAATAGGCGCTTTGGCGCGGCTTGGATTGAGCTTATTCATGCTCGAAATCATTGTATTAAGTGCTGCTTGGCGATTCTCGGGTGCAGGATGGGTGCTCAAAAACTCCGGGGGGCGGTCCTCACTCAGATCGCCCATTTTTTGCCATAGCGTCACCGCAGCCTCAGGGTCGTAGCCTGCTCGGGTCGCCAGCTCCATCCCGATCTGATCAGCTTCTGATTCCGCGGTGCGGCTATTGGGTAATTCCAGCGCCAGCTTGGCTGCAACTGCGGCACCCGCCATAGCAATTCCTTTGTTGTCCGCGGCGGCACCCACCGCGATAACGCCAATACTGGTTGCCATTGCTCGCGACATCCGCTCTGCCGTATGGTTAGCTAGCGCATGGGAGATTTCGTGACCCATGATTTGAGCGAACTCATCGTCGGTCAGCTTTAACTGATCAAACAAGCCCGTGTAAACCGCCATTCGCCCGCCCGCCATACACCATGCGTTGACCGTTTCACCGTCATCAATAATGGCCACGCTCCACTTCCAGTCGTTGCTACTGGGAAATGATTGCTCTGCGACAGTGACTAGTCGTCCCGTAATACGCGCTACGCGCCCCATGATCTCCGGGTCCGTGACGAGTTTGTTTTCATCATCGAGTGATTTAACGGTACTCAAGTAAGCGGTTTCTGACTCAATAATTGCTGATTCGGGAGAGATAAGTAGAAATTGACTTCGGCCGGTCGGGCTCGTTGCGCATGACAGCAAACTGCCAGCGAGTAGGCACACCGCAATGTTGCGTGTAATGCTTGTTGTCATAGCCCGTTACCTCCTTGTGAAAGCGTCTAATTCTCTCGACACACGGTGAAGCGTGCAACAGCGGCTAACTAGCCTGGATCCGATTCGGCGCCCGCTGAGGTACGTAGTAGGCCTCGATACACACCCCGAGCATTCGATTCACCGCTAATCACTTTGTAAACATCCCTCGTGATGGGCATAGTCAAACCATGCTCATGAGCAAGTTCCATGATAGTAGGAGCGCTCTTCACGCCTTCGGCAACCATGTGCATGCTCGCGATAATGTCGTCGATGGAGCGCCCTTTGGCCAATTCAATACCTACATGTCTATTGCGGCTCTGGGGGCTCGTGCATGTGGCGATCATATCCCCCATCCCGGCAAGCCCTGCAAAGGTTTCTGCTTTACCTCCGAGTGCCGTGCCAAGGCGCGTCATTTCCGCCAAACCTCGGGTAATCAGCGCGGCCCGTGTATTGTCGCCAGCGCCGAATCCGTCACCCATTCCAACGGCGATAGCAACGATATTTTTAAACACGCCGCCTAGCTCACAGCCAATAGCGTCTGGGTTGGTATAGACCCGAAACAAGCCTACGTTCATCAGTGGTTGCAGCCATTCAGCGGGTGCAGGGTCGTCAAGTGCCAATACGCTTGCAGCCGCTTGCCCCGCCATAATTTCTTTGGCTAGGTTTGGGCCTGTCAGGACACCTGCGGGATGATCAGGGGCGAGTTCCTTGCAGATCTCAGTCATTCGAAGCTTTGTACCGCGCTCCAATCCTTTTGTCAGACTAATGATCGGAGCGCCTGGGGTGAGGTCACCGACAACGTCCATGAGGACATCGCGAAAACTATTTGAGGGCACTCCCATGATGACTGCTTCAGCGCCTTGCACGGCTAATCGCAGATCGTCTGTAGCGGTGAGGTCTGCATGTAGAGCGAGATCGCCGAGGTAGCGGGAATTGCGGTGCTCTTCGTTAACCTCTTTTACCGTATCGCTATTTCTAGCCCAAAGCGTTACGCAAGCATTACGGCTTAGAATCGAGGCTACCGTTGTTCCCCAACTACCGCCGCCGATCACAGCTATTTTAGATTTTGCCACGTATTGTATCCCTTATAGTTGGAGTGCCTCGAGCGGCGATCGCCGATGCTCGGATGATTTCCACGCGGCGAACAAGGTTAGTTAACGACTGTGCTTGAAGTTGGCGTTCTAGGGCGTAATCAGGTTTCGATTCATCGGTTAAGCCTCTTGCGCCCAGTAGCTTCCAGCAATTCTGAAACAGTAATTTACTGGCAGACACTTCGCTCGATATCCGGCGTTGCATAAAGGCTTGTTGTCCGTAGTTCATGCAGCGTACAACGTAATCGGATTCGTCGATCGATTCTCCGGGTAGCACGGCGGTGAGTATTTCCGCGCCGATTGCGTAGGCTTCGACAAACATTTGAAGTGTCATATGCGCTGTCTGTGGAGTCATCTGCAGTAGGAGTTTGCGGGCGCCTCGAGCGCCTCGATCGAGTTCCTCTTGCCAGTCGGGAGTAATAGCATCTAGCTCTTTAACAATCTCTGCATGAAAGACCTCTGTGGGTGGGTAGAAGAACTCGAACTTAAGCAAATCTCGAAGATCGTCTACTTCACGCCAAAAGATATCTGACGGCGCCTCGTCTGACTCCTCCTGCTCGGCGACCGCAACTAGGCAAAGTTCAGCGATTGCTTTGTTTACGAAGTAGTGAACGATCGTGTTGCGATAGTAGCTGGCAACCGCAGCGCGGCCCTCTTTCAGGCCGTAAACGGTAGTAGGTCCACCATCGAAGCGCGCGACAATGCCCTCTCCGATCATCAGATCGAGAAGATTCTCCATGCCTTCCGCATATTGCTGGTCAAAATCTTGCGATAAACGCAGCTCGCGTTGGCGAGTCCAATCGAGAAGCTCGGCAACTTCAGTACTGATCTCTTGCTCTGACAGTGCTCTTGGATACACCCCAAGCAGTACCATGCTAATCACAGCGGGAACCGTTATCGGAGTGACGCGGTTAGCCTCTACCGCCACTTGAAACGCGACCTTAGATATCGCCAGTCGATCGCTCGGGTCAGGCGCATTCGCGAGTACCACGGGTTCGCCAAAATCGACATAAATCTTGCCCATCGGTTTTGCGAGACTGCGGATGTAGCCCACTAGCCAGCCCAGCGACTCGGGCGCTTTCGGCACACCCGCTTGCTCGCGAGCGTACTCCTCGGCGTCACGCACCAAGTCATAGCTGACAGTGACAGGGATAATATGGATATCGTGGGCTTCAGCGTAGTAACAGCCTTCGAGAACGTATTTGAGAACACCGTACTTGGGTGGCATGAGCTTGCCCAGTCGAGATCGAGTGCCCTCAAATGACCACGTTAATGGAAAGCGTTTCTCCATGAGATAGCTAATATACTGGCGCAATGCCGCTTTATAGACTTCGTTGTCGTTGAAGCTCCGTTTTATAAATATCCCGCCCGCACGACGCATTAAGAAGCCGAGAACAGGGATGTTTAGATTGGCGCCGCCGAAAAAATGGGGCATTGGAAAATCATTATCGAACAGTAGTTTTGGCACTACAAATCCGTCGATATACGTTTTGTGAGTCCACAGAAGAGCGGATGGATGATCTCTGACTATGCGCCGAACTCTCTCTACGTCTTCGGTTCGATAATGCAGTTCAGGCTCATAGCCCAGGCTTAGACAGAAGTTACAAAATTTAGCCCAAACGTCGAGCCAAAAACTGGTGGGGATCGAGATCATCTCCCGGAAGTACTCATTGACCTCCCGCATGACTTCAGTGCGACTGACCGACTTAGCTTTCGCAATGGCGTACAACCGAGCGCGGAATTCTTTGTTGTTACGCAAACTTTGCGCAACATAGCGAGGTACTTTATATCGTCCCCCCTGAAGCTTGCGCTCATGCATATCTAGGACAACCGCTGCCTGACGCGCTACAAATATGCTGAAGTCATCCAAATGCTCGTTAGCTTCTAAGTCGGTCTTAACGTTAAATCGATGTGAAAGTTCTGCACGCGTGGCAGGCGCACCTGCCAGAAAATGCATGCGCTGAGGGGCGGTCCGCATGATCCGAGCGGCCTTTATTTTTCCTGGGCGTCGTTCAGGACCCCCGAGCAGGTCTACCAGACGGGGCCCTGAGTTAATGGCCTTATCACTTGGTGTCCAAGCTATTCTAAGTGGTGCAAGAACCACATCATCCAGAGCCATCAACTTGCTCACCAAGGAATGAACGGCGAGTGGCTTGCGGTCATCGCCTAGTGGTAATAGAACGACGCTGTACTCTCTGTCTTGGGGGGCATGTTGCTCAATCCACTGGTCGAGTAAACGGCGCTCGAGTCGTGTGGTGAGGTCTAATAAGAAAACGACGGTGCCCGGAGTCTCAGGCCACGGGGACTGCGCTAATTTATCAACCAGCCTGGCTACGTTCATTCAGCTATTCAGTCCTTGGCAGCTAGTTTTGGCCTAACCGCCGCACGTTTTTGCGGCGCAATTTTGCGGCCCGGTGTTTTTATTTTTGTTGTAGCGTTTGTTTTCTTTGCCTTCGACTTGGCCGCAGCTTTGGCCTTTGCCGGTGTGTCCGTCTTCGATGTTACGCGAGTTTTCGGTTGGGTAGTGGTTTTGGCAGTTGCTTTAGTTTTTGCCTTCACTTTTGGTTTGAGTGTCGTTTTGGTGGCTACTTTAGC
>DAIRTN010000002.1:144277-148230 GCA_036803865.1 Luminiphilus sp.
TCAGGATTTTTGAGTTCGGGGCGCATATCGTCCGGCTGACGGCTTTGAGTCGTTTTTACTTCTTCGATAGTCTGCTCGGGTTGGCCTAGCGCACGCAGAAACATATTGCGCACACTGTTCACTTGTTCGTCCATTTTTGCTGCCGACCACTCTGAGGTGTCGACGGGAGCTAGTACGTCGATTCGAACTTTACCTGGCCTGAACAAGAAGTCGCCTTTTGGAGCGATATCACCGGAGTTATGGATAACAACCGGCACGATCGGAACGCCCACTTGCATAGCCATGTGGAAGCCACCTTTCTTGAAGGGGGCGAGCTTAGCCGTTGGTGTGCGCGTCCCTTCAGGGGCAATCACCATCGACTTGCCGTCTTCGCGCATAGCGGTAATCAATGGTTTCATAGATTCGATAGCCTTTTTCCTATCGGATCGATCGATAAAGACGGTGCCCGCCATGCCCATGACTTGACCAATAAAGGGCATCTTTTCTATCTCTTTTTTACCGACTCCCACGACGTCTTTGCGAATTAAGCCAGCCATAATGGCGACATCGGCCTTGCTTTGATGGTTAAACATGAAGACCGCGGGGCGATGACTCCAAAGATTTTCTTCGCCGTTAATGTCGAGCTCCATGCCAATTAATGCGTTGCAAGTGTCTGCGAACAATGAGATTGAAAAATTGACTGAATCCCGTTTAGAGCGAGTTAGCGCGTAAATGGGGAGCCCCGCGGCAAAGCTGCCTACGAGCGAGCCGGTTGCGGCCACCGATCTAAAAAATCCACTGACAGACATTTTGCCGCGGCTGTCAAAGCTGGCCGTGGGCCATGCGCGTTCTCGAGTGATGCTTTTAAGGCGTTTTCGTGGGTTGAGGGTGACAGGCTTGCCGACGTACTCGAGTAGCTGTATGTCATCGGTACTGTCTGAATAGAAGAAGCTTTTATCGAGATTGGCACGTGTTTTTTTCGCGAGCTTTAGTGCAGCGTCAACTTTGCCTTCACCAAATACCGTGGGTTTGATAACGGCGCCTGTAAAGACTCCCTGTGAAACCTCAAGTTCCGTACAGTACACATGGTCGATATTGAGATCTCTCGCAGCGGGCAGCACTTGGTAAGGAGTCGCCGAGCTGATAATGGCGATGGTGTGTCCTTTGGCGCGATGGGCCTCAATAAGACGGCGGGTTTCAGGATAAATCAGCCGGGCTATTTTTTTGCGAAACAGTTTTTCACTGTTTTCAATGTAGTCCGCTTCCGAACTACCAGCGAGATATTGAGCATGCACGGCCATCAGTGCAGAAAAGCCCATATTGCCCATTCCAAAGCTCGTGAGCGCGCGCGTGAGTTCAACAAGCTCTTCGGGCGATAGCTGACCGGTCGTTAGGGAGTCTTGCAAGAATACGGTGGCAGAGTAGCCGGCGATAATGGTTCCGTCGAAATCGAACAGTGCGGCGATCTCTGGGCCTGATTCACTGTTCTCAATATCGGCTAATAATGGGTCAATTTTCACTCGACTATCTCCATATCGTTAGGTGCTCCTGCCGCCAATCTGTATCGACGCTTCTGAAAATACACGGATCGAGGCTGTCGAGTAAACTGCTTATCCGAAAGGATTGCTCTGATCATCTTAAATTGTCGTTCCAGCTTGAGCTATAGCTGAGTTACATTCAGCCTTTCAGGTCGTAATATAGACCACTCAACTGAGGATCGGTTATGGAATATGGCGCCATTAGCTTGCTGCCAACAGCTCTTGTTCTGGTTTTGGCTATTTGGAGTCGCCGCACACTAGAGTCCGTGATTGCCGGTGCAATATTGGCATTTTTAATCATGGATGGCTGGCTTTTTCTCGATCAGCTGGCGGCAGTGACGACCGAGGTTCTAATGGACGAAGTGACCGCCTGGGTTGTGCTGGTGTGCGGCTTATACGGAAGCTTCATCGCGCTATTGGTCAAAGGCGGCGGGTCGTATGCATTTGGCCAGATGTTAACGCGACGCCTGACCACTAAAAAAAGCAGTTTGTTAGCGACCTGGTTTTTGGGTCTCATCATTTTTCTCGACGACTATCTTAATAGTTTGACGGTGGGCGCAACAATGAAGGCGGTCACCGATCGTTTTCGTACCTCGAGAGAAATGTTGGCTTACGTGGTCGATTCAACCGCAGCACCGATGTGCTTGTTGATTCCCATATCGAGCTGGGGGGTTTATTTCGCGGGCTTGCTGGAGAAGAACGGTGTGGCAGATACAGGCGAGGGTATCGCGCTGTTTGTGGAATCTATCCCTTATATGTTCTACCCGTTAGTTGCTTTGATAATAGTGCCTCTCGCTGTGACGCGCGTTATTCCGCTGTTGGGCAAAATGCGCGACGCTGAAATGAGGGCTGAGACGACGGGTGATCTGGGGATTTTTGAAGACCCTGCGCTGGCGGTTGAGCCCTCTGATCGCGCCAATATGAGCGTATTCTTTCTACCCATTATCGCGTTACTGTTTTTTACCGTTTTTCCGACCGTCGATTTATTGCGGGGGGTTATGGCGGGCATTCTCTTTACAGTGATTCAATACTGGGCGATGCGCATCATGCCCTTAGCCGAACTGCTTGATACCTGTATCGACGGCCTTAAATCTATGATTCCAGTATTGAGCATGTTGTTAGCTTTGTTTGTTTTTGTTGAAGCCAACGACGCTATGGGTTTAACGGAGTACGTGATTACGGCGGTGGAGCCCTATATGACAGCGGCGTTATTGCCGGCATTGATTTTCCTCACCCTTTCCGTTGTGTCGTACACGACCGGCTCTAACTGGGGGGTGATTGCTATTGCCATGCCTGTCGCTTTTCCATTGGCTGAGGCGCTTGGTGTTAACTTACCGCTGGTTATTGGCGCGTTATTATCGGCCAGTGGTTTTGGCAGTCATGCCTGTTTCTACTCAGACTCTACGGTCTTGAGCGCACAAGGGGCCGGTTGCAGAACGTATGATCATGCGATTACCCAGTTACCCTATGCGGTGTTGGGCGCCGTGTTTGCCACGCTGTTCTATCTTATTGCGGCCTATGTCATGCATTAACCCACGCGCTTTAGTGCGAGCGCGCTCAGTATTGTCTCAATCGCATCGCCGAATGGGGCGCCCAACGCTGGGCCCAGGGCTTAGCCGCCTCCAGCTCAAAAGCCAGTTCATAGAGCATCCGGTCTTCTCCTGGAGCCGCCATAAAATGACTCCCAATGGGCAGCCCGGTTGTTGAAGAATGGAACAGCGGTACTGACATCGCCGGCGCACCGATACCGTTGGCCGCGAGGGTGTAGCCCAAAAGCTGCCGGTTTCTCTCCAGCGCACGATCAAACGGCGTGTCGTGACTGAGATAGCCCAAGAGTGGCGCTTCGACGGGTATCGTGGGCGTTAGCCAGACATCAAATTGCTGGAAAAAAGCCACGAAATCTTGTGTTAACTGTTTAAAGTAAGCGAGCCCCGCATCCCGCGCATTAGCAGGTAGCGTCGCGCCGTAGCGTGCCATGTCGACAGTGGCCCGAGAGAGGATGCCCGCATCTTCAGCCCTTCTCCCTGTTAATGCCTCTACTTGGGCCAATAGCCGCGGCATTGGCGCCAACATAATGCCCTCTGCCGCCGGGAACATTGCGTGCCCATTTACCGGGTTAGCTACCTCAATCACCTCATGTCCCATCGACGTGCATAAGGCTATCGTGGCCTGCAGTACTTCTTGAACGCTCGCGTCCGGTTTAGCACCAAAGCTGTCCTCCACAGTCACGGCAATGCGAAGTCGGCGTTTAGCAGGGCCCTCGACTAAACCTACCGGCGCATAACCCAATTGATTGCTGGGGTTTTCAGTGGCAGCAAGTAACGTCGCGCTGTCGCGCACGCTGCGGCTTAAGCACTGATGGGTTCTTAGAAAATAATGGCCACCATCCGCTTCACCAGAGACCTGTCGGTAACGACTTGGTTTCATACCCAGCAC
>DAIRTN010000003.1:0-5418 GCA_036803865.1 Luminiphilus sp.
CTCATTGATTACTGATCCAGAGAATCTGATAGGGGCAAAGTGTCATCTCCGCTGAAGCATCTGACAGGCGAGTGCCTGAGACCAAGTCATACCACTCATCGGTGAGAATCAGATTAAGCTCCGAAAGCATCAACGTCTGCGGCTTACTGGAAACGTTGTAGACGCAAAAAATGCTCTGCCGGCGATCCTGACTCTGACGCCAAAAACCGAACAGTTCAGTTGCCAGTCGCAGGGTAAATTGAGTGGCATTAGGGTGAAATGCTCGCTGCTGCTGCCGCAGCGCAATCAGGGAAGATAGCTGCCGTAACACCGTTGAATGCTCGGAGTCCGGATCCTCAAGAACCTTCTCGAGTTCATCTAGCGCCCATTGATGTCGATTTATCGAGCGATTCCTACCGGTATGTTCGACACGCTCGTGGTCATTGCGGGTACCAAGAAGCGAGTGAATGTAGAATGCCGGTATGCCCTCAAGCCCCAACATCACCGCATGGGCACATAGAAACCGCTGAATACCGAGATCGTCCACCCCCTCATAAGTCCCCGCCAGCGCATCTCGGAGGGCTATGTTGATTTCATAAGGCTTTCTCTTGCCGCCAGTCTCTCGATAAGACACCAGACCACCAAAAGACGTCGTCGTGTCGATCAGGCGGTCAATTTCAGCCTCGGACAACAGCCCCTCTGCAGGCCGCAAACCAATACCGTCGTGAGACGCGATGAAGTTGAAATAGGTCGTGCCGTCCTGGGCGGGCGGCATGCTCATCATCCATTGGCTTAAATACCGGCTGTTTCCCGACAACAGGCAATCTAACAAAAGCGGAGGTAAAGAGAAGTTGTAAACCGCGTGGGCTTGATTGGCGTTTCCAAAATAGGACAAGTTTTCCCTGTTGGGGAGATTTGTCTCGGTAATCAATACCGCATCGGGAGCCGCACACTCAATCATGGTGCGAAGCAATCGAACAATCGCATGGGTTTCGGGCTGGTTGACGCAGGTGGTTCCCGAGGCTTTCCAAACAAAAGCCACCGCATCTAATCGAAAAATGCGGACACCCGCATCCAGCTGCTGGCGAATAATTCCCAAAAATTCGTTCAACACTGCGGGGTTTCTAAAATCAAAATCGACCTGATCAGCGCTGAACGTACACCACACTGATCGCTCCCCATTAGCGGTCTCGACCGGCATCAATAACGAGCTGGTACGGGGCCTTACTACCTTGGACGTATCGAAGTTCTGCTCGGGCACGAAAAAGTAGTCGGCGCCGGGATGGAGCCCCTGGCGAAAATTTTCAAACCAGGCGGACCGGCTTGAGCAATGGTTAAGCACCACATCGGCCATCACCTTATAACGTTGGCTCAGCGACGTAATATCACCCCAATCCCCAAGCGCCTCGTTGACACTCGAGTAATCCATCACTGCAAAGCCATCGTCAGAGGTCCAGGGATGAAACGGGAGGATATGAACCCAACTGATGACGCTCTTCAGGTACGCCGACATAAAATCGCCGAGAACCTGTAAGGGCGCCTCGCCCTCAGCAAGGATGGAGTCGCCGTAGGTAATCAAAGCAATGTCTTTCTCGCTCCAGATATTCCGGTGCGCCTCAGGACCGGTTTGGTCTGGAGACAAGCCCATGGTGACTAAAAACCGCTGCAGCCACGCCTGCTGCCGTTCTTCCTCAACCAACCCGCCATATATTGTATATAGCTGTGGCTTGAGGCGATCAACCAATGCCTCAACTAACATGCGCGTACTCGAGAGTCCCCCGCATTAACACTAAACTCAAGGTAGTCCTCTTCCACCGCTTTACGGAGGTCATCCAAGATCTCTGGAATCGCGCTCACCACACGATTCCATGTGGGAATAAAAGGCGCGTCCATTGGCCGCTCGAGGAATTGCTTACCCGCCTCCATGATATTTTCCGCGAAAAGCTCAACCGCGACTTCTTCTTGGTGAATGTCGTAACCGAGCCCGTTCATAATCGCGTTATCCCGGTGAGCCTCCACAAGATCTAACGCCATTCGATAGTAGGTCGCCTTAATTGTTCGAAAGGTTTCCTGATTGAAGACCGTGCCCTGTATGGCCAGCTTTCGGAAAATAGATTTTGCGATGTCCATCGACATCCGCGAAAGACCTAGACTTGGGTCCTCGAGGGATAAATTCTGGTGCTTATGATCGTAATTACTTGCGATATCGACCTGACAAATTTGCCTGCTGTTGTTGCTTCGATACACCTCGGACACGACTCCGATCTCCAGCCCCCAATCGGAAGGAATGCGAAGGTCGTTTAACAACTCGCGACGAAAAGCAAATTCACCCGCGAGAATGTATCGGTAGCTGTCCAGATAGGCGAGATATTGAGAGTCACCCACGACTCGCTTCATTGCGCGAATCATTGGCGTGACTAAAAGTCGGCAAACGCGACCATTGATTTTGTTATCGGCAACGCGAGGGTAATAGCCCTTACAAAACTCGTAATTAAACAGCGGGTTGGCTACCGGGTAGACCAGACGTGCGAGCAGACTGCGATCGTAAGTCAGAATGTCACAATCATGCAGCGCTATGGCGTCAGCCTTCGCAGTGGCCAATGCATAGCCCATGCAGTACCACACGTTTCGCCCCTTCCCCAGCTCTTTAGGCGCAAGCCCCGCCTCTTGTAGCCGCTTATCAATCGCCTGAAGCCGAGGACCATCATTCCAAAGCACCCGATGGTGTTGGGGCAGCTGCCCAAAGAAATCGATCGCATGCTGGTACTCGCCCTGAGTTGCCCGATCTAGGCCTATCACTACCTGACTCAGGTAGGGTACCCGAGTCAACTCCTTGACGATGCTTGGCAAAGCCTCTGTGCCAAGCTCCGAGTAAAGGGAGGGCAGGATAAGACCTATCGGTCTTTTTTTGGAGAAGTTGACCAGCGCCTCCTCATAGCTTTCGGTCGATCGATCGCCCAAATTGTGCAAGGTGGTGATGGTTCCGTTCTGAAAGAAATCGCTCACGCCAATGCCTCCTTACCCAATAAGGTTGTCAAGATTGTCTCCACACCCTCGACCCAGCCCTCCGGACCATATGAACGGCTATGGAATGTAGTGTCGGTCCTATGGAGAGCCGGAAAATCGTGAACCGGAGATCGTATGAGCAGCGCGATGTCTGTGGCCTCGAGTAGAGAGCGATCATTATCAGCATCTCCTACTCCGATGCTCACTACATCTCCCCCTAAATAGTGACCAATCGCCAGCTGCAACCACTCCATCGCCCGCGCCTTGTTATTTGGTCCCATAAGATGAACAAAACGTCCACCGCGAACGCATTGCAATCCGCGATCAGTCATCAACGCCGAGAAGGCCTCGAAGTCCGCATCACTCCCATGCCAAACCAGCGTCTCAGTGAAGTCCCTACGTAAGGCTCGTGCCGCTCCTCGCGCGTCTAGCTGGGTCAACGCCATCACATCATCGACCGAGAGATCCACCAGCGGCTGATAACGATCAGCCCAGTGTTTCTCAAGAGAATCCAACACGGCCCGCAGCGCGGATCGTGGATAGCCCATGCAATGAGACCAGTAAGCGCCGGTGCGTCCGCTATTTTTCGGTATCGGTATGGGCCAATTCGTGGGCACACAAATCAAGGCCCCATTCTCTGCAATGAAGGGCCCAGAGAGATTGAGGGAGCGACACAGCGGAATGACTTCCGCGACTGTCTTGCTGGTACAGGGGATCACCGGGGTACCCAGATGATCCAGCTGTCGAAGGAGTGACTTTGCGGGCGTCGCCTCATAGGTATAGTGATCGAGCAGGGAACCATCGAGATCGGTGTAGATAACGGGACGTTTCATGACACCCTCCCGAGACATCCGCTCACCTTGCGATCTGCGTCTAGCTGCCAAGCCAAGTCAGCACGCTCGGGCAGCACCTCAAATCCGTGTAGCGTTAGCCGTTGAAAATATTGCACGAACTCCTTTACCTGCTGCTCATCCATGAGCGCCCTCCCTGTGGTTTCGCCGCGTTGCGATTGTTGCCCTGCCAATTGCTGCCCTGCCAATTGCTGCCTTGCCAAATGCTGTTCCTGCTCGAGTCGCCATTGAGCCACCGCCCCAAAGTCAGGGGCCTGGAGCACTAGCAGCAGATCGAGGCGATCAAACAGCGGCTGGTAATCTGCTGCCAAAAATCGGTTCACGTGACCGCGCCACTCTCCCTCTGGATCGTGACTGCGCTCCAGCTCATTGCAGGGCGATATCAGATCGGCAGCCGATTGGGCAGGAATGCCGATACACCAGCCTTCCAGCAGGACGACGTCAACCGGCGCACCATAATGGTGCCAGCGCTCGCGGCCAGTGCGATCGTCCTCGGACTTGTCAAAAGCAGGGGTAATCACCTCGCCGGTGCCAGCCAGCAGATCGTTAATAGACCGACTCATCCAGGCAGTATCATGGGTCCCCGGTACTCCACGAGTCGCAAAAAGCCGGTGCAACTCCCGGGCTCTCACCGCTCTATCCTCTCGCCCGAGATAAAAATCATCGAGTGCGAGCGACGCAACGCTGAGACCGACCTGTCTCTCAAGCAAAACACGTAGTAACGCCGCCAGGGTCGACTTGCCAGACCCCTGGCAACCCGAGATCCCAACCAAAATAGGCCTGCCAGCGTCACTGTGCCGCGCAGTTATTAGCGCCAGTGCCTGGAGATACCATTGATTCGCCGTCTGGGCGAAACCATCGGGGATATCCCGCTCTCTGACAAACCTCTCGATCAGCTCACTAATTTGTTCAACCAAAACGCTACTCTCTTCGCTGGGTCTGCAACTGTGCGCCAGTCACAACAACCCGTATCCTTTAGCTCTCACCCGAACTTAAGTCCGTATGGCAGAGCTCCCCCACTAGGGGATTAGCAATAATCGTGCCCATTAAGACACATCCAACTCATTTGATTCCAAATCCCCATGCTTAAAACCCTTTTCGCAACGCTATTCACCGAGAGAAAAACAAAGACAATCAATCTGGCAAACAGGATCTTGGCTCAGCCGCCCTCAACACGCCACTCATGCGCTCTGAATCGTTGGCTTCCCTCCAAGGCGGATTATTTATAAAAAGGCGTAGCGTGGCATAATGTGGTTTTCTTAAGACCCTCAACATCACCATGACACCCACTGACACACCGCAAGAAAAGCCTGAGCACGAGAGCGCTAATGACCATGCTCACGCGCCACATGGTCGCGTCTGGGTGCCCGCGTTAAAGGAGGCCGCCGGCGCATTTTTTGCAGCGGCCCTCGTGTTGGTCATGGTCTACAGTATGTGGTTCTTTGACTTTCATCCCGAGTTTGTGCGCTTTGCCGATCGTGGCGATGTTGCGTCCACAACTATCTCTGGCGATCAATTTACGCCCGTTCAAGCGGGGAATGGCGGCTATAAAGATGGCGCGGCGGTTATTACCGAATACTTA
>DAIRTN010000003.1:5518-12054 GCA_036803865.1 Luminiphilus sp.
AATCTCTCGCCTTGAGCGATGGCTTTATTATGGCGAGCCAAGCGCGATACGCGACGATTCAAACCAACTACAAAGCATTACTTTCAGCAGCGCAAACTACCGCTGAACAAGAAATACCAGCGCTCTATCGAGTAACAAGTGCAGTGACAAGCAATGAAAAGCTCTTAGAAAAACGAGACCTATTGTTTATTGCCCTCGCGCTCTCACTTGGCGGCATGTTAGCCGTAATTATCGCCCTCTTATTGCCCGCGAGTGCTAACAACAAATCATAAACGCTCGGCGGACTTTCCGCGCGGTGCTAGGGCCGCTAACGCTCAATGCTTAGCGCTAGTACCCATTGCTTAAGGGGGATCGCTCTTACCTGCGCTTTAACCCGCGACTTTAAAATAGGCGATTGAGCCCGCCAATACGACAATCGTATACACCAAAAATACTCGCCCAGATCTACGATGCTCGCCGGCTAAGCCACGCACCGCCTCATGGGAAATTGCGTCGAGCAGCTGCGCGCCCCGCGGTGAAACAAATACCATTGGCGCTTTGATCCAGCTAGGCGAGCCTAGCTTTTGCCAAACCTGAGGCTCAAGCAACTTTACAGCGGCGTAATAACGATACTCGCACACCATGGATCGCCACATCAGTAGCACCCAAACAAAAACAAGAATAAAAGACACAATCATAGTTTGAGCGTAAGGTAAGCAGCTCGCATCTGCAAATACAGATTTCACTCGGACGAGGGTCAATGATGGATCGCACAGCAATAACTTTAGGGCGCATTTTGCTAGGGCTTTATTTTTTGGTGCCGGGCATAACAAAAATCACGGGCTACCAAGCGATGCTTGACTACATGGCCTTGCACGGCGTTCCAATACCCGAGCTACTGTTGCCCCTAACCACCGTTTTGCAAATCGCGGGGGGGCTCTTCCTCATTACCGGCTTTCGAATAAAAGAAACAGCTTATATGTTTGTGGGCATGACCTTGCTCATCAATTTTGGCATGCATGATTTTTGGAACACGTATGCAGAACATGATCAAAAGCATGAGCTGCAGAACTTCATTAAAAACTTGGGTATTCTAGCCGGCCTCTTGGTGCTCAGTGCCTCTCAGCATGTCAGCCAATGGCGACTATTTAAGCATTAATGAGTATTGAGCTCAGAGCTTAGCGCGCGCAAACGCAATTGGCTTGCTTTCGCCTATAACGTCGACATCACGCCTTGGGGTATCCAAGAAGCGTCAACTGCGCTTTGCACCTGGCAGCAACCTGTTGTCGAACAATCTGCTCCACAGCTGACTCTTTAGCCGCGACAAATTCGAACTCATGATTCGGATTGTGTTGCCGGTAGCGAGACTCTTGTTCGCGCATCGCACTGCGAGAACTCATTGCCAACGCCTCCTCCATGGCGTGTTCGGGTAAATTCCAACCGAAGTTACCGTCGAGCGCTTTCAATACTGCAATCGGGTCGGCGACTAAATCCTCGTAACGAATAAGATGTACGAACACCACGTCAGATGCGGTGCGGTTGTCGACAAGCCATGAATCTACGTGCCGACACCACGCATCAAGACCCAGCACCGGGTGCTCGAGGAATGCGGCTACGTCATCGCTATCCCACCACCCACGTCCTTGCGCATAACGAAAATTGCTCATCATGACATCGGCGGGATGACGCACTAAGTAAAGGCTGTGAATGAACTGAGCGCTAAAGGTCGAGTGAGTTTTATAAAAGCGCACGGGGGGGTCAGTGAACAAAAACGATTCGGTAAGCTCCGCTACACATAAATCCACAATGTAATTACGGACCGACGCAAATGTGGCTCGGGCACGGAAATTATTTGCTGCGAGAAAAGCATTAGCGAGCAACACCGTTAAAAACGTAATGCCTGACTTGGGAAATTCGCAAATATAAAAATCCGAAGCGCTCGGGTTTTGCCGCGGCAATTCAAGCTTTCGCGTAACGTCCGGCATGCTAGGGATGCTTACATCTGCGCTAGAAGAATTACTCGAAGAACCACTTAAACCAGCCAAACTTACCTCGTCATCAATTTTGCGCTGCCTGCTGCTCGCAGCTTTCAACCGACAGACTATAGTTAACGCTCGCTACTGTCAGCTACGTCACGAACGGTGATAACCTCAAACTATCACTTAGACTAAAATCCACATTATCGTGGTATCGTATAAAGAGCGCCGTTTACGATAACCTATCGCGCGATAACTGTTAGCAAGGAAGCTTTCTTTAATGGCTAAAAAATCAGTCAATCTCACCGCCACTCGGCGGAGCTTGTGGAATCTACTACTGCCTGAATCAGGCTTTTTGTGGGTCATGGTCATCTACGGCCTCGGGATAAGCCTACTCACCCTAGCCGTACCCATCGCGGTGCAAACCCTGATAAATACTATCGCGAACATTGGCTCACTTAGAGCCGTTTATGTTCTGGCAGTTACGCTGTTTATTATCCTCCTTGCGTCAGGCGTGTTAAGCGTTCTGCGTATGTGGGTCGTTGAGCTCTATGAGCGCAAAGTGTATGCGCGACTTACAGCAGAGATGAGCTACCGAGTGATTCGAGCGCCCCATCAGTTTTTTGAGGGCCGGAGCAATGCCGGTATCACGGATCGCTATTTCGACATCATGATTTTGCAAAAAAATGTGCCACGGCTTCTGGTAGACGGCTTTGCTTTGGTACTACAGATGCTCGTGGGGTTTACCCTGGTGTCCTTTTATCATCCCTGGCTGTTCATATTTAACAGTTTGACCATTGCCGCCATTTATATGATTTGGACGCTGTGGTCACGCGGCGCCAAGCGCACTGCCATCGAAGTGTCACAAGAGAAGTACGCGACCGCAAAATGGCTCAATGACTTGGAATTCGCCCATGAGTTTTTCAAGTCAACTAGCCATGTCGAGCTGGCTGGGCGCACTACCGAGCAGCGGACTCATCACTTTATTCGCAGTCAGGCCAAACACTTCCGCTACACATTCTTGCAGTCGATCATGTTCTTGCTGGTTTATGCTTTAGGCAGCGCGACCTTACTGGGCTTAGGCGGCTGGTTAGTCAGTAACGGCCAACTGTCGATTGGTCAGCTTGTTGCGGCCGAGCTAATTATGGCTTCCGTGTTCCTGGGCTTATCACGCTTTGCTAGCTATCTAAAATCGTACTACGAACTCTATGGCGCTGCGGACAAGATCACGGAACTACTCTCGATTCCTCAAGAGGCAGAGATCGCAAAAGACAGAAAGGCCCCGCAATCTGGCGCCATCAACTTCAATGAAATCGTGTTAAAGCGGGACGATCGAGCGTGTGCGGTCAACGCACAGATTGCAAACGGCAGCAAAGTTTACGTGCAGGCAAACGAGGCATGGGTGCAACGCAAAGTATTGAACGTACTCCGCTTTAACGATGAGCCCGACAGTGGATGGATCAGCTTGGACGGCAGGTCATTGGCAGATCTCGACCCCTTTGTACTGCGACAGATAATTTACAGTGTCGATCGATCGTTAATTGTCGAATGTACTATTCGTGACTTTCTTCAGCTGAGCGCCCCCAATGTGGGTATCGATGACATGATTCGCATTCTTACCGATGTAGGCTTGTGGCAGGTGATCAGTGCCCTTCCTGAAAAACTGGACACACGTCTCTCGGCACTGGGAGCACCACTACACAGCGTAGAAGTGCTTCTGCTTAAACTCGCAGCCGCTATTCTCAGTGAACCGAAGGTTTTAGTACTGAACCAACGTTTCGACAATGTCGTAGGGGCGTCACGAGACGCAATAATGAGGGTGCTGGAAGCCCAGCCATTCACCATTCTCTACTTCACGAGTCATCCTGACGGGCGCTTCTTCGACCAAAGCATTCAATTAACCGCCACAGACGCTGAACGGCTCAGCGTAGAAACAGTGGAGGCAACGGCAAATGACTGAGTTTCGATCCGATTATTTTGACCATATGTCCACCCTAAAAAGCCTGCCGCTTCCTAGCGCACAGCGCGTTATTACCGGCATTATCCTCGGCGGTATCTTATTGAGCGGGGCCGTTCTCTGGTTTGTGCCGTGGATCCAAACCGCCTACGGAGAAGGTGATGTTGATACTTTAAATCCGAATCAGCGCATACAGGCGATATCAGCGCTGGTATCAGGCCAAGTGCAGGAGTGGCATGTTCGCGAAGGACAGCTCGTTAAAGCGGGAGACCCTATTGTTACCTTGGTGGACGCGGACCCGGAGTTGATTGCACGCTTAGATAATCAAATCACCGCCGCAGAACAGCAAAAGCAGGCACAAGTTTCAGCGCTGGCAACCGAGGACAATAACTTAGAGCGTCAGAAGCGATTGCGAGATCAGGGTTTAAAATCTCAGCGTGACATTGAAAATGCCCAAGTCGACATTCAAAAAATTCGCGCCGAAATTGCAAAAATAGATGCTGAACTCAACCGTTTGCGTGTGCAAAAGGCTCGCCAGTCGCTGCAAACTAAGGTCGCCCCAAAAGACGGGACGATCTTGCGATTGATGTCCTCAGGCGGGGCTACTTTTGTGAAGTCTGGTGATATTTTGGCATCGTTTATCCCCGATGGCGTGACTCGCTCTGCGGTAATCACTATCCGTGGTCTAGATGCACCACTCGTCTCTGAAGGCGATAAAGTGCGCCTGCAGTTCGATGGCTGGCCAGTGTTTCAGTTCAGCGGTTGGCCAGATATGGGCATTGGGACATTTGGGGGAATCGTAGATTTTGTTGAACCAGTCGCGAACGCCCAAGGGCGCTTTCGCGTGTGGGTCAAACCCGATCAGACTGAAGGTGCTTGGCCTGATCAGCGCCACATTCGTTTGGGCAGCCGCGTCCGCGGCTGGGTGTTACTCGAAGAAGTGCAATTGGGGTATGAACTGTGGCGTCAGCTAAACAACTTCCCACCATTGCGGACCGAAGCTCGGCAATGAAGCAGCAATGGCGCCTTGCCCCACTGGTCATTGCCTCACTGGTCATTGCCCCACTGTTGGCGTGGGGAAGTTGGACGCACGCGGCGTCTCCCACGGTGCAGGAACTGGTTGCTGCTATTCAGCGCCATCACCCTGAATACTTGGCAACGCTTGCGCGAACCGAGCAAGTCGCTGGAGAGCGCCTAGAAGCCGAAGCGGCGTTCGACGTCCGCCTCGTGCAAGATACCTACGCACGTTCGTCAGGCTACTACGACGGTAGCTATGCGGAGCAACGTGTTATCCAGCCAATCCAATCAATGAACGCCGAAGTGTTTGGCAGCTACCGTATTTCTGATGGTGAGTTCCCCGTTTATGAGGCCGAGTATCAGACCCTTGATATGGGCGAGGCGAGCCTCGGCGTCCGATTATCACTGTTACAAAATCGGGAAACTGATAAGCGCCGACTCACCCAAGTCATGGCCGCTTGGCGCTTCATGGAAGCAGAGTCCAAGCAGCTAGCCGAACTCAACAAGCTCATCTATCAAGGTGTATCGGCGTACCTAAGCTGGTACCAGAGCTATCGTAAAGTAGCGGTTGTGAAGGATTTAGTGGCGCTGACCCGTGAGCGAATCACAGGTGTACAAGCTCGCGTACTCAGCGGTGATTTGGCAGCCATCAACCTCACCGAATTTGAAACCACGTTGCTACGCCGCCAACTCATGGAGAATGAGGCGGAACAGCAATTTCAGCTTGCACGCCAGCGGCTGAGTTATTTTTGGCGCACCGCCGACTCGCCGCAATACCAAGGCGATGCTATTGATATACCGCCGTCAAATATCGACTGGCCATTTCGCGTAGAAGGGTCTGACGCTTCGAGTTTGGGCACTTCAAACTTGAGCACTTCAGGCCTAGAGGCCACGATCGACGCTCATCCTGCCGTTGAAGCACTGTCCGCAAAAGTGGAGCAGGCCAAAAACAAACGAAAGCTTGCCCGCAATGAAACCCTGCCCCAACTCGATCTTGAGGTTAAGGTCGCCCGCGATATCGGCGACGGGATAGAACCCCTTACCGGCACAGAGTCGATTGTGGGGCTGTCATTTTTTATGCCTTTGGGACAACGTGCAGCAAAAGCACGTGAAGCTATTGCTAATGCGGAGATCCGATCCTTGGAATACGATCAAATCGTACTGAGAGAACAGCTGCGCAGAGATTTAGACATGAGTCTAAAGGCATTGACCTACACTCGGCGCATACTCGCTCTGAGTCGACAGCAAGAAGCGCTTGCAGAAACTCTGCTTCGGCAAGAGCGCGCGCGCTTTGACGAGGGCGTCAGCGATCAATTTTTATTGATCTCTCGCGAGACCACAGCGCTACAAGCACATCTCAAGACCGTTGATGCGGAGGTTGAAGTGCTGCGCCAAGAATTGGCACTCAATGCTACCCTGGCAAGCTTACAACCGAGCTTACCGCATTCGAGTTGAGGGCAGCCTTAAGCTTCACTACGAGGCGTCCTTCTACGTAAGCCGTCCTTCTATGTAAGCCGCCGGTTTATCTGGATACTTCTTATCTGGATGCTTTTTATCCGGATGCTTTTTATTCGGATGCTTTGTCGTCGATTAACGCGAATCGCTGG
>DAIRTN010000003.1:12154-54381 GCA_036803865.1 Luminiphilus sp.
TTATCCGGATGCTTTTTATTCGGATGCTTTGTCGTCGATTAACGCGAATCGCTGGACCTGCGAGCCATTGTGCTCAATACGCTCCATGAACATCGTCAATGGTCTCACCCAAAGCCCCCTGTCGCCATAGAGCGTCCGGTACACAACGAGCCATTCCTCAGTTTCAGAATGGCGGGCAACGTCAATAACTTGGTACTCACCGCCTTTGTAGTGCCGGTATCGCCCAGGCGTAGGAAAATCCATAGTATTACTCCGCAAGCCCACCAAAGGCGTTGAGCACTAAAGGACTAAGCTCAGCGATAGCCTCCGACATGAGTAAAAAATCGGCGTCTCGGCGCGCCAATAAATCGTCTTTCAAGTCGTCGTTCGCACCTACTAACTCCTCAGCAAATTTAAGCCTACGAATGACCAAATCACCACCCAGCACAAAGCTCAGTCGATCTTGATAATTCAACGCCAGTCGCTGTACGTGTTTCCCCGATTCAATGTGGGAGCGAATCTCATCACAATCTAGCATCATACTGCGCGCACGAACGGTACCACCGTCCTCCCCGGGCTCAACGAGGTCCGCTTCGTTACCAAGCTCGAAACCCTCCGGAAGGCTGCCATGTAATAGCCAATCGCTCATAACCATTGAGGGGTTCTTTCGCGTGTCGGGAATGACAACGGGCAGACTGCCAATTGCCTCCCTCAATGCATTCAATAAGTCTTCAGCCATTGCCGCACTAGCGTTATTGATCCAGAGCCAACCGTCCTTCTCATGAATCAGCGCCTCAATAGTTTTGCTGCGTGTAAACGCACGGGGCATGAAGTCCTGAGTGACATCATCGCTAATTGACATCTTTTCCTTGCGATAAACCTTGCGACCCTCTGCAATCTGAATCTGGCTCACGCGGTTCTGTACCTCGTCACGCACCACAGAAGCCGGCAACAGTTTCTCTTCGCGCCTAAGACGAACCAACCAAAATGGTCCAGCGGCATGAACAAGAGCCTCCGCCGAATCGGCCAGAGCGCCCACCCAGCCAGTGCTTAGGGGCTGCGCGGGACGGCAAGGTACAAAGGGCCGCGAAGAGAGGCGCTGCTCAAGTTCTTCGGCACTTAAGCCCAATCTCTCGGGCAAACGATACGGGCGTAGATTACGAAACCACATAAAATAACTCTAATTTGAAGGTTGATGACCCCGCTGTAGTGAGGTCGATTCTGAGAAAATAATCGCTGGGCATAAGTGTAACGCGAAGATCGAGCTGAGTGGGATTTCAAGACGCTATCAACCACTATCGACCACTATCAAAACTAACAAGGCTGGCAGACACTGTCGTGTCGACATTAAAGCGCGGCAACCTCACAAAGGATACACTTAACGCTTCATTTCCTATGGAGCACTGCCATGCGCTATCTACACACGATGATCCGCGCCAGTGACCTTGACGCAACACTGGATTTTTTCTGCAGCAAACTCGGGCTCGTAGAAGTGAATCGCTATGAAAGTGACAAAGGCCGCTTTACCCTCGTTTTTTTGGCCGCCCCTAATGACGTCGAGGGCGCCGATGAAACCAAGAGTCCATTGCTTGAAATCACCTACAACTGGGACCCCGAAACCTATGATGAGGGCCGGAATTTTGGTCACTTAGCCTATCGCGTCGACAATATTTACGCCGTGTGCCAGCGGCTAATGGACGGCGGCGTAACCATCAACCGGCCGCCACGGGACGGGCATATGGCTTTTGTTCGCTCACCCGATGGTATTTCAATAGAGCTTCTGCAAGAGGGCGACAGCCTGCCTTCACAGGAGCCCTGGGCATCGATGGAAAATATTGGCAGCTGGTGATTTAGATTTCTAGCCCGCTAAGCCCGCAGGAAATCCAAGATCCAACGTGCCACCCGCTCCCCTTGGTGCTCAATAGTGCCAAGAGAGGCCATGCCCGCTTGGACCCGCTCATCACCGATCATAGGACGCCGGAAGGTCATTATTTCACGAGAATACTCGGGGATAAATTCCGGATGACCTTGAAAGGTAAGTATCTGCTCACCTATTTTTAAGCCCGCGATTTCACAGTGCTCATTACGTGCAATCACTTCTGCGCCTGCAGGCGCTGTCATCACTTGATCTTGGTGAGAAGCCAATAAATGCACAATCTCGCCCTCACCATCATCCGTGAGGCTGGTATCGGAGACGATATAGGAGTGCACGCCTACGCCCCATCCTTTGGGCGATTTATCCACCAAACCTCCCAGTGCTTGGGCAATGAGCTGGTGACCAAAGCAAATACCAATCACTTTTTTGCGCGCCTCATACAACTCCCTGACCAACGCTTCTAAGCTTCGGATCCATGGCTTATCGTCATAAACACTGCTTTTCGAGCCCGTAATAATAAAGCCGTCGATGCCATCGAGTGTTGTCGGAAACTCGCCCTCCTCGATGTCCCATACTTCGAACTCCAAATCGGGATCAACGAGCTTGAGCACGCGCTCAAACATGTCGGGATACTCTCCAAAGGTAGGAACCCACTCAGGGCGAACAGCATCCGTTTTAAGGATTCCAATCTTCATCTACGTTCTCACTCAATTTAAGAGTTCAAGTCTATCGGTTAATGCCGCAGACTGTGTACACCCATTTAGTGGTGGTGAGTCTGCGATCTTATGGCGGCTTAATCCTGCAAATCGATATACTGGGGCGACCACTGTAACCGCGAATTATCCTGACCGGAGTCATTTTGATTGTGAAAGCACGTAACACGCTTCTGTGTTTGCTGATCCTCTGCAGCATGGGCTCCAAAGCCGGTGGCGAATCTGAGTATGTCGGTTCTGAGTATGTGGGTTCTGAGTATGTAGGTAATGGGGCGTGTAATGACTGCCATGTAAAAGAAAGCCAGGATTGGCAGGGCTCTCATCACGATCTTGCAATGCAGGAAGCGACTGAGTCGACGGTACTTGGCGATTTTAATAATGCCGAATTCCAATACGGCGGCATAACGACCCGCTTTTTTACCAAGGACAGCGCGTTCTGGGTAGAAACCGATAACGCACTTGGCGAGCTTGAGGTCTTCAAGGTTCCCTACGTGTTTGGGGTCTACCCCCTGCAACAACTTCTACTGCCGCTACCTGGCGGTCGTCTTCAAGCACTCAGTATCGCCTGGGATTCGCGGCCCACCGAGCAAGGCGGCCAGCGTTGGTATCACATATACGCGGATCAATCGGCTATTAGCGCTGGCGACCCCCTCCACTGGACGGGCCCTTATCACAACTGGAATACCCGCTGTGCCGAGTGCCACAGCACCAATGTACGCAAAAACTACGATGCGCAAAGCAAAACCTTCGACACCCGCTACGACCAGATCAATGTAGGCTGTGAAGCCTGCCACGGGCCTGGCAAAAAGCATGCAGCCCTGGCCCAAACCGGTGACTTTGGGGGCGTTGAGCACGCAGGTTTCGCTATGAGCCTCGCTGCTCGAGGTGTCTGGCAATGGCCCGAAGGCGAGGCTATTGCACGGAGAACATCGCCGTTGGAAGACAACACGCAAATTGACAACTGCGGCCGCTGTCATGCGCGACGCAGTACGCTGGGTGATTACCATTATGGGGCTGACTTGCTCGACACCCACCGCCTCGCCACCATCGAAACACCGCTGTATTGGCCAGATGGCCAAATTCGTGACGAGGTTTATGTTTACGGCTCGTTTATTCAGAGCAAGATGCATCAGGCAGGAGTCGTCTGTAGCAATTGCCATAACCCCCACAGCAACGAGTTACGTGCCGAAGGCAACGGTATCTGCACGCAGTGCCATAAAGCCGCAACCTACGAACAGCCAGAGCACCATCGACATCAACCTACTTCAACGGGAGCTCAATGTGTCGAGTGCCACATGCCAGATCAACTGTATATGGGTGTCGACTGGCGCCGAGATCACAGCATGCGGATTCCTCGTCCAGACTTAAGCTTAACTACTGGTAGCCCCAACGCGTGTAACTTGTGTCACGAGCAAGAGTCGGCATCGTGGGCCCTCGACGCACTCAAAGACTGGGGCGTTAAATTTAAAGATAGCCGGAGTCATCCCGCCAGAGCATTTCATTCAGCCCAGCGCGGTGATGTCCGTGCGCTACCGTCGCTGAAAGCCATTGTCGAAGACGAAACACGCTCGCCCATGCTTCGCGCCTCTGCCATCGGTCATTACGGTCGATTCTCACCGCCCGGCCTGAATCGGACCGCAGCGATGCTATTTGGCTCTGACGATGCCCTGCTCCGTGCGAGCGCCGTTAGAAGTACAGCAAGTATTGATCCCCGACAGCGTTACTTACTCCTACGCACACTGATAAGTGATCCTGTACTTGGTGTACGCATGGCTGTCGCTGAGCAGTTGGCAGATACACCTCGCAATGAGTTGCGACCAAAAGACATTGTGCGACTCGACGCTTTGTATAAGGAGTATGAGAGCGTGCAATCACAGCATCTCGATATGCCCTCAGTACAACTGCAGCTCGCCAATATTTGGCTCGCACAAGGTAAGACGCAGCAGGCGGAAGCTGCAATGACGGAAGCTCTTAGAATGAATCCGCAACTCGAAGCTGCGCGAGTGAATCTGGCTGACATTCTGCGATTGAGCAATCGGGAAGACACCGCGCGCGATTTACTGCAGGAAGGGATCGCCCTCTCACTCGATGCCGGAGCACTTGAGCACGCGCTAGGCTTACTAGAAATAAGGGCCGGTAATTTAGAGGCGGCGCTAGCGCACCTCAAAGCTGCGGCAGATAGCGAAATCGACGGCAGTCGCCACCGCTATGTATACGCCATTGCTTTGCATGACACTGGGAAACCTGAAGAAGCAGTGACGAGTCTTGAGCGACTCAACCGCTCATTGCCGGGCAATCCCGACGTGCTAAGCGCGCTTGTCGGTTATGCTCGCGAGCTAGGCGATGCTGGAAAGGCCGGTCGCTATCAGGCTCAACTTCAGGGCATAGTCCAGGCTGCAGGTCTGCGCTAGGGAATCGCTCAGTCCTTAACGAACTGGAGATTAACCGTCACAGGGATAGCGCTCGCTATTGCCTCAAGACCGGCAACGTTTTTAAGCGCAGCGACACCCTCGCCCAAACCAAAATCGCCTGCATACAGCAGGATTGGTTCAACAGTCGTCACAAATAACTGATCGCCGACAGCAATAGCACGCAGATGTGCGTCGACGTCTGCCTCAGATCCATGAAGAGACAGCGTGACAGGTAAAGTGCGCTCTAGGGGTGCACCGGCATCTATCTGTGCGAGATCAGAAATAGCCAATTGCCCCGTAATCAGCGCCTTAGGGTGTTTAGCAACACGGAAAAATAAATCTCGCATCCGTTGATTGCGAATATCAACCTTGGTCTCCACCGACGCGAGGTCGATTTCAATGGATACGCTACCATCGTCAGTGATGCTACCTGTCACCCGCGTGAATGCATTATTTTCAGCGATATTATCGTTTTTAAGAGACACATAATTAACGGTTGAACCATCAATAACGCCCCAGTCCGCCCAAACAAGCTGCGTAGCCGCCAATAATGTAGCGGCTACTACGCTGCGAATACCTAAGCCGCGAATACCGTTTTTTTGTTTGCTCATATCGTTATCAACCCGTTTAGTTAGTGCCCATCTAAAAGAATACTGACATCTCAATCGCTCGTTCACATCGCTATTTCAGCAAGGTCACCTTTTGATTCAAGCCATATCTTGCGATCACCCGCGCGCTTTTTGGCGAGCAGCATGTCAAACATACCATTCGCGTCATCATCCGACGCGAGTACCAGCTGTACCAATCGACGGGTATCGGGATCCATAGTTGTTTCACGCAGCTGGGAGGGATTCATTTCGCCCAAGCCTTTAAAGCGCTGGACATTGGGCTTAGAACGCGCCTTCTCAACGGCGAGACGATCCAAAATACCATTGCGCTCAGACTCATCGAGGGCGTAATAGACTTCCTTACCGACGTCGATGCGGTACAAGGGTGGCATAGCAACGTAGACGTGCCCTGCGCGAACAAGTGGTCGGAAATGCCGTAAAAATAATGCGCAAATCAGCGTGGCAATGTGTAAGCCGTCCGAGTCAGCATCGGCGAGTATGCACACTTTGTGATAGCGCAAACCGGACAGATCATCACTCGCCGGGTCAATGCCGAGTGCTACGGAGATATTGTAGACCTCGGCAGAGGCTAGAATTTCCTGTGAGTCTACCTCCCAAGTATTAAGAATTTTACCGCGCAATGGCAAAATCGCTTGGAACTCACGGGTTCGTGCCTGCTTGGCAGAGCCTCCAGCAGAATCACCTTCCACCAAAAACAACTCGCCTTGTGAAGGATCCTCGGTCGTGCAGTCTGCTAACTTGCCCGGCAGTGCCGGACCTGATGCCACTTTTTTACGCACGACCTTCTTCGCTGATCGCAAGCGTGCCTGAGCGCGATTGATACACAGCTCAGCCAATAACTCTGCGTCGGCGGTATGCTGATTAAGCCATAAACTAAATGCGTCTTTCGCTACTCCACTAACGAAGCCTGCGGCCTCACGAGACGATAAGCGCTCTTTGGTTTGGCCCGAAAACTGCGGATCTTCAAGCTTTGATGACAGCACAAAACAGCAGCGATCCCAGATATCCTCAGCCGTTAATTTGACGCCACGAGGTAATAAATTACGCAACTCGCAAAACTCTCGAATAGCTTCCAATAACCCAGACCTTAGACCGTTAACATGGGTACCGCCTTGTGAGGTTGGAATAAGGTTAACGTAGGACTCACCAATGACCTCACCGCCCTCTGGGAGCCACTGCAGCGCCCAATCGACCGCCTCAGTGGCACCGCTAAAGCTGTGCGTAAAGGGCTTTTCGGGTAACACGGGATAATCACTCGTAGCATCGACTAAGTAATCCGATAAGCCATCCTCGTAATACCACTCGGTTTTGTCGCCTTTTTTCTCATCTAGCAGCGTGACGCGAAAACCGGGGCATAACACCGCCTTGGCGCGAAGCACATGGGTGAGTCGCGGCAGTGAAAAGTTAGGGGAGTCGAAATATTGGGGGTCCGGCGTAAAACGAATGCCGGTACCTGTATTGCGTTTACCGCAGGTACCGGTAACCGCTAATTCCGAGACCTTCTCACCACCTTCAAACGCCATTTCGTAGATATTGCCGTCACGGCGGATAGTAATGTCGAGGCGCTTAGCAAGCGCATTGACTACCGATATACCCACACCGTGCAAACCACCACTAAACTGGTAGTTTTTAGAAGAAAATTTACCTCCCGCATGCAAGGTACATAGAATAACTTCTACTCCGGGCTTTTGCTGCACAGGGTGCATATCAACCGGCATCCCCCGGCCATTGTCGACGATACTGATCGAACCATCGCTATGGAGAGTGACGTCCACTTGATCAGCGTGACCCGCGAGAGCTTCGTCGACGCTGTTATCGATCACTTCCTGAGCAAGGTGGTTAGGGCGAGTGGTATCGGTGTACATGCCCGGGCGTTTTCGTACCGGTTCGAGACCTGTGAGAACCTCAATTGCTTCGGCGTTATATTGACTCATTGGCGAACGAACGCCCTCCTGTACTAACGAGACATATTAGGTAAACCACACTGGCTGCTTTTGCACGCCAACGCGCTGAAACGACAACTAGTTACAAATAACCACCCGAATTGAGATCGACAGGAAATACGCGCCCCTCGACCCGCACAACGGCCGTTTCTAAATGACCGTCTGGGTGCAGCGTTAGCGATCGATAACCTGGTGCAATATCGTGCACCTTAAAGGTTTCTTGCTCCGGCTTAAACTGAATACATGTTGACGGCGTCGTAAGATAACGAACACCCCGAACAGTCATATCGCTCGACTGATGGACATGCCCAGAAATGACCACCGTCGTTTGTCGACAGCGCGACACCTCGGTCATAAACACATCGGCATTATCAATTCTCTGTGGATCCAACCAGGCGCAACCTAGGGGATGCAGTGGGTGGTGCAATGCAATCAATAAATGCTTTTCTGCGACATTGGCGGCGTCTACCGCAGCAGACAACGCAGCTAACTCAAGGTCACAAAGGTGGCCACCCACTTCGTCATCAACTTGCGAGTTAAGCATCAGTACATGCCAATGTGGCGTGGTAACAGTCCGGCTAAAGCGAGTTATTGGCACTTCAGCGTTAGAGCAGCCGTCGTGGTTACCTGGCAGCCAGAAGCTTGGCACGCCAAAAGAGGTCAACAGGTGCTCTAGTCGCCGATAAGCATCTGCAGCGCCATCACCTGCAATATCGCCCGTAATCAACAATGCGTGGGGATCATGGCCGCCCGCTAACGCCGTATCGACGACCGCTCGTAGCGAATCATCGGTATCAACATTGAGCAAGGTTCCACCGCATTCAGCCATTAGGTGGGTGTCAGTGATTTGTAACAGTCGCAGCGGACCATCAGCCGCAAGAGCATAATCGCCCTGCAAATTGCAGCTCTTCATGACGATGGCTCGCTATTTTTACTCGCTTCGTCAAATGTCATCAGACCAGGCGCTTGGCCCTCGGCCAAACAAAACGCCAATAGATCTGCTACGTAGCCATTTTGCTGGCGCTTCTCATCGCGGGCATACATGTGATTATTAGGGTATCGGTAGCGGCCTTGAACGTGAGTATGGGATTGGAAGCCGACCACTTCAGCCATACGCGCATCATGGTAAAGCCGTATATCTAGCTCGATGCCACTTAGCTGGCTCGCCAAGGGGCTTACGTGTTGTAGCCGTAAATTAGTCGTATAGCGACATCGCTCAGTGACTGTGAGCATGACTCGCGCCGCGCCAACAACGATGCAACGCTCATTGCACTGCTCGTAGTCTGCAAACAGGCGCAACAAGCGTACATAATTGGCCTCACAAAGACTGTGCAGGTCAATAAGATCTACCTTGTAATGTCCGCGACTTGGCTTCAACGCACCCTACTCTTTTTAAAGACCGAAAAATTAACGGCTGCCAGTGTACCAACTGTCGCGACATAAAAGCAGTGGATTTCGACCCCATGTGCGCAAGTCAGCATGGTGGTAGAATGCAGCGGCTGTCCATCAATGCGACAGTCGATTAAGCTATAGGCGCACGGTGAAAAGGAGTTTCCAATGACGCTTTTATTTAAACGGCAAGCCCTCACGGGATTTGCCGCGGCCTGTCTGTTGCCTTTGGCACAGCTAGCCACCGCAGAATCACTATTAGATATTTATGAGCTGGCCCTCGAAAATGACGCTCAGCTTAAAGCGCAAGCAGCACAGTACTTGGCTAACACCGAGCAGGAAAATATCGCTCGATCAGCGCTACTGCCCCAGGTCAGTGCGGGATATGGCGTGACGGGAAATAAAACCGAAACGACTAGCCAGCAGATCCTAGGATTTGACCCTACAGGCACACCCGTTGTTGGTGAAGGCTTCAACAAAAACGATACCGAGACGACCGGCTGGGATGTCTCTCTATCGCAGACGCTCTTTGACTTGTCATCGTGGTACACCTTTAAAGCAGGGGAAGAGTTCACCAAACAAGCCGAAGCCGACTTTGCTGCCAATACCCAAAACCTCATCGTACGTGTGGTTGAAGCCTATTTTGGCGTTTTGCGTGCTCAAGACAATTTGTCCGCCGCCGAAGCTCAGGAGAAAGCCTTCGAGCGCCAGCTAGAGCAGACAACACAGCGTTTTGAAGTGGGCCTTATTGCCATTACCGATGTGTATGAGGCTGAGGCTGCGCGAGACCTCGCGCAAGTCCAGCGGATTGTCGAAGAAAACAATGTTGATGTTGCCAAAGAGCGATTATCGGTACTCACAGGCCAAAGCCACGGCGATCTGTTTCAACTCAGCGAAGAGTTTACTGCTAAGCCACCAACGCCTACCGATCGCTCATCATGGGTAGAGTTTGCTCTCGAAAATAACTATCGATTAGCCGCTGCACGCTATGCTGAGGAGTCAGCTCGCCAAGCTGCGAAGGCCAATAAAATGGAGCACGCGCCTACCGTAACCGCTACTTATCAATATGCCGATAACGACACGGATGGCACACGAGCAGCTAACCCAGAACCCATTTTTCTGGTGCAGCCAGACTCTCAACAAACCCGGGAGGTATGGCAAGTGCGTGTTGATATGCCGTTATTCTCAGGTGGACGTATTAGTGCCAGCCGTCGGCAGGCAGCGCAACAATACATCGCCGCCCGAGAGAACCGCGTCAACCTAATGCGCACAACGGTTACTGAAGCACGCTCGCTTCACATGACCGTCTTATCAGATGTGGCGCGAGTGGCCGCACGCAAGCAATCGATCAAATCGTCTCAAAGTGCTTTAGATGCCACAGAAGCAGGTTATGAAGTAGGCACTCGAAATATCGTCGACGTCCTCAACTCACAGAACGTACTGTTCTCTGCCGAGCGAGACTACGCCAATAGCCGCTATGATTTCATCATCAATACTTTGCGATTAAAAGAAAATGCCGGCACCTTGTCTCCCGACGACGTAGGCCGTCTAGATAGCTTCCTCGAGCAACCTGCGCCAGCGACTGCTAGCGGTAGCCGTTAATCGGATAACAGTTGATCGATCAGGGCGTGCTGGCGTACCAGCGCGCCCTGATTATCTTCAACATATCGGCTAGCAGCATTCCCAACCTCACGCCGATACGCTGCTTGAGTCAACAACTCACCAACTGCCTGCCCTAGGGTCGCTGCGTCGGTGACCTCGATAGCCCCTCCAGCGCGCCTTAAAGCCCGAAAAATTTGCTGAAAATTGAACGTATGTGGGCCCGTGATCACCGGCACACCAAACGCGGCAGCTTCGAGCGGGTTGTGTCCACCATGGGGAACCAAACTGCCCCCAATAAAGCTGACATCTGCTGCCGCAGTGAGTGCCGCGAGCTCTCCAAGAGTATCGAGCACCAAGATATCGGTATCGGCACTCACGACTTGACCCGTTGATCGGAGCAACCAATGGAAAGGCGATGGAGCGAGAATTGAGCGCGTTATGCTCGCGGTACGCTCCGGATGACGAGGCGCCAACACCAATAATGCTGACGGCACGGTTTTGCGCAGCTGAGTAAATGCGGCCACTACCAGCTCCTCCTCTCCGTGGTGCGTGCTGCCAGCAAGAAAAATCAAGCGGTCGCTACTAATAACGAGTTGCTCGAGCAGGCTGTCACGCTGTCGAATCAGTCTGGCGCGGGCAATATCAAACTTCACACTGCCGGTGACCAAGGTCTTATGGGGGTCGGCGCCGAGTACAATGAAGCGCCTAGCGTCCGCTTTTTGTTGGCAAGCAATCATTGCCAACGAGGCGATCACCGGCTTAGCGAGTGACCCCGCCCGCGCATAGCCTCGCGCCGAGCGTGACGAAAGCCGCGCGTTAGCCAGCATGACGGGTATGTTTTGGCGCTTGCACTGCAAAACCATGTTGGGCCAGATTTCTGTCTCTACCAGCACTGTTAAGGAGGGTCGCCAATGCTTAAGAAAACGCGCCACCGAACCCGGCGTGTCAAAAGGGACCCAACAGCATGACACACGCTTATCGAACAGGCGCTCAACTTGCGCTCTTCCTGTGGGGGTTGTCGAAGTAACTACCACCTGTCTTTTAGGATCTGCGCTTAAGAGCTTCTCGATTAAAGGCGCAACGGCGAGGGTTTCACCGACAGATACTGCGTGCACCCAGATCCAGTGATCGCCCTCGTTAGCTCTACTTTCGGGCTTATTGGGTAGCGTATAGCCAAGACGCTCAAAGAGCTTATAACGATAAGCCGGGTTATGACGTGAGCGCCATAACAGACGTAACAGCAGTACGGGAACCGCCAACCGAATGCACTGTGTATAAAAAAAGATCATCATAAGTTATTAATACAGGGTCTCAGCACGACGTATACTCAACGTAACTCAATGTGAAGCCTAACATGACTCTACCCCCAAGCTCCGACGTCCGCGGCTTTCTGCCCGACAACGAGGGCCATCATCTGTACCAGCTCGCTCTAGAAGGGGCGGCCTTGGGTCCGCTATTAGAGATCGGCAGCTACTGTGGTCGATCTACTCTGTGGCTTGGTGACGCCGCTCGCCAGCATCAAACGGTGGTCTTTGCTCTGGATCACCATCGTGGGTCAGAAGAGCACCAGCCCGGCGAGATGTTCCATGATACGTCGCTTATCGATGACGCAGGACTGGTCGATACTCTCCATGAGTTTCGTCGCAATATCCGACAAGCAGCGCTAGATGAGCATGTCATAGCGCTGGTTGGCAGCACGCAACAGGCAGGCCAACATTGGCTTGGTATCGATTTTGGGTTGGTATTTATCGATGGCGGCCACAGTCTCGATGCGGCCCTCACGGACTGGCGTTATTTTGGTCAGCGGGTCAAACCCGGAGGCTTCCTTGTCATTCACGACGTATTTCCCGACCCAACAAAGGGCGGCCAAGCCCCTTATACCGTGTGGCGAATGGCCATAGCCTCGGGGCTCTATGAACAACACTCTCAATGCGAGTCGCTGCGAGCTCTCCGCCGCATCGCCTAAAATCGGGCTTATGATTCGGCGCGCATCGCGCTACGGTCGCTTAGTACGGGTTCATGAGCCTGGGTAAATAAATGTGCGGCGGCGCTGTGGCCAGTTAACGCATCGGCGGCAAGCACAATTGCGCCTGCGGTCCATGTCGGCTTTTCGTCTGGCCATAATAAATCCTCAACCAGCTGATAGCCGGTCCACCAGGCTCCATCCGCGTCGCGCCATTGGCTCAACCAAGAGAATACTTCGACAGCACGAGTTCTATCGCCCGCAGCCAATAACGCCATAGTGAGCTCGCAGGATTCCGCAACCGTGACCCACGGTTCTTGGGTTTCGCAACGACAACCGAGGCCTGTCTCGACAAACTCATCCCATCGCGCATTGAGGCGTGCCACAGCCTGGGGCCCGGTAATTACGCCGGCGAGAACCGGGTAAAACCAGTCCATAGAATAACGGGATTTAGGCGCCCACGTGCGATCGAAACGCTCAGGACGACAACGGAGTGCAACGCCCAAAGCCTTGCGGGCCAATACCCAATGATCTTTGGGCGTCGCTAACTCGGTAGCGATATGACAGGCACACTCCAAGCTTTTGAATATAGAGCTACAACCTGTGACCAATGCGTCGCCCTTTGGATGACCATCGGCATCGACGGCCCAATCGATCTCTCCGGCATCGCCCTGTAAATTCAGTACAAATTCGATCGCTCTTTCAACAGTTGGAAACAAACCTTCGAGAAAGTCGCGATCTTGCGTAATAAGGTAATGATGCCAGACGCCGGTGGCGATATAAGCCACGTAGTTTGATTCTCTGCGATCTGGGTTGTCAGGCTCGCCATTACGATAAGCCCGCCACCAACTCCCGTCAGCGAGCTGCTTGGACGCTAGCCAGTGGTAAGCTCGTCGAGCCGCGGCATGCTCGCCGGCGATAGACAGCGCCATTGCTGCCTCGGTGTGATCCCAAGGGTCGGAATGGCCGCCCTCAAACCACGGTATCTCGCCTGCAGACGTTTGTGTCTGAAGAATAAAATCGACAGTAGGTCGCAGGTATTCCTCAGGAAATAAACCGCGGCTAAGGTACAAGCCACTCACTTTTTTCTACCCTTTGTGGCTGTTTCTGTAAGAACGCTCGGCTTATTGAAATACATGACTACGCTTTTACCTAACCAAGGATTGCACAGCTTATCGAACCAAACGGTCAGCGCTGGGCGTTTCAGCAAGTCCCAAACCAATAGGCGATGGTAGGCAGATACGAGGGGATGAGACTCCCCTTTTGTCCAGAGCAAACAGCGCAGCCACCAGTAAGGCACGTGGAGTGCGTGCGCACCGTGTTCGTGATAACACTGAACACCGTATCGAGTAATCTCTCGACGCAAGTATCGGCGATTAAAAATTCGGATATGGCCGCCAGGCGTATTGTGATAGTCACTACTCAACCACCAGCATATCTGCTCGGGCCACGCTCGGGGGACGCTGACACATAATCTTCCACCGGGTTTTAACACGCGAACAAGTTCCTCGATTACTGATAAGTAATTGGGAATATGTTCGAGTACTTCACTGCATATGACACGATCAAAGCTGGCATCAGGAAAGGGCAAATTCGTGGCATCACCTTGCATAAAGGTCACGGTACCTTCCGGATCAAACGCCTCCATGTCCGTCATTCGGGAGTGCGCTGTGCGCAGATCTTTGAGCGACAAATCAACGCCGACCACATCGACGCCAGGTTTTAAGTAAGCCGCCAGCGAATGCCTGCCCTCTCCACAGCCGACGTCGAGGAAAGTATTACCCTCCGCCATTGAAAACCAACTGAAATCGACCGTCAGCATTTCAATACCCTCTGGTGGTAGTAATCGACCAGTCGTTGTGCACAAATATCCCAACTAAAATGCGCTTCAACACGGGCGCGCGCACGCTGACCCCATTCGTCTCTCGCAGCAGAGTCTGACAGCAAGGCATCAATAGCTTGGGTGAGTGCTGCAACGTTTCCAGCTGGCACTAGTGTGCCTCCATCGCCAACCACCTCGCCGAGCGCACCGCCGTCAGAAGAAACTAGCGGAATACCGCATGCCATTGCCTCCACCGCTGGCAAGCCAAAACCTTCATACAGTGAAGGCACAACAGCAATTGTGCTCTCGGCATACAAGCCAACGATGGTCTCGTGGTCAACATCGCTAACCCATCGAACCCTCTCTTGTAAGTTCAAGTCACGCACCAATCGCTCCGTGTCACCGCCGGGCTTGGGCTTGCCAATAAGTGTAAGGCTGAGTTCGGGGTAACGATTGACCAAATCCGACGCGGCCGCGAGCAAGATATGCAAGCCCTTGGTGGGTGTATCGGCAGATGCGGTTGCCATAAGCTGACAAGGGTTGCGCTCGATATGGGGTAGTGGTCGAAACAAGGCCGCGTCGACACCGTTGTGCAACACGGATATCCGGGCGGGGTCGACACCAAAGTCAGCAACAATATCGCTCTTTGACATGCTCGACACGGTAACAATGTGATCCAGCGCTCGCGCGACGCGCCCCTGCATAGTAAGAAAGCTATGCCATCGCTCGATAAATAGTCGGTAGTACCACCGGGGCTCAGCATCGAGCGCTAAACGCCGATCACGGGTAATAGGATGGTGAATGGTTGTAACCAGTGGCACGCCAGCACGCTGTAAATCGAGCACACCGTCTGCGAGGGTCTGGTTGTCATGAATCAAATCAAATTCCGCTAGGCGAGGCAGAAGCCAATCCCGCGCGCGCTCACCAAAGGTCCAAGGCTCCACAAAGCCACCGGTTAATTTGCTCAACCATTCGCGACGCGCCAATGGATCGGAAACCAGCGTCGATATCGGCACTGATCGCAAGCCGTGCGTATACAAATCACAGCTTGGCAATGTATGCAGCTGTACATTGTCATCGAGATGAGGATAGGGAGGACCAGAAATGACCGACACGTGATGACCCTGCGCGGTCAACGCACGGCTCAAGTACTTAAGGTAAATGCCTTGCCCACCCGAAAATGGCGCCGAGCGGTAGCCTAGTAATGCAATACGCAACGGTTTGGCAGGCGGCGAATAGGGCTCACTGTTCCCCCAGAGCGATGTCTCAGCAGAGGGCGTCTCGGCGGATGGCATCTTGGCGGATGGCGTCTTGGCGGATGGCGTCTCTGCGGATAAAGGCGCGTTGATCGTAGATCTCCTGAGAATAGGGGAAAGCGCGGAGTTTAACAGTCTGCCATTTAAATACACCAATCGGCCTGACACTTTCTAGTTTGATCGGTAAACTGCGGCAAAGAATGTTAGGGCGTAATCGTGACTACACCACAGTATAAAGGCATTATTTTAGCGGGTGGCTCAGGTACTCGACTGCATCCGCTCACCAGCACGGTCAGCAAACAGCTGATGCCGGTCTACGACAAGCCCATGATCTACTACCCACTGGCCACGCTAATGCTGGCAGGGATCCGTGAGGTACTGATCATAACCACCCCCCGCGATCAGCTCGCCTTCGCCGATCTGCTCGGGGATGGAAGCCAGTGGGGTATTTCCATTCAGTACACCGTCCAGCCCAGTCCTGACGGCCTCGCCCAAGCATTTATTCTAGGCTCAGACTTTATCGGATCCCAGCCGGCCGCATTGGTGCTAGGCGACAATATTTTCTACGGCGGCGGTCTCACCCAAAAATTGCGTGATGCTGCCAGCAAAGACCGTGGTGCTTCGGTGTTCGCTTACTACGTCAATGATCCACAGCGTTACGGCGTAGTCGAGTTCGATGCAACCGGACACGCAATCGGCATTGAGGAAAAACCCGAACAGCCCCGATCACATTATGCGGTGACGGGACTATATTTTTACGACAATGATGTCGTTGATATCGCGCGATCGATCACGCCCTCATCACGAGGGGAGTTAGAGATCACCGACGTTAATAAAGTGTATCTCGCACGAGGAGATCTACAAGTTCAAGTGATGTCGCGAGGTACCGCATGGCTCGATACAGGCACCCATGACTCGCTGTTAGATGCGGGTAGTTTCATGCGCGTCATCGAAGAGCGCCAAGGCCTAAAAGTGTGCTGTCCTGAGGAAATCGCATTCCGAATGGGTTATATCGACGCGGAGCAGCTATCAGCGCTGGCTAAACCCCTCTTAAAAAGTGGCTACGGGATTTATCTAGAGAGCTTGTTAAACGACAATGGGGCGTACTGGGATGAATATTGAGACTACACCCCTGTCTGGGGTTGTTGTTATTCGCCCACACGTCTTTGGTGACGAGCGTGGTTTCTTTATGGAAACCTGGAATAAGAACACCTTCGCCGACCTCGGGATCGAGGCAAACTTTGTTCAAGATAACCACAGCCGCTCACGCCAAGGCATTTTGCGCGGCATGCACTTTCAAACCGAACAAACCCAAGGCAAGCTAGTGCGAGTCACCCAGGGCGAAGTCTTCGATGTGGCGGTCGATCTGCGCGCCGACTCACCCACGCTTGGCCAGTGGTTCGGCTGCACGCTGACCGGCTCGGGACACGAAATGCTATGGGTACCGCCAGGATTTGCGCATGGCTTTTACGTGCTCTCAGATACCGCCGATTTTTTATATAAGTGTACGGATTTTTACCATCCACAGAGCGAAGTTAGTTTGGCGTGGGATGATCCCACCGTGGGCATCGAATGGCCGCTGGTCAATGGCATGTCGCCAGATTTGTCGGGCAAAGATCAAGCCGCCCGTAGCTGGGGCGAAATCCCACTGTTTCGTAGCTAAACCAACGCGAGATCTAGCGGCCTTTTAACTAGCCGCAATTTTTAACTAGCCGCGTTTCAATAGAGGGCGCCACCAGTCCTCGTTAGCAAGATACCAGTCTAGGGTCTTTGCAATGCCAGTCTCAAAAGTCTCTGCCGGCGCAAAGCCTAGCTCTCTCTCGACTTTGCTGGCGTCAATCGCGTAACGCCAATCGTGACCCGCACGATCTTCGACGTAGGTAATCAGTGACTCCGCGTCACCTGTTGCGGCAGGCGATAACGGGAAGCGGACGGCCAATTCTGGCTCTGTCCCAAACCGTTCGTTGACCATCTTGCATAGCAATTTAACAATGTCGATATTTGCCCACTCGTTATTGCCGCCTATGTTGTAGGTCTCTCCTACACTGCCATCAACCAAGACGCGCTCGATACCTCGCGCGTGATCGCGCACGTAGAGCCAATCGCGAATATTACTGCCATCACCGTAAACCGGGAGTGGTTGGCCATCGAGGATATTGGTTAGGCACAGAGGAATAAGCTTTTCAGGGAAGTGAAAAGGCCCGTAGTTATTGGAGCAATTGCTCGTAGTGACATTTAATCCGTAAGTGTGGTGGTAGGCTCTCACCAAATGATCGCTGGCGGCCTTACTGGCTGAATAGGGGGAGTTTGGCTCATAGCGCAAATCTTCAGTAAAGGCAGGAGCCTCTTTGCTCAACGACCCAAATACTTCATCGGTCGAGACATGGTGGAACCGGTGTGGCGCACCGGAGCCCGTCAACCAGGCATTGCGAGCCGCGGCGAGTAACGTATGTGTCCCGACAATATTGGTCTCGATAAATGCATCGGGACCCGTGATTGAGCGATCAACGTGGCTTTCGGCGGCGAAGTGCACAATGGTATCGACCTCAAAGTGCTCAATAGCCTGCGCAACGGCCTTTGCATCACAGATGTTAGCGTGGACAAAGTGTGCTCGCTTACCCGCTTCCAACGTCGCAAGGCTTGCTCGATTTCCCGCGTAAGTAAGCGCATCAAAGGCGACAATCGTGTCCTCGGGGTAGGTTTCACTCCAGTGATAGACGAAATTAGCACCAATAAATCCTGCGGCACCCGTGACCAACAGTGATCGACTCATGCCAGCAACTCCTTGTCGTGTTCCATCCAATCATTGAGCATCGCTGCGAAGCTATCTTGCCAATGGGCGCCTGAGTACCCCAGCAAAGCACGGGTGCTGCTTTTATCAAGCACACTATAGGGCGGTCGTTGCGCAGGTGTTGGGTAGTCCGCGGCAGGAATGGGTGTCAGCGTCGCAGCACGTGTCAGTAGTCCTCGCTCGAGACCTTGTGCTTGGATCGCGCAAGCGAAGTCATACCAACTGCAAGCACCTGCATCACTCCAATGATAAATCCCCATCGCCTCAGGGATTGCCAGCAATGCCCAACATGTTTTCGCGAGCCCTTGCGCCCAAGTGGGCGTACCTATCTGATCGTCAACAATCCCAAGCTGGTCTCTTTCTGCCATGAGGCGCAGCATCGTTTTGACAAAATTCCCGCCGTGCCTGGAGTACACCCAGCCCGTGCGCACGACAATTGCATCGGCGCCACTGTCGAGCACCGCCTGTTCACCCGCTAATTTGCTCGCCCCATAAACGCCCAAAGGGTTCGTCGCATCATCGGGCCGATAAGGACGTCCTTGAGCGCCATCAAACACGAAATCCGTGGAAACGTGCAGGATGCGCAGGCCACGCGCAGCACAGGCATCGGCGAGTAATCCTGGTGCGTGGGCGTTAATCGCTTGGGCAGCGGCTGCATCAGTCTCGGCCTTATCCACCGCGGTATAGGCGGCGGCGTTAATAACCGCGCGCACAGTGTGATCAGCAAGAATCGCCTCAACAGCATTTGCATCGGTAATATCGAGAGCGCGACGAGAGCGCGCAATAACCTCAATGCCGTCGGGAGCACACTGCTGTAGTTCTCGCCCCAGCTGTCCGGCGGCTCCACAAACCAATACCTTACTTGGCATCACAAGCGCGACTCAATCCACTCAGCATAGGCTGCGATGATGTCTGCGCCCTCAGGCTCATTAAAAATTTCATGGTACAAACCCGGCAATAACTTCAGGGTTTTATCGCTGGAACTCACCGCTGCGGCAAACTGCTCGGAACCCTTTGGCGCTGCCATGATATCGGCGTCTCCATGCATGACTAATAAGGGCAGCTTAATTTCTCCAGCGCGACTCATTACCTCGGCCATGCCGTCAAAAAGAGCGATTCCCAAGGCAGCAGTAATTTTGCCATGATTGACCAGCGGGTCTGCATTATAGGCTGCCACAACGTCAGGATCGCGACTGACGCCGGAAGCATCGAGGGCAATCATGCCAACTTTGGGTGCAAGTTTAGACAGCAATCGACCGATAAACATCACCAACCCTGACGGAGGCTGTTCAGCGGCAAAAGCCGGAGCGCTAAGTAACGCGCCACGGTACTGCGCTTGATCGTCCAGCAATAACCGCCCGGTGATTAGGCCACCCATGCTATGCCCCAATACGAAACAAGGGACGCCAGGACACCGCTGATCAATAATAGCTCGACACTCTCGCACACCCGTCAAATAATCATCGAATTGCTCAACGAAAACGCGCGTACCCGGAGACTCTCCATGCCCAAGGTGGTCGGGCGCGACTACAGTAAACCCCTTGGCATTGAATGCTGCCGCAACATGCTGGTAGCGACCGCTGTGCTCACCAAGACCGTGAATCAATAAAATAGCGGCCTTCGGCTGATCGACGGGCCAATACCGATAAACGATACCTGATGGCAGAGTTTCCATACCTTTGGAATCCTTTTAATAGCGACTAGTCGGCGACGGGCGTGATCCAATCCGCGTAACGAGCCTGCTTGCCTCGTACTGCCTCAAAGTAAATTGCCTGCAGCTTTTCAGTGATGGGGCCTCGGCGACCCTCACCAATCGGTCGGTTATCTAGTTCACGGATAGGCACTACTTCCGCTGCCGTGCCGGTAAAGAATGCCTCGTCGCAGATATAGACTTCATCGCGTGTGATGCGGCGCTCGCGAACTTCATAGCCTTCATCGGCAGCAATCTGGAACAAACTGCGGCGAGTAATGCCGTCGAGGCAAGAGGTGAGATCCGGCGTATAAATAATGCCATCGCGAATCATAAAAAAGTTCTCACCACTGCCTTCGGCGACGTAACCCTCGTTGTCGAGCATCAGGGCTTCTTCGGCGCCAGAATCAAGCGCCTCTCGTAATGCCAAGATAGAGTTGATGTAGTTACCGTTCGCCTTTGCTTTGCACATGGTGATGTTTACATGATGGCGGGTGTAGCTTGACGTTTTAACTTTGATACCGCGGTCGCGGGCTTCGGGATCCATATATGATGGCCATGGCCAAGCCGCAATCATCACGTGGGTTTTGAGATTATCGGCGCGTAAGCCCATGCCCTCAGATCCCAAAAAACACATAGGTCGCAAATACCCTTCCTGTAATTCGTTGACCCGCACAACCTCTCGCTGCGCTTCGTTCAGCGTATCTTTATCCCATGGCATATCCATTTGCAGAATTTTTGCCGAGCCGAATAATCGATCGGTGTGCTCTTTAAGGCGGAAGATACAGCTGCCGTGGTCTTCGGTCTGATAAGCGCGCACACCTTCAAAGACACCCAGGCCGTAGTGAAAAGTATGGGTAAGTACATGCACTTTGGCCTCTTGCCAAGGTACTAGTTTGCCGTCGAGCCAAATTTGCCCATCTAATTTGGACAGATCCATGGTATTTCCTCGTTATTGTCACGCCCTTTAGGGGCTTTTAGTTTCATTATCTGGTGTTAATTCCCGGCAGCCACTCGTTTCTAATCGCGGTAACTGACGCGAGGTGCTGCGCAAATTGCGCCTTATTCGCAATCGCCGCACGATCAGCAAGCGCGGCGGTGTGCACAACGGATCGATACTCAAGATAGGCGGCGCGCAACTGCTCCGCGTGAGAGGAAGACATAACGCCCTCTGCTTCAAGAGATTCAAGAATACGCACAACGTCGGACCACTGAGTAACCGCAGGCGACACATGGCCATAAGCTAACACTGCGTATTGCACCACAAATTCAATGTCGACAATACCACCGAGACCGTATTTCACGTCGAAACTTTCGTCGTCAAGTGATAGCCGGCGCGTTCCTTGATCGAGCATTCGCTGACGCATACTGACGACATCGGCTTTTAACTGCTCACGATCACGCGGCTGCCTGAGAATATCACCTCGTAAAGCCGATAATGTTTGAAGCAGATCGCGATCTCCGGCAACACTGCGAGCACGAACTAAAGCCTGATGCTCCCAGGTCCATGCCGACTCTAACTGATATTTTTGGAAGCCCGTGAGTGAAACTGCTACCAGCCCCGATTCGCCATGAGGCCTGAGACGAAGATCAATCTCATATAAACGGCCCGATGCCATCTGTGTTGAAAGCACATGCACAACACGCTGAGCCAGTCGCGTGTAAAACCTGACGTTATCGATCACACGCGGGCCTGCGGTATCTCCCTCGCCACCTGAGTAAACAAACACCAGATCAAGATCAGAGCCGTAGCTGAGCTCAATTCCTCCCAGCTTGCCATAACCAAGTACCGCAAAGCCGGTGTCATCCCCCTGGGGCTCACCGTGGCGAGTGACAAGCTCTGCCTTTGCAACCGCGATCGCCTGTTCCAACAGCGTTTCTGCTAAAAATGTTAAGTAATCACTTACCTTCATTATAGGTAATGAGCCAGATAGCTCGCTCGCCGCAACCCGTAAGACAAGGCCATCTTTAATTCGACCTAAAGCAAGCATCTGCTCCTCCAAGTCTTCCTCGGGAATACGCAATAGTTGCTGTCGCACAATCGACGTCATGCCAACACGATCGGGGGCAGTATTGAGTCGATCAGTATCTAGCAACTCATCAAGCAAGTCGGGGCGCTCAGATAACTTACGGACAACCCAAGGGCTTTGGAGTGACAAAACGATAAGTTGATTAAGTGCCCCGGGGTTTTCCTCAAGCAACACTAAATACGCGCTTCGGCGTGATACCGCGCCGACAAATGGCAGCAACCGTTCGAGCGCCTTATCGGGATCGTCGTAACGGCATACAGCTTCACACAGACGCGGCAGAAACCGCTCAAGCCTGCGGCGTCCTTCGCCCTCGATCAACTCAATTCGCGAGCTGCTTAGAAACGACTCAAGAAGATTCCACGTTTGCTCAGGATCCCCAAACCCAAGACTTGCTAGAGCGTCTGCACAAAAATCATTGAAATTCAGTGCGACTACTTGTGATTCATCGGTCTTTTCGAGTGGTGTGATTAACTGCGAAAACTGTTCCGCTACCTGACCTCGATGTTGATCCAGTGCTTGCACAACATGGTCCCAGGTAGGGAGTAATAATATTTCCGCCACTTGTGCACGCGATAAATCATCAGTGGGTAAAGTCTGGGTTTGCTTATCATCTATCCCTTGTAACGCATGCTCACAATTGCGTAACCCGCTATACGCACTGAGCAAATTTTGAGCATCTTGAGGCTCTAAAAGATTTTTTCTCTGGAGCAGATTGAGTGCCGCTATGGTTCCCCGAACCTGTAAATCAGGCGCGCGTCCACCGTGAATCAATTGCAAGCACTGCGCGATAAACTCAATCTCGCGAATACCCCCCTCACCTTTCTTAATATTCTCGGACAAATCAAGGCGTCGAATCTCCGACATGATCATGGCTTTCATATCGCGCAGACTATTGATTACACCAAAGTCGGTGTAGCGGCGGTAAACAAACGCACGCACTAAGTCTTTCAACGCTTTGCTCGCAGCATCTCCTCCCGTTATTGGGCGCGCTTTCATCAACGCGTAGCGCTCCCATTCACGTCCCTGCTCCTGGTAATACAGCTCTAAAGAATCGAAATTACAGACCAATGGGCCACTATCACCATAAGGTCTAAGGCGCATATCAACCCGAAACACAAAGCCATCAACTGTGGGGGCATCAAGGTAACGGATGAACGATTGACCTACCTTAATGAAAAACTCTTGATTCGAAATTGTATTCCTACCGCCTTGTGTCGTACCTGACTCTGGGTACGTGAAAATCAGGTCGATATCAGATGATAGATTCAACTCGCGGCCACCCAGCTTTCCCATACCGAGAACAGCCAGAGTTTGAATCTCGCCCGTATCGGCGCCAACGGGCACTCCAAAACGAGGATGATGCTGCCGGCTGGCTCGCTCGACGGCACTTCGGATAACGCAGTCAGCAAGTTCGGTAACATCAGTAAGGGTATCTTCTAGTTGACCGCGATGCGTAAAATCCCGCCACACCAAACGCAACATTTCGCGGCTTCGAAAGCGTCTTAAAGCAGATATGTAATCAGCCTCATCGTCCGCGTCGCCAACAAATTCTGTTAGCGCACGATCCCAATCGGAGGCCTGCCAGTCACGGCGTTCTAGCCAATCCGTATCTAGCTGCTGCGTCACCCAGGACACGTTGCGTGCCAGCTGCTGTGTGAAAAATGGCGACACCGCCATGAGTCGCTCCACCTCACCGAGCAGGTCGCGTTTTTCTAAAGCTTGCTGGAAAATCTGCGCTGCCGTGTCACCCGCCATTACTGACAGGCGCTCCCAGCAGCCAGGCAATTGCGCGGCAAGCGCATGAGTAAGCGGCACCGCCTATCTCTCCTCTGCTGGGGCCACTCGCAGCACTTCTTCAATCGTCGTTTCGCCCCGCACTATTTTCTCTGCGCCAGCAAGACGCAAGGGCACCATTCCACCCTTAATAGCCGATTCTCTAATAACTCTCACAGAATGCTGGTCAGTCACAGTATCCTGAAGATCGGCATCGACGACGAGAACCTCATAAATACCTTCACGCCCCCGATACCCCGTATCTCGGCAGTTCTTGCAGCCAACAGGTCGGTAAAGCTGCGCAGGCATTGTCATATCGGCGTCGCCTACCAAGGCCTGCCATGCCGGCACGTGGGTATCTTCAAGGCGCTTACAGTCGTTGCACAGTGTGCGGACTAAGCGCTGTGACATCACGCCACGAACCGTGGCACGAATAAGAAAGGCCGGAACACCCAATTCGATAAGTCGTGATATCGCGCCGGGAGAGTCGTTGGTGTGGAGCGTGGACAACACTAAGTGGCCTGTCAGCGCCGCTTGAATCGCCATATGCGCCGTTTCTAAGTCCCGTATCTCACCAACCATGATGATGTCGGGGTCTTGACGCATAAGCGCGCGTACGCCAAATGCGAAATCGAGATCGATAGTGTGATTAACCTGCATTTGGTTAAAAGCAGGCTCAACCATTTCAATGGGGTCCTCGATTGTGCACACGTTAACCTCGGGTGTCGCCAGACGTCGCAGCGTGGAGTAAAGCGTCGTTGTTTTGCCGGAACCCGTGGGACCTGTAACAAGCACAATACCCGTCCCTGCGCTGGTCATCGACGCCCATCGCTCGTAATCCGCGCCGCGTAAACCGAGGTCCTCAAACGACTTGAGCAACACCTCTGGATCAAAGATTCGCATAACCAGCTTTTCGCCGAACGCCGTTGGTAACGTCGATAATCGCAGCTCCACCTCAGCGCCATCAGGCGTTCGAGTTTTTAACCGTCCATCTTGAGGTCGGCGCTTCTCGGCGACATCGAGCCGCCCGAGAATCTTAAAGCGACTCGTTACGGCCGCGGCTACGGCTGCGGGCAGCTCGTACACTTTATGGAGAACGCCGTCGATACGTAACCGAACGACACCAACATCCCGCCGAGGCTCAATATGAATATCACTAGCACGCTGCTCGAAAGCATATTGCAACAACCAATCAACCACGCTAACAATGTGTTGGTCGTTGGCATCGGGCTCACCTTTGACGCCTAACTCCAGCATGGCCTCTAGGTTTGCTAAGCGGCCCTGGCCGGCGCCAGTTCTCGAACGAGCCCCTTGAACCGAGCGCGCCATGGTATAGAACTCTTTCGTGTGTTTGGCTATCTCGCGCGGATCCGCGAGCACACGCTTTATCCGACGCCTGACAACGTGCTCTAAATCACGCTCCCACTGTGTAATCCACGGTTCAGCGCTCGCCACCTCGACTTCAGTGTCCGTAACAGCAACAGCGAGTATTTGATGGCGCTGCGCAAACGCCTGGGACATGACTTCAGATATTGTCGCGACATCGACTTTTAATGGATCAATTTCAACAACCGGCTGCTTAGTCTGCTCAGACAAAAAACTCAGCAAATCGGTCATGCTGAGAGTCTCTCCGGGACGGGTCATATCAGATAATTTAAGCTCAGCCAGATGCACCAAAGGATGGACAGCGGATGCAGTGTGACCGCGCAACCGCGCTAGGTTTTTTGCTGACAAACGCCCCGCGCGGGTTAACCCTTCAGCGAGAGAAAAAACGTCGAGACGTGATTCGGGTGGCAATGTTATGTAAGTATCCATACGCTGAGTTTACGTTGCCCAACGTGTTTGTCCTACCGCTATGGCGCCTTTTTCACAGCGGCGTATAAACAGGTCATCGCGGACTGTTTATATGCTTTAGCCAACTTCATAGCGCGGCACTAAACACTTTTTTTTGACAAGACCTGACCTACTCATTTCCGTTACGCTTCATGTTTTTAGAAAAAGGGAATCAGCGTGCCCCCTGCCACAGAACAACAGCATCATCACATAGACTGGTTCAGACATACCGGGCCCTACATCCGCAGCCACCGTGGCCGGACGTTTGTGGTATATCTCGGTGATGGCGCGCTAGAAAGCAATCAGTTCCAGAATATTATCCACGATCTTGCACTGTTGCACCTGCTAGGAATCCGACTAGTACTGGTTCATGCGACGCGGACAGCCATTGAAGCGGAATTACTTCAGCAGTGTATCGAAAGCCGGCTACACAAAGGCGTGCGCATCACAGATCATGCCGTACTCAATGTGGTTCGCAACGTCACCGCGGCGCAGCGACTCACGCTCGAAAGTAAGTTATCTATGGGGCTACCAGATTCACCCATGCGCGGTGCAAGACTCCGGGTTGTTAGTGGTAATTTTGTAACGGCTAGACCCATAGGCATCGTTGATGGGGTCGACTTCCAGTTCACCGGCGCCGTGAGACGACTAGACGCGGTCGCCATTGCAGCCGCGTTAGACCAACAGGCGATAGTCCTTTTATCACCCCTTGGGTTTTCTCCCACTGGCGAGGTGTTCAATCTAAGTGCGGATGAGCTCGCTACCGCCGCTGCTATCGCAACCGGTGCAGACAAGTTAATTATGCTTGATGAGCACGAGGGACTAATTGACGCCGACGGACAGCTGGTTCGTCAATGCACTATTGAATCTGCACGGGCTCTGCCTACCGGTTCCGATGCACAAGCTGCACACCGTGACGCGGCGTGTCGAGCATGTGAGCAAGGTGTGGCGCGAGCACATATGATCAGCTTTGCGCGTAACGGCGCCTTGATTGACGAACTTTTCACCCACGATGGCATCGGCACGCTGATAAGTGCGCAAGAGTTCGAGCGTGCCCGAACAGCAACGGTCGACGATATCGCAGGCGTGGTCGAGCTCGTGAGGCCACTTGAAGAAAGTGGCGTACTAGTCCGTCGCTCTCGAGAGCTACTTGAGCAGGAGATCGGAAATTTTCGTGTCCTAGAGCGGGATAATCGAATCATCGCTTGTGCGGCACTCTACCCTTTTAGCGAAGAAAAGATGGCTGAAGTCGCATGCATCGCCAGCCACCCTGACTACCGAGGTAGCGGTCGCGGGGAACACCTACTCGACTTACTCAAGACAGAAGCGTCGGCCCAAGGTTTAACCACCCTGTTTGTGCTAACCACTCAAACCAGTCATTGGTTTCAAGAACAAGGTTTTCGCGAGAGTACTCTTGATTGCCTGCCGGCGGCACGACAGCAACTTTACAACCTGCAGCGCAACTCTAAGGTGCTTATAAAGCCCATCAATTAAAGCGATAAATATTTGTATCCCAAGGGCGCAAGCAGCGCGATCGGTTGCGGGGTCTGGTACTATTTGCACGCGACGTAAACGACAGGCTCACTCCCATGCCCCAGTACCGATCTAAAACCTCCACCTCAGGCCGAAATATGGCGGGCGCACGTGCACTCTGGCGCGCCACCGGAATGAAAGACGATGACTTCAACAAGCCCATCATCGCAGTGGTCAACAGCTTCACTCAATTTGTACCTGGACACGTGCATTTAAAAGATCTCGGCCAGCTAGTCGCCAGAGAGATTGAAGCAGCGGGAGGTGTCGCCAAAGAGTTCAACACAATTGCCGTCGACGATGGTATCGCCATGGGCCACGACGGCATGCTCTACAGCTTACCTTCGCGGGACATCATCACTGATTCCGTCGAATACATGGTAAACGCGCACTGCGCAGATGCCATGGTATGCATCTCCAATTGCGATAAGATCACGCCCGGCATGCTCAATGCAGCGATGCGGCTTAATATCCCCGCAATTTTTGTGTCGGGCGGACCTATGGAAGCAGGCAAAACCGCGCTTTCAGAGAATAAGCTCGACTTAGTTGATGCCATGGTCATTGCTGCTGATAGCTCAGCCGACGATGCAACGGTAGAAGAATACGAACGCTCAGCCTGTCCGACCTGTGGCTCCTGTTCGGGCATGTTCACGGCCAACTCCATGAACTGCCTTACCGAAGCGCTTGGCCTGAGTTTACCGGGCAATGGCTCACTACTCGCGACCCACGCTGATCGGGAAAAATTATTCAAACGCGCGGGGCGTCAAATCGTCTCTTTGGCGCGACGGTACTACGAGCAAGATGACGAAACAGCCTTACCGCGACGCATAGCAAATCAGCAAGCATTTGAGAATGCCATGTGTTTAGACATCGCCATGGGTGGATCAACTAACACGATTTTACACCTGTTAGCCGCAGCACAAGAAGCTGAGCTCGATTTCACACTAAACGATATCGACCGACTCAGCAGACAGGTGCCGCAGCTATGTAAAGTGGCTCCAAGTACGCCGAAGTACCACATGGAAGACGTGCACCGGGCGGGCGGTGTTATGGCGATTTTAGGTGAGCTCGCGCGAGCCGGCCTACTTCGCACAGACACTCACACCGTGCATTCACGAACACTGGGCGAAGCACTAGCCACTTGGGATATTGCGGTAACCGATGACAATGCCGTTCGCGAGTTGTTTTCAGCGGGGCCGGCAGGCATACCGACCCAGACAGCCTTCAGCCAAAGTACTCGCTGGCCTAGTCTCGATCTCGATCGAGAAAACGGCTGCGTACGGAGCCTTGAGAACGCTTATTCACTCGAGGGCGGTCTTGCAGTGCTATTTGGCAACATTGCCGAGAACGGCTGCGTCGTGAAAACCGCGGGGGTTGACGACAATATCTTGATTTTTTCAGGCCCAGCCCACGTTTGCGAGAGCCAGGAAGACGCGGTGGCCGATATTCTTGAGGACAGAGTAAAACCGGGTGATGTGGTAGTCATCCGTTATGAAGGGCCGAAGGGTGGCCCGGGCATGCAGGAAATGCTCTACCCGACGAGTTATCTGAAATCTAAAGGCCTCGGCGCTGCCTGCGCTCTGGTCACCGACGGGCGCTTCTCGGGTGGAACCTCGGGGCTCTCAATCGGGCACGCATCGCCCGAGGCGGCCGCCGGAGGCGGAATTGCCTTGGTAGAGCAAGGTGACATTATTGACATTGATATCCCCAATCGCACAATCAATCTTCGTATCGATGCAGCGACTCTAGCGGGACGTCGAACAGCGATGGAAGCACGGTCAAAGCCCTGGCAGCCTATGTGTAAGCGACCCAGAAAAGTCAGCTCTGCACTGAAGTTCTATGCAAAGACGGTAACCAGTGCAGATACCGGCGCGGTCCGAGATCTCAGCTTACTGGACGACTGACAACGTCATTCAGTCAACTAAGATCAAAGCCTCAAAGTCCTCACGATAGCCGGTAATCGACCGCCGTAACCGGCGGTTTTGTTTTTCAGTGCGACTATTTACAACGTCTCTAGTCAAGCGCTTACTGAGATCGCGGTTATGCTGGAAAATCGCTAAATACGCGTCAGTCTGCCGATCATCCCAAGACTCAATAACTGCGGAGGCGGGTTCCCGCCACTCTTCTGGCTCCGCTCTCAATACCTGCTCTAGCTCGTCAACCCAGTGAGTGCGCTGATCATGCCACTGCTCGTGCATAGGCAAAAAATCTATGACATAACCGGCGATGAGTGCTTTTTGTCCTTTATCAAGACGGCCTAAAAATTCGCCAAAATTGTCTTCAAATCGATCCTGCAAATAATCACGATACGCATCATCGTCCATTTCAGAGCGCTCCTGATACCACGCCTGCTGCTTCTCGCGCATGGCCGCAATGAACTCCAATCGTTGCTCTTGCGACAATTGCTCACCAAAATCGAGGGCGAACAAGGTAGCTGCTTGTCGCAGGCGCTCAGCGGCAGCCTGAAAAACTGTGTACAGCTGGTCTATGTCTGATTGACTCAAGTCGTCATCTAACGCTCGGTCAATATCATTTAACAGCACAATGTACTGGGGTAACTCCTCTTTACGATGCCACATATGCAGGACATCAAGCTCTTGTGCGAACGCGACATCCTGTTCTCGAGTGAGATCGACATAGTCATCGACGTACCATGTAATCAAGGTATCAATACGATTGTAAAAAAAGGTCGTACTGGAGCAACCGACCAGCACTAATAGACAAGCCAGGACGGTTAATTGCGCGAATTGCTTAACGCCAGATCGGCAAGGTGCTCGAAATGTTCGCATTAGGAATACTGGTAGGTTCAAGTGTGTATACCCGGTTACGGCCTTGCTGTTTAGCCGCGTACATAGCCTCATCGACCTTAGTGAGCCAGTCCTCTGCGGACTCTGCCAAGGTCACGTCGCATACGCCAATACTCACCGTCACAGGGCGGCCGACAGTGGTTTCCATATTGGCGATACTAATGCGCAGCTCTTCGGCTATCTTTGCGGCGGTCAGCGCTCCAGCCTCACTCAGCAGAATAACGAATTCTTCACCACCAAGGCGAAACAGCATATCGACCCCTCGAATTCGATTATCGATCAGACTAACGATTGCCTTAAGAACACGGTCGCCTTCCGCGTGGCCAAAGCTATCGTTGATCGATTTGAAGTGATCGATATCGATCATCAGTAACGAAGAGAGTCGCGCGTAACGCTGATAATCAGCCAGACTTCGTATCGCCTGCGGTTGCATGTATCGGCGGTTATAAGCGCCAGTTAAGGGGTCGCTCAAGGCCAAATCAGCGAGCTGATCAGCTTGATGGGTCATCAATCTCATCACGGCCAATGATATTACCCACGTGGCAAACAGCGCGGCCGTTTGTGCCAGCTCTTGGGGTTCACGGTTTAAGCCCTCGGTCCACATAAAAATGCACAGTGCTGTCATGCCCATGATTAAAGCAACGCTTGTAGGCAATAGGCCCGCCAGCCCTACCATCAAGGGAAAGAGCCACAAGGTTTGATGCGAGGCCCCCATAGCAGAGGCCCATAATACAACCCCAATATTGAATCCGAGGGCGAAAATGGGGGGGACTAAAATACGACTGTGGCTGTGCAGCCATAACGCAGTGGCTGCAAGTAACGACCAGCCCAACAAAGACACCCAAATAATAGATGCCGTGAGTGGTGCAAAAAGGAGGCTCTCGATGACAATAGTGCCAACTGAAGTCAGCATTAATAGTAGCATCAAGCGATACACCGACACGCGTCGTGTGAATTGCACATCCTGGAGGTCGACATCCATAGGCGCAAGAAAGTCCGACTGAAATATTTCAGTCGTAAGCCTCGACCAGACGCCTATACGTGTCGAATCATGAGCGGGCTGTTTGTTTTCGTCTGTAGCCATATGCCGAAGATACACGACCCTGTTACAACAACGACCTCATTGTTACACAGGGATGCCGCTCCGACACTATGTGATTAACGACCGTTAAGCAGCCGCAGCCGCAAATAAACCGTATCCACGCAAGGCCGAGATAATCGCTGCCAAAGAGGCCTGCACAATATCGTGGCTTCGACCGACACCGCAGGGGCGCGCACCCTCGATATTGAGTTGGACGTAGCAAACAGCTTCTGCATCGGCACTTTGTCCTAAGGTGTGCTCAGAGTACTCAACAACGACAATTTTCTTACCCGTTAGCGCTTCCAACGCGTTGGTAAAAGCATCGACGACGCCATTACCGCGTCCATTAATTTGCGTCTCACCATCGGGGGTCTGCAAATTCGCAATCAAAGCATCCACGCCATCTTCACGGGCCAGCTGATAATCACCCAAAGACCAACGGCTACCCGGCTGCAGATAGGTTTGCTCAAAGAGGGCAAAAATCGCGTCGGCTGCTACCTCTGACTCACTTTCCTCGGCGAGCTTCTGGACCGAAGAACTGAAATCAATCTGAAGCCAACGAGGCAACTCCAACCCATAATCCCGCGCTAGCACGTAGGCCACACCGCCCTTGCCAGACTGACTATTGATCCGAATGACCTCTTGGTAAGTGCGACCAATATCGGACGGGTCGATGGGCAGGTACGCAACGTCCCACGGGTCATTTTCTGCCCGGCGCGCCAGACACTTATTAATAGCGTCTTGATGGCTACCAGAGAAGGCCGTGAACACGAGTTCTCCAGCGTAGGGGTGACGAGGATGCACCGGTAATTGAGTGCACTCTCGGACAACACTAATGATTTCGTCCATGTGCTGGAAATCGAGCTCTGGATCAATGCCTTGGCTATAGAGGTTCATCGCCATAGTGACAATGTCCATGTTACCCGTGCGCTCGCCATTACCCATTAGCGTGCCCTCGACACGGTCAGCGCCGGCCATAACACCGAGTTCAGCAGCCGCTACCGCACAACCGCGATCGTTGTGAGTGTGGAGTGAGATCAGAAGTGATTCGCGATTTTTCACATGATCACAGAACCACTCAATCTGGTCCGCATAAACGTTGGGTGTGCTCATCTCAACCGTCGCAGGCAAATTAATAATCACAGGCTTGTCGGGAGTGGGCGCAAGCACCGCGCTAACAGCGTCGCAAACTTCTACAGCGAAATCGAGCTCAGTCCCAGTGAAACTCTCAGGGCTATACTCAAATATCCATTCGGTATCGGGGTAGCTATGGGCCTCGGCCTTAACAAGCTCAGCGCCAGCAACAGCAATATCGATAATCCCCTGACGATCCAGGCCGAACACATCTCTACGCTGGACCGTGGACGTCGAATTATAAAAATGCACCACCGCACGTTTAGCGCCTTCGAGCGCCTTGAATGTGCGCTCAATCAGCTCTTTCCGAGCCTGAACAAGAACTTGAACGGTCACGTCGTCAGGAATGCGGTTCTCTTCAATAAGTTTGCGCAAGAAATCGAAGTCATGCGTAGACGCCGAAGGGAATCCCACTTCGATAGTTTTAAAGCCAATGGCCACCAGCTGCTCCCACAAACGTAGCTTCTGTGCTGCATTCATGGGCTCAACCAACGCTTGATTACCATCGCGTAGATCCACAGAACACCAAATCGGTGCTTTCTCTATCACTTGATCAGGCCAGCGGCGCGCCACCCTAGCGACAGGCTTGAAGGGGCGATATTTACTGAAGTCATAATGCTGGTCTTCTGAGAAACCCATACTGATGGCCTTTAAGCACGCTGATGAGCGCGTAGTGTAAACCTAAGCAGGCGCACTAAATCACCAAATAGAACCCACATATGGCGATTAATGAGCTATATTCTCTATTATTATACAATTTATTAGTTTTTAAGGCTGAATAATGAGTAAAGACGAGTTAGATAGAACAGACAAAAAGCTATTGGATTTACTCCAGCGTGATGCCAGCCTCACTAATCTTGAGCTAGCAGAGCGTGTGGGATTAAGCCCCACCCCCTGCGCTCGGCGGATCAAAAGACTAGAACAGGAAGGACTTATAAAAGCAAAAGTGACGCTGCTAAACCAAGACCGATTGGGCCTTAAGTTAACCGCCCATATAGGTATTACTATGGACCGGCACACACCGGAGCGATTTTCGGCCTTTGAAGAGGAGATACAGAACTACCCAGAAGTACTCGAGTGCTGCGTGGTGACAGGTCAAAGTGCTGATTACTTGGTAAAAGCTGTCGTTAAGGACATGGCTCACTATGAGCAGTTTTTACTCGGCAGGCTTACCCGAATACCCGGTGTAACGGGCGTTCACTCAAGTTTCCAGCTACGCAGCGTAGTCTCAAAGACCGCGCTGCCGCTGGCATAAAACCTAGCTCGCTTCAGCCAACTCTTTCTGAATGAGGAACTCAGCCACTTTGAGCATATTGGCTTGACTGCCCGCTTTTCGCGCTGATATCAGGTACTTACCGTTAACCATCAGTGAAGGCGTACCCGAAATTTTCGCCGATCGAGCTCTTGCATCCGCTTGGCGGACAAGGCTATTAACGCCAAATGAGTCGAAGGCCTTATCGAAATCTTCTGCCTTCACGCCGTTGGCAACAAATACGTCTCGTACAGCCGCTTCACTGCCTAAGCGCTGCCGCTGGACATGCATTGCGTTGAAAAGTGCGCCATGGACAGTGTCCATCACATCCAACACTTCAGCGACATAAAACGCCTTGGCATGTAGCTGCATGGGAGCATTCCACATTGCCGGTGAGCCCTGAATAGTCACACCTTCAGGGAGTGTTTTCTTCCAAGTTTCCAACATGGGCTCGAAGGTGTAACAGTGACCGCATCCGTACCAGAAAAACTCTGTTACGACGACCTCGCCCGCAGATCCAACCCGAACAGCGGGCTTGATCACATCGTAATGCTCTTCCTCTTGCCACTGGGTTTCGGTTTGCGCCAATGAACCAAAAGAAAAAAGCAGCGCAACGAGCCCTGCGAAGAGGGAAAGGAATGAGCGTCGGACTAATCGGGTCACTGTAAACTCCCTTGAGTTAGGTGGTTACTACTTCAAGCCTGAGGCGTAGCTGGCAACTGCCTCAATTTCAAGATCAGACAGTTCGAAAGCAGTGGTACGCATGATCTTGCTATCGCCATCATTCACACGACCAGCAGGATCTTCATAGCCTTTGCGGAACATCTTGAGTTGCGCAGCAATGTAGTCAGCGTGTTGGCCCGACAAACCGGGGAAACCACCAGGTCCATTGCCTTTGCCAGTTGGGCTGTGACAGCCTGAACACGCAGCAACTTTGCGCTCCATGATACCTGACATATAAATCTTTCTACCCAACTCAACGAGGTCAGCATCTGCCATTTCTGCGCTACGCTGTTGCCCATCGTAAAAAGCCGCTATATCCGCCAAATCTTGGTCCGACATATTGTCTACCTGACCTGCCATCACAGCGACCGGACGGGTACCGTCGCGAATATCCTGCATTTGCTTAAGCAGGTACTTGTCACCAAGACCTGCAAGCTTTGGGAAGCCAGGAGATAGACTGTTGCCATCGGCACCATGACAAGCGCCACAGGTTACGGCTTTGGCTTCGCCTGCAGCAGCGTCTCCCTTTAACATCCCAGCAGCCTGGGCACCTGAACTAAGCGCTGCGGTGACAACTACCGCCAATACGCCGCGAACCATTGTTCGTGCAAACATCATTAAATCCTATTGATTGTCCGAATTACTTCGGTGAAGACATGTACGTGATGAGTTCCTTGTATTCATCATCGGTGCAGTCCGCGCAAAGACCCGTAGGTGGCATGGCGTTTAAACCGTTTTTTACGGAAGCCAGCAGCGCATCTGTACCTTTTTCGAGACGAGGCGCCCAAGCGGCCGCGTCGTGTGCTTTAGGAGCACCGGCAACACCCATGTCGTGGCAAATCGCACATGACTTACCGTACTTTTCCATATTAGGCTCTGCACTTGCAGGAGCAGCAACAATAGTTGCTAATACGATGGCGGCGGGCGCTAAAGCGCGAGCAAAAACAAAACGTGATTTCATGATATCCCCTTATGCACCAGATCTTAAAATGACCGGCGTCATCTATTTTAGAGCATTATGCAAAGCAACGCTGCTTCAATTCACTCCGCGTGGCATTATAGTCAATGAAACACTGTGGACAAAAGCCATTCATGAGTAATGAACCCGAGATTACAAACACCCTTCCGCCCATCAAATTCCGCTTTGCTGAGTTTCTGCAAAGCGCAAGCGCACTCACTAATGCGCCGGCAGATACAGGCTCCGAAGTAGCCTTCGCAGGGCGCTCGAATGCAGGAAAATCGAGTGCAATCAATACGTTAACGCAGAACAAAAAGCTGGCGCGCACGTCTCGGACACCGGGAAGAACCCAGCTGATTAATTTTTTTACGCTTAGCGAAACACAGCGTTTAGTCGATCTGCCTGGTTATGGATATGCCAAAGTACCGCTAAAAATGAAGAAAGAATGGAATCAGCACCTCGAAAGTTATCTTCAGCGGCGCCAAAGTTTGCGTGGCCTAGTGCTACTTATGGATATTCGACACCCTTTAACCGAGGGCGACGAGCAAATGATTGGCTGGGCCGCAACCGCATCGATGCCTATTCATGTGCTACTTACTAAGGCGGACAAGCTTAAACGCGGACCGGCAAAGAGCACATTGCTATCGGTTAAGGCGCGCCTTGCTGAATTTGGCGATTTGGCGTCTGTGCAACTATTTTCATCTCTAAAAAAAGACGGCTTGCGCGAGCTAGAGGTAAAACTTAATGGCTGGCTCACCGATCAATCTGTTTTCGATGACGCCGGTGAGGGCTTTGAAAAACAGATCAATGATGGCGATGCGAAGGACCCTCTAAGTCCCGACGCGTAGGAGCGCGAACGCTGTTAGCTGGACGAATTAATGTGCTTCATTCCAGTTATCACCAACACCCACTTCGACCAGCAACGGAACATCGAGGCTCGCGACATCGGCCATCAGCGAGGGCAAGGCCGCGATAAGTGCCTCACAATCGCTCTCGGCGACCTCGAAGACCAATTCATCGTGCACCTGCATGATCATTTGTGCGTCGAGATTGGCCTCAGAAAGCCACTGATCTACACCGATCATCGCGAGCTTAATGATATCGGCCGCAGTGCCTTGCATTGGCGCATTGATGGCTGTTCGCTCAGCGGCTTGTTGACGCTGCTTATTGCGCGCATTAATTTCCGGCAAATGAAGTCGTCGCCCTAGCAAGGTTTCCACATAGCCTTGTGCATGGGCCAGCTCCCGAGTGCGTTGCATATAGTCATAAACACCGGGATAACGTGCGAAGTAGCGATCAATGTATTCCTGAGCTTCATTTCGCCCGATGCGCAATTGACGACCCAAACCAAAAGCGGACATGCCATAGATCAATCCAAAATTGATCGCCTTGGCTTTCCGACGTTGATCACCCGAAACTTCTTCCAAAGGTACATCGAAGACCTCGGCCGCAGTGGCACTGTGCACATCTAAATCATTGGCAAAAGCGCGCAGCAAACCAGGGTCTTGGGAAAGGTGGGCCATGATCCGCAATTCAATCTGTGAGTAATCGGCGGCAATAATCTTTCGGCCGCTAGGAGCACAAAAGGCTTGGCGTATGCGCCGGCCCTCCTCGGTTCGAATCGGGATATTTTGCAAATTAGGGTCAGACGATGACAACCGCCCAGTAGCCGTAACTGCTTGATGATAAGAGGTGTGAACACGGCCCGTTGTCGGATCAATCATCTCGGGCAACTTGTCAGTATAGGTCGATTTGAGCTTAGAGAGACTGCGATACTCCATCAGAACAGCCGGCAACGGGTAGTCGAGTGCAAGTTCTTGTAAAACTTCCTCAGCCGTCGATGGCGCGCCCTTGGGTGTTTTTTTAATAATCGGCAATTCGAGTTTTTCGAAAAGAATTTCACCAAGTTGCTTAGGCGAGCTGAGGTTGAAAGGCTGACCCGCCAGCTCATGGGCTTGTGCTTCTATTTGTTGCAATCGACCCGCTAATTCATGACTGTGATCGGCAAGTGTTTGGCGATTAACATAAGCGCCGTTGCGTTCTATGCGAGCCAGTACAGGCACCAGCGGCATTTCGACGTCCAGATAAAGTGCTTTCAGCTTGTTATCTAATGACAGCTTCTGCCATAAAGTCTGATGTAAACGCAGCGTAATATCCGCGTCTTCTGCCGCATACGGCGCTGCAACATCAACACTCACCTGGTTAAACGTGAGCTGCTTTGCGCCCTTACCAGCAACCTCCTCGAAACTGATTGCCTTTTGCCCTAAATATTTAAGCGCCAAGGAATCCATATCATGGCGCGTGCCCGTGGACTCCAATACGTAAGACTCAAGCATCGAATCATGGGCGATACCCTGTAAATTGATACCGTAATTCGCAAGCACATTGCGATCGTATTTAAGGTTCTGGCCCACTTTTTTAATGTTGCAGTCTTCCAGGAGCGGCTTTAAAAGAGACAATACCGTGTCTCTATCGAGCTGATCAGGTGCTCCCGGATAGTCATGAGCAAGTGGGACGTAGGCGGCTATATGAGGCTCGACAGCAAATGACACACCAACAATCTGAGCTTGCATGTAGTTGAGACTCGTCGTCTCTGTATCGAAAGCAACGAGTTCCGCACCAGCTATTACATCAAGCCAGGCAGTGAGTGTTGCCATATCCGTGATCGTCACGACATCGAGGTCGACAGCAGGAATGTCCGGGGTGACAGTATTCTCAGCCTCGAGGCCGTCCACACGCTCGAGGCCGTCCACACGCTCAAGGCCGTCAACCTGCGCGCCATTAGCCAACACCTCAGCGAGCCAAGTCTTTAATTCCAGCTCCCGATACCAGTACGTCAATGTTTCACGGTCAGCGGGGTAGTCGACTAAGTCGGCGGAGGAAAGCGGTAACTCACAATCGGTTTTAATGGTGGCCAAGCGATACGAAAGTTCGGCGTTAGCTTGGTTTTGTTCGAGCTTGGCGCCCAAGGTCTTGGCACCGCGCACATCAAGGTCAACAACTTTATCGAGGTTAGCGTAAATAGCGTCGATGCCGCCTAACCCTTGTAACAGTGCGAGCGCCGTTTTCTCTCCAACGCCGGCCACACCGGGAATGTTGTCAACCTTATCCCCTTGAAGCGCCAGCAGATCAATAATGAGCTCGGGTGGGATGCCAAATTTTGCGACGACCCCATCACGATCCATGACGACCCCCGTCATAGTATTCACGAGGGTCACGTGATCGCCCACTAATTGGGCCATGTCTTTGTCGCCGGTTGAAATAAGTACCGGTCGTTGCTCACGAGCAGCTTCGCAGGCCAAGGTGCCGATAACATCGTCTGCCTCAACACCCTCAACGCAAATGAGTGGTAAACCCATCGCCTTAATGATCGCGTGAATGGGCTCAATCTGCTCTCGGAGCTCTTCAGGCATGGGCGGCCGATTAGCTTTGTACTCCGCATACATTTCGTTGCGAAAGGTCGGCCCTTTGGCGTCAAAAATAACCACCACCTGGTCGTCCGGATAATCGGCAATCAACCTACGAATCATGCCGATAACGCCTTTGGCGGCGCCGGTATTAAAGCCCTTCGAGTTAGTCAGCGCGGGAAGCGCGTGATACGCCCGAAACAAATAAGAAGAACCGTCTACCAGTATGAGTCGCTTGGTCATTGCTTAATGATTCCAGAGATAGCGCGCAGATCGATAGGTCACTTTTACCTTAGCAAGATCGAGAGGAGCCCGAAAAAATCCGTGAAAATCGCCTTTAGGGTTGATCAATATAACATTGGTACCGTGGTCAACAGTATAGCTGCCATCAGGCTCTGTAACTTTGCGAAACGGTGAGTTGAATACTCGAGCAACGTTCAATATGTCGATGAATTCGCCTGTGACGCCCAGAAACTCCGGATGAAAATAGGGCACGTAGCTCGCCAAAACATCGGGGGTATCACGCGCTGGATCAACGCTCACCATAACGACTTGGGTATCCTCAACCTCGGTAGATTCAAACTCTTCTGTGAGATTGGCGAGAAAAGACAGGGTCGTCGGGCAGATATCGGGACAGTGAGTAAAGCCGAAGAATAACAACGTCCAACGACCCTCTAGCTCGACCTCAGTAAATGGTTTGCCATGATGATCGACCAAGCGAAACTCACCCGGATCGCGTGGCGTATCGAAGAGAAACAGGCCATTTGCGCGCATTTCGGACACAGGCATGATGCGCGGCTGCTGCACACGATTAATAAAACTGCCAACAACTAACGCCATAAACAACAGGATAAAACCGATAGTTATCCAGATTCCTCTATCTGTTTGTGTACTCATAGAACGGGCCCCAGTAACCAGTGGTCGACCAGCATAATCAAAAAGAGGACCAGCAAGTAAGTGATCGAATACTTAAAGGTCTCCATCGGTGCCTGAGCGTTCTTGCCACGGATGATCTCGATCGACCAGTAGAGGAATATCAAGCCCAGGACCACCGCGCCGCCGAGGTACAGCCAGCCACTCAATAGAGTGACAAAGGGTAGCAGCGTGATAAGAAACATGATGATCGTATAGAGCAGAATATGTAACGCGGTAAATTTAACCCCGTGAGTCACGGGCAACATGGGAATACCAACCGACGCATACTCTTCGCGCCGATGAATCGCCAGCGCCCAAAAATGCGGCGGCGTCCACGCGAAAATAATCAACACCAGTAGCAGTGCATGGCCGTGCATCTCACCCGTTACAGCCGTCCAGCCAAGAAGCGGTGGCGCTGCACCCGCTAGACCACCGATGACAATATTTTGCGGGGTCGCTCGCTTCAAAAACATGGTGTAAATAAAGGCGTAGCCAATCAAACTGGCCACCGTCAAAACAGCAGTAATGGTGTTGACCCAGACAACCAGTATAACGATACCCAGCAGCGCCAAAACGGTTGCGAAGACTATCGCTTCGCGTTGCGATATTCGCCCTGTGGCAACAGGGCGTTTTTTGGTTCGGGCCATTTTTTGATCGATACGCTCATCGACAATATGGTTAATAGCGGCGGCCGCACCTGCGCATAACGCGATCCCTAGATTACCGAGAATCAAGGGCTGCCACGGGACGAAGCCCGGTACCGCCATGCACATGCCAATAACGGCCGTTAAAATCATCAAAGCCACGACCTTTGGCTTAGTCAGCTCCAGGTAATCACGCCAGAGCGCATTTTCTGTGACGGCTTGTTGAGTCATCACGCGCCTCCTGAATGCTTGAGCAAGAACTTCAGATCTGCCATGACCGCTTTATAATCCAAACTGTCATCAAAGCTCATCATGATCCAACCCGCTGGATCAATTAAAAACCATTGGGCCGCGTTTTCTCCAAGCTCGGGGAACTGCGCTAAAACCGCATCGGAAGACACTGCCAATGGAACTAACCCTTGATGCGCGGTAGTAAGGTACTCCGCCAAACTGTCGCCCTGCAGCTGCTTAGGCCATCCGGGTAGGTCGCCCTCAGGTACAGCTACTCGCGAACTGGCAATAGGTCGATCATTAATAAAAATACGTTGAACACGATTAAACTCCTTACCCAACGCGATATGCACTTGACGCGTGAAGTACAGGCGCCGCTCGCAGGCGGCATCGCACTCCTGACCTCGATTAACAATCACCATGGTCCAACGGCGCTCCAGGTCCGCCCACACGAAAGGCACTCCCGTGTCATCGCGGAACGATACTTGCTCGATTTGCCTCGGAGGCGTTATCAGCTTGCCGTTATTTGACGTTCCGATGCTGCCGACGAGATCGAGGTTACCTTGAATAACGAAGTACCAAAGCCATGAGGCCGCAAGAATAATAACGACGGGCGTGCCAGCAATGAGTAGCAGTATAAGCCGACTCTGACTCTCGGCATGAGATGACGACATGGAATTCCCTCAATGTCTTTAACGTGAAGTTCTACCGCGTAAAACAGCGCCGGCATTCGACGAGCGGAACAAAAAAACGAGTAACAAAACGGCCGCCATGGTAAACCACTGGACCGCATAACCGGTGTGTTTTTCATGGCTTTGATTCACAATAGGCCAATCTGCCTGAAATGCTTCAGGGTGCCTCGGGTTAATTCGGACCGTAAACGGCGCCACCGGCACCGCAAAGAGCCCCGTTAACTGCTTCGCGTATTCTACAGGTTCATAAGCCTGAATAACGGTCGGTAATTCTACCAGTGGAGCCTGCTCGGCGAGTAAGTAGGCCGCACCTAGCGGCTGATATACTCGGCCATACCACTCTATAGAGTACGTGGGCAGTTCGATAACAGGCAGCGACCGGCGCGTAGGATCACCGGGAACCCAGCCTAGGTTCACTGGCACGCGATAGCCCGAGGCATCGAGCAGCGCAATAACATCATAACCAACACGCCCATTGCGAATGCGGTTATCTAGCAGCAAGTAGTCTCCGGGCAGGGCTTTAGCAGTAAGTGTTACCCGTCTATCCGCCAGTTGCTCGTTTGTATCGGCCGCGGAACTCGCCATAATGTCAGCCATTGCAAGCGGGGGCTCCAACATTCGCTGTGCATGCCGCTCGGCCAACGCGCGCTTTTCCTCTGCTCGCTCAAGCTGCCAAAACCCCAACGTAACAAGCAGAGGAATCAGCACTAGCGTTAACAGGGTTAGCCGCCATTCGAAAGAGAACTCCAGCTTGCCGAGCTTCGCGTTAAACTCTCTCATAGACATTCCCAACCGCCAAAGAAAAGGACACGATTTTGCTTAAAACCCTTATCATCATTTTTATGATGGCACTCGTAGCGAGCCTAGCTTCAGGCTTGTATTTTTTAATGGTTGACCAAGGCGACACTCAAAAACGCCGCTTGGTCACCTCCCTAGGTGTCCGGCTAGCGCTAGCATCTGGCTTGATCGCCGTCATTATTTACGGTGTAGCCACTGGGCAACTTGGACACCGCAATCCTTGGGATGCTGGAACAATTGAGTCCCAAGAACAACGAGGCGGATAATACTCTGCGTCACACGCCGCACACATCACGCCATCTATATTCATCTACATCACACCGTCTACGTGACGCCACCTACGTCAGGCCACCTA
>DAIRTN010000003.1:54481-136824 GCA_036803865.1 Luminiphilus sp.
CTATATTCATCTACATCACACCGTCTACGTGACGCCACCTACGTCAGGCCACCTAGAGCGTCACGCGACGCGCATCACGCACTCTGGGAGCTGCTTTTGCTGACCAGCAACTCCCAAGGAGCCACACACAATGAACACCCTGGCACATTGTAGCGTGTTGACGAGTCAGTTCAGTCACTGTGGTACCAGCGCTTAAGGAGATATTTGTTACAGGCGTAAAAAAGGGCGCAAAGCGCCCTTTTTTATGAACGTCTGGTGGCTTACAAAATGTAAACAAACAAGAACAAGAAAACCCACACCACGTCAACAAAGTGCCAATACCAGCTGGACGCTTCGAAACCAAAGTGCTCTGCGGCGGTAAAGTGCTTACCTTTTACGGAACGAATAAACTGGATAAGCAACATGGTCATACCCATAGCCACGTGGAAACCATGGAAGCCGGTCAGCATAAAGAATGTTGAACCATAGATACCCGAGTTAAGCGTCAACCCAAAGTGAGCGTAAGCCTCATAGTATTCCGCAACTTGCAGCGCAAGGAAGATAATACCAAGCGCTACGGTAATACCCAGCCACACGTTAAATTGCTTACGGTTGCCTTTAAGAATGCCCGTGTGAGCAACGTGACAAGTGAAGCTTGATGTCAGGAGGATCAATGTATTCCACATCGGGAGCCACTGATACCAGTGATGCGCATCAGCGAAGGCCATGCTGCGCTCTGAAGTGGTAAACAGACCGTTGTTGGCAATGAGTTGGCTGTCAGCACCACCGACCGCTTCTTGCGGCGTCGCGGTAGGCGGCCAGTTGAACTCGAAACCAGGCCACAACAAGCCATTCATACGACCACCCTCACCTTCTCCTGCAAGCCAGGGTCCGGCGAGTTGGCGAACATAAAACAGTGCCCCAAAGAAAGCGGCGAAAAACATCACCTCGGAGAAAATGAACCAGAACATGCCCAACACATAGCTATGACTTAGCTGAGCACTGTTCATACCTTGCAGGTTTTCTCTGATGGCTGTGCCAAACCAGCTGGACAACGTCATAACAAAGAAAACCAGTCCCGCAATCAGCACCCACTTCGCGCTACTCGATGCTTCGGGGTCACCAAAGGTCATATCGTTGAGCATAAGGCCCGCACCAAAGACGGTTGTCACTAAGCCGATAGTCGCCCTTAGGGCGAGGGAAGAGCTCTCTGGTACGTAATATTTTTCGTAACCCGCCGGGGCGGTTTGACTTGACGCCATTATCTTTTCTCCGTTTTTCTTTCGAGCCCCCTAGACACTCGAAATCAGCGTGTGGCGACCTTGTCGCCAGCCATATCTGTCACATCAAATAAAGTATATGACAGTGTGATTGTCTTTATATCTTGAGGCAATGCCTGATCCACTATGAACTGCAAGGGCATATCGGCCGTGCTGTTTGCATCGAGAGGCTGCTGGTTAAAGCAGAAGCACTCTGTTTTGTGGAAATACTCCGCCGCTCTCGAGGGGGAAATACTTGGGATTGCCTGTCCAACCATGTAGTTACTAGTGCCATTCTCAGCAAAAAACACAGTGTCATTAGCTGCGCCCGGGTTGACGGACATCATGGTCACAGAGGGCTTGAAGCCCCACGGCATATCATCGTTATTGCTAGCAATGAACTGCACCGTGATTTCCCGACTCATATCGACTTCTGTGCTGATAGCAGTATACGCCTCGTTAGAGGTTTTACCGTTGATACCCAACGCATCGCATAACACGTTATAAAGAGGCACCATTACGACAAACACAAACGCAAACATAGCCACCGATACCACCACCAATTTGATGACGGTATCGCGGGCTGGATTACTGCTTAATTGCAACATCTCTAGAACGCTACCTTAACCGTGAGCCGGAGATGGATCGATCTGAGGTGGTACTTCAAACGTGTGGTATGGCGGAGGACTTGAAACAGTCCACTCCAGACCTTCGGCGCCATCCCATACCTTGTCCTCAGTCACTTTCTCGCCAGCAACAATCGTGGCAATGACGTTGTAGAGGAACATGATCTGTGATGCTCCGTAGATGAACGCACCAACCGAAGACATCATATTGAAATCGGCAAACTGCAGTGCGTAATCAGGGATTCGGCGCGGCATACCTGCAAGGCCCACAAAATGCTGGGGGAAGAAGGTAATGTTAAAGCCGATAAAAGACACCCAAAAATGGATCTTACCCATATTCTCGTTGTACATGCGGCCGGTCCACTTGGGCAACCAGTAGTACACAGCGGCGGTCATCGAGAACACGGCACCCGCAACCATTACATAATGGAAGTGCGCAACCACAAAGTAAGTATCGTGGTATTGGAAATCCGCAGGCGCGATTGAAAGCATCAGGCCAGTGAATCCACCAATGGTGAACAGGATTAAGAAACCAATCGAAAATAGCATGGGCGTTTCGAAGCTCAGAGCACCGCGCCACATGGTCGAAATCCAGTTAAAGACCTTCACACCTGTAGGCACAGCAATGAGCATCGTCGCATACATGAAGAACAACTCACCCGCGACAGGCATGCCGACCGTGTACATGTGGTGCGCCCAAACGATGAACGACAAGAACGCGATTGCCGCTGTGGCGTAGACCATTGATGCATAACCGAACAATGGCTTGCGCGAAAACGCTGGGATGATCTGCGAAACAACACCAAACGCCGGCAGAATAATGATGTATACCTCGGGGTGACCGAAGAACCAGAATACGTGCTGGAACAATACGGGATCACCGCCACCGGCCGCTGAGAAGAAGCTCGTGCCGAAGTGGATATCCATCAACATCATAGTTACCGCACCCGCCAATACAGGCATTACGGCGACCAACAGAAATGCGGTAATCAGCCAAGTCCAAACGAAGAGCGGCATCTTCATATAGGTCATGCCTGGTGCGCGCATGTTCATCACGGTGGCGATAATATTGATCGAGCCCATAATCGACGAGACACCGAGAATATGAATCGCAAAAATGAAGAAGGTCACTGAAGGGGCTGCATACGTTGTTGACAGAGGCGCATAGAACGTCCAGCCAAACGCTGGCGCTCCACCTTCCATGAACAATGTTGAAGCGAGCATCAGGAAGCCGGGGGGCAAAATCCAGAAGCTCCAGTTATTCATGCGTGGCAAAGCCATGTCTGGCGCACCAATCATCAACGGGATCATCCAGTTAGCGAGGCCCACGAAAGAGGGCATGATCGCACCGAAGACCATCACCAAACCGTGGAGGGTCGTCATCTGGTTGAAGAAACCGGGCTCAACCAACTGCATGCCAGGCTGGAATAGCTCGGCACGGATGATCATGGCAAAACTGCCGCCCAAAATGAACATTGCAAACGAGAACCACAGATACATCGTACCGATGTCTTTGTGGTTAGTCGTAAAGAGCCAGCGTGAAAGGCCCGCAGCAGGACCGTGATGTGCTCCCATCTTTATCTCTCCCAATTAACCTTTCTTGTAGTTAACAACATCAGAGGGCTGTACTACATCCCCCGTATTGTTACCGAATGCATTGCGCTGATAAGTGATGACTGCCGCCATTTCAACGTCATTCAACTGCCCACCAAACGCTTGCATTGCTGTTCCAGCAACACCCTTAATACCAACAGCTAAGTGTGTTGAGACATCACCCAGAGCAACGGTGCTCCCAGCGATAGCTTTGCCGACGCCCCCTTCACCCTGCGCGCCGTGGCACGCAAGACACTGAGCGGCGTAAACAGATTCGCCTTTAGCCATTAGCTCGTCGATGCTGAGCTCTTGCTCCGCAGCAGCGGCCTGTGCCATTTTGTCTGCGCGCTTCGCAGACAACCAAGCGTTGTATTCGTCGCGGCTTACGGCATGGACTTCGATTGGCATGAAACCATGATACGAACCGCACAGCTCAGTGCATTGGCCGCGATAAATGCCCTCAACAGGGACTTTAGTCCACGCCTCGTTAATAAAGCCGGGAATCGCATCTCGCTTAACCGCGATCTCGGGTACCCACCAAGAGTGGATAACGTCGTTCGCAGTAACCAGGAAACGTACTTTTGTATCGGTAGGAATCACCAGAGGCTCGTCGACACTCAACAGGTAGTGAGATCCCTTTTCTTCGGTATTGTAAATCTCTTCCTGAGAGGTGGCGAGATTCGAGAAAAAGGAAACATTGTCGCCGTTCTCATCAAGGTATTCGTACTTCCATTTCCACTGGTACCCGGTGATCAGAATATCAATCTCGGCGTCATCAGTGTTGTACACCTCAAGCAGCGTCGATGTTGCCGGTACGGCCATACCAATTAAGATCAAGAAAGGTATTACCGTCCAGGCAATTTCTACCTTGGTACTTTCGTGGAATTGAGATGGCGTGACACCACGGGATTTACGGTGATAGATGATGGAATAGAACATCACCGCGAAAACACCGACACCGATAACGGTACAAATCCAGAAGATCAACATATGAAGGTCGTAAATTTCGGCACCGACCTCAGTTACCCCTTTTGCCATATTGACTTGGTTTTGAGCCACCGCGAACGTGGACATCAGTGCCAACCAACCAGCTGATACTACGCGTACTGCTTTTTTAAGATTCATCTCCGCCTCTCCAGAGCTGCGCGCGGGGGTGACGCGCCATTTAACGCACACGGTGCTCGGCACAAATGAATGCCGATAACACATGTAGTGGACGAGCTGAGTTTTCCCCCGAAAAGTGCGGCTACCACGCCCAGCTTAACGCGACGGCGGGATAGCGCTGCCCCGCAAACGCCTCTTCGGCCCTGCGGGATCGCGATTATAACTAATTTCCTTTTGAAACACAGTGTTACCCGTAAAAGCTCACTATTTAAAACAGTCAGCAGTCGCTCGGCGATGAACAGAGCACAAAATGTTGCGTTGCTTTATGGCTAAAAGCACTACATGTTGCGAAATTGTTTCTTTTGCTACTTTTTAACGATACTTAATGTACAAACACTGTGAGCGTTTATATTAGGCATTGTCGGACGGATTCGACGGGTCGAGCAGCCGAACAACCTGAGACTCTGTTTCAACTCGCCGAGCAGCGGGCCGAGTGACGCGAGTCGACAACTGCTCCGGAGTGTGAACCGGACGATCATCCGAGAAGCCGCAATCAATACAGCTGCGCTCTTCACCGTCACCAGAAACAACAATTCGATCCATCAAGCCACAACGAGGGCACACTGCACCCGCAATGAATCGCTTAGGTTTCTTGTCACTATTATCAGCCACCCCATTACCTCTCTTCATCTACCATGCGTTGCTACTCCTATATATAGTTATAGCTCTTTTCATTCGGAGCACCCATGACGACGATTTACGATGCTAAAAGCAATATACGCACGTTTGAGGGTTTTAATCCGACAATTGGTGAACGTGTCCTGATCGATCCGTCATCCGTGGTACTCGGGGACCTCACAATTGGCGATGACGTCAGTATATGGCCAAACTGCTCCATCCGAGCCGATATGCACAGCATCCACATCGGTGACCGCAGCAATATCCAAGACAACTCCGTACTCCATATTACTCATGCGAGTGATTACAACCCTGCAGGATGGCCGCTGACTATAGGTCACGATGTCACCGTGGGCCACAGTGTCACTCTTCACGGCTGCACACTCGGTAGCCGCGTACTGGTTGGCATGGGTGCCATCATCATGGACGGAGTGGTGGTTGAAGAGGACGTTATGATTGCAGCGGGCGCCCTAGTTACTCCCGGCAAGCACCTTGAAAGTGGCTGGGTTTATGCGGGCAGTCCCGCCAAACCGTTACGTAAGCTCAGCGATGCAGAGCGCCGCTTTTTGTCTTATAGCGCAACTAACTATGTACGCTTGAAAGATCGTTACTTGAGTCAGAAGCGCTAACTCTCCATTTGCTGACGCAAATGCTGAATGACCGACGTAGTTTCAGGGCGCTTGCCACGCCAAAGGTAAAAACTCTCGGCGGCTTGTTCTACCAGCATACCTAATCCATCCGCGACCGCCCAAGCGGCCTGCGATGCGGCCCAACGCATAAAAGGCGTGGGCTCGCTGCCATACCCCATGTCATAGCAGCAGCAACGATCAGACAGCTGAACACCCGGCAACGCTAACATTTCACCCTTCAAACTCGCGCCGGTGCCATTGATTATTAGATCAAAGGTCTCGCCTTCGATGGACTCGAAACCGCCACCGGAGATAGCTACGTTATTGTCAGAACTAAAATCGGCGGCGAGTTGCTCCGCGCGTTCAGCAGTTCGATTAACAACCGTTAACGATGCAGGACTCTCACGCAATAAGGGCTGCAACACACCCCTAACGGCACCGCCAGCGCCAATGACTAGGGCACGCCGGCCAGCCAGCGTCCAACCATGATTGGCCACCATGTCTCGAACCATACCCACACCATCAGTAGTATCCGCACGCAAACCGCCGCCAGGCAATGGGGCCAGCCAGTTGGCTGCACGCGCGCGGGCAGCGCGATCACTCACCTCGTCGGCCATGGCAAAAGCGCGCTCCTTGAAGGGCATTGTGATATTCAGGCCCGCAGCGCCGCCATCAAAAAAAGCATGAACGCGCGCCTCGAAATCTTGAGGCTCCACACTCAGTGCGCGGTAAGTCAGTTGCTCATTAAATTGGTGTGCAAACTCTAGGTGAATGGCTGGTGATTTACTGTGCTTGATGGGGTTACCAAAAACCGCATACACCGGCATGCTTTCATCGCCCATGCCATTGTCTTCCGCATCAGCACTCCCCTCGGCGGGATTTAACATGGGGCATTCTCTGGCCGCTCAGCTAACCAATCGCGATGCTTTAAATAGTAGTCGGTTAATGCGGCTTCCGGCGTGCCCGGCTCCGCGTGGTGGTCATAACCCCAGCGCACCAACGGAGGCAGCGACATCAAAATTGATTCCGTACGGCCGTTCGACTGAAGCCCAAAAATAGTGCCGCGGTCGTAGACCAAATTGAATTCAACATAACGGCCACGACGGTAAAGCTGCCAGTCACGCTCACGCTCCCCCCAAGGCATGTCTTTTCGCCGTTCAACAATTGGCGCGTATGCCTTTAGGAAGCCATCACCGATACTGCGCATAAATGCAAAAGTACGATCAAAGCCCCACTCATTGAGATCATCGAAAAATAAGCCGCCAACGCCGCGCGACTCGTCACGATGCTTGATATAAAAGTAATCATCGCACCAGGTTTTGTAGCGGTTATAAACGTCGTCACCGAACGGGTCACACAAATCCTTAGCGGTTTGATGCCAGCTCACTGCATCTTCAAAATTTCCGTAGTAAGGCGTCAGGTCAAAACCACCACCCATCCACCAAACAGGCTCTTCGCCAGGCTTCTCGGCAACAAAGAAACGAACATTGGCATGAGAAGTGGGAACGTGAGGATTTCGTGGGTGTATAACTAAAGAAACGCCCATAGCTCTAAAGCTGCGCCCCGCCAGCTCTGGCCGAGATTGCGATGCCGATGGCGGGAGGCTACTACCCAGCACGTGGGAAAAATTTACCCCCGCTTTTTCGAAGACTCCGCCCTCCTCCAAAACACGCGTCGTTCCACCGCCACCCTCTGGCCTCTCCCAAGACTCACTAATGAACGCTTGCTGGCCATCAATCGCGGCCAAGCCATCGCTGATATTCGCCTGGAGTGTTCTTAAATATTGTTCAACGGCTGGTACATCCATAGTGATTCCAATTACTTTTATTGTGTATTCATTACTAGGACAGATACGAAGTTAAGCCCTAATTACCTCTCCGGTTGCGACACGTCGAATTGTCGATGGTTTTCCTTGGAGCGAAACCTGTCCGGCGGCCCTCGGGAGCGCAGCACCAAAATAACGAGCTACCTGAAAACCCCATCGAGCAGGATTTGCACCTGCTGGATTCGCAGACGTAGACACTAAAGGCCCCCCAGCCGCTCGACTCAATGCCGATAAGCTGGGCGAGGAAGTAATGCGCACCGCCACTTCATCGCTGTCACCGGTTATCCAATAGGGAAACACCCCACAGTTGGGCACCAGCCAAGTATTAGGCCCGGGCCAACTGAGCGACAGTGTTTTCCTGTGAATGGCGCTTAACCCGCACAACACAGGCTCGAGCATCCATTCTTCTGCGGCAACAATAATAAGTCCCTTAGACGCCGGGCGTTGTTTCATCGCTAAAAGGGTAGAGACCGCGACATCGGAAAAAGGGTTGCAGCTTAATCCCCACACGGCCTCCGCTGGGCAAGCGACAACCCCACCCTCGCGCACAAATTGTGCCATCGCTGTTAGTCGGAAATCAGGGTGTGACACGTGAAAACCATCCATTAAGGCCAGAGCTAATATTGATGAAGGCGCAAAGTTTAACAGGGATTGTAGGTAGACTGCGCGCGATTTAACCGAAAGCCTTGGGGTGTGTTTTCTATCGCTCCTATTAGCTCAAGCCGACTTAGCTCGCGCCTCAAGTCAACGCCATTCATCTCCGATAGCTCCAACAGGTCAGGCAACTCTAGTGCTCCATCACCAATGATTTCAACGATAGTGAGCGCTTGCTCGTTGTTGTTGATAATAGGTGCACAATCGGTCTTTTCTGTCGCAAAGTTTTTACCACTTGATGAAGATTGATCCAGCGCAGCCTGCGCAGTAATGCCTAAACTCGCGAGCACGTCACTTGCCGACTGAGCGAGCTGAGCGCCATCCGCCAACAAGTAACGGCACCCCTCTCCCCCCTTGTGGTACACGGACCAAGGGTAGGCAAACACATCTCTACTCTGATCCGCAGCGGCGCTGGCCGTAATAAGTGATCCACTAGGCTTGCCAGCCTCCACAACAACGGTCGCCAAGGCCATCCCTGATAGGGTGTGGTTGCGGCGAGGAAAGTGCCATCGATGAGGTTTTGCGGTGGGTAGAAATTCGGTCACCAATAATCCACCGCTAGCAATTTTCTGAGCGAGGCCCTGATGATGGTGAGGATAAATTTGGTCGATGCCAGTCGCCATGACCGCAATAGTCGATCCACCAGCAGAGAGAGCGCCCTCATGGGCTTGACCATCAATACCGCGCGCGAGCCCGCTGATGGTGACTACACCCGACAAAGCCAAATCACGACCCAACGTATACGCTGCGAGCGCGCCATCCCGTGATGGTCTTCGGCTACCCACAACCGCAACCCCAGGGCGCGCAAGTAAGCTATGGTCGCCGACACAAAACAGCACGGGGGGTGCGTCAGCACACTCCGCTAGCAGCTTCGAGTACGCGTCATCACCGCAGTGCACCAATGAAACGGGCGCCCGATAAGCAGTAAATCGCCATGGCATCGACAGCTCAGCGGCACAATGCGCTTTTATTCGCTGCCATCTACTCGGATCAATATCATCGAGAACAACCTGAGAGTAATCACTGCTCTGTTCTGGTCGAAATCCAGCAGCAAGCAATCTCGCGCGTTCATCTTGACTGAGAAGAGACGTTTCTAAAAAGCGCTGCCAGCAGCGATCTGCATTGGCATCGACGCCAAAGTAATGGGGCATGTTTGTTCATCCTTGAACTTAGCACGAGCGACATCCTGTCACTCCTGAATCTTGTTACGGTTAATCCTTACACGCTAAGGATTTTTAACCTTGTCACCCACCGACAGTGGTCGGCTAGCGCTCAACACTAGCCCATAACTGGCTTTTTCATACGCTGCAAAAATCATCAAGACGCCGGCGCGCGCATCAGGCAAAGAGACTGCATCACCAACAACGGGGTCAATCACGACCTCGCCCGTTTGATAAATAGCGAGAACATCGCCCACGCCCAATCCTTCGCGCTTTCCTCGATTAATCGTGACAATATCCATCTGACCGATTTGGGTCACACCGCCATCTACAGCGACCATAAAACCGTCTTCAATGTCGGCGTCGGGCGACTTGGGTTGGAAATAGGCGTCGAGAATGCCCTCCTCCACCGGTATCAGCCTATCGCCGATACGCACCTCTTCAGTGATACGAGTCACTTCAAACTCTTTAACCTCGGTATCTAAAAACTCAGCATCCACTGACGCTAATAGAGACGCATTTCCGATATCGCCAATATGCACGCCCAGCATCTCGCCGCTAACGGGATCAACGATGGGCGAACCTTTACGGGCGACACCATAGGTTCTATTCACTGCGTCGATGGGACCACGGCCGTACACCTTATCCCCAAGACTACTCAACAGTCTTTGGGCATCACCGGCAATTAAATAAGGCAGCTTTTCAAAATCGCCGGGCTCGAGAACCCGGTTAGCGCGTAAGAAGGGGTCAATCTCATCTCTAGGGATGGGTGGGATTGCGGCATCGAGGGCTTCGCTGCGCAGCGACGGCGATAACTTCACATCGCCGCGGCTAGCAAGCCGCAACCTGGGGCGACCGCCTTGCCAGCTCAACTCTAAAACGTCGCCAGGATAAATTAGATGCGGGTTATCAATCTGCGGATTGTTATCCCAGAGCATCGGCCAACGCCAAGGCTCCTTTAAGTAGATGCCACTGATATCCCACAGCGTATCGCCTTTCTGAACGATATAGGTCATTGGTACATTAGAGTTCAGCTGTACGGCGTCGGGCTGACCGCTTTGGGCGGTTACCGGCGGTACCGATAAGACGACTACAAAAAGGCAGGCTAACAAACTCAAAGCCGGATGTTTAATCGATCGCATTGTGCTGTTGACGCCCAAGTTTCTACTCCCAATTGGCAACTTTCCCACATCTTTGTGTGAGGACGGGATAACCGATAACGCGTTACACTAGCAGTTTGAGCCGGTAACGTGACATAGGCAAGTACAAAAGCTGCCATATGTCATCGCCACACACCTGTCAGGAATACCTTATCACCATGGCGCTGCTTCCCATTCTTGAATTCCCCGACCCCAGATTACGTACTGTTGCGAAGCCGGTAGGCGCGGTTAATGGCCGCATCAAGCAACTGATCAACGATATGTTTGAAACCATGTATGACGCTCCCGGGATCGGTTTAGCCGCAACTCAAGTCGATGTACACGAACAAATTATTGTTATGGATATCTCGGAAGACAGGGATCAGCCCAGAGTATTCATCAACCCTGTCATCGACGTGTTAGACCCAGAGTTGGGTGAATATGATGAAGGGTGTCTATCGGTACCCGGATTTTTTGAAACTGTTAATCGTCCTCGAACCATTCGGGTCACAGCCCTTGATAGAGAGGGCGTGGAATACACTGAAGAGCTCAATGGTCTGCTTGCCATTTGCTTGCAACATGAAATCGACCATCTCGAAGGCAAGCTCTTTGTTGACTATTTGTCACCGTTAAAGCGACAGAGAATTCGCGGAAAACTTGAAAAAGCTCATCGTCGGCGCGCTTAAGATGACAGCACCGTTGCGGATTATTTTCGCTGGCACCCCTGATTTTGCTGCAACGCATTTGGCAGCGCTGCTCGAGAGCGACCATGAAATCGTCGCTGTGCTGAGCCAACCCGACCGCCCAGCGGGTCGCGGGAAGAAACTAAAACCCTCGCCCGTCAAGCAGCTCGCTGCAGCGCACGAAGTGCCGGTACTCCAACCGCTGACGTTAAAAAGCCACGACACCCAACAAACATTACGTGAGCTTGACGCCGATATTATGGTGGTGGTTGCCTACGGTTTGATACTGCCCCAAACCGTACTGGATATTCCTCGCTTCGGTTGCCTCAACGTTCATGCCTCCCTACTGCCACGCTGGCGCGGAGCGGCGCCTATTCAGCGCGCAGTGCAAGCAGGCGATGAAGTCAGTGGTGTCACTATTATGCAAATGGAGGCCGGACTCGACACAGGCCCCATGCTCACTATTAAGCAGATACCATTATTGCCTGACGAAACCGGAGGGTCGCTACACGACCGCCTCGCCGAAATCGGGCCCGAAGCGCTGCTGTTTACACTCGACAACATCGACGCTTCTTTGGCCGCAGCGCAACCCCAGGACCACCACAAGGCAAATTACGCGCATAAAATTGCTAAAGAAGAGTACTCGATCGAGTGGCAAGATAACGCAGGGTCCATCGCTCGACGAATCAGAGCGTTTAACCCTACCCCCAACTGCTTCAGCTTTTTGGGTAGCGAGCGAGTCAAATTCTGGATGGCGCATACGCGAAAAGACAGCAGCGACGCCCCTCCAGGCACCGTGATTGAAGCGAACAAACACAACTTGGTTATCCAATGCGGCGAAGGCCAACTGGTGGTAACCGAAGCACAATTTTCGGGGAGTCGACCAATGAACATCGCAGCATTATTAAACGGTAGGGCGACACAACTTACCCCTGGTGCCATATTTACTCATTCGATACCTGAAAACTCGTGAAGCCCAGAGCCTTAGCGGCCACAGCATTGGCAGCCGTGGTTTCGGGACAGTCCTTACAGCGAATTCTGCCAGATATTCTTAGCAAAGCACCGCCAGAACGCCGCCCACTTATTAGTGAGTTAGTACACGGAACGTTGCGCGAATGGCCTCGAATGAATGCAATAGCTGAGGCCTTGCTCAGCAAACCACTAAAAGCAAAAGACGCCGACATCTACTGCTTAATACTGCTCGGCCTGTACCAGCTTAATTGTATGCGCGTGCCACCCCACGCGGTCGTATCAGAGACGGTTAACGGCGTTAAGGATCTCCGCAAGGTTTGGGCTCGAGGTCTTGTTAATGGGCTGCTTCGCAGCTATCAGCGTGACCAAGACGCTGTTAATGGCGCATTATCTGACGCAGCGCGCGCCGCCCTGCCCGATTGGTGGTGGCAAGAAATTGGCAAGCAATGGCCCGATGACCGTAATAACATTGCAACCGCATACCGAAGTCATCCCTCTTTTACGCTGCGCATTAACTGTCTTCGAGAGCAACAAGCAAGTTATTTGCAGCGCCTCGAAGCCGCTGACATTGCCTTTAGTACGCTCGAATCCCACGACCACGCGGTCACAATCACCACGCCCATTAATGTTGTCGATGTGCCCGGCTTTAACGAAGGAATTGTTAGTGTTCAGGACGCTTCAGCGCAACTCGCTGCGCCATTATTAGATCTGCAACCTGGAGAGCATGTGCTCGATGCCTGCTCAGCGCCCGGCGGCAAAGCATGCCACATGGCAGAGCTACAACCCGACGCTCGCATTATTGCGGCGGATAGTAGTCTAGAGCGACTCACACGCGTTCAGGAGAACGGTGATCGTTTAGGGTTAACCCTCGATTTACAACACGTCGATGCTACCGTCGCGTTAGAACATTTCGGAGCCAACGCTTTCGACGCCATATTGGCTGATGTCCCCTGCTCAGCGAGTGGTGTTGTACGCAGAAATCCAGACATTAAAGTACTGCGCACCCCCGACGATATTCATCGGTTCGCCGAACAACAGAAGGATATCGTTACAGGTCTGTGGCCAACGCTCAAGCCCGGCGGGCGATTACTCTACGTGACCTGCTCGATTTTCGAGGAGGAAAACGACGACGTTGTTGAGCACTGCTTGGCGCATCTACCCGACGCCACATTAGTGGCCATTTCGACACCCGAGGGTAGGTCGACTCGCACGGGGAGCCAGCAGCTACCCTCTTTAGCATCAGATGGGCTGTTTTTTGCTCTTATTCGTCGCTCAACGTGAATAATATGGCTGTCTAACAACAGCTGAGGGGTTACTAAGTCCCAGCGCATTGTTTAAGGTGACGGGGCTCACCTAAGAGAGAGTGATAAGCCGGTGAAAATTATTATTCTAGGCGCGGGCCAAGTGGGTGGCACGCTAGCGGAGCATCTCGCTGACGAACAGAACGACATTACCGTCGTCGATAGTCAATCGAGCACTCTACGCGCGCTCCAAGAACGCTTGGATATTCGCACTGTTCATGGGGACGCAGGCCATCCCACCACATTGCTTAACGCCGGCGCCGAAGACGCAGATATGCTGATCGCTGTGACTAACAGCGATGAGATCAATATGCTCGCATGCTCTGTGGCGTTCACGCTCTATCGAACACCCACAAAAATCTCCCGTATTCGATCAACCGACTACCTCGAGAAGTCCAAAGAGTTATTTGAGTCGGGCGCAATTCCCGTGGACGTCATTATTGGCCCTGAACAATTGGTTACCAATAATATCGAACAGCTAATTGCGAACCCAGGATCTCTGCAAGTGTTGGATTTCGCCGAGGGTCGAATACGCTTGGTCGCCGTTCGAGCCATTTCAGGCGGTCCTATTGTGGGGCGTCAGCTGCAAGAAATACGCGAACACATGCCCAAAATAGACACTCGGGTTGCGGCAATTTTTAGAGATAATCAAGCCATTATCCCAGAGGGCGATACCGTCGTTGAACCTGATGACGAAGTGTTCTTCATTGCTGCTCGAGAAAATATTCGCGCGGTGACCTCAGAGCTTCGTACGATTGACGAACCCTATCGGCGCGTGATGATTGCCGGCGGAGGCAACATTGGAGCCACACTGGCAGCGAAACTAGAGCGGCAATACCAAGTTAAAGTCTTAGAGCTGTCCTACGAGCGTTGCCGAACACTCTCGGAAATGCTCGAGGAAACCATTGTTCTCAATGGGAGCGCCAATGAGCCCGCGCTTTTATTGCAAGAGAATATCGAGAACACCGACGTATTCTGCGCACTGACCAACAACGACGAATCAAACATTATGATGTCGATGCTTGCGAAACGTCTGGGTGCAAAAAAAGTGATTACTTTAATCACCAACTCCGCCTACGCCGATTTGGTCGGCCAAGAAATCGACATTGCCATCTCACCGCAACAAATCACTATTGGCAGCCTGCTTACCCACGTCAGACGAGGGGATATCTCTAATGTTCACTCGCTCCGCCGCGGCGCCGCCGAAGCTATTGAGCTGACCGCGGTTGGCGACTCACGGTCCTCAAACATTGTCGGCCGCAGGCTCGATGAGCTCAACCTGCCTGAGGGCGTTAGTGTTGGTGCAATCTTGCGTGGACAAGAGGTGATTATTGCCCACAGCCACGTAGTCGTGGAAAGCCAAGACCACGTCATCTTATTTCTCACTGATAGAAATCGGATTGCTGATGTTGAACGCTTATTCGCCGTTGGTTTTGGGTTCTTCTGATGCATATTAAAGTTTCTCTGCGCATCATCGGCGTCCTTCTGATGTTGTTCAGTGTCGCCATGCTTCCCCCCCTGCTCACTGGTTTACTCGCAGGGGATCGGTCTGGCGATGCCTTCGCTATCGCATTTGGCACTAATATTCTTGCGGGCTTGGCTCTTTGGCTGCCCACCCGAGGCGCGCGGACAGATTTACGGATTAGAGACGGATTTTTGGTCACGGCTCTTTTTTGGATTGTTCTCGGTATCTTTGGCGCGGTTCCTTTCATTGCAGCGAAAGAGTTGAACATGTCAGTTGCCGACGCAATCTTTGAGTCGATTTCAGGACTGACGACAACCGGCGCAACTGTGATTGTAGGGCTAGATAACCTGCCCAAATCTTTGCTGCTCTATAGGCAGCTGCTGCAATGGCTTGGCGGTATAGGCATAATTGTCCTTGCGGTAGCCATACTCCCAATGCTCGGCATCGGCGGCATGCAGCTCTATCGAGCGGAAAGTGCAGGCCCATCGAAAGACCGAAAGCTTACGCCTCGAATTACGGGTACTGCCAAAGCGCTGTTTATAATTTACGCCGGTTTAACCATCGCTTGTGCAAGTGCCTATTGGATCGCTGGCATGACGGCCTTTGATGCGGTTTGCCATGCTTTTTCAACCGTTGCTATCGGCGGGTTTTCTACTCACGACGCAAGTATGGGCTACTTTGATAGCTCGGCTATCTTATTTATTTGCACCGTTTTCATGGTGATCTCAGCCGTAAATTTTGGCTTGCACTTTATTGCTTTCCAGCGTCGAAGCCTTGATATCTATCGACACGATTCCGAAACATCTTTCTTCAGTGCGGTCATCGTTCTTGCGACAATCATTACCTGCGTGACATTAATCGTTACTAAAACATTGCCCTCATCGTCCGAAAGCCTTATTCACGGCTTGTTCCAAACGGTCTCTATTGCAACGACTACGGGGTTTGCGACACAAGATTTTGCCTCATGGCCGAACTTTCTCCCCTTTTTATTGCTGATGTTGTCGTTTATGGGTGGCTGTGCCGGATCCACAGGCGGTGGTATGAAAGCAATGCGCCTGCTCTTGATTTTTAATCAGGGAATGCGAGAGCTTAAGCAATTGCTGCACCCCAATGCAGTCATTCCATTAAAGCTAGACTCCCGGCGCGTTGAACCGTCGGTTGTTAGCGCAGTTTGGAGTTTTTTCGCCGTTTATATGTTTTGTTTTGTGACAATCATGTTGCTGTTACTGGCAACCGGCCTTGATTTCACGTCGGCCTTCTCTGCTGTAGCGGCGTCGCTTAATAATCTTGGCCCAGGCCTAGGCGTCGTAGCGGAAAATTATGCCTTAGTCGGTGATCTAGGAAAGATTATCCTGTGCATTGCCATGCTGCTTGGTCGCTTGGAAGTCTTCACACTGCTCGTGTTGTTTACGCCCGCGTTCTGGCGACCTTAATACACTCCTGACATTGAGATTTACCGCCGTAACACCAAACGGCGATGACAGCGCTATTTGAATCCCCTTGATTCACGAATAACCTGATACGCCGTAGATATTTCCTGGGCTCGCTCGGTTGCGAGCTTCATCATTTCATCCGGCACACCTTTTGACATGAGCTTATCTGGGTGGTTCTCACTCATTAAACGTCGATAGGCTTTTTTGAGGTCGACATCACTGACATCACTACTAACGCCCAATGCTTGATAAGCATCAGCTAGCTGATTGCGAGGCGCTTGCTGACCCATCCCTCCCGCACGTGAATAACTACGGCCACCACCCGCATGAAAACGAGCCTGTGCTGAGATCATGGAAACCAGACGATCAACCTCAGCGGCAGACACACCTAAAAGTCGCGCAATCGTGTGTAACGCCTCGCGCTCAGGCTGATCAAATTTTCCGTCGGCAAGCGCCATAGTCGCCAAAAATGCAAATAACGTTTGTTGTAGCTGCCGCCGCGAGCCCACTTTCTGCGCAAATGCCGCGACCGTTGCTTGAGGGTTAAAACCCAACTCGGCACCTTCTTTGAAGCGCAAAATAGCCGACTGGCGCTGAGCAGGGTTTAGGCGTAGCTGCCGGAATAGACTCTCTGCGTGAGTAATTTCGGCCTCGCTGATGTGCCCATCGGCCTTCGCCACATACCCTAACAAGGTAAAGGTCGTATCAAGGAACTGGCGCTGGACCGCGACAAGTGCGTCGGGGCTCGCCGCTTGCAGTGCTTGCCACAAACCTCGGTCAAACGCATGGCCGATAACCAAACCAAAAAGTAAACCTACAGGCCCAAGGGTGATAAAACCTAATACGCCGGCGATAAGTTTGCCGTAAAATTGTTTCATTACCCCTCCGGGGCTCTAGGTGCTTTTAAATCTCTGTAATGGTCGATGTCGCTCTTTGGTCGACAACGAAACCGCTTATACAACCATTGATATTGGGCTTCGTAGCCGTTTAAAAACATTTCAACTTCGCTGTTCATCGCCGTTAGGGCCTGCTTTGCATCGTCAGCATAAATCGCTTGGGACACAGGCACATAGCGCACCTTAAACCCACCCGGCACCCGAAACGCGGCTCCCATAAAGGCCTGCGCGCCTGTGCGGTTTATAAGGTTAATACCCAGTGATGCCGTCCCACACTCGACTCCCATGAACGGCACGTTAAGCGCGCCCACTTCACTGTTGGGAACCTGATCAGGCAAGATACCTGATATCCCGCCACGTTTGACACTTTTTACCAATGCGGCGATACCACGGGGATCGGTCGCGACTAGACGTCCGCCGCTGCGTTCACGAGAATGTTTAATAAGTGCTGCCAACTCGGTAATCTTCGGCGGCTGATACAGAGCAACCATGTCACCCAAAGTAGCAAGATGTAGGCCCAAGACCTCCCAGTTACCCAGGTGCGGCGCTAACACAATAACCCCGCTCCCCGATGCTAGCGCCGCGCGCACCGCTTCAGCGCCCTCTACCTCGCCTATTAATGATGCTGTCTCGCTCCAAGGGAGACGCCAAACATGGCCCATTTCTAACGCAAGCGCACCCGTTTCTTGCAGAGTTTGAAGGGCCATCTGCCTTTGCTCTGCTCGGCTGAGCTGGGGATAGGCAAGCGCGATGTTGCGTTCAACCACCCGCCTACCTCGTGTATCCATCGCCCAGTACCTAACGCCAAGCCAACGACCTAACGATCTCGCTGTTTCCAAAGGTAGACGCGAACAAGACCACAAACCGAGTGTTACCAGCCATAAAGCAAGGTGATTGCGCATTACGTTAACTAAGGATTTTATCAAAAGAAATCTCGTGACATATGGACGTGTTGATTATTATGCCGTGCCTATCGCAGGTATACTAAGCTAACTATTCATATTTTCTGGGCCACACTGTGATTCCTGAGACTTTTCAAGAGCTTATTCTGCGCTTGCAGAACTTCTGGGGCAGCCACGGCTGCGTAATCCTCCAACCGCTGGATATGGAAGTCGGTGCGGGCACATTTCATCCGGCGACATTCCTACGCGCCATCGGGCCCGAAAACTGGAACGCGGCCTACGTGCAACCAAGCCGTCGACCTGCAGATGGCCGCTACGGTGAGAACCCCAATCGGCTCCAACACTACTACCAATTTCAAGTCGTAATGAAGCCTAGTCCACCTAACTTTCAGCAGCTCTACCTCGATAGCCTAGAAGCTGTCGGTATCGACGCTCTCGAGCATGACGTGCGTTTTGTAGAAGACAACTGGGAGTCACCGACATTAGGCGCCTGGGGCTTAGGCTGGGAGGTCTGGCTCAACGGTATGGAAGTTTCACAATTTACCTACTTTCAACAGGCTGGCGGGCTTGAGTGCTTCCCTGTCACAGGAGAAATAACTTACGGACTAGAACGTATTGCTATGTATTTGCAAAATGTTGAGTCTGTCTACGATCTGATATGGGCTCAAACGCCTGCCGGCCCCGTCACCTACGGCGATGTTTTTCATCAAAACGAAGTCGAGCAATCTACCTACAACTTTAAAGAAGCGGATACCAGCCAGCTCTTTCAAACGTTTGATTTTTGCGAGCGAGAAGCTATTCGTCTAGTGGATAAAAAGCTTCCCTTACCCGCTTATGAACACGTCATGAAAGCGTCCCATGCATTCAATTTGCTCGATGCCCGACACGCGATCGGTGTAACCGAGCGGCAGCGTTATATCTTGCGCGTCAGGACGCTCGCTAAAGCGACGGCTAAAGCGTACTTCGACGCACGCGCAGCGCTGGGCTTTCCTCAGGCAGATGCCGACCTGCGTGCACAAGCATTGGAGAACCAAGAATGAGTTCAGACACTACTGCTTCTCTGTTATTTGAACTCGGCACCGAAGAGTTACCTGCCGGCCCTTTAGCGGAGATGGGACAGGCACTCTGTGACGGTATCGCGCGGGGCTTAAACGATCGCGGCTTACTCTTTGAACAAGCTTCATGGTTCGCGACGCCCCGCCGTCTTGCTGCGCTCATCACCGGTGTGACACGCGTAGCGCCCGATATCAATGAGCAGATATTGGGGCCACCTGCGAGCGCGGCCAAAGACGGTGATGGCAATTGGACGGGTGCGGCTGCGGGCTTCGCGCGTAAGCAGGGCATTGAGCCCGATGATCTTGAGTTGATAGACACGGATAAAGGTACTCGCGTAGGGCTTACCCGCACAGTAGCAGGGGTCAATATTTCCGCGGTCGCAGGGCAAATAATCAGTGAGGCTGTTTCGGGTATACCTGTGGCGAAACGTATGCGCTGGGGCAGAGGCCGCAGCGAATTTCTCCGCCCAGTTCAATGGTTGGTGGCGCTACTCGATAATCACGTTGTTCCTGTAGAGCTTTTTGAATTGCAAGCAGATCGCTTTACCCAAGGACATCGTTTCCATGCGCCCCATGCTATCGAACTTGGACACGCCAAAGATTATCAAGAAGCCTTACGACATGGGTGGGTAATCGCCGACTTCACTGAGCGCCGAGCACTCATTAAAGAGCAAGTCTTAAAGATTGCAGACGCAGAGGGCTCCGTTGCGGTTATTGGAGACGACCTGCTAAACGAGGTAACAGGGCTCGTCGAGTGGCCTGTTGCTCTCAAAGGAAGTTTTGATGCCAAGTTTCTGCAAGTGCCCGCAGAAGCTTTAATCTCTTCTATGCGAGAGCATCAAAAATATTTCCACCTGCTAGATTCTAAGAATCAACTTTTACCACTGTTTATCACGGTGAGTAATATCGAAAGCAGCAACCCTGCGACAGTTATTGAGGGTAACGAGAAGGTCATCCGCCCGCGCTTGAGTGATGCCGTGTTCTTCTTCGAAACCGACAAACAAACCACCTTAGCAAGTCGGCAAACGCGGCTTGAAGGTGTGGTTTTCCAGCACAAGCTGGGAACGGTGGCCGATAAAACCCAACGTGTAACTGCCCTCGCGGGTTGGCTGGCACTGGCCTTAGGTGCCAATAGCGACATAGCGAAGCGCGGGGCGACCCTCGCGAAATGTGATCTCGTTTCAGACATGGTGCTCGAATTCCCGGAGCTTCAAGGAATAGCGGGCGCTCACTATGCGAGGCATGACGGTGAAGATAATGCGGTTGTGGAGGCCATCGAACAACACTACTGGCCAAAGTTTTCTGGGGATGCGCTACCCACGACCAATGAAGCTGCGTCCGTCGCATTGGCTGATCGATTTGACACCATGGTGGGTATTTTTGGTATCGGACAAGTCCCTACCGGGTCCAAAGATCCCTTTGCATTACGTCGCGCGTCCGTCGGTATTGTTCGAATTTTGATTGAGCTGGACTCAAACCTCAGCCTGCACGAGATTTGCGGCCAAGCTGCCAAGGGTTTTGAGTCCGGGCTGATCGATAACGATGTCGCCACGCTGGTCACTGAATACATCCTAGAACGACTTAGAGCATGGTACGAAGATCAAGACATTGGCGTCGGTATACTTCGCGCCGTACTTGCTACGGGAATAGATAACCCAGCGGAAATTGATCACCGCGTGAAAGCACTCAGTACATTTGCCGAGTCTGACGCGGCTACAGGGCTAGCTGCCGCGAACAAACGCGTTGCCAACATTTTGGCTAAGTCAGCGGACGACCTGTCAGGCCCTGTCACCGGTAGTGACTTAATAGAACCTGAAGAAAAAGCATTATTTGAGAATCTCACGCACACCAAGCAAGCATTAGAGCCCTTGTTAGCACAGGGTAAGTACTCAGAGGCCTTGAGCATACTATCGCAGTTACACGCCCCCGTTGATGCGTTCTTCGACAAGGTGATGGTTAATTGTGAAGACGCTGACCTGCGACGTAATCGGCACCGTTTACTGACGGAGTTGCGCAACCAATTCGTCAGCATCGCAGACATCGCGCAGATGTAAGCTGTGGGCTCAACGGTGGAACCTCTTCTAATCAGCACGCTAGTCGCCACCGCTGGCGGCTTGTGGGCAACTGTTTTGTGGCTAAAAACGCGCGCCAGGCAGAGGGAGCTCAACGCCCAATTTAACGATCAGCAACGCGAGCTTGAGCAGCATCAATTACAGAGTGCGAGCTTGATGCGTGACTGTGAGCAGTTTAAAAGCGACGCGAACGCCCAACAAACCCGCAATACTCAGCTACAAGTCGAGCTTAGTGGCGCTCAAGCTCGGGCGGAGGAGCGAGAGCATAGCTTGAAACAGCAGCTCGAATCTTTCGAGGCAAACCGACAACAGTTACGCATCGAATTCGAGAACCTTAGCCGGGAGTTCCTAACAGCTCGAGACAATGAGCTTCAAGAGAAAAACGCCAAGAACATTGGCGCAATCCTCAAACCATTGTCAGAAAAGATCGATGGATTTCAACGTCGTGTAAATGAAGTCCATGGTGACATGCTGAAAAACACCAGCGCCCTCACAGAACAAATCCGCTCTCTAGAAAAAGTCGGGCTGGGCATTAGCAGTGACGCAACGAACTTAACCAAAGCACTCAAAGGCGATAAGAAGCTCGTTGGTAATTGGGGGGAAGCCCAATTAGAAAGGACGTTAGAACTCGCAGGCTTACGTCCCGGAGAGCATTATGACGCTCAACCGACCTTCAAGGACGACAAAGGACAGCGCTTTTTACCCGATTTTGTCATTCGACTACCGGAAGGTAAAAATTTAATCGTCGACAGCAAGGTCTCCCTGATCGACTACGAAGCGGCGGTCGCAGCGGACTCAGAGGCTCAAGCTGCTATTGCCATCAGTCGCCACGTTACTGCGGTAAAAGCACACATCGACAGCTTAGCGAACAAAGATTATTCGCGCTTACCAGGCATGGACAGTCCGGACTTTGTACTGATGTTTATGCCGGTCGAGCCCGCTTACATCGAAGTGATGAAGAACCACAGAGAATTATTTAGCTACGGCTACCAAAAAGGGGTTGTGATGGTATCGCACACAACGCTGATGCCAATTTTACGCACCGTTTCAAATCTATGGATGGTCGAGCGCAGCAATGCCGAAGCAAGAGAGATTGCCGATAGTGCAGGTGACATTTACAACAGCGTAAGTTTGGTCGCCGAGCGGTTGCTGGGATTGGGGGCTACGCTTCACACGGCCAGTCGCAAATACAATGACACCGTCACTGCGCTGGCTGGGCGTCAAGGATTACACAGTAAAGTAGAGCGCTTTCAGCAGATATCTCAAAAAGCCAACAGGCCTTTCCCCGACCAGTTATCGGTAATAAACGACGATACAGACGACCGGCTTCTTAAAGGGCTTTTTGTAAACGATCCTGTTCCAAATGAGAACATGTCAAACCAGGACAGCGTGGCGGATTCAGAGGACTGATCCAACCAGCTATCCCACCGGCTCTATACGTCCAGGTTCTCAACGGCCAAGGCGTTCGCTTCAATAAAGGCACGCCGGGGCTCTACGTCATCACCCATGAGAGTAGTGAACATCTGATCAGCGAGAATCGCGTCGTCAATGGTCACTTTCAACATGCGCCTAACGTCTGGATCCATAGTTGTTTCCCATAGCTGACCGGGATTCATCTCACCCAAACCTTTGTACCGTTGTACCGATACCCCTTTACGCGCTTCGGCAAGCAACCACTCGAGCCCTTTAGCAAAGTCCTCGGTTTCAAAGATCTTTTCACCCCGTTTAAAATAGCCGCTAGGTTCTATCAAATCTCGCACTGAATCGCCCAGCGACACCATTGCGGCGTACTCTTTACTCGCAAAAAACGCGAGCTGTAAGGGTATATCCGTCGCCAAGCTGTGTGAGGTTTGACGTACAACAGGGTAAAAGTGGCCTCGCTCAGGATCTTGTGAAAGGTGAACTGTAAAGCCAGTTCGCTTATCGCTAACGTGTAGTAAGCGCTCACTTAACGTGTCTGCGAACGCTTGTACTTCGGCCTCATCGCTCAATTGCTCAACTGCCAACGCCTTAATGTACGGAAGCTGCCACAAGACCATCGGCGGATAAATTCGTGACAGACGGTTAACCGTGCTTTCAACACCCTGGAATTGCGCTATGAGACCCGCTAAACCCTCTCCAGAAATACCTGGGGCATCGGCATTGACATGCAAAGACGCACCGTCGATTGCGTTTTGGGTTAAGTAATTCTCAAACGCCTGCTCATCTTTCAAGTACTGGCTATTTTTACCTCGGGTTAACTTGTAGAGCGGCGGTTGAGCGATATAAACATGCCCACGATCGATTAATTCCCGCATTTGACGGAAGAAAAATGTTAACAACAGCGTTCGAATATGTGAGCCGTCAACATCGGCGTCGGTCATGATAATAATGCTGTGGTAGCGAAGCTTGTCCGGATTAAACTCGTCTTTGCCGATACCACAGCCAAGGGCTGTAACGATCGTGCCTACTTCAGCCGAGCCTAGCATTTTGTCGAATCGCGCTTTCTCAACGTTAAGAATCTTACCTTTCAACGGTAGAATTGCTTGAAACTTACGATTACGGCCTTGCTTCGCTGACCCTCCTGCAGAATCCCCTTCCACCAAATACAATTCACACAGTGCCGGGTCACGCTCCTGACAGTCGGCTAGCTTGCCAGGCAAACCAGCAATATCTAAAGCCCCTTTTCGTCGCGTCATTTCCCGTGCTTTGCGCGCTGCTTCGCGCGCACGTGCTGCGTCGAGCATTTTTCCAACAATTTGCTTGGCATCTTGAGGACTTTCAAGCAGATACTCGTTAAATCGAGCGCCCATAGCTTGCTCTACCGCCGTCTTCACCTCGCTTGATACTAATTTGTCTTTTGTTTGAGACGAAAATTTAGGATCGGGGACTTTCACCGAAACAATAGCGGTCAAACCCTCCCTCGCGTCATCGCCCGTTGTATTCACCTTCGCTTTTTTGGCAAGGCCTTCACGCTCAATGTAGGCGTTTAAAGCACGCGTTAGCGCCGCGCGAAAACCGGCCAAGTGAGTACCGCCATCTCGCTGAGGAATATTATTGGTATAACTGAAAATATTCTCAGAAAAAGTATCATTCCATTGCAGAGCAACCTCAACGCCAACACCGCCCTCAACGTCCTCTTGAAAGTGGAAAGCACGGCTCATCGTGGTCTTGCCTTTGTTTAAATAATCGACAAAAGCGCTTAAACCACCATCGTAACAATAGGTTTCAGTTCTGCCGGACCGCTCATCCGTTAGAACAATATTCACGCCGCTATTGAGAAAAGCCAACTCTCTCAGGCGTTTAGCCAAAATCTCGAAATGAAATTCAATATTTGTGAACGTTTCTGGGGAGGGCTTAAAGCGCACGGAAGTGCCTGTAGTGTCAGTCTCTCCCACAACCGCTAACGGAGCATCGGGTACGCCATGGCGATAAATTTGCTCGTGTAACTTGCCTTGCCTACGAATTGTCAGCTGCAAGTGCTCCGAAAGAGCATTCACCACCGACACACCTACGCCGTGCAGTCCGCCCGATACTTTATACGTGTTGTCGTCGAACTTACCGCCCGCATGAAGCACAGTCATAATAACTTCGGCAGCAGAAACGCCCTCTTCGTGGACTTCTGTGGGTATTCCACGGCCATCATCGGATACCGACACCGACTCATCGGGATGAATAACAATATCGATCTGGGAGCAGTGGCCCGCCAAAGCTTCGTCAATCGAGTTATCGACTATCTCAAACACCATATGATGCAGCCCGGTGCCGTCATCGGTGTCTCCAATATACATACCTGGGCGCTTGCGAACGGCATCGAGCCCTTTCAGAACCTTAATGCTCGATGAATCGTATTCACCTTGTTGTGCCGTAACGTCGTTATCTGTCATCACTTATTCCATATCAAAGACCGAATCAATCGCGATTCAAGTCAAGGCTTTGATTGTACCCTGTTCCACGTGGAACATTTTAAACGCCCGTTCGGGCCAAAATCGAGCCACTTCGCCCGACTCCACCGCAGCGATAAACACTTGCCCGCCCTGCGATACTAATATTTCGCACACCTTTGCGGCGTGGTTTTCATCCAGCTCCGCCGTGATGTCGTCCACCAAATAAACCGGTGGAACACCCTGGCTCTCAGCCAGAACAACGCCTTGCGCCAACCTCAGAGCAGCTACTGCCAGCTTGGCCTGGCCTCTCGACAAATTATCCGCGGCGGACCGACCATCCAAGCGCAGCCGTAAATCTGCCCGATGTGGGCCTAGCTGAGTAAATCCGCGCTGATGATCGGACTCCACACTGCCGGCTAGCGCGTCGATTAACTGCACTCGCTCATCCCAACCCTGCTTAAATACCAAGTCTATATTGCAGAGCGAAGGGCTTAGGCGTCCCGCCACATCCTTAAAAGCAGCAGCCAGCCGAAGCGCCAAGCTACGGCGCGTTTCGGTCAGTGCATCACCCGCACGCGCCAAATCCGCTAACCACGCATCATCCGACGCCATGATACCACGCCTAAGGCCTGCATTTCGCTGTTTAAGTGTACGTTGGTAGCGCCGCCATACCTCGAGAAACAAATGTTCCACGTGGAACAATGTGCCATCGAGGTAACGTCGGCGGTTGTCGGGGCTGCCAAAAATCAGCTCCAATCCCTCCGTATCTAATAGAACCAGCGGTAGCAGCTCCGCCAGGCTCGATAGCGAGGCCACGTTTTTACCATTGAGTCTTAGTGTTGAATCGCCCGAACGGGTCCTCTCCATACCCATATGCTGAACCAGCCCGGCCTTTTCGACCTTCGCTGTAACCATACAGCTCTGTGCATCATGATGAATGACGGGTCGAAGAGAGTGGCTTCTAAAAGAGCGCCCCATTGCAAGTAGGTGGAGCGCCTCCAATACGCTGGTTTTACCGCTGCCATTCAAACCAAAGAAAACGTTGCCCTGAGGGTGAAACTCAATCGTGTCCGACGTTAAATTGCGGACGCCAGAGACACTCGCACTAATAATACGCACAAAACTCCGACCTACGGTGCGAAAGGAGGCAAATGAAAATAATGATTAAAGTCGCATAGGCATAACGACGTACAGCGAATCGCCCGCCTCAGCCTCTTCAAGCAAAGCACTGCTTGCCGAATCCGCCAGCGATAACCGGACTTGCTTGCCGTCTAAAACCGACAAAACATCGAGCAAGTAACTAACATTGAAGCCAACTTCTAGATCGTCGCCCTGATACTCAACGGCGACCAGCTCCTCTGCCTGCTCCTGTTCCGGGTTGTTTGCCGTGATTTCGAGGGCGTCGTTACTTAACTTCAGCCTCACACCGCGATATTTCTCGTTGGACAAAATTGCCGTTCGAGTAAATGCCTGCTTAAGCTCCAGACGATCACCAATGACTGACTTATCAGGAGACTTAGGTAACACGCGCTCATACTCAGGGAACTTGCCATCGACTAACTTAGAGGTAAACGTATATTGGGCGTTAGCTGCGCGCACATGATTACTGCCAATAACCAACCGGATAGTCTCATCACCTTCTAGCAGACGTGATAACTCAAGCACGCCTTTACGAGGAATAATAACGGCAGCGTCGCCCGCATCGACCGCATCGGGGGACGTGCACAACGCCAAACGGTGGCCATCAGTGGCTACCATTCGCAAACGACCCGAGCGTATTTCCAGCAGCATACCGTTTAAGTAGTAGCGGACATCTTGTTGGGCCATGGCAAAAGCCGTTCGCTCGATGAGTCGCTTAACCATTTTTTGCGGCAATTCGAGAGATAGTTCGCCCTGCGCCTCTTCAACAGATGGAAATTCAGAGGCAGGCAAGGTCGATAGAGTGAATCGGCTACGACCCGCTTTAACAGTGGCTTTCCCAGCCTCTACACTGAATTCTATATCGGAACCGTCCGGAAGTGATTTGCAGATATCAACCAGCTTTCTGGCAGGAACAGTAATATCGCCATCAACGCCAGATGCCGCCAAAGTAACTCTTCCTACAAGCTCTACTTCGAGGTCTGTTCCTGTCAGGGAAAGCTGATCGCCCTCAAGACTCAACAAAACATTGGACAGGATAGGTAATGTTTGTCGACGCTCAACAACGCCCGCGACTAAATTGAGGGGCTTAATTAATGCGTCTCGAGAAATGCTAAATTTCATGGTTCAAGTTGCTCCTGGCCAGACGGCTGCACCACCCTTCCTAAGCACCTTAGGTCGTTAGCGAGCGCAATAAATTCTTGTAGTCTTCGCGAATATCCGAATTCGTTTCGCGCAGCTCCTTAATCTTACGACATGCGTGCAGAACTGTCGTGTGGTCTCTGCCACCAAAACTATCACCAATTTCAGGCAAACTATGGTTTGTTAGTTCTTTGGCAAGAGCCATGGCAACCTGCCGAGGACGAGCAATAGATCGGCTCCGTCGTTTCGACATTAAATCGGCAACCTTTATTTTATAGTATTCAGCCACAATTTTTTTCATGTTATCAAGACTTATTTGCCTATCCTGCAACGCCAAAAGGTCTTTAAGGCTGTCTTTAATCAAGTCTATATCGAACGGGCGGCCAGTGAAATGAGCGCTTGCGATGACCCGTTTTAACGCACCCTCTAGCTCTCGAACGTTAGATCGGATCCGTTGCGCAATAAAAAACGCCGCCTCAGGCGATAAGTCTATATTCGACTGCTCAGCTTTTTTCATCAAAATAGCGACCCGCGTCTCCAGCTCGGGGGGCTCTACCGCAACCGTTAAGCCCCAGCCGAACCGCGACTTAAGTCGCTCTTCTAAGCCATCGATCTCTTTCGGATATCGGTCGCACGTCAGAATCATCTGCTGACCACCCTCGAGCAAGGCGTTAAACGTATGAAAAAACTCTTCTTGAGATCGATCTTTGTTCGCAAAGAATTGAATATCATCAATCAAGAGGGCATCGACGGAGCGGTAATAGCGCTTAAAATCACTGATAGCGTTGAGCTGCAGCGCTTTAACCATGTCAGCAACAAAGCGTTCAGAGTGGAGGTAAACGATTTTTGCTTGTGGGTTTTTCGCCAACATCGCATTACCGACAGCATGCATTAAGTGGGTCTTACCTAAACCAACGCCGCCGTAAAGAAACAGTGGGTTATACGAGTCCCCAGGGTGCTCAGCGACTTGCTGCGCTGCCGCCAACGCTAACTGATTGCTTTTGCCTTCAACGAAACTCTGAAAAGTGTAGCCTTCTACCAAGCTGCTTTGATGAGCGGGAACCGGCGACGATGCCAGTCTTGTCGGGGGCTTTACGAGTGACTTGCTCGTCACTGGCGAGGTTGCAGGTTGTTGAATATGTTGGCGGGCCCTGGCCGCGATATCAGGAATATCTGCAATCACAGGCGAACTACCAGCACCGAAATCGCCGCGCGCTACTGTTGTTGCGGAAGCAGGTGTTGCGAGAGTGGGTGTCGTTTCTCCGCTGTCACCAACCACGATGGTTACTGATTGCGTGTTATCGCCTGCGGTTTCTCGAAAAAAGCCATCTATTAGCTCGCCATACTTATTATCGACGAAATCACGAATAAAGCGGTTGGGTGCGGCTAAAACAAGACCGTCATCAGTGCTCGCCACGCTCAAAGGGCGTATCCATGTATTAAATTGCTGCAGTGGGACGTCTCCACGCAGGCGGGTTAAGCAGTATTGCCAGGCATCAGAGGGAATTGCTTCGATGGTCACTTTAAGACGGTCTCCGGTTTGTTCTAAACCCTCTTTCAGACAAAGGGGATAAACTTGTTGTTATTTGAGTGCGTAGTTATCCACAAATAACAAAATAATTCAAAATTTTTTTTATTCATACTTTTCATTGGCTTACGAGATTCTCACCCTCCTAAACCAAGATAAAACTCCGCGCAAGGGCCTAATTATTAACAGCTGTGCATAACCTGTTTATATCTTTTGCGTAACCGGCTGATAAATAATAAACTTTGTGATCGCCGCACAACGAAAAGATTTTTTATTGGGGCTATCCGTGCAAGTGGTTACTAACATGCGGTTTTTTTTCGTCTTTGTGATAATTTAATTTATGGCGGCCAGCCCCTTGTCAGGCTGGCCGCGAGTCACTATACTCCGCGCCCCTTTGTTTATCGATTTAACAGGTTGTCATCATGAAGCGTACTTTCCAACCCAGTGTATTAAAACGTAAGCGTACCCACGGTTTTCGTGCACGCATGGCAACTAAAGGCGGCCGCAAGGTTATTGCTCGTCGTCGTGCTCGCGGTCGACGCCAGCTCTCAGCCTGAGAACTGATGTCCTGCTGTCGCGCGTGACTGAAGCTGACCTTGGCAAGGACCTTGCAAACCGTCAGTCAGTCGTTCCCCAGACAGTCGCGACTGCTATCTAAAAAAGATTTCAGTCAAGTTTTTGACTGCAACACAAAAAGGGCGTCCAATCGGTACGCCCTTTTGCTTGCCCTTCCCTCTGAACAAAGCCATTCTCGTATTGGGCTAGTTATTGCTAAGAAAAATGTTAAGTTAGCCGTTGAACGCAATCGTATTAAACGTCTAGTGCGGGAGCATTTTCGTTGTCATCCTCCGAGCGCACCTTACGATCTGGTTTTCTTGGCTCGCCGTAATCTTCATGAATTGAGCAATCACGATATACGCACACAACTGCACGGCCTCTGGAAGAAACTAGAACCTAACGCCGGCGCCGCTACGCCATGAATAGAGCCATTGACTATATTAACGTAGGCTTACAGCGATTTTTAATCGGATTAATTAAGTTATACAGACTTATATTGAGCCCTTGGGTTGGCCGGTCTTGCCGTTTTGAGCCAACGTGTTCGCGCTACACAGAAGAGGCTATCGAGCGTTTCGGCCCAATAAAAGGGACTTGGATGGGCGTAAAACGCATTGGACGGTGTCATCCTTGGCATGAAGGCGGGTATGATCCGGTGCCAAAGAGCTGAGCCACACTTACTATCACCAACACTAGAATGATTTTTTATGGATATTCAGCGTTACCTGTTAATTGCTGCAAGCGCAGCCCTCGCAATTATACTCCTCGGAGAATGGACTGCTTTTAGAGCGGAGAATTCCCAAGTCGAAGACCGCGTGCGTTTAGCTCAACCACAAAGCGATAACTCCATTCCTTTAGATACGGTAGCGCTCGAACAACAAGCACTAGCTGATACTGACGAGTTGCCCGACGTCACAGGGATCATTCAAAGTAATGAACCTGTGCCGCTGCAAGACAATGCTTCATCACTCATAACAGTGACCACTAACACACTACAATTGGTTATAGACTTAGTGGGCGGTGATATTGTTGAAGCGGGCCTGCCACGTTTTCCAGACAATATCGACAATCCAGACGTTCCATTTGTTATTCTCGAAAAAAACAACACAAGAACCTACGTCGCCCAAAGCGGTTTCGTCGGCCGTGACGGCATCGATACTCCGGAGCGCGCAATTTATCGCAGCGATCAAACGGAATATCTGCAGGTAGGTAATCAGCCTCTTTCAGTGACACTAACCACTATCGATACCCAGAAGGCCGTTGAAGTCACTAAAACCTTTACTTTTGCTGCCAATAGCTACCTTGTAGACATTAGTTACGAGATCACAAACAACGGCAACGCACGCTGGGACGCGGTCCCCTTTGCACAATTAAAGCGTGACAGCACACTGCCACCCGCAGCGGACACAAGCGGCTTTGGTATGCAGCCATTTTTAGGTGCTGCAACAACAACCACGGATGATCGGTTTAAAAAGTTCAGCTTCGCTGATATCGCAGACGAGCCATGGAAAAACACCTATCAAGGCGGTTGGATCGCCATGATGCAACACTATTTTTTAAGTGCTTGGATACCCGACGCAAATCAAAGCCACGCCTATTCAACGCGGCAAACACAAGCTGGGTTTAACATTGCCGGCTTTACTAGCTCACCCGTTATCGTTGATCCAGGCCAAACGGGTAGTTATTCAATGAATCTTTATGTTGGTCCAAAAGACCAATACACGCTTGCAGAGATATCTCCACACCTTGAGCTGACCGTCGACTATGGTTGGCTTTGGTGGATTGCACAGCCTTTATTCTGGCTACTAACAAAAATTCAATCCTTTGTTGGGAACTGGGGTGTTGCGATTATATTGTTGACCGTCTTTGTTAAAGGGGCGTTCTTTAAGCTCTCCGCTGCTAGCTATCGATCGATGGCTAAAATGCGCAAAGTACAGCCGAAAATGCAAAGCATCCGAGAGGAATACGCCGACGATAAGCAAAAACAGTCCCAAGCAATGATGGAGCTGTACAAAAAAGAAAAGATTAACCCAATGGGAGGCTGCCTACCCATTTTGATTCAAATGCCCGTGTTTATTGCCCTTTACTGGGTGCTAATGGAGTCGGTTGAATTAAGGCAAGCACCCTTTGCTCTGTGGATTAACGATCTATCAGTAATGGATCCTTATTTCGTGTTGCCATTGATGATGGGTGCATCAATGTTCTTTATGCAAAAACTGAATCCACCGCCACCCGATCCTATGCAAGCAAAAATTATGCAGTGGCTTCCCGTTATCTTCACCTTTTTCTTCCTCTGGTTCCCTGCGGGTCTTGTGTTGTATTGGGTCGTTAACAACCTGCTATCGATGACTCAACAATTTATTATTACCCGCGCCATCGATAGAGAAGGGCTCAAGCACTAAAGAACAACTACCTGAGTCTATGAGCGACGTAACCACAAGCTTGGATACCGACACGATCGCAGCAATCGCCACTCCGTCTGGGAGTGGCGGTGTGGGTATTATTCGCCTGTCAGGTGTTAACGCGCTATCAATCGGCCAAACCGTTAGTAACTTACCCGTCCTTACTCCTCGATACGCCGCCTATACACAGTTCTATGCCAAAGATGGTGCCGCGATAGATAGTGGCCTAATCCTCTACTTTCCCAACCCTCACTCGTTTACCGGTGAAGATGTGGTGGAACTACACGGTCATGGGGGGCAATTAATACTGAGCATGATTTTGAGGCGGTGTTTAGAACTTGGTGCTCGAGAAGCACGGGCTGGCGAGTTCTCAGAACGCGCGTTTTTGAATGAGAAACTAGATCTCGTTCAAGCCGAAGCCATCGCTGACCTTATTAACGCACAAACAGAGAGCGCAGCTCGACAAGCGCAAGCATCTTTACAAGGTAAATTTTCAGAACATATAAACGGTATAGCTCGACAAATGGTTGCACTGCGAATGTACGTTGAGGCGGCCATTGACTTTCCGGAAGAGGAAATAGATTTTCTTTCAGAAGGTAAGGTAGCTCACCAGTTAGCAACGTTGCTTGAAGATGCCCACGCCCTGTGTAGTGCCGCTGCGCAAGGTGCGATTTACCGCACTGGCGCTACTGTTGTTCTCGCCGGAAAACCCAATGCGGGCAAAAGCAGCCTTATGAACTACCTCGCGGGTGACGCCATCGCTATCGTGACAGATCAACCTGGCACCACGCGCGACGTTGTTAAGGAACACATCAATATTGACGGTGTACCAATTTACCTAACTGATACCGCAGGTCTGCGTGAAACCGATGATGTTATAGAGAAAGAGGGAGTCAGACGTGCAAGACAAGCCATTACACAGGCCGACATAACGCTTCATCTTGTCGATGATACAGACATCGTTAGTACTGACACGCTCGACTTAACGGGTCACTGCATTAAAGTCTTAACAAAAATAGACCTCAGTGGGCGAACACCTGGCGTAATCAATAAAGGGGAGCACTCTGATCATATCGACTCTCCCGTCGTAGGTATTTCCGTACAAACCGGCGAAGGTGTAGATACCTTAAAAGCCGTATTAATCGACGCGTTAGGATTGAAGTCACCTGGAGAAACCCTTTTCAGCGCCCGCGAACGTCATATCAAAGCACTTAATCAAGCCATCGAACTATTAGAAACCGCTCAAGATCAGTTTCTATCGTCTGGGGCTGGCGAGCTACTCGCGGAAGATTTGCGCCTCGCCCACAACTATCTTGGCGCAATTACTGGAAAAATGTCTAATGATGATCTTCTAGGAGAAATCTTTAGTTCATTTTGTATAGGAAAGTAACGCTCGGCCTCTGCGCGCCAATACAGACCTTATTCACAGCTCATACAATGAATTGATGCGGGTTATCCCCCTAATTAACAACTTACACAGACGTTTTCAGCGACTTGCTTTCTTGTTTACGTTGCAAAGCGTTAACTACTCAACAATAGAATAAACGCTGTGCACAACACAGCGTAAAAGCGTGTGGGGTTTTCTGTGGATAGATATCACAGAGGACAATAATCGACTTAACCACAAATCATCACAGCGCAATACAGCGACTGTTTATTAGTTATCAGGACACTTCTACAGAGCAAAACTGATGCAATGGCTACCGTTAAAACGGTTATCCACTTTATTTATGGCCTCTAACAATAACTACATCTATATATCTAACTTACTTAAAGAAATATAAATTTATATTTAATAACTGAGTTAAATAGCCAATAAAGATACGTAAGCAGATCTGAAACACCCCCTTTCGCCTGTCAAAGTACTGTTTGCCACTGCAGCGCTTAGACTTATACTAGCCGACCGAATTTGACCCATAGTTTTTGGGTAACAGAAATATGAGTGAATACCCTTGTCATTACGACGTCATCGTTATTGGTGGCGGTCATGCTGGGACTGAGGCAGCACTGGCCTCAGCGCGCTCGGGTGCGCGCACGTTATTACTCACACACTCGATAGATACGCTCGGACAGATGTCGTGTAACCCCGCAATAGGTGGTATTGGTAAGAGCCACTTAGTGCGTGAAATTGATGCAATGGGCGGCGCTATGGCGCAAGCTACCGATCAGGCAGGCATTCAGTTTCGTGTGCTTAACGCACGCAAAGGGCCTGCAGTAAGAGCAACACGCGCTCAAGCTGATAGAGTGCTTTACCGCAATGCAATCAGGCAAATACTGTTAAACCAGCCAGGTTTAGATATTTTCCAAGACTCTGTTGAAGACGTCCTGATTGAAGGTGAGCGCGTTACCGGGGCACGCACTAAAACAGGGTTAAACTTTAGATCAACGACAGTTGTACTTACCGCGGGCACTTTCTTGCGGGGTAAAATTCATGTTGGGTTGGAGAATACTGAAGGTGGACGAGCAGGTGATCCTGCAGCCATCGGTTTGGCCGATCGATTACGAGAAATTTGTCCTCGCACCGATCGCTTAAAAACAGGCACTCCACCCCGCATTGATGCTCGTTCTGTTGATTTTTCAGTTATGGCTGAACAATGGGGCGATGAGCCCCGTCCAGTGATGTCACTGCATGGCTCTCCCACAACACATCCCGAGCAACGTTGTTGCTGGATTACTCATACCAATGAGCAAACGCACGATATTATTAGAGATGGTCTAGATCGTTCGCCTTTATTCAGCGGTGTTATAGAAGGCACTGGGCCCCGTTATTGCCCGAGCATTGAAGACAAGATTCATCGTTTTTCTGATAAATTATCTCACCAAATATTTATTGAGCCTGAGGGCCTAACAACGACAGAGCTTTATCCTAACGGGATATCAACAAGCTTACCGTTTGATGTGCAGTTATCGTTGGTTCACTCAATCGTCGGACTTGAAAAGGCGCATATTACGCGTCCCGGTTATGCTATTGAGTACGATTATTTTGACCCAAGAGATTTAAAGCATTCGTTAGAAACCCGTTCGATCAATGGTTTGTTCTTTGCGGGACAGATTAATGGCACAACGGGATATGAAGAGGCTGGGGCCCAAGGTCTTCTCGCGGGCCTAAATGCTGCTCGATTAAGCCGCGACGAAGCTGCCTGGGAGCCTCGCCGAGACGAAGCTTATATTGGTGTCTTAGTTGACGATTTAGTGACTCTGGGTACTCAAGAGCCCTACCGAATGTTTACATCGCGCGCTGAATATCGATTACTGCTCCGCGAAGATAACGCCGATCTTCGTTTAACGGCTAAAGCGCGAGATATGGGATTAATATCTGATCAACGCTGGGCGCAGTTTGAGCAGCGACGTGATGCTATTGATCGCGAAGTTGAACGTCTTGAACGAACGTATTTACAGCCTCAAAGTGAGTCGGCACAAGGGTTGGCCCTGAAATTAACTAAGCCATTAACACGTGAGTATTCCTTAGCGGATTTGCTAAGACGACCAGAGCTCAACTACTCTGATGTTGCGAAACTGGCTGGTGATACTGATGTGGACGACTCGCATGTTGCTGAGCAGGTGAGTACACAAATAAAATACGCAGGTTATATTGAGCGACAGCAAGATGAAGTTGATCGTTTGCATCGTCAAGAAGCAACAGCTATTCCGATAGATGTTAATTATGCTGCCGTCGATGGATTGTCCAATGAGATACGTCAAAAACTAGAAGCAGCTCGACCCGCAACCATCGCGCGAGCAGGCCGTATTTCAGGTGTCACTCCTGCTGCTCTGTCTCTTTTGTTAGTGCACTTAAAAAAGCGCGAGCGAACTCGTCGCGTTGCTAATGGTTGATCAGGAGCGAACGATTCTTGAGCTGGGAATGCAAACCATGTCTATTCCCTACACCACCGCTCAAATTGATCGATTGTTGGCTTACCTCGATCTAATGGATCGCTGGAACAAAGCGTACAATCTCACAGCCATTCGGGGACGTGACAACTGGATAATTCGGCATCTTCTAGATAGCTTGGCTGTCTTACCGTTGTTGAGAGCGCATCGTGGTATTGATGTGGGTACCGGTGCGGGGCTGCCGGGTATTCCGTTAGCCATTATGCGCCCCGACACACCGATTGCATTGTTAGACAGTAATGGCAAAAAAACGCGATTTTTATTCCAAGCAAAAATGCAGCTAGGTTTAAGTAATCTCACGATCGTTGAGTCTCGTGTCGAGCAATACCAACCGACAGAACTTTACGATGCAGTAGTTTCACGCGCGTTTGCTTCACTGGCAGATATGGTACAAGTTTGTGAGCACTTACTTTCTCCTGGTGGTAGTTTTTTTGCTATGAAAGCAGCGACGGTTGGCAGTGAGATTACTGATATGAAGAAAGCGACGCATGATCGCTTCTCGGTGACCGCAACACATGAGCTCGCTATACCCGGGCTCAACGAATCGCGATCGGTTGTAGAAGTGAAATTAATAAAGGACTCGCCATGAAAACAATCGCTGTCGCTAATCAAAAGGGTGGTGTGGGGAAAACGACAACAAGCGTAAATTTGGCGGCCAGTCTCGCCGCAATGGGGCGATCAATATTGTTAGTTGATCTTGATCCTCAGGGCAATGCGACCATGTCATCGGGCGTCGATAAACACTCTGTTGAATTCAGTAGTTACGAGCTTCTGGTTGAGCGCGCACCGCTTAATAAGGTGGCTGTTCCAGCCGCTGAGAATGGCTATCACATTGTGCCCGCGAATCGAGACTTAACCGCAGCTGAAGTAAAGTTATTAGAGATGCCCGATCGAGAAAAGCAGCTGCAGAATGCTTTGGCGACGGGTTTCCAGTACGATTTTGTTATTATCGATTGCCCACCTTCATTGAGCATGCTCACAGTTAACGCGCTGGTCGCCGCAGACTCTGTATTAATCACAATGCAATGTGAGTATTTTGCATTAGAGGGGTTATCTGCGCTGTTGAATACTGTTCGACGTGTTGCTGAAACTATTAATACCAAATTGGCGGTAGAGGGAATTTTGCGCACAATGTATGACCCGCGTAACTCACTTACCGGCGAAGTATCTGCGCAATTACATAAACATTTTGGCGATCTGGTGTATCGTACCGTTATACCTCGGAATATCCGTCTAGCTGAGGCGCCAAGCCATGGCCAGCCAGCACTTTTCTACGACCGTTATTCAACAGGAGCGCGAGCTTACGCAGCATTGGCCGGGGAATTTGTTAAGCGTCAGACAGCCCGCTGATCTACTGATTAGGCGTAAAAGGAGTCAGAGTGTCCACACGTAAAAAAAGACTGGCTAAAGATCTCGATCTACTTATCGGTATCTCCAAAGCAGAATTGCCGGTAACAAACACGACGCCAGCCGTGGAAACGGCATCGACGCCGCAAGCTTTGAAAGAAGGCTTGGTCTTTATCCCTCTTGAACACCTCCAGCGTGGAAAATACCAGCCGCGACGTGAGTTCGAGAAAGCGGCCTTGGCTGAGTTGGCGAGCAGTATTCGTACCGATGGTGTTATGCAACCTATTGTCGTTCGGGCTATCTCTACTGACAAATGGGAAATAATTGCCGGTGAAAGACGCTGGCGCGCGAGTCAACTGGCGGGCATCGATAGAATCCCCGCTATCGTAAGGGAAGTATCTGATGAGTCTGCCATCGCAATGGCACTTATCGAAAATATTCAACGGGAAAACCTAAATGCCATTGAAGAGGCGGTAGCGCTAAAGCGTTTACAAGTAGAGTTTGAGCTGAGCCAACAGCAAGTCGCAGAGCGAGTGGGAAAATCGCGTTCTGTCATTGCTAATCTATTGCGTTTGTTATCATTAGAGCCCGATGTTCGGCATTTAATTGAGACATCTCAGCTTGATACTGGGCATGCAAAGGTGTTGTTGGCACTAGAAGGACCCAGCCAGTTGAAAGCTGCTCGGCAAGTCGTCAGCGGAAAACTATCGGTTCGGCAGACAGAGGCACTCGTCAAATCGACGTTAGCGGGTCCAAGTGCAGGCGCAGTAGCGTCCACCAGCACAGACCCAAATATTACCAAACTAGAACGAGACCTTTCTGGAAAGTTAGGTGCGGCGGTGTCAATCAACCATGCGAAGGCGGGCCGCGGTAAATTAGTTATCAATTACAGCAGCCTTGATGAACTAGACGGCATATTGAGACGTATTCGTTAGCGTAAGTCAGTTGAAGTTGAATAGTATTTCGCCTACACTCGCGCCCGCTAAGTTTGTGGGTATCCGGCTCGGTGGCAGTTATGCGGGAACAAAGTAGCCCTCACAGCCCATGGGCAAGTGTCCGTCGCAACATATTAGTGACACAGGCTGCTGCGTTGGCAACCGTTGTGGGTGTAGCCATCTTGATTGCGTTGGTCAGCGATGTGCAGCCAGGTATCGATTTTATTGTTGGTGGCTTGATCGCCTTGCTACCACAGCTCTGGTTCGTTGTTCGCAGCACAGGACCAACAGCCGGTTCTCAGGCGGGTTTGTTAGCGCTGGGAAAATTAGCGATTAGCGGTGCCGGCTTTGCCGTTTGGTTTGTAATAGTACCCACAGCGAATCCAGTTGCGACTTTGGTTGGAACAGCGACCGCTATAGTAGCGGCGGCACTGTGTATGATTGGATTGCAACAGCGCTCTGTAGATTGATTGAATTAGGATATTGGACACATGGCAGCAAGCGGAAGCGAGCAAACAATATCGGACTATATTGTCCATCACCTTACCAACTTAACCTATGGCAAGTTGCCAGCAGGGTTTGATCGCGGTAACGGTGAGATTATTGGTGAAGGCGGTCAGTGGACTATGGCTCACGGTGGCGCCGAAGCGGCGGCCATGGGGTTTAATGCTATCCACGTCGACTCCATGCTTTGGTCTGTAGGGCTTGGTTTGATTTTTTGTTGGTTTTTCCGGTCTGTTGCTAAGAAGGCAGAGACGGGCGTTCCCAGTGGTATGGTTAGCTTGGCAGAAATGGTTGTAGAGTTCGTTGACGGTACTGTTAAGGACACCTTCCATGGACGCAACAAACTCATAGCGCCCCTAGCGCTTACCATTTTTGTTTGGGTATTTTTGATGAACCTCATGGATATTATTCCTGTTGACCTCATCCCCCACTCCCTCGAACTGTTAGGTGTGCCCTACCAAAAGATCGTGCCTTCAACCGACCCAAACATCACGATGGGTATGGCTTTGGGGATCTTTATTCTCATGTTGTATTACTCAATTAAAGTTAAGGGCTTCGGCTTTGTTAAAGAATTAACAATGAACCCGTTTAACCATGTTTTATTTATTCCGGTGAACCTTTTCATGGAAGTGGTTGGGTTGCTAGCCAAACCCTTTTCGCTGGGTTTGCGTCTGTTCGGCAATATGTACGCAGGCGAGATGATCTTTATTTTGATTGCAGCGCTGTTTAGTGCAGGAATTGCATGGATGTTACCTGCAGGCTTACTGCAAATCGGTTGGGCCATTTTCCATATTTTGGTCATCACGCTACAAGCGTTCATTTTTATGGTCTTGACCATTGTTTATCTAAGCATGGCTCACGAAGATCACTGATTTACTTAAACATTTACACATACTAGGAGAAAAACATGCCTGAATTAATCTACGTCGCTGCTGCCCTCATGATGGGTCTTGGTGGTCTAGGTGCCGCTATCGGTGTTGGCCTTTTGGGCGGTAAGCTCATTGAAGGTTCAGCACGCCAGCCAGAATTGGCACCTAAGCTACAGGTTACTTTCTTCCTGGGCGCAGGTCTTGTTGATGCGATTCCAATTATTGGTGTTGGTATTGCTATGTACCTGATCTTCGTTGTTGCAGGTTAATAGAGACAAACGTGAACGGAGTCGCTGCTCGTGAGCGATTCCAACAACCTGTGAGGAGAAGAGCGTGAATATAAATCTTACGCTTATCGGGCAGATGATTGCGTTTATCTGTTTCGTTGTGTTCTGCATGAAGTATGTTTGGCCGCCCATTATTGCGGCTATGGCAGAGCGCGAGCAAAAGATTGCCGATGGACTGGCAGCAGCCGATCGTGCGAGTCACGACCTTGAATTGGCCCAACAGAAGGCGGTAGAACGTCTTAAAGAAGCCAAGGAAGAGGCGTCGAGCATTGTTGATGCGGCCAACAAGCGCGGTAATCAGTTGGTTGAAGAAGCTAAGAACGCGGCTATCGTTGAAGCTGACCGTGTCAAAGCGGCAGCTCATGCGGAAATTGCTCAAGAAAGCAATCGAGCGCGTGAGCAGTTACGTGGGCAAGTTGCCGCGTTATCTCTGGCCGGTGCGGAGAAAGTTCTGGGTGCGGCGATCGACCAATCAGCTCATGCTGATTTGGTAGAGAAGCTGGCATCAGAGCTGTAACGCGAGGGAGCTATGGCTGAATTAAGTACATTAGCACGGCCCTATGCGAAAGCAGCGTTTGCCTATGCCCGCGAGCACGGTGCGTTGCCGCAGTGGTCCGAGCAGCTGCTCACCGCCGCCGCAGTGACAGCTGACGTCGCGATGGCAGCAGTGTTAACTAACCCGTCGCTGACTAATGAACAGCGAGCACAAACATTGGTCGATGTTTGCGGCGACGTGTTGGGAGTCGAGGTGAAGAATTTTATTTCGATTCTCGCTGCTAACAAGCGTCTGGCTTTACTGCCAGAAATTTCGTCTCAGTTTGAGCTATTCAAGGCCAATCAAGAGAAGTCTGTAGAGGTGGAAGTTGTCTCTGCATTTGACTTGAGTGATGCCATGACTACTAAGCTTGCTGAGGCATTAGGGAAAAAACTCGAACGCGAAGTGAAGGTCTCTACTTCTACTGATGAAAACCTTCTAGGTGGCGTTTTAATTCGGGCCGGAGATCTAGTGATCGATGGCTCAGTGCGCGGTAGGCTGAATAAGCTCGCCGAAGCATTGAACTCCTAGCATTTAGGATTGAGGAACAGAGCATGCAGCAGCTGAATCCATCAGAAATTAGCGAAATTATTAAGTCGCGCATCGATCAGCTTGATGTGTCGAGCGAAGGTCGTAACGAAGGAACCGTAGTATCGGTTACCGACGGCATTATTCGTATTCACGGTCTTGCAGAAGTTATGTACGGCGAGATGATTGAATTTGAAGGCGGCATTTACGGTATGGCGCTTAACCTAGAGCGTGACTCCGTCGGCGCCGTTATTTTGGGTGATTACAAGACGCTTGCGGAAGGTCAAAGTTGTCGCTGTACCGGCCGTATTCTAGAGGTCCCTGTGGGCCCCGAGTTACTCGGTCGCGTCGTCGACGCACTAGGTAACCCTATCGACGGCAAAGGCCCCGTGAACGCGAAGATGACAGACGCCCTTGAAAAGGTCGCTCCTGGCGTAATCGCTCGGCAATCGGTTGATCAGCCTGTACAAATTGGCTTGAAAGCGGTTGATGCCATGGTGCCAATCGGCCGTGGTCAGCGAGAGCTCATTATTGGTGACCGTCAAATTGGTAAGTCTGCTATTGCAGTTGATGCGATCATTAACCAAAAAGGCTCGGGCATTAAGTGTATTTACGTTGCCATTGGTCAAAAAGCATCTTCTGTCGCTGCGGTTGTTCGCAAGCTCGAAGAGCATGGCGCTATGGACCACACGATTGTAGTTGCAGCAACCGCGTCTGACCCCGCTGCTATGCAGTTTCTGGCACCTTTTGCCGGGTGTTCAATGGGTGAGTATTATCGGGATCGCGGCCAAGACGCATTGATCATTTATGATGATTTAACCAAGCAGGCGTGGGCTTACCGACAGATCTCATTGTTGCTCCGTCGTCCGCCCGGTCGTGAAGCGTATCCTGGTGACGTTTTCTATTTGCACTCACGGTTGCTCGAGCGCGCTGCTCGCGTGAATGCGAAGTATGTCGAAGACTTCACTAACGGCGAAGTTAAAGGTCAGACAGGTTCATTGACGGCATTGCCAGTGATTGAAACGCAAGCCGGCGACGTCTCTGCTTTTGTACCGACGAACGTCATTTCTATTACGGACGGACAGATCTTCTTAGAAGCCGATATGTTCAACGCGGGCGTACGTCCTGCGATGAATGCGGGTATTTCGGTATCTCGAGTAGGTGGTGCCGCACAGACCAAGATTATGAAGAAGTTGTCGGGTGGTATTCGTACCGCACTCGCGCAATACCGCGAATTGGCAGCCTTTTCACAGTTCGCCTCGGATTTGGATGACGCCACGAAAGCACAGCTTGATCACGGTGAGCGTGTTACCGAGCTGATGAAACAGAAGCAGTACTCGCCACAGAGTATCGCCGAAATGGGCCTGCTGCTTTACGCTGCTAACGAGGGCCACTTGAAGGATATCGACGTCGCTAAAATTGGCGACTTTGAAGCCGCGCTGCTGTCTTATGTCCATGCGGAGCACGGTGAACTCATGAGCCAAATCGTTGAGAGTGGCGATTATAACGACGACATCGCGAACACATTTAAGTCTGCGATTGAGACGTTCAAGTCAACACAGACTTGGTAGAGCCCGAGGACCAGTAAATGGCAGCCGGAAAAGAAATACGGACGAAGATCTCGAGCATTCAAAGCACGCAGAAGATCACAAGCGCCATGGAAATGGTGGCTGCGTCCAAGATGCGAAAAGCGCAGGACCGTATGCAGCTGGGCAAACCTTATGCCCGCCGCATGCGTTCGGTTGTGGGCCACATTGCAAATGCCGCACCTGAATATCAGCACATGTACATGCAAACCCGTGAAGTAAAGCGCGTCGGCTACATCATTGTGTCCACCGATCGAGGCTTGTGTGGAGGCTTGAACGTTAACTTGTTCAAGGCGGCTATCAAGTCAATGAAGGAGTGGAACGAGCAGGGTGTGGAGATTGACCTCAGCCTTGTTGGTGCTAAAGCCATTGCGTTTTTTAATAGTTATGGCGGTAATGTGGTCGCGGCTATTCGTGATCTAGGGGAAGCGCCCGCCGTGGCCGATCTTATTGGTGGCGTAAAGGCTATGCTCGACGCTTACGAGAGCGGCAAGATTGATCGGCTGTTCCTCGTCAGCAACGAGTTTGTAAATACCATGACTCAATCTCCGACGGTAGAACAGTTGCTTCCGCTACAAGCAGAGGCTTCCGACGAGATGCAACACCACTGGGATTACATTTACGAGCCCGATGCGAGAGAGTTATTAGAAGGCCTGTTGACGCGCTACATTGAGTCACAGGTGTACCAATCGGTTGTTGAAAATGGCGCCTGTGAACAAGCGGCACGAATGTTGGCTATGAAGAATGCCACTGATAACGCCGGCGACCTTATCGATGATTTACAGTTGATTTATAACAAAGCGCGCCAGGCCGCGATTACTCAGGAGTTGTCTGAGATCGTTAGTGGTGCAGCGGCTGTAAGCTAGGTCGCAAACTATTAAACATCTCTGCCTGAGGCTTACTTCTTGGGCAGCTAGAACTGAATTTTGCTATATAGAGGATCCGAACATGAGCAGCGGACGAATCGTACAAATTATTGGTGCAGTAATTGACGTGGAGTTTCCACGTGACAGTGTACCTAAAGTATACGATGCACTGATGGTGCCTGAGAAAGGCTTAACCCTAGAGGTTCAGCAGCAGTTGGGCGATGGCGTTGTTCGTGCAATTGCCATGGGCTCTTCTGAAGGTGTAAGCCGCGGTTTGGCGGTTGAAAACACCGGCGCACCTATTTCGGTTCCCGTCGGTATTGAGACACTTGGTCGCATCATGGACGTGCTCGGCAATCCGATCGACGAGTGCGGGCCAATTGGTGAGAAAGAGCGTGCTGCCATTCACCGCAAGGCACCAAGCTATGAAGAGCTATCAGCCTCTGACGACCTGTTAGAAACCGGTATTAAGGTTATCGACCTGGTCTGTCCTTTCGCCAAAGGCGGTAAGGTTGGCCTCTTTGGTGGTGCGGGCGTTGGTAAAACCGTCAACATGATGGAGTTGATCAACAATATTGCGACTGAGCACAGCGGTCTGTCAGTTTTCGCCGGTGTTGGTGAGCGGACTCGTGAAGGTAATGACTTCTACTACGAAATGCAGGAGTCAAAGGTCGTTGATGTTGAGAATTTCTCAAACTCTAAAGTTGCGATGGTTTACGGCCAGATGAACGAGCCGCCCGGAAACCGCTTGCGCGTCGCGTTGACTGGTTTGACGATGGCTGAGAAATTCCGTGACGAAGGTCGAGATGTTCTCTTGTTCGTTGATAACATTTACCGCTACACCCTTGCGGGAACGGAAGTATCAGCACTACTGGGTCGTATGCCTTCAGCGGTAGGTTATCAGCCCACACTTGCGGAAGAGATGGGCGTACTCCAGGAGCGCATTACTTCAACTAAGACAGGCTCAATTACTTCAATTCAGGCGGTATATGTACCGGCGGATGACTTGACTGACCCGTCTCCTGCGACGACCTTTGCGCACTTAGACTCGACGGTTGTATTGAGTCGAGATATTGCAGCGAAGGGTATTTATCCAGCGGTTGATCCGCTTGACTCTACGTCACGCCAGCTCGATCCTTTGATCATTGGTAGTGAGCATTACGATGTAGCGCGTGGCGTACAAACCGTATTGCAGCGTTATAAAGAGCTTAAGGACATTATTGCGATTCTTGGTATGGATGAGCTGTCTGAAGATGACAAGCAAACCGTATCCCGAGCGCGTAAGATCGAGCGATTCCTGTCGCAACCGTTCCACGTAGCTGAAGTATTTACCGGATCGCCCGGTAAGTATGTGTCACTCAAAGATACGATTGCAGGCTTTAAGGGTATTCTGGCGGGTGAGTATGATGACCTGCCTGAACAAGCTTTCTACATGGTTGGCAGCATCGATGAAGCTGTCGAAAAAGCCAAGAATCTGTAGTAGTCGGTTAACGAGGCCAGCATTATGGCAATGACAATTCACTGCGATATTGTGAGCGCAGAAGAGGAAATTTTTTCCGGCTTAGTAGAGCTGCTTGTGGCAACAGGTGGTGAGGGTGAACTAGGCGTGAATTATGGTCACGCCCCGCTACTTACCTCATTAGTGCCCGGGCCTGTTCGCGTGGTAACGCAATCTGGCGAAGAAAATATTTACTACGTGTCTGGCGGTTTTCTTGAGGTTCAGCCTGGCATCGTGACTATTTTGGCTGATACTGCCATTCGTGCGCACGATGTTGATGAGGCTGCTGCTGAAGAGGCTCGTCGAGACGCAGAACATGCTATGACCAACCAGTCGGGAGACTTTGACTATGGTCGTGCGTCGGCGCAGCTTGCCGAGGCCGCCGGCCAATTGGCGGCGCTGCGTAAACTGAAGAATCGAGCTGGTCGCGGTTAAGGCCCTATCAGCACGAAAAAAGCCGCCTTTTGGGCGGTTTTTTGTTACAAACGTCTAAAAATCTCGCGACAAAATAACACGAGTCTTGTAAATCTTCGTTTGTGTGGCAGGCTGCATATTCGATAAATTGGGTGAAACCATGTTGGAAGTAATCATTCTTGCGGCCGGGAAAGGCACCCGAATGCGTTCTGCGATCCCCAAAGTCCTGCACAAACTCGCAGGAAAGCCTCTGCTCGAACATGTCGTGGCCACCGCGCGTAACTTATCGCCCACGAAAATCCATGTCGTTGTAGGACATGGATCGGAGCAAGTATCGGCTGCCGTTTCGGGTGATGACGTTACATGTCACAAACAGCAGAATCAATTGGGCACAGGTCATGCGGTGGCACAGGCGTTACCCCAGTGTGACCCGGCCAGCAACGTGTTGATTTTATTTGGTGACGTGCCACTGATGAGCGCGAAAACTTTACAAAACTTACTGGCAAGCACAACAGATGCGCCCTCCGTGCTAGCAGCGCACATTCCTGACCCCACTGGCTACGGTCGCGTTATTCGAGACGCTCATCAGCGGTTTGTGGAAATTGTTGAAGAGAAAGATGCCAGCGAAGAGCAGCGAGCGGTTCAAGAGGTGAATACGGGTGTGATAGCCGCTCCCGCGTCGTTACTGACAACGTTGTTATCGAGGGTTAACAACCAAAACGCGCAAGCTGAATACTACTTACCCGATGTACTGGGTATTGCTCGCGAGGATGGAATGACGGTAAACGTCGTTGTTAGCGAGGATCCAGCAGAGATTTTGGGTGTTAACAATCGATTACAGCTCGAGGAGTTAGAGAGGATCCTGCAGCAGCGTTTGGCTGAGAAACTTCTGCTCGACGGCGTGGCGGTGTCTGATCGACGACGGCTCGATATTCGCGGTGAGCTTACCTGCGGTGAAGGCGTCAGTATTGATATCAATGTCCTGCTAGAGGGTGATGTCACGCTCGGTGACAACGTAACTATCGGCGCTAACTGTGTGATTCGTGACGCGGCGATCGGCGCCAATACGGTCATTCAGCCCTTCTCCCATATTGAGCGTGCCGTCATTGGCACCGACTGTTTTATCGGGCCCTATGCACGCCTGCGACCGGGAACCGACTTAGGTTCTGCCGTGCGCATTGGTAATTTTGTTGAGACTAAGAATTCGACGTTGGGTGCAGGCAGCAAGGCCAATCATTTGGCGTATATCGGCGATACCACGGTCGGTGAAGGTAGCAACATCGGTGCGGGCACTATTACCTGTAACTATGACGGTGCCAATAAATTCCCGACGCACTTAGGCGATGGGGTTTTCATCGGTTCAAACAGTACCCTTGTCGCCCCCGTTACGATTGCTGACGGGGGGTTTGTCGCCGCGGGATCAGTGATCACAAAAGATGTACTTGCCGACGATCTAGCGGTGGGTCGTGCTAAGCAGCGTAATATTAGTGGCTGGCAAAAACCCACAAAAGAGGAGCAGTAGCCCATGTGTGGAATAGTTGCCGCGACCGCGAAGCGAGAGGTGTCGGAGATATTGCTCGAGGGTTTACGTCGGCTCGAATATCGCGGCTATGATTCTGCCGGAATCGCGATGATTGATAATGATCGCGGTCTGCAGCTCCACAAATACAGCGGCAAAGTGGCCATTTTAGAGGACGCGTTACGTCTCAATCCGATGCAAGGATGCGTCGGCATTGCACACACACGGTGGGCGACACACGGCCAACCCAACGCAATAAATGCCCATCCCCACGTGTCGGCCAACCGCATTGCGCTTGTGCACAATGGCATCATTGAAAATCATCAGGTGTTGCGTACAGCCCTTGAGGCGGAGGGCGAAGAGTTCTTATCCCAGACCGATACCGAGGTCATCGTTCACCTTATTGCGCGTAAAGTCGACAGTGGCGCCACATTGTTTGAAGCCGTTCAATGGGTAAAGACACAATTGGAAGGGGCCTATGCGTTGGCAGTTATTGACGCTCAATGCCCCGATCAAGTGGTTGTCGCTCGAGAAGGTAGCCCACTGGTTTTAGGTGTGGGCATCGGTGAAACCTTCGCGGGATCCGACACCTTGGCATTGCGACCCGTGACGGACACCTTCATTTATTTAGAAGAAGGTGACGTCGCGACCTTAGAAGCGGGCACGTATACGATTTATAACCGAGACGGCGTCGAAGTGGAGCGGCGAAAAACCCGCTTGCAGCCCGAACAAGAGAGCGAAGAGCTGGGTGAGTATGAGCATTATATGCTTAAGGAAACCCATGAGCAGCCCGCGAGACTTAACGATACATTATCGATTGATTTGCTGGATGCTTCTATCTTTGGGGACAATGCGGCAGCCACTTTTTTGACAGTGAAGGCCGTACAAATTCTCGCCTGCGGGACGAGTTACCATGCGGGCTTAGTTGCACGGCATTGGATAGAAGAGCGGGTAGGTATCCCCTGTCAGGTCGAAGTGGCGTCAGAGTATCGCTATCGAAAATCGGTCACGCTGCCAGGAACATTGATTGTCACCCTTTCCCAGTCGGGGGAAACCGCGGACACCCTGGCTGCTCTTAAGATTGCTGATAATGAAAATGTTGTCAGTCGGCTTGCCATTTGTAACGTTGATCACAGTGCTATTGTACGAGCCAGCGACCTGGTTTTCCTTACGCGCGCAGGCGCTGAGATTGGCGTTGCCTCTACGAAAGCCTTTACAGCACAATTGGCAGCGCTGTTGGTGTTGACCGCTAACTTGGCACACATCCAAGACACCGCAAGCTTTGATGAAAAAGAAATGATTAGCGCGCTTAGCGAAATACCCTTGGCAGTCACTAAAGTATTAGCGCTAGAAAGTCGTATTCAGGCAATGGCGGTCAATTTCATCACCAAACATCACGCGTTATTTTTAGGCCGCGGCATTTATCATCCGATTGCGATGGAAGGTGCGTTGAAGCTGAAAGAAATTTCCTATATTCATGCTGAGGCCTATCCCGCGGGTGAACTGAAGCACGGGCCGCTTGCCTTAGTCGATGACGATATGCCCGTCGTTGCCGTGGCGCCTAATGATGAGTTGCTAGAGAAGTTACGTTCGAACCTTGAAGAGGTTCGTGCGCGAGGCGGCCAGCTATTTGTCTTTGCCGATGAGGCGGCCGGCTTTGATGATGGCAACGGGATACAGGTGCTACCAATGCCCCATTGCAGCGAATTGGTGGGTCCGATCGCTTACACCGTGGCATTACAACTACTCTCTTACTATGTGGCGCTGGCGAGGGGTACCGATGTCGATAAGCCGCGCAACTTAGCCAAGTCAGTCACAGTCGAGTAGCGCTAAACAGTGAATTAGGATCGATTACGCTTCGATGAGGTCTTGAGGGCATCGCACAGTGGCATGTAAGCTCAAGGGCTTAAGTTGGGCTGCAATTGCAGTAGACTGTGTCGCAAGATAGTAACCGTGAGGAGCGCACGTGGAGTATTGGTTGTTAGTTATGGGCGGGGCTCTCGCTTTCGTAGGAATGTTATTCCACGGGTTGATAGGCGGGAAAATTTACGCAGCAAATATTAAAAAAAGCGACTTAGAGCCATTGGGAAAGACCTTGAGCCATTTTTCTTGGCAGTTTCACTCGATACACCTTTTCGTTTGTGCGGTCACGTTAGTTTACATTGCCTATAATCCAGAGTCTGCCATCGCGGCTTATCCAATAATTGGGATAAATGCCCTTGGCGCGCTGTTATTTTTTGGACTCGGTTTTGCAGATAGAGAACTCATGAAAATGCCGGGTGCGTTACTGATGGGTGGCGTGGCAGCGTTAGCGTGGTTCGGAATTCAATGAAAACTTGGGGTTAAAAACCAGTGAATTAGGACCCATCACAATTCACCTTTTAAGCAACCCCGCCACGGTGGAGAAGTTTTCGGGTGATACAAGACTCATTGACCGAGTTAGTCGTGGGCCTCCACATCAAGATTACAACCAGAACTTTATCCCTTCCCTACCTCGATCCTGATCATGAGGATCGATTAAAGTTGATCTACGACTTACACCTTCAAGGTCTCACCTCCCCTGAGATTTCTGATTACTTGAATGATCGGAATCTCAATCCACCTCGACCGGATCGTCCTTACTACTTCTAGTTGGTGTGGGGTTCTCTCGACAAGTATCGGAAACGGTTGGAACGATTGAGGGACTGGAGATGGTTCTGTCACTCGAAAACTATACCGGCCACCACAACGACAGTACGTGGTTTAGTCAGTTGCGGCGACCCACTCAGCAATTACCGGTTCCAATGCGGTCGACACAAGCTCAATAACTAATCCACCAAACTCGGGCTGCATATAACAAATGACACCGTAGCCTTCTTTTGGTGACGCACCGGCGGCTAATACCTTCCATTTAAGCGCTAACAATCGCTCGGCCTCTTCCACCAAATTGTCGACCCAGACACCCATATGACGTGAGTCCGGTTGCAGGGCGGGGTCATAAAATCGTCCCGTTCCTTGGCATAGCTCAATGTGTTGCGGGCCTTGTCGGCTATAACAAGCATGAACAACTACTTCATGGTCACCCTCCTCTGGCGTCCAAAACGGCAGAGGATCAAAAGCTCTAATAGGCGACCAGTCTAGACTCATACTTTCGCCAAGAACTTTCTGTGAGTGATGAATATCGCTAACGACCATACCAACGTGAAAGCTACGCGAGAAATCGAGCATGATGTCATCTCCTGGTTAAGAGGGGTAAACGCTTAAAGTTTTAGCAATTGCTTGCCGAAATTCTTTCCTTCGAACAGACCTGCGAGGGTTGAAGGTGCATGTTGTAAGCCATCGATAACATCTTCCTCGACATGAATAAGCCCCTGGTTCACCCAGCTATGCATTTCCTCTAGTGCATCAGGGAATTGATCGAGATAGTCGAGGACAAGAAACCCCTGCATGGTCGCTCGCCGGATGACCAACTGCATGTAGTTAATCGGGCCGGGGGGCAGATTATTTGCCGTATAGCCGCTAGAGATACCGCCGCACAACAAAACCCGTGCACCGACGGAAAGGTTTGTTAGCACATCATCGAGAATCTGCCCGCCGACATTATCAAAGAAGAGATCAATACTGTTGGCACATAGCGCCTTCAATCGGTCACTGACAGATTCATTCTTATAGTCAATGGCTTCATCAAAGTTGGCATGCTCTAACAGCCAGCGACATTTTTCAGGCCCACCCGCAATACCAATTACCCGAGCGCCTTTCAGTTTCGCTAATTGACCGGCAACCGAGCCTGTTGCTCCAGCGGCGCCCGACACGACAACGGTTTCTCCGGCTAACGGCTTGCCAATGTCAATCATTCCGAAATACGCCGTCATGCCGGTGATACCGTAAATATGTAGCGGATAGGTGATAGGCCGAATCTCGTTTACCTTGGCGATGGGAAACATGCCCTCACCTGACGTCGCGATGTAGTCCTGCCAGCCAAATGTGCCCGTGACGTACTCGCCGACGGTATAGTCTTGATGATTTGACTCGATGACTTCACCAACGGCGGCTGAGCGCATCACTTCGCCAATGGCGACAGGCGGAACGTAGCTTGGAACATCGTTTAGCCAGCCTCGTTGGGCGGGCTCAAAAGATAGAAAGAGATTACGGACTACAATTTCACCCTCTCCAGCAGAGGGTATGGGTGTTTCTACCCATTCAAAATGCTCTGGACCGACATTTGCATTGGGTCGTTCTTTCAGTAGCCACTGGCGATTCATGTTCGCTCCTTAAGTCGATAAGCGCACGGCGCTTTAGGATTGATGCCCTGCCGAGCACTCATTAAATGTAGATAAGTAATTTATCGGCGCACCTTCAACGAGCGACGGTGATTGTTAGTGGCAGGGTGTCCAATCCCATGGTTGTGCCGCCATGGGCCGTTATTTGCCGTGGATCTTTTAGCGCTACGGCTTCTATGCGGTCGCACAGCTCCTCAAGTACCACCCGGACCTCCAGCTTCGCGAGGTGGAGACCTAGGCACTTGTGGGCGCCTGCACCAAAGGCGTGGTGGCGGTTACGCTCAGTTGCGGAACGTCCTTCATCAAATCGATCGGGCTCACTGAATACGCTTTCGTCGCGATTGGTTACAAAGCTCGGTATTACAACGTTATCTCCCGCCTTGAACTGCACGCCATGAAATTCACAGTCCTCGCTAACAATACGGTTTAAATTAATAAAAGCGTGCATGCGAAGAAACTCGTCGACAGACTGCTCAATGAGAGCCCGGTCTTGTCGTAAGCGCTGCCACAGGGCTGGATTTTTGGCCAAGTAGAGCATGATGAAACTCAACATGGCTGCGACAGTATCGATACCCGCTAGGAACAACAGGTAACAGACGGCATCAATCTCGTCGTCGCTCAGGCGCTCTCCGTCCACCTCAGCATTCAGCAGCATGCCGACAATATCGTCCTGTGGTATCTGTTTATGTTCTTGCACCGTATCGTGGAGGGCGCTCGCAATATTTTGCGCGCACTGCATACGCTCCTCTTCGGTAGGTGCGCGATAAAAACCGTTTTCCCATGCGTAGAACTGTTCTAAGTCGGTTTCTTTTAAACCCATTTGATGAGCAAAAAGCTGTGTGGGGATAGGTTTAGCGATAGTCTTCAAAAAGTCGACGTCACCATTACACAGAACGTCATCAAGCACTTTGCGGGCTTGCGCTCTTACCGCAGCCTCCATTTGCCTGACGGCGTCTGGTGCGAAAATGGGTAAGAGTAAGCGACGGTAGCGACGGTGGTCGCCTGGCTCGCTTTCTAACGGGATTAGCCGCGGACGTTGTGCGTAATTTGCGGGGACCCCTATCGGAAATGACCCAAAGCGTTTGGCATCACATAAAACTTCGTGTGCAAGGCTGTGAGACGTAATGATCCAGTGCCCCCCGTTGTGCGGGCTATAGGTGATGTCTCTGCCGTCAGCCTTGAAAACGTCTATTAACCGCGCCTGTGGGTCTTCGTGCAGAGCTGGATCAGCAACAATATCAAAATCAATGACGAGGGATTCGGGAACTGCTTGAGTTGAGGTCACCATGACTCACTCCAGTACCACGAGACATTTGCCCCGGGATCGACCTTGCATCATGTCGCAAAACGCTTGTGCCGTTTTCTCGATTCCAAGGTATTGCTGATCGAAGCTCTTGAGTGTGCCATCGCGCATACGCTGCTCTAGATCGGCCAAAATATTGGGGAACTGATCGGCGTAATCCGAAAACATGAAGCCCTCCATGCGGGCGCGTTTCGTGATCAACTCCCAACAGTTGGTTACCGCTTGGGGTGCCGTCTCATACTGTGAAATAGCGCCACATAATACAAGCCGAGCATTCTCAGCGAGATGTCCCATCGCGTCATTGAGAACCGCGCCACCCACATTATCGAAGAACAGATCAATACCCTCAGGCGCTTCTCGCTGCAAGGCTGTGAGTAAGTCGGGATCAGATTCTCTTGAAATAGCCGCGTCAAAACCCACTGAGTCTACTAACCACTGCGCTTTTTCTGCGGAGCTTGTGAGGCCAATAGTGCGACAACCCGCCGCCTTCGCTAGCTGGCCAACCACAGTGCCAACAGCACCGCCCGCAGCGCTCACTACCACCACATCATTTGCTTGAGGTTTGCCAATTTCAAAAAGGCCGACCCACGCGGTCATTCCGGTCGGGCCGAGCGTTGCCATGTACTCCGCTAGGGGCAGGTCCGCGGCCGGCTCTAACGGTGCGCATAAATCACTCCCATCGAGGAGGCTATACTCCTCCCATGCAGTTCGAGCATTAACAATAGTACCTACTGGGTAATCACTATTGGCGGATTCAACCACTTCGCCCAGCACAATACTTTGCACCGGGTCGCCTATTTGCATGCCCTGCAAATAGTTATCCCCAGCGCCGGCATTCATCCAAGCTCTAAAGCCCGCGTCTAATGAGATAACCGAATTTCGCGTAATGAAGAAGCCTTCTTTAAGAGCGGGCCTGGGTATATCAGCCACTGCAAAATCTGATTCTTGAATAGTGCCATCAGGATGCTTATGTAAAACCACGGCTTTCGGCATGGGATATTGTCCTCTTAAGTAAAGTCGGATTCGTATTCGTCAACGACAAAGCTCACCATCCGACTGCGGTCGAAGAGCTGTTCCTCATCGGCAATGATTTCTGCTTGTGCCGCTTCAGTCGATAACGCTGCCATTGCGGCATCAAAGGCCGCGTGATTGTTAAACCAAATCTCCATAACAACATCGGCCGGTAGTTCATCACCACCGAGAACCGCAGAATCGATGGATCTGCAATAACGCCGCAGGTAGCGGCTAGCATGGGGCCTCAAATATTTTTCGCCAATGTGTTTATGGCCATTCTCGTACCGCGCAATAAACTGTTCCCGGCTTAAATCAGCTCGCTTGTGTAAAAGCGTGATGAGCTTAATCATTGATCAGCCCTCACCCATCATTTCTGCGGGTGTTGGAATTCGATTAAGCGTTTGGCCGCCAGACAGGTCCAGAATATCGCCAGTGATAAAACATTCATCAGAACATAACCAGGCGGCCGTACATGCAATGTCCTCAGCGGTTGGGAGCCGCGGCATGGCTAACTCTTTTAAGAATGCGGGCTCAATACTCGGAACCTGCAAGTACGCTTCGGTCATCGCGGTGGGTGTAAAGCCAGGCGCGATAGCATTGATTCGAATGTTGGAATGACCGTATTCATTCGCAGCGATGCGAACAATATGATCAGCGCCGGCTTTTGCACCTGCATAGGCCGCAAGGCCGGGGGCCGCTAACAACGCGGTTTGGGAAGATGTGGTGACAATGGCGCCGCCTCTCTCGCCCATCGCGCTTGCCATGAATCGAATGAATAGGGCCGTACCCGCTAAATGCACATTGGCGCTGTGTAAAATCGTCTCCCGATCCAGCTCTGCAATCGTGCCACCGGCTTCGACCCCGGCGAAATTGATGGCAGCATCTAAGCGCCCAAAACGATCCAAGGCGGTTTGAGCTAATGCTTTAATATCTGCATCTTGAGTAATGTCACAGGTAACCCCAACACAATTGAGGGACTCGGCTACTGCATTGACCTTGGCTTCGTTACGCGCAGCAATAATAACAGTGGCCCCTTCGGCGATGCATTTTCTGGCGGTAGCGGCACCCATACTTTGGCTGTTAGATGCGCCTAAAATGATGATTACTTTTCCATCAAGGAATGCCATAACATTCTCCAAAAATGCCGTGCTGTTTTTATTCTCGACACCCGTTTGCCCATCACGATGAGCAGGTTGCCGCTTCTCGAGTAAGTGCGTGTAAGCCTTGGAATCCTTTGCGAAAACTATGGCACAGAGCCAGTGAATTCACAAACAATGTTGATTGTTTTTAAAAATAAGGTTAGCTTTTCTGCGTCCTAAGTTACTCCACAGTCCCGCTCACACAGGCCTCTTTTTGTCCTCAACAACGTCGTATCTGAGACCGCATTTCAAAAGGAACACGTTATGGAGCTTAACCTAACAGGAAAGGTAGCTTTGGTGACCGGCGCTGGCGCGGGTCTCGGGCGAGCCTGTGCGCGAGCGTACGCCCGTGCGGGGGCAAATATTGCTATTTGCGATGTTAGCCAACAAGCCCTCGATAACGTGCGTAATGAGTTACGTTCTCTCGGTGCTCAGGTGTTTGCCGGGTTGTGCGATGTGAGTAATGCGAGCGAAGTCCATGGCTTTTTTAATGGGGCCATTGAAACGCTTGGCGGTATTGATATTACATTGAACAATGCAGGCATTGCCTCGACGCTTAGGCCCTTGTCGGACACCACGGAAGAAGACTACGAGCGCGTTATGGGGGTGAATGTAAAGGGTACTTGGTTGTGTATGCGTGAAGCGCTGCGCCACATGGAGCCCAAAGGCCGGGGTGTCATTATTAATATGGCTTCAGCAATGAGCCATAAAAGCTTCCCCGGCTCGTGTTTTTATACGGCCAGCAAGCACGCTGTAGCGGGCTTAACGAAGAATACGGCAGTGGAGTATGCCGACAAAGGCATTCGTATTAATGCTATTTGCCCGGGCAATATTCTTACGCCACTGCTCCAGAATTCGGTCAGTGATGACATGCTAGAACAGTTAGCCCACATTCACCCCGTAAAGCGTCTCGGTGAACCCGAAGAAATAGCTAATGTTGCGGTGTTTTTAGCCAGCGACGCGTCGAGCTTCATGACCGGCACTTTACTGTCGGCGGACGGCGGGTGGACGGCACTGTAATTCGCGAGTCGCAGATGTAAGCGGCGTCACGTATCCATGCTTATTTCAATCACGCCATTATTAATCTGGAGGGGATAGGTGGTTATAGCCACGCGGGTCAATTGGCCTGCAGGTTCGCCATCCTTTAAATTAAATCGGACGCCGTGGAGCGGGCACGAGATAAAACAACCGCGGATTCTGCCGCCTGTGAGCTCAGCTTCTTGATGGCTACAGCGATTCTCTACCGCATACAGCTCTCCTCCCGCTCGACAAACGAGCACTTTCTTACCCCCTAGCTCTATCGCGCGGCTGGTATTATTTTCCAGCTCAGATTCTGGGAAAGCGGCAATAAACGACGGCATAGAACATCTCCAGCGTGAGGGTAAAAATACGTGTGCTACTGAGCTCATGACGGTGCAGCGAGCTCAGTATAGCAAAGGAGGTATCGGGAAAAACAAACAGGACTGCTTCTTTTTGTCTGCGTTAGTGGTAGCCTTTAACAATTCTAAAGCCGTTCTGAAGAGAGATTATTATGAAGCCAGTCCGCAAAAAGTCGTGGATTTTAAAGCAGCGCCCTGCCAGCGTACCTAATAGGGACGATGTCGATATTGTTGAGGTCGATATTCCCGAGACGCTGGAAGGACAAGTACTTATTGAAACGAGCTACTTTTCTCTCGATCCCGCCATTCGCGGCTGGATGTCGGACACACCCAGTTATTTGCCGCCTATTGGTTTGGGTGACCCCATACGAGCAAGCGTGACGGGTACTGTAGTAGAGAGTAAAAGCCCTAATTTGTCAGTGGGCGATCGTGTCTATGGCACGGGGGGTTGGGAAACGTTCTGCACGGGACCGGCGGAATACTTTAGTAAAATCCCCGACGACAGCCCATTTCCCGATCACTACTATCTGAGCATCTTTGGGGCAGTAGGATTAACACCCTACTTTGGATTGTTATCTTGTGGAGATATTCAGTCGGGTCAAACATTGCTAATGAGCGCCGCAGCCGGTGCGGTGGGGTCTATAGGCGGCCAGATCGCTAAAATCAAAGGCTTACGTGTCGTCGGATTGGCAGGCTCAGAGGATAAGTGCAACTGGGTGACGGACGAATTAGGCTTCGATGCATGCATTAACTATAAGACTTGCGGTGACCTTGAAGCGGCGATTCGCAGTGCATGCCCAGAAGGCGTCGATGTCTTCTTTGATAATGTTGGTGGCGAGACTCTCGACGCTGCGCTACTTAACCTCAATAAAGATGCGACCGTCGTGTTCTGCGGCAGCATTAGCACTTACAACAGCAGCGAACCCGTTCCAGGCCCTTATAATTGGTGGCAGATATTGGCACGTAGTGTGACGGTTAAAGGGTATTTGATTAGTGATTACGTGCCTCGCTTTGGTGAGGGCCAAGCGCAGCTCGCAGAGTGGGTTCAGGCAGGTCAAATGCAATTCAAAGAACACATTGTCGATGGCTTTGATAACTGCTTGGATGCTTATAATTTGTTATTTGAAGGAAAGAATACGGGCAAGTTAATGGTCAAGGTGTAAACCTGTGTGAGGCTATTAGCTTAAGAACCACACAAAAAAAGGCGACCCATAAGGTCGCCTTTTGTCGTTAGCGCATCCGGTAGGAGGCGCTACAGTTTAGGCGCCTGGTCTGAAGGTGCATTTTTCATGTAGTGATGGATCCATCGATGCACAAACTGATTACCTCGCTCGTTGCGGCCGAAAATAACATCCTTCTGTAACCCGGATGACATGCCCCGCTGAACTTGCAGTCCTACTTGGTAATCCTCTGTATCGACAACGTCTTGCAGCCAATCAGCCATCTGCTCTCGCGCAGCAATTTCCTCATCGGAGGTGGGTGCTGTGGGGTGCAAGAAATGCAGGATGGTTGTGTTTTGACCTGGCAGCGGACCAGGAATCAATTGAGCGACCTGGGTAATTTCTGGTGCTACAAAGACGGAGGTGTTGGGAAAAAATAAGCGAATGAAGTCGTAACCATTATTCTCATGCTCGTGGAGTGTTTCTTGTGGCACGTCTCTCAGTTCCAGAATCGTTTTTTGAGGGTAGCCAACAATTAAATGGGGCCCATGTGCCTCAAACTCCATAATGTTCGAGAATGTTCTTGGTTCAATGGTTTCTGGGTGTGCGGCTTTGAAGTGATAGCCCTCCAAGTAGCCATCATAGGCCACTTTCCAGTTGGCACCGGTGATAACGCGATTACCAATGTAGCTCCAGCTTGGGAAATCCTTAGCGACTATATCGTCCATCATGCCACCGAGGAACGCCCGGATATCGATGGTCGATTCGGCGTCGAGTACAGCAAAAATCAACCCACCCTCTTCGTGGCAGGGAAATTGCACGAGATTCCGGTCTTTGCAGTCGCTTCCGAATTTTGATGCTTCGGCGACGCCGCGAAGTGAGCCATCGCCACTAAAGGACCAGGCATGATAGGGGCAGGTAAAGACACGTTTATTACCCGTCTCTTCCTTGACTAAAATCATTGACCGGTGGGTGCAGACATTCATAAATACCCGCACAGAGCCATCGGCCTGCCGACTGATGAGTAAGGGAATGCCAAGAATATCAAGGCTCTTGAAGTCGCCTGCCTTAGGGACTTCATGACTCATTCCAATGAGAATCGGTAGCTTGCGGTAAATAGTGTCCATCTCGGTCTGCCAGAATTCGGCGTCGGTATATTCCTGAGAGGAAACAATCATCGTATCGTCAGCCCAATCGGTTGTGCCGTTTTCAACGTGCTCCATCATACGCACGACCATTCGATTGTACTGCGCCTGTCTGTCGTCTTTGTCCACGTAATAACCTCTGGTGGTAATGTTCAGCGAGTTTGACTGAGAGTTTATTCTGTCGGCAACACGACCGGTGAAACAGTGTTTGCTTCATACTGCCGCGCATCCATGTCGATAATGTCTAGCGTACTTACATACTCCAAAAACTGTTTAACATGCGTCGTTTTAAAATGCGCATGTAGCGCCGCTAAGGAGGCCCACTGTTCTGAAACCCATACTTTTGTAGGATCTGTTGCATCGATTGCCATCGCGTAGAGTTCGCAGCCAGGCTCCGCCCGGGTGGGTCCCACTAGCCCTCTTGCTGCCTCAATGTAGAGCGGGGCACTTTCTTCTGTCAGACTAATGCAGGCAATAATCGCAAGTTTACTCATAGTGAAGTTGTTCCTGATTGTTTTTGGCGATTTCGGGTTTGTTTGAACCCAGCTAGCGTTGCGATATTTACTGGAGAGGCTAGATCTCACCAAATAAAAAGTCAAGCGTGCTTGCTTTTTTAGAGGAGCCTGAATAGTCTTGCCTTGTATTAATAAAAAACGTGTCAAAGAGGCGTGCAGGTTGCTCTACAGCTGCGGTGTTCGCCCCATCATAATCTTGGGAAATAGGCATGACAGGTAAACTGGCGGGCAAAGTTGCGTTGATTACAGGCGGTACGAGCGGCATTGGTAAAGCAGCCGTCGAGGGCTTTACTCGAGAGGGCGCAGGCGTTGTATTCACGGGCAACAACCAGGAAGCGGGTAATACTATTGCTGCTGCAACAGGGGCTATTTTTGTTCAACATGCGGTGCAAGACGTGTCCGGATGGGAGCAGGTTAAACAAATGGTTCGAGACCATTTTGGCCGACTTGACATAGCGTTTGCCAACGCGGGAACAAACGCGGGTGACAGCGATATTGAATCTGTCACGGTAGATGCTTGGCAAAATCTGTTAGATATTAATCTGACTGGACCCATGCTCACCGTGAAAGCAAGCGTTGAGTTAATGCGTGCAAACCCTGAAGGGTCGGGTGGCTCAATTATCATCAACAGCTCAATTAATGGCATTTTGGCATTGGCCGGCGATGTCACTTACTCCACGACAAAGGGGGCGCTGCGCTTACTTGCCAAGTCTAGTGCCGTTCACCTCGCGCGCGAGAAAACCAACATTCGGGTTAACACCATTCATCCGGGTGTTATTGAAACAGCATTGATTACAGGGGCAATTGATGGCGCGCCTGATCCCGCTGCGGCTCGCGGTATGTTGGAAAATATCGCGCCAGTGGGTCGTATGGGGTCAATGGCGGAAATCGTATCGCTACTCATGTATTTGGCATCCGATGACTCCAAATTCATGACTGGGTCCGAAATTGTCATTGACGGCGCATCAACTGCGGGTTTGCCCGGCGTTTAAAAGGGCGCTATCCCGCCGACGGTATTATTCGCCGTGAAGCACCTTAAATTTTCTCAGGGAAAATTTCCAGACGCCCTTCTCTCGAACACACTCGTCATGATATTCACCGCGTGGGCGAATCTCATTGCCATCTTGGGTCACGGCAACCTCGGTCGTGTAGCTGCGCATCGTCGCGCGATCGCCATCAACGTGGATGAAACCGGGTTGGGCCATCATATTTACAAACGGAAATAGCGTCATGGCTTCAGTCCACGCTGCAACAATGGTGTCACGGCCCCTCAGGCCCTCCATTTCTAAATGCGGCAGTTCCCACACCGCATCTTCAGCCCACGTGCTTCCCCAAATATCAGCGTCCCGCTGATTGACGCCATCGCAATAGCGATCAAGCAGCGCACGAATTTCTAACTGATCCATTAGTGTTGGGTCTGACATGGAACCTCCTCTTCACCACGCTGGATAGATATTGCAATGGTTATTGATTAATCATTCCGCCATCAACGACCAACTGCGTGCCCGTTACGTACGACGAAAGGTCGCTGGCAAGAAACAATGCGGCATCAGCAATAGTCGATGGCGGGCCCATATATCCCATCGGAATGGCGCTAGTAATTGCGTCGTACTCTGCAGAGTTTTCTTCGCTTGCTTGGGCGTTCATGTTGGTGGCAATCATTCCCGGGTGGATAGTGTTGCACCGAATACCTTGTTTTGCCGTCTCCGCGGCGATTGCCTTTGTAAAGCCTAATACGCCGCCTTTACTTGCCGCATAAGCTGAAACCGCATAGACACCAACCAATGCCGCTACTGATGACATGTTAATGATGGAGCCTTTTGTTCCGTTTTCACGCATGAGCGCAATGGCGCGCTGTGTGCCGAGAAAAACGCTGGTCATGTTGACTAACATTTGCTTGTTGTAATCCTCTAGCGTGAACTCTTCAATAGGCTTGAGAATGACCATGCCCGCATTGTTTACAAGCGTGTCTAAGCGTCCAAAATCTGCCTTAATTTTTGCCATGGTACTGTCCCATTCGGCATCGGACGTCACATCTTGCCGCCACGAAACCGCTTTACCTCCCGCAGCAACAATCTCGGCCGCAGTGCGCTCAGCGCCGTCGGCATCCATATCAGTGACGATGACAGTGGCGCCCTCTGATGCAAGTTTATGTGCAATGGCGTGGCCCAGTCCTGGATTTGAAGCGCCACCGGTAACTAGACAAACTTTGTCTTGTACGAGACCCATAATGATTACTCCTTATTTTTCTGATTAATGACGAAAAAACACCGTGCTGTTATTGCGCTGGAATCTCGCCAGCGGCGACCATAGCATCGTAAAGCTCGTGGGCCCGTGGATTCCGGCGCAAACAGAGTCCTCCATTGACCTGAAGGTTTTCACCGGTCATAAAACAGTCATCGCTGGCTAAAAACAGTGCAGCAGCAGCGATATCGTCAGAGGTGCCAATTCGTTCCATTGGATAACTACGGCGGAACGCGTCCACTAACGCAGGACTTTGCATGGCCTCTTCGGTCATGGGTGTTGCGGTTAGCCCCGGCGAGATGGTGTTTGCTCGAATACCGACGGCGCCAAATTCGTTGGCAACTGTTCGGACAACGTGATCTATGCCGGCCTTGGTTCCCATATAGGCCGCATGATTGTCGAGCATGATTTTTGCGGTCGCTGATGAAATTTGGATAATGTTGCCAAACCCCTGCTTTGACATGACCTCAACAAGGCGCTGAAGCCAAACATAGGGTCCTTTGAACTGTAGGTCCACCATCCGATTGAGTTCTTCCTCGGTGGTGTCACAAAAGGGCGTCAACAAACCCCAGCCGGTGGCATTGATGGCAACATCAATCTTGCCATGTCGTTCGACGATGGCGCTAACCATTTCACTAATGGCGCTTCGATCACACAGATCACATTCAACATAATCGCCGTTAATTTCTTGTGCCAACTGCTGAAGTACGTCGATCCGCCTACCGGATACCACGACTTTTGCGCCAGTTTCGGCAAAGCGGCGTGCCATGACCTGTCCCATGTTGTCAGGACTGCCCGCACCAACAATCGAGACAACTTTTCCTACACCGTTAAAGCAACCAAACATGGTGCACCTCAATGTTCACGTGGTTAGTAGTAAAAGAAAAAGACAATACAGCATGTTTTTTTGGGCTACAAGACGCCGCCGACGAGCCCGTCGCTTGCGAAGGTTATTTGGGCTGATCAATCTCGTAGATACTAGCCAGTTGCTCGGTGACGAGGTCAATAACGCGCTCTGCGCGTTTCTTTCTGTTGTTGAACCGGTAGCTTACAGCCATACCGTTCATGACAAATTGAACCAGATCATGAGCCGCTTGTAGCGCTTTGACCTTTTTCCAATGGGGGAACACGGCCTTTACCGTCCGTAGAAATTGTTGCTCAAAATCGCGCTCAACGTCGCCGATAAGCTCGCCAAGCTCGGGCTCGGTGCGCGCTGCGGCTAGCAGCTCTTGATAAGCGACAAAGGAAGGTAAATTGACGTAGTCCCACGCTGCTTGGACGGATCGGCGGATATCTACCCGGGTTAACTGCTGGTCGGGTATGTCGATATTGGCCATTAAATCCCTATATTCTTCGAGTCGACGAGCGTGAAGATATGCTACTACCGCCTCCATGACGGCGGACCGCGACGGGAAGTGGTGCATCATTGCACCACGAGATACACCGGCTTCGGCGGCAATCATGGCAGTGGTTGTTTTGGCGTATCCCTCTTCAACAAAGCAGTTAACCGCGGCCTCGAGAATGGCTCGCCGGGTCATTGCACTTTTTTCGGCCTGCCAACCCTCTCCAGCAACTTTGCGCGCTTTTTTAGCGGGTGCTTTTTTTGCTCTCGTTTTTGCGTTTTCAGGTCGTTTTGCTTCGATCATGAGGTGCGATGAGCTCCAGTGACAGGCTATGTTGCGAATATGCGAGAAAAGTATATATCGCGTTTTTACCTTCTAAGCAATTGCTTGTGATTGTTCTAAACAATCGCGCTTGCTTTTTTTTCATACGCTTTCTAGTATCTAGGTCGCTGTGCTACCTACTAAGGATAAAATCATGAAGTACTCGAAACAGCTACTGGTCGAGGCTTATAAAACAATGACCACCATTCGTCAGTTCGAAGAGCGAATGATCAAAGAGTTTATGGCGGGCAACATCCCGGGCTTTGTGCATACTTATGATGGCCAAGAAGCTGTTGGTGTCGGCGTGTGCATGCATCTTTCTGATGAAGACATCATTGGCAGTACGCATCGTGGCCACGGCCACTGCATTGCGAAGGGTTGTGACATCGAGCTGATGATTCTTGAAATCATGGGTAAATCCGGTGGTCTCTGCAAAGGAAAGGGCGGCTCAATGCACATCGCGGACATGGACAAAGGCATGCTTGGCGCCAATGCGATCGTCGGCGGCGGTCCACCGCTGGTAAATGGCGCTGCCTTATCGATGAAAACGCTGGGGAAACCGAATGTCGCAGTGTCATTCAGCGGCGACGGCTCGTCTAATCAGGGCACCGTCATGGAGGCGCTAAACTTGGCTGGCGTGCTCGATTTGCCGCACTTTTTTATGTTTGAAAACAATCATTTAGCGGAAGGTACCGGAGACGAGTACGCGGTTTCTGGTGGGATAGCCGAGCGTGTCCGCGCATTTGATATCCCGTGCGATAAGGTCGATGGCACTGACTTTTTTGCGGTCTATGAGGCGTCGAAAAAAGCCATTAAACATTGCCGTTCGGGCAAGGGTCCTTACGGCATTGAGGCAGATGTGATTCGTTACGACGGCCATTTTATTGGTGATCCGCAGGCCTACCGTGGGGAGGGAGAGCTTGATTATCTGCGTGAGCACAAGGATTGCTTAAAAATCTTCCGCGCGCGAGTAACGGGGGAGAGCTGGATGTCTGATGCAGAGCTCGATGAGCTTGATCAGCAGGCGGCAGATGCGATCGAAAAAGGCGTGCAGCGCGGTTTAGCCGCACCCCAGCCGACCGCCGACGAACTTTACAGCGACGTTTACAGTAGCTACTGAGAATATAGGAAATAACCATGTCTAATGCAGGTATTTCAACAGAGAATCAGAATCATCCAATTAAAACGGTCCGCGAAGCTATCAATGAAGCGTTACACCAGGAGATGGAGCGGGATCCAACGGTCATTATTCTCGGTGAAGAAGTTGCCGGTGGCGCGGGTTGCAAAGGTTCAGACGAGGCTTACGGCGGCGTTTTCGGCCTTACCAAGGGTTTGGGCCCCCGCTTTGGGCGAGGAAGGGTTATTGATACGCCTATTACGGAGTCCGCCATTATCGGCGCGGCTGCGGGCGCGGCCAACACGGGCTTACGCCCGGTAGCTGAACTGATGTTTGTCGATTTTATTGGTGTCTGTTTCGATCAGATCTTCAATCAGGCCGCTAAGTTTCGCTACATGTTTGGTGGAAAGGCCACTACCCCCATGGTGATTCGCGCCACTGCGGGTGCCGGCTTGCGCGCCGCCGCGCAACATTCAAGCATGTTGCATCCCGTTCTGACGCATATGCCTGGATTAAAAGTAGTGATGCCCAGCAATGCGTACGATGCAAAGGGCTTGTTGATTCAAGCGATTCGAGACAACGATCCCGTATGTTTTCTTGAGCACAAATTGTTGTATGAAACGAGCTGCCCTGTACCTGACGAGCTTTACACTATTCCCTTTGGTGAGGCGGCATTCTGTCGCGAGGGCTCTGACTGCACTATTGTTGCCATGGGAGCCATGGTGCCTCGCGCCATCTCGGTAGCCGATAAGCTCGCGGCAGAAGGCATTCATTGCGATGTTATTGATCCGCGAACCACATCGCCATTGGATAGCGAAGCTATTTTAGAAAGTGTCGAAGTTACCGGTCGTCTTGTGGTGGTTGATGAGGCAAACCCGCGCTGTAGCGTCGCTGCGGATATTTCGTCCATCGTTGCCGAACATGCGTTCAGCGCGTTGCGAGCGCCTATTAAGTGCGTGACAGCACCCCATACACCTGTGCCTTTTGCGCCGAATCTTGAGGATGCCTATATGCCAAGCGAGGCTCGCATCGAGCAGGCTGTTAGGGACGTATTGGGAGCTCGATAATGGCTAATTTGACATGTGTCGTCATGCCTAAGTGGGGCATGGAAATGACGGAAGGCGAACTTGCCGAGTGGCATGTTGCCGTAGGTGAAGCGATCAATGCCGGTAGCGACATTGTTGATGTGGAAACCGCAAAAATCGTCAATACCGTGACCAGTAATGATGCTGGTACCGTCGTCCGGTTATGCGCAGCGGTAGGCGATATTTTGCCTGTGGGTGGCGTGCTGGTGGTGTTGGCAGACGGTGATGCTAGTGAAGACGAAATCGATGCTTTTCTTGCTAGCCGAGCGGGTTCCGCAGCCCCGGATGCGGCGGCAGACCCTGAGCCTGTGGCCAATACCCCGTCTTCTGCAGAAACATCCGCGCCAAGCGTCACTCCCCCCGCGCCCTCTCAAAGCCCGGCAAGTAGCTTGTCAGCGGGTCCCGATGACAGTCAGGTCGCTGCTTCGCCAGTCGCGAGGCGAGTCGCCGCGGCCAATGACATTAATTTGAACAATGTTGTGGGGACGGGTCGTCACGGACGTATTAGTTTGGAGGATTTACGGGAAGCCGCGGCCCGCGCGAGCGTCATGATTGCAATGCCTCAGGCGCGTGAATTTGCGTTGGCATCGTCCGCGGACGATTCGGCCTTAAACGCGACGCCTGTAGCCCGGCGTCTCGCTGCGTCGCTAGGTGTTAATTTGAACGACTGTCGTCAGACGGGCCGTCATGGACGGATCAGTAAGGCGGATGTCGAAGTTGCTGCCGCCCGGCTGAATCTTTTGTCGGCGCCCTCCACCGGCTCACCGGCGAGCCGTGCAGTGGGTGGCGCACCGGTAACATCACAAGGCTTGACGGGTGCGCGCCGTGCTATTGCGGGCGCGGTATCCAAGGCAAAGCAGGAAGTGCCTCATTTCCGTGTGAACGTCGACGTCGATATGTCGGCGGCGATGTCGCTGAGAAAGCAGCTTAATAATCGTCTTATGGATGTCAAAATTTCATTAAATGACATTCTATTAAAGGCCTGTGCGGCTGCCCTCGCGGATAACCCACGCATCAATGCGCGGTTTGATGGCGAAACCCTTGAGCATCATACGCAGGTCAATATTGCCTCAGCTGTCGCGACAGATAACGGCGTACTCATGCCCGTGCTACAAAATGTGGGAACTATGGGGTGGGCCGATGTGTCGATTGCCATGCGTGACTTGGCGACACGCGCTAAAACTGGCCATTTGAGTGCGGATGAGATGACCACTGCAACATTCAGCGTGAGTAATCTTGGCATGTTTGGTATCGATAGCTTCGATGCCATTATTAACCAGCCGGCAGTGACTATTTTAGCTGTGGGCGCGGCCCAAGAGCGGCCAGTCGTTCGCGGTGGGCAGTTAGTCATCGGCTCGGTAATGTCATTGAGTTTAGCGAGTGATCACAGAGTGGTTGATGGCGCTGACGCGGCGCGATTTATGGCGGACCTTCGGGCGCTGCTCGAAGAGCCTGCTTTGATGTTGGTGTGAATCTGCCGTCCAATTCGGTTGCTTACGATCGCTAAAGGCGTGGCCATTATTTGTTCAATGAGGAATCCATGATCGAACAGAAACCCTTGCATGACGGTTTATTTAGCTGGCCTGATAGCGACCCCGAAATATTAGGGAGTCGCTGTAACGAGTGCGGCCAACATGCGTTTCCGCCACAAAATAGCTGCCGCAACTGCACGGGTAACAATACTTCCGTTGTCGGTTTAGGTCGTGAAGGAACGCTGTGGACGTGGACTATCCAGACTTTTATGCCAAAAGATCCTTATTTAACCGATGAAACGCCGGAAACATTTGTTCCTTATGGTGTGGGTTATGTAGAGCTCGAGTGCGGTCTTCGAGTGGAAAGTCGTCTGCGTCAAAATACAACGTCTGACCTCGCTATTGGTATGCCGATGACGCTGGAGATTATTCCCATTCGTAAAGACGACCAGGGCATTGAGCTTGTGACCTTTCAGTTTACCAAGAAGGAGCCCAACTAATGGATGTAGCAATTGTTGGCTTAGGGTTGCATCCCTTTGGCCGCAGCCCAAGCCTATCGGGTCTTGAGCAGGGAGCCATCGCAGCGCGAGCTGCTATGGCGGATGCGGGTACTGACTTTAAAGCGATGCAGTTTGCTTTTGGTGGCAGTCAAGACGGGGGTAATGCCGATTCGATGGTGAATTTACTCGGCCTTACGGGGCTGCAATTCACCAATATATGGAATGGTTGTGCGACGGGCGGCAGCTCCCTGAACGCCGCGTATTCGGCCATCAAGTCGGGACAGTACGATATTGGCTTGGTAACCGGCTTCGATAAGCATCCTCGAGGCGCGTTTAATCCGAAGCCTAGCGAATGGGGTTTGGATGACTGGTACGGGGAAACAGGTCTCATGTTGACCACCCAGTTTTTCGCCATGAAACTTCAGCGTTATATGCATGACTACAATATTTCTAGAGAGACGCTGGTAAGTGTTGCTGAGAAAGCGTTTCGCAATGGCTCCGTAACACCCACGGCTTGGCGCCAAGCCGCGTTGTCTCGCGAGGAAATTGAGCAGGCTCCTATGGTAAGTGAGCCGCTGAATAAGTACATGTTTTGTAGTCCTGCTGAGGGTGGATGTGCGCTGGTTATTTGTCGAGCCGATATCGCTCACAACTATACGAGCAAGCCTATTTACTTAAAAACCGCCGTCGTGCGATCGCGTAATTACGGGAGCTTTGAAGTCTTTGCGCCCTCTCAAGCGCCGTTTGTCGCGGAGTCTCCCACGGTTACGGCATCTCGCACGGCTTTTGAGCTTGCAGGTATTGGCCCAGAGGATGTCGATGTCGCCCAACTGCAGGATACCGAAGTGGGTGCCGAGATTATGCACATGGCCGAGAACGGGTTTTGTGCGCACGGCGATCAAGAGCAATGGATTGCAGAGGGACGTACCGAGATCACGGGCGCCTTACCGGTTAACACCGATGGCGGCTGCCTTGCCAATGGTGAGCCGGTCGGCGCATCAGGGCTTCGGCAGGTGTATGAAATCTGCCATCAACTGAGGGGTAGCGCTGGGGCTCGACAGGTGCCCAACTCTCCCAAAGTAGGTTATACCCACGTATACGGTGCGCCGGGCATTAGTGGCGTCAATATTCTCGCCGTTTGATGCGGCAATAACTGACAACTTTTCGGAGATCATAAGTATGAATAAACCCGAAGTTAAGCTACAAGGCGATGGTGGCCGATTTGAAGGCACTACCTGGCAGGACTTACTTGACGTTGAGCAGGTTGAGGTACCCGATTACTTAAGAATAAAAAGTAACCCTTATCTTGGCGACGAGGATCTTCCAGTCGACCGTTATATCAGCCAATCGTTTTTTAATCTTGAGAAAGACAAGATGTGGCCCAAGGTATGGCAAATGGTGTGCCGCGAGGAGGAGATCCCCGAGCCCGGCGATCATTATGTCTACAAGATAATTGATAAAAATGTTTTGGTAACTCGCACACCAAGTGGCGCAATTAAGGGTTATATCAATGCTTGCCTGCATCGCGGCCGATGTTTGCGCGATGAATCTGGCAGTGTCAGTGAGTTCCGCTGTCCATTTCATGGCGCAACGTGGGACTTGAACGGCGATTTTGTAGGTATCCCCAACGATTGGGATTTCAAGCATCTTGAAGGCCGAGATATGAGCCTGCCCCAGGTTAAAGTGGACACATGGGGTGGCTTTGTATTTATCAATTTTGACCATGACTGCAAACCGTTAGCTGAGTACATGGAGGTCATGCCTGCGCACTTTGAGCGCTATCCTTTAGAAAAGTATTGGAAGGGTTTGCATATTCAGCGAAAAATAAAGTGTAACTGGAAGGTGGGTGCCGAGGCGTTTATGGAGTCTTGGCACACCTTAGAGACGCATAAGCAGATTCTTACTTTCACAGGTGACGCCAATTCCCAGTACGACACTTTTGGCGACAATATCAGTCGCTCTGTGACCCCTATGGGCGTTGCCAGTCCGCATTTAGGTGATGTCCCAGAAGAATCTGTTATTCGAGATATTTTGCTGATGTCTGGGCGTATGGCGTTGGACTCTGATGAAGGTTTGGAGATTCCCACAGACATAACGGCACGCGAATATGTTGCGAAATTGAATCGCGAGATTTTTCAGGAGGCCTCTGGCGATGATTTGAGTGATGCGACAATGGCTGAGCTCCAAGACGCGATTCTCTACGGTCTCTTCCCTAACTTTCAGGTTTGGGTGGGCTACAGCGGCAATATTGTTTATCGCTTCCTTCCCGATGGAAATAATCCAGATAGCTGTATTTTCGATGTCATGGTGCTGTTGCGCTACCCCGAGGGTACGGAGCGACCCGAGCCTGCTGAGTGTGTCGTTATTCCTGAGGATCAGCCTTTTGCATCGGTCCCCGAGCTAGGTGCTTTGGGCCCGGTTTTTGATCAAGACGATGCTAATTTACCTGCTGTTCAAGCCGGCATGAAGGCAAAGCAAGGCGGTACGGTGGTGCTTGCGAGTTATCAAGAAAGCCGAATTCGGCAGTTACACATGACGATCGACAAGTACATTAATAGCTGAGAGGGCTGCAGTCATGGATCAATCAGCACGCACCGGTGGTCGAATTAACGGCATCTTAGTGGCCAGCGGTTTGTGGCACGATATTGATTTCGCGCGATTAGAGCTGCTCAAGCTGCTTGCGGAACACGAGCGCGTTCGCATCCGTGTTTTTGAAGATTACGAAAACTTACCGGCGCTCACGGAGGCGGATTTTTTAATCAGTTATACCTGTAACGTCGCCCCGTCACTTGCGGCACAGGAAGCGCTCAGAGATTGGGTGCGAGCGGGTGGTCGTTGGTATGCCTTACATGGAACGAACTCTGTTATACGCCTCATGTCTGATGGTAATTTCGGCACTCCAGACTGGGCGCCCTTATTTATGGAAACCCTCGGGAGTATGTTTCGCTCTCACCCTCCTATAGAGCCTTATACCGTTACCGTCGCAGACCCCGACCACCCGCTTGTTCAAGGGATCGAGCCCTTTGACGTAACGGATGAGCAGTATCTGATGCACACCTACGGGGACTTGAAAGTGTTATTGGAAACAGAATTTGGCGGTGAAGCTCCGGGCTTTGTGGAAGATCAATGGGAACACGCTAAGCACCCTGTATTTTACATTCATGAGCAGGGAGAGGGCGCGGTGCTCTATCTCACGTTAGGGCATTGTCGCCATCATTATGATATGCAGCCGCTAATGGATTACTGGCCTACCATTGACCGTTGCTCTTGGGATTTGCCGGAGTTTTATACCTTACTTCGGCGCGGCATCGAATGGTGTATTGATCCTGTGGATGCGGCGAGCGAAGCAGCCCGAGCTGAAGCGGCTGCAAATGCCCCCGAACTGTAAGTCTAATCCTTTTAGGGATATCGTTAACTATGTTTAAAACACAACGTGGCACCACTTCACCCCTTATTTTATTGGCATGCGTGTTGACCGCCTCAGCATCTTTCAGCTCTGCCGACTCGGCTACTGACAATGTTGCTGCAAAGAACTATTCCGCGCCCATTGCAGAAGATTCAAAGCAACTGTATTGGGGCGACACTCACCTGCATACCACTCAGTCAGCTGATGCGTTCACTCTTGGCAGTCGTCTTGGTAGAGACGCTGCGTGGCGGTTTGCCCGTGGTGAAACCGTCGAAACAGAGAATGGAATTCCGGTGCGGTTACGTCGACCCCTCGATTTCCTGGCGATTACTGACCACGCGGAGTATCTGGGCATTTTCCCGATGCTCGAGCGCGCCGACGATCGGCTAGCGGGCTGGGAGTTGGGTGAGCAAATGGTAGAACTCATGCAAAGCGGCCAATCGCGCGATCTTCAGCTGTTATTCGCGAACTCGATACAAAGCACCGAAGCCGCGAAGCGTACGCCAACAAAGCTGCGACAACCCGTTTGGGATAAGGTCGGTGAGAGCGCCGACCAATGGTACGTGCCTGGCCAATTCACAACGCTGATTGGGTATGAATGGACGTCAATGGTCTCCGGTGACAACTTACATCGCGTGGTGTTGTTTCGTGACCATGGGGAGCTGACTAAGCGCCAGCTGCCCTACTCTGCTCAGGACAGCACGGATCCCGAGGATCTCTGGCGTCATTTAGCTGACTATGAGTCCGAAACGGGTGGTCAGGTTTTGGCTATTGCACACAATGGTAACGTCAGTAACGGACGCATGTTTAGCCCTGTTCGTGAAAACGGCGCCGCCCTCGATGAAAATTACGCGAAAGCACGCAGCCGTTGGGAGCCCATTTATGAGGTTACTCAAATTAAGGGTGACGGAGAGACGCATCCTTTGCTATCTCCCGATGACCCGTTTGCTGATTTCGAGACCTGGGATGATGGCAATATCACGCTTACCACGGCAAAAGAGCCTGAGATGCTGCCTACTGAATACGCACGTTCTGCTCTAAAGCAAGGCCTGGCTCACGAGCAGGCGCTCGGCGCTAACCCCTTTAAGTTTGGCATGATTGGCTCAAGTGACATGCACACGGCGCTCAGTACGACTGAAGAGGATAATTACTTCGGCAAGTTCGTGCATGATGAACCGGCCCCTGGGCGGACTGAGCTACAAATGGCCGATCTTTTGCAAAAAGTGTGGCGCTTGGTGTCTTCTGGTCTAGCTGCTGTATGGGCTGAAAGTAATACCCGAGAGGGGATTTTCGATGCGATGAAGCGGCGAGAGGTCTATGCGACTACTGGAACGCGCATACGTCTTCGCATGTTTGCTGGCTGGGATTTTGATGAAGCCGATCTCAATGCGCATGATCACGCGGTTAGGGGTTACGCAAAAGGCGTGCCCATGGGTGGTGAACTGCCTCGTCCGCCCGCAGTCAATGCAGTGCCTCGATTAATGATTACCGCTGCCCGAGATCCATTAGGCGCTAATTTGGATCGAGTGCAGGTAGTGAAAGGCTGGGTCGATGCTGACGGTAGACAGCGAGAAAAAGTCTACGACGTGGCCTTGGCAGATGACCGCAAGATGGATCCCGCAACGGGACGGGCACCCGCAGTGGGCAATACCGTAAATGTGCCAGATGCCAGCTATGACAACAGTATTGGTGATGCTATTTTGGAAACTGTTTGGCAGGACCCTGAGTTTGACCCTAGGACGCCTGCCTTTTGGTATGTGCGAGTGTTAGAGATTCCAACACCGCGATGGACTGCCTATGACGCGAAGCGCTTTGACGAGCCGCTGAATGAAGGTGATGATGGAGTCATTCAAGAGCGGGCATATTCTTCGCCAGTTTGGTACACCCCTACACATTAAAAAAAACCGCGCGCCGGACTAACTGGCGCGGGACGAGCAGTGGCGGACGCGCTGTTAGCCCTGCTTGCGCTTAAAGGCCTCGCATGCCGCAACCACCGTCTGGGGCTCAAAATAGTAGGGTTTGATTTCGCAAATCTTGCCATCTTTAAACTTGAACCGCTCACATAAGTGCGCGGGCTCAAGATCGGGATCTGCGAATTTAAAGTACAAAATAGTGACCGCAAAGTCGCCGCCGGTCGTGGTTTGGATGCGCTCTAACCCTGCAACCTCCATCATACCCATCACATCGGTATATAACTCCCGAAGCGCTGTTTTGCCTTTGTAGGTTCCCGCCATGGGCAGGCTGTCGGCCTCTTCAATAATGAAATCATCGGAGAGCAGTTCTTCTGCGCGATCGAAGTCACCCACACCGGCGGCGCTATATAGCTCATCGACCATGCTAAGCATCTGATCTGGCGTCATTGTTGTTTCCTCTTTTTGTTGTATTTCGTTATGTGACTTGGTGTTAATTCTTTAAAAAGCTGTTTAGCCCGGTTAACCCCCCGCTTCCCCAAGTCCTGGACGTTCCGTTGGTTAGCGGCCGATGGAGTGGCAGGCTTTCTCAACTATCGACATGCTATTTGTACCCTGAATCAATAAAACAGACAACCATGTTTTTTTTGATGCGGAGTGTCGAGTATACTCAGGCTTCTCGGAAATCCGCCAGTGCGCCCTATTAGGCGCAGATAAACGTTGGGTAGTGACTGAATGGATAAATGTATTGTGATCGGCGCGAGTCATGCGGGCGCGCAATTAGTGGCGAGTCTGCGTCAAAACGGTTGGCAGGGCGACATTGATCTCGTTGGTGATGAACCTCATTTGCCTTATCACCACCCGCCATTATCCAAAACGTTTTTGGCTGAAGATAAATCCATTGAGCAGATTTTAATTCGTCCGGCTAGTGCCTACGAAAAGGCAGATATCACGACCCATCTGGGCCGGCGAGCAGTGTCTCTTTCTTGCGATACTAAAACCGTCACGTTTGATGACGGCGCCATGCTAACAGGGAGTCATATAGTCCTTGCCACAGGTGGCGTGCCGCGCCGATTACCGATTTCAGGGGCCTCGCTCCCCGGGGTGCATGTATTACGAAATGCCGCGGACGTCCTTGCGATTAAAAAGCTCGCGACGAGAGGCTCGCGAACGGTAATCATTGGCGGCGGTTATATCGGCTTGGAAACAGCGGCTTCCCTCACAAAACTGGGTGTCCACGTCACGCTGCTGGAGGCTGAAGAGCGCGTGCTGGCAAGGGTAACAGGACCGGAAATTTCAGCGTTTTATCAACGTATACACCAGGAAGAAGGTGTTGCTGTCATAACCGATGCTATGGCCGCCACCATCGAGGGCATCGAGACCGTTACTGGCGTGTCTTTAAAAGATGGGCGGTCAATCCCGGCCGATCTTGTGATTATGGGGGTGGGCATTGCGCCGGATACCTTGCTTGCTGAGAGCGCAGGTCTCGCCATCGATGATGGTGTGCTGGTTGACGAGCGTTGCCAAACGTCGCAGCCCAGTATTTATGCTATCGGTGATTGCGCTCGGCAAGATCATCCGTTGTATCAGCGCTCACTCCGTCTTGAGTCTATACAGAACGCGACTGATCAAGCGAAAAATGCGGCTGCTGCAATATGTGGAAAACCAGCACCGGCGGCCGCACTACCTTGGTTTTGGTCAGATCAATACGATTTGAAACTTCAGATCGCAGGCCTTTCCCAGGGCTTTGATAACATCGCTGTCCGCGGCAATGTCCGCGAAGGACGGAGTTTTGCTGCTTTTTACTTCAAACAAAAACAGCTGATAGCGTGTGATGCAGTCAATCGACCTATGGAATTTATGGTGGCTAAAAAGCTACTGACGGAAGGTAAAACGGTCGATCCGTCGCGCTTAATAGATGAATCTATAGATATCAAAACCGTGCTCGCGCCCTGAGGAAAATAGTTAGGGCGCTAGGTAAATCGAGCGCCCGTTACCATTGCGCTTGTTAAAACTGCGCTGCGGGCACCTTGATAATGAGTCCATCGAGGGCGTCAGATAACGTAATCTGACAGCTTAAACGGCTATTAACATTTGGGTCGATAGCGAGTTCTAGCATCGCCTTTTCATCACTGCTCGGATCGCCGACGGTATCTCGCCATGCTTCGTCGATGTAAACATGGCAAGTTGCGCAACTTTGACAGCCGCCACACTCAGCGACAATGCCGTCGACCATATTATTCACTGCCGCTTGCATCACGCTCTCACCGTTATTGGCGTCAACGTCGATCGATGTGCCGTCATGTAAAACAAAAATAACTTTTGGCATTTTCAGTCCTTGCTCCGTGGCTTGTGGGGTGGATGTGCCTTTAATGTGGGGTGGACGTGCCTTTAAAAGTCACGTTCATGCGTAGATTAGGCGCGCATTTTAGCGGTAAATGCACCGATAAAGTCAGTGACGCCAGTATCAATGTAGAGGTCGCTGAATTAATCATCGATCACGTAGCTCGCTTCATGCTGCTGGAGGCAACTCGTTGAAGCTGTTCCATAATGTATAGACTGGGTCCTCCGCGCTGCGCTGGCCTCGATCCATATCGGCGAACATGCCCAAATTGAGCAAGTCTTTGGCTGGGCTTGCAGTGGACCAATCCATGATAAATGCACGATGCGCTATCTTCCAAGAGCCATTTCGGCGCTCGTATTTATCGATGTAACGGCCACCCGTGAGGGTATCTTGAGGGTCATCGCCATTGGTTCCACGATAGGCGAGGACATAACTTTCGCCCACAGCGTGATCGCCATTGATCTCGATCCAATGGTTAGTCACGGTATGCGCTACACCGGAAGAGTGAGTATCCAGCATGACGCCAATGGATGTCGCAAATTCCCGTGCAGGTCCATTAAAAGCGCCAACGACAACGGATGCATCGTCGTGAAATGCGCTGTTTATGGTTTGCGCATCACCTCGATCTACGCCCCGAGCATATCGGCAGCCCAGTTCGATAATGGCTTGATGAGAGAGCACACGATCAAGTGCGTCGGCTTCGTTCATGGTTGGGTTCTCCTGCATAGGTCGTTGATCTGCGGCGAAGGCCATTAATAGAGCATTGCCAGGGTCCGCCAAGTAATGGCCGCCGGTGGGCGTCATCCCGTGCAAATCAAAGGCGGCGCTTTCTCCGAGGAACTGGGATTTGGGGAACTGCATAATCCAATCGAGGACGTAATGCCGATGTTGCATCCGCCATTCACCGCTCTTGCGCCGGTGTTGATCGAGGTAGCGACCTCCCACCAAGTGAGGCTGTGGGTCGCCATCTGTGGGCAGTGTGACCCATGCGATCACGTAACTCTCACTAATTGCGGCGTCACCGTTTAGTTTGATCATGATATTGCTAGGGCGGTGCAGCGACAGCGGTGCACCTTGGTGCATGGCGGCTATTGCTTCGGCGAACTCTGCCGCTGTTCCTCTGAGTGATCCATAATCGACGGTGCCATCGTCGTGGTAGGCCGTCTTTAAAAGCATTTCATCGGCCCGATCAATGGCTCGCGCATGTTGTGCCAAGCGTTTCTCAATCTCGATACGCGACACGAGGTCATGTATTGGCAAATTATCTTCGACGATATGATCTCTCAAATGACGTATCCCTTTAGCGATAAACGATGTTCTTCGCGCATAAACACTGTGGTTTATGCGCATACCTGTCAAGGCTTGGGTAAGGCTAGGAAAATAACAAACAGTCTGGTTTGTTTGCCATAGAACTACTGTTATATTATTCGCTTGCCATGATCTCATCGTGGTTATTTATCTAAGAAAAAGCAATCTGGCAGATAATCGAAAATGGATTTGATCAGCGATACCAGTTATCGAAACACCACTCTGGCGAATGTTGCAGCGGAGTTAGCCCAGTCGCGCCCAAGCGATTGCGCAATGCTGTTTGATAACGGTGTTGAGCTGACGTATGGGGACGCTTGGCTGCAAAGCCAACAACTGGCTGCCGCAATGCAATCGGTCGGCCTGGGCCCAGGGGACACGCTAAGTTTTCAGCTGCCCAATACCATTGAATCCGTAATTGTCGCAATCGCCGCCTCGATTTGCGGTCTCGTGATCAACCCGATCGTGCCCATTTACCGTGGCAAAGAGGTGTCTTTTATTTTAAAAGATGCGCGCACGAAAATAGTCTTTATTCCACGGCGATACCGGGGCTTCGATTTTGCCGACATGATCATGGATTTAAAAGCCCAGCTGCCCGATTTAGAGCATGTTATTTGCGTGGGCGCCGAGGGTGAGCTTCCCGATGAATTCCTGGATTATCAGAGTTTTTTAGCGGGCGGCCTTGCGGCTGACGCCGAGAGAGTGAACGTTGATCCTGATGACACTAAGATTTTGCTCTACACATCTGGCACGACGGGTAATCCAAAGGCGGTCCGGCATAGCCATAATACTCTGGCGAAAGCACTCGATAATGGCCGTGCCGGGTGGCGTTTAGGCCCCGACGATATGATGCTCATGCCCTCTCCGGTGACGCACATCACGGGTTACGTCAACGGTATTGAGCTGCCTTTTTTCACCGATACCCGCGTTTTACTGATGGAGGCATGGGTTGTTGATAAGGCCGTGACGCTTATTGAGGATTTCGGTGCAACCGTTTGCGTTAGCGCCACGCCGTTTCTGCAAGAGCTCATTACAACGTGTCAGCGGCTTGGCAAGACCTTGCCCGGTTTTCGTTTGTTTGCCTGTGGCGGTGCGTCCGTTCCTCCCGCACTCATTTATGAAGCGTCGACAACCTTCGCAGATTGCCTTGCGGTGCGTGTTTATGGGTCTACGGAAGTACCCTTGGTCACGGTGGGCTTCCCTGAGCCCGAAAATAGCGTGTTAGCAGCTGAGACCGATGGACGTATTCACAATTACGATGTTCGTGTTTGCGACGATAATGGCAATGATCTCGGCGTGAATGTCGAAGGTGAACTCGTTGTGCGCGGCCCAGCCATGATGCTCGGCTATGCTGATCAGGCTCAGAATGCAGCCGCGTTTGATACCGAAGGGTTCTTTAAAACCGGCGATATTGGCAAGTTACTGCCCAGCGGTGCCATTGTGATTACTGATCGCAAAAAGGACATTATTATTCGGGGTGGCGAGAACCTCTCTGCTCGAGAAATTGAGGAAGCTATTCTTCAGCATCCAGCGATTGCGGAAGTGGCTATTGTTGCCGCACCCCATGCGCGTTTAGGTGAGGGTGTGGCGGCATTTGTTGTCACTCATGCTAATGAAGAACTGGGTCTCGAAGAGGTGCTGGAATTGCTGTCAGCGATGAAGTTGGCAAAACAAAAATGGCCCCAATATTTGTCTGTCGAACGTGCGCTCCCTAAAACGGCGTCAGGCAAAGTGCAAAAAGAGCTGTTGAGGCGTCAATTACGGGATAAGGGCGTACAACTGTAATTGAGCTTCATACGGGTAGTTTCACTGAATCAAGATGGATGACTGATGACAGATTACACAGCGTTTCGGCAGGAGGTCCGCGATTTTTTGGATGCGAATCTTACTCGCGAACTTATTCGGGCAGGCCAATTAACAACGTCGGTTTTTTCTGACTTCGACGCGGGCCTTGCGTGGCAGAAAAACCTTCATGCGCAAGGCTGGGCTGCCCCTGATTGGCCCAAAGAATATGGCGGCACCGGCTGGGATATTAATGAGCGCTATATTTTCCAAGAGGAGTGCAAGCTCGCAAATGCCCCTGCACCCGTCATGATGGGTATTCAAATGCTGGGCCCTATGCTCATGCATTATGGTACCGAGGAGCAAAAGGCATACTATTTACCCCGAATGTTATCGGGTGAGGATGTCTGGGCGCAGGGATATTCAGAGCCAGGCGCTGGATCGGATTTGGCCTCGCTTAAAACGACGGCGATCCGTGACGGCGACCACTACACAGTCGATGGAACCAAAATTTGGACGTCAATGGCCCATCATGCGAACCGTATTTTCTGCTTAGTTAAAACCAATAAAGAGGTAAAGCCGCAGGCGGGCATTAGCTTTCTATTGATCGATCTTGATACGCCTGGAATTACTATCGATGAGATCGTCAGTCTCGATGGGCATGTCGAGCAATGCCAGGTCTTCTTTGAAGGGGTCAAAGTGCCTGCGTCACATTTGGTGGGTGAGGAAAACGATGGCTGGTCGGTTGCAAAATACCTGCTTGAGTTTGAGCGCGGTGGGCATAATTTCACGATCGATTTAAAGAAGCAGCTCGCTAAGTTACGTAAGCAAGCCGGCAGTGTGAAATCCCGTCATGGCCAGCCGAAGCTTCAAGACCCGGTGTTTCGCCATCGGTTAGCGGAGGCTGAAATTGAGGCGATGGCATTGGAGCAGACTGAATTGCGCATAAAAGGCTCGGTGAGCGCAGGGGGGAACCCGGGCGCGCTATCGTCACTAGTTAAATGTGTGGGTACAGAGCTAGGGCAACGTTTTAACGAGCTCAGCATTGATGCGGTTGGTCAGGCGGCTATCCCCTTCCACCCTAGCTCATTGGATCCTCGTTACGATGGCCCAACGCCTGCGCCCGACTATGCATTAACGTCTATGGCCGAGTACATCAATAACCGTGCAGCCACCATTTATGGTGGAACCGCGGAAATTCAGCGGACGATTATTGCTAAACAAATATTAAAACTCTGATGAATGCATCAGGATAAGTGGGCCGATATGACTGAAGAACAACAGATGCTGCGTGACGCTTCAGAGCGTTACCTTCGCGATAACTACGATTTTAACCAGCGTAGAGACGGATTCCGGGCTGGCAACTACATGAGCCAATCACACTGGGATGCCATGGCTGAAATGGGTTGGATGGCAATGCCGTTTTGCGAGGCGGCAGGTGGGCTAGGGTTTGGCATGCAGGAATGCGCGACGGTTGCTGAGCAGTTCGGGCGCTTTCTTGTCGTCGAGCCCGTGCTAGATTCCGTTGTGATTGCTGGCACGCTTCTGTCGTATCCGGGGGTGATGGCCCCTAATGCACTGGTCGAGTCGATGGCAGTTGGTGAGGCGCTCGTGATTGTTGCCCACGAAGAGCAGGATGCGGCGCCGTCTATAACAAATACACAGACGGTGCTGATTGAGACCTCTGACGGTTTTCAGCTGCAGGGCGCTAAGCGGTTTGCCGCGGGTGGCGGTTCTGCCACCCACTTCATTGTGACGGCAATGCTGGGCGAGCAGTTTGCCTATGTGCTGATTGCTCGCGATGCGCAGGGATTACAGGTAGACAGTTACCAGACCTACGATGGGCGAAGTGGCGCTAATCTCGATATGGATATGGTATTGCCCGCTGACGCTCTTATAGCGTCGGGCCCATTGGCGGAGCAGGCCTTTGAGCAGGCTCGAGCGCGCGCAATGCTGATGGCAAGCGCTGAATCTGTCGGTGCCATGCAAGCTGCATTGGATGCAACGGTGGAATACACCAAGCAGCGGGTGCAATTTGGCCAGACGCTGTCATCATTTCAAGCGTTACAGCATCGCATGTCAGATATGCTCATTCAGCTGGAGCTTACTCGATCCCTTGTTGCGTCGGCTTGTCGAGCGCATGATGAGGGAGCAGAGGATGCCCAGCGCTTGACTCTCGCCGCAAAAGTAAAAGCAGCTACAGCTGCTCGCCGAGTCACACAGGAGGCGATTCAGCTGCATGGAGGTATCGCCACTACGGATGAATACAGTGTGGGTCATCATTTTAAGCGCGTGACGGCGCTAGAGAGCTGGATTGTATCGCGCGAAGAAGCGCTAGAGTCCTTTATTGCCGTGGTAGACGCGGCGTAAGCCGCAAATGAAATAACAAATAAATAACGTAACCACTGGAGGTGGATAATGGATTTAGGATTAACAGGTAAAGTTGCATTGATCACAGGGTCGACCAAAGGCATTGGTCGCGGAATCGCAGAAGCGCTCGCAGCTGAAGGCTGTAATTTGGGCATTTGTGCTCGTAATGCTGATGAAGTCAGTAAGGCCGTGGAAGAGTTGAGCGCAACCGGTGTAAAGGTTGTCGGCGCTACAGTTGACGTCGCCGATGCCGATTCATTAAGCCAGTGGGTCAATACCTGTGCGGATCAGTTAGGTGGCATCGATATTTTTGTTCCTAACGTGTCGGCTGGCGGCGCCGATGCCTCTGAAGATGGTTGGCGTGCAAACTTTGAAGCGGACATGTTATCCACATGGCGTGGCGTTCAGTTGATCCAGCCATGGCTTGAGAAATCAGCCTGCGGCAACATCATTGTTATTTCGTCGACCGCGGCACTTGAGGCCTTTGCGGGAGCTGTGCCATACAGCGCGATAAAAGCTGCGTTGTTAAATTATGCAGGTAACCTCGCGCAGGATCTCGCGCCGTTGGGTATTCGAGTGAATGCCGTGAGTCCTGGCCCGGTCTTCATCGATGGCGGTGCTTGGGATCAGATTAAGCAAGCTATGCCAGAAATATATGAAGGAACCGTGGCTAACATTCCCATGGGGCGAATGGGCTCAGCACAAGAAATTGCCGATACGGTGACTTTTTTGGCGAGCCCGCGATCTGGATTTACCACGGGCACCAACGTGGTATTGGACGGTGGCTTCACTAAGCGCCTTCAATTTTAGAAGCGTTCAATTCTAAACACGTTCATGCCAATGCTTGAGCACTCAAGGCAGCTCGGACACTCGCTACGACTGTATAGCAGGGTGTCCGCAGCGAACGGTCGTCTAGCCGGACTAGTTAGCGATTCATCAAGTCATTGAGGTATTCGTGAAACGCTTGCACGCGTCGCTCTTGATTGGGTAACCAGTAGCCCTGGAATCCCGCCGACGCCAAGCCTTGCTGTTGCATTTCGGCGATACTCAGATCTTGATCGGCTGTGGTACCCAACGTTTTTTCGCCGTAGCGTACATGCTCGTGCATTGCATCTTCTACCGGTAAATCCGGACCACCTGCGGGGGAAGGCGTGGTGGTCTGCCCTTCCACTTCATTGACTAGCCACCAGTGGTCGAATAAACATTGTGCCGGATCGGTTGGGTGTGGCCTGGACCTGAGTAATTGAACGCCATCGGGACCTACGGTAATCACGTTGCTTGGGAATAGGTTGTAAATAACGTAGTCCGTTAGTTGGTAGTCAGAGCGGTAGGCATAATGGGCGTAGCCCTTCGCCGGCCCCTGCTCACGCTTTGCTTTTTGAACATCGACGCGCAGTTGCTGCCAATTCTCCCGCCCGACATAGTCGTCGCTGTTTAACTCCCACATGGCCGCCATACTCTTAAGTGGCTCACCGATAACATCGCTGGCATATTGCTTTGACGGCATAAAGGAAGGGAACCAGCCACGATTGTGGCCATTAGGGAACGTATCGAACTGACAGTCCTGATAATCTGCTGCGATGTAGGGAACCAGTTCCGGGTGCAGCACTTTGACGTGATACGCCTCATTGAAATTATCTGTGATGATTTTCCAATTACACTTGGTCTCGGCGGTCATATCAAGGACGCGGAGCATCTCTTCGATACGATGTGACTCGAGTTCTTGAACAATGGTTGCGCCGAGAAATTCAGCGAGAGACGGTGCATTGTCATCGAAGTTAAACCAAATCAGTCCGAAACGCTCTTCGCAGCGCATTTCCTTAAGCCGCGCGGTACCGCATGGACTGTGACTGAAGTCCTCTTCATCGGGCACGCGTGTTACAACGCCTTGACGGTTGAATTCCCAGCCGTGATAAGGACATGAAAACTGCTGCGCATGCCCGTCGGTCGCGTCCGTGATTCGCGTGCCGCGGTGAGGGCAGGAGTTAAACAGCGCCTTCACCGAGCCGTCGTCTTGGCGGACTATGATCACCGAATCTACGCCTATTTCAGCCGTTAAATAATCACCTGGCTCTGGCATTTGATAAGCAACGCCACCGATATTCCAAACCTTATGCCAAACGCTCTGAAATTCTCGTCTCAGGTAGTCCGCGTCGGTATAGCGATCGGCACTAACAGTGTCCCATCGTAGGGCGACTTCTTGCGCTTTAGGCGGACTATTTAACGTTTGTTTCAGCACAGTTGGAGAATAAGACGTCATGGTGGCCTCAGGTATGACTGTATGAAAAGTAAATGTAGTCTTGGGAGTCTACAAAAACAACCACGCTTGTATGTCTTTACTTATTTTGAAGGGCCCAGGCCTTTTCGCCCCGCGATGTAATCATTGAGAACCTCA
>DAIRTN010000003.1:136924-138523 GCA_036803865.1 Luminiphilus sp.
TTATTTTGAAGGGCCCAGGCCTTTTCGCCCCGCGATGTAATCATTGAGAACCTCATGAAAGTACCGAACTCGGGCTTCCTGATCAGCTAAGTAATAGTCATCAAACCCCATGGATTGCCATCCGCTTTGTTGCGCTTGAGCCAGCATGAGGTCCTGCCAAACAATGCTATCGATAATTTCTGGCACGCCCAGCCCACCGTCAAAATCACAGGTCACAACTTCGCACTCTTCAACGGGAAAAACCCCTTGAGTCATAATGCCGTGGGCCTCTTTTTGACCCTCTACGGGGAATGCCATACACCATAGATCGAAAGTGCATTTACCAGGATCCTTGGGGTCTGGCTCAGTCCGAAAAAAAATAAGGTTGTCAGGTAAAAATGAAATCGTCACATTGGGGAATATGACGGTGTGGGGGCTATCGGTCAGCTCCTCATCATTCATGTGTTCATAGTGAACATAGCCACGCTCTTTCCAGAGCCGGCGCTTAGCGGCCTTTAAATCCATCCAGCCTTGAATGGCCTTTGTTTCAAAGTCGGGATAGCCGTCAGGATCAATGTCCCATTGGCGCAAAATGTCATCAAACGGGTGTGGCACGCCCTCAGGAAGTCGGTCACGGAGACTAGGTCGCATGGGCTGCACCGTCCTGCCATGACCATTGGCCCAGATCTCCGAGCGCGCGCTCCAGTAATCTTGGTCAATCCAGGGTGGAACCTGAGGATGCGCGGTACGGGTGTGGTAGGACTCACTAAAATTCACTGAAGCGAACTTCCAATTTGTTTCGACACGCATTTTTCGCGCAAAGATGCGTACTGCAGTTTCCATTGGGTAGTTTTTATAGAGCTCTGGCAAAGGGTGGAGATATTCCATCAGGTCAGGGCTGTCGTCACTGAATGAGTACCAGACAAAGCCACCCCATGTGTCACAGCGCAACTCGCGCAATGTCAGTTTTCCACAGGGATCACCTTGGGAGAAATTCTCGGGATCATGGACCGCTTTAAGTACTCCATCGATTCCCCATACCCAGCCATGGTAAGGGCAATGGAAATTGGTTACGGACGAACTATTATCTACCAACCGTAGTGCACGATGCTGGCAGACGTTATAAAAAGCTTTAATTGAGCCGTCGTCTTGCCTCACGCAAATCACAGATTGATTCATGAAATCGTGCACGACAAAATCACCGGCTTCTTCCAGTTCGACGAGTCGACCAGCGACATGCCAGATTTTCGTCCACATGTGGTCCCACTCCTGCTTCATAAACGCAGAGTCGTAATAGCGGTCGCCCGTCACCTTGTCCCCACGGAGCAACGTCGGATCTCGGCCATCCATGGTTTCAGGGTGAATAGGAATGTTCAGCAGGGGTATCTCTGATTGATTCACAGCGGTGTACCTTAGTTATTATTGTTGCGGCGTCGAGGCATGCTCTAGATTTAACGTAACAGACAATTGACTTCAATGGGTTAGGTCGCCGATCGGCAGGGATCGCGTTGCCATAAAACTGCGCCTGACCCGCACTAGCAAACAGCAAGGTCGCTAAATATCAAGTTAGAGCCGATATGCCCGCGCTTGTAACCTTAGCATTTGTGCGTTGTGATCGTT
>DAIRTN010000004.1:0-29547 GCA_036803865.1 Luminiphilus sp.
TTAACAGTAGATAGCGACCCGAGAACTGCTTAGCCATTCGTCAAGACCTCTGATGCAATACGAGCATATTCATTCGGTTAATCGTCATTTAGAGGAACCCGCTTGGGCGTGATTGCTTTATTATGGTAAGCATAATCCATAATCATAACTACATAACCATAAATAAAAGGTCTAACAGCATGCTCGATCAACTTCTCACTCTTCCTTGCGGCGCACAGATCAAAAACCGACTATGTAAAGCCGCCATGACCGAGGGACTGGCGACGGCCCAGGGCATCCCCACTGACGCACTGCAGCGGCTGTACGCTGTGTGGAGTGACAGTGGTGCAGGCATCTTGTTATCTGGCAATGTCCAGATCGATGCCGACCACCTTGAGCGGCCGGGCAACGTGGTCATTGATAAGGAGCCTGACGATGAGATGCGCGCAGCACTAACCGCGTGGACTCAAGCGGGCACGCAGCATGGCAATCATTTTTGGGCGCAGATAAGCCACGCTGGGCGGCAGACTCAAAAGATGATCAACCCGCACCCTAAAGCGCCGTCGGCTATAAAGCTTGGGCTTCCTGGAGGGCAATTTGGTGAGCCCGTTGCTATGACGGAAGCAGATATTGAAGCCGTCATAAGTGGCTTTGTTCTCTGTGCTCGCGTCTGCAAAGACGTTGGCTTCACTGGTGTCCAGGTACACGCAGCACACGGTTACCTGATCTCTCAATTCCTGAGTCCGCGAAGCAACCAACGCAATGATCAATGGGGTGGCAGCCTTGAAAATCGCGCACGCCTACTCCTGAGCATCGTTAAAAAAGTCCGAAGCGCCGTCGGCCCCGACTTTCCAATATCCGTGAAGCTCAACAGCGCAGACTTTCAACGTGGAGGCTTTGAGTTCACCGACAGCTTACAAGTAGCCCAGTGGTTGGAAGCCGCGTCAGTGGATCTTCTCGAGATTTCGGGGGGCACGTACGAACAACCAAAGCTTTTGAACATGGAAGGTTTGGAACCTGTCGAAGAGCAGGCTATCGCCGCAAGTACACGCGCGCGAGAAGCGTATTTCGTAGACTTCGCACAGGCGATGCACAAGCAGGTAAACATTCCTCTCATGGTCACCGGCGGTCTGCGGCAAAAGGCTGCTATGGATGAGGCACTCGCGTCGGGCAGCGCAGACGTTATCGGTATCGGGCGCCCCATGTGTGTAATGACCGACGCACCGAAGAAGCTACTCGACGGTCTTCCAGAGCTCCCCCGTTATGAAAATGAGCTCTCTTTGCTACCCAAATGGCTAAAAGGCTTAGAATACTTCGGTCTTATTCGAACACTGGCCACGTTTGCGACACAGTACTGGTACTACGAGCAGATCGCGCTGATCGGACGTACAGGAGCCGCGAGTAATGACCTGAGCGTATTCAGTGCCACCAAGCAGCAAATGCGCGAAGCGAGTATGCTGGCTAACGCACGCAAAAAAAGTGCATAGACTCGACCAATAACAACAGTGGGGCAACACCCATGACTCAGACAGCCACGACTCAAACAACCATGACTCAAACCCATGGGGCCTCAGTGCTGGAACTGCATCGTTATCCCGTCAAATCTATGATGGGTGAAATGCTTGATCATGTTGAAATAACGGACAAAGGGTTTAAAGGCGACCGAGTTTTCGCTGTACGAGATGAAGTCCGCGGCGGTATACGCGGAGGAAAGAAGATACCGCAGCTCATGACCTTACGTGCGACCACCGAGGAAGCTGTCAGACCCTGTGCGCGAATTACAGCACCGTCGGGAGAAACCTTGCTAAGCACGGCGCCCGACATCAGCCAATGGCTCAGCAGCGAGCTCCAGCACTCCGTAACCCTCTGGCCACTGTTACCCCCAGAACAACTCGATCATTATCGACGTGGCGCGCCCGACAATGAAAATTTTGAACAAGAACTTCGCAGTTTGTTTGGCAGGCTGCCTGACGAGCCATTACCTGACTTAGCGCTGTTCGCTGAAGTCATTGACTTTGAGTCGCCGCCGGGGACTTACTTCGACGCGTTTCCCTTGCACATTCTATCGAAACAATCACTGGATAGTGTCGCCTCATACGACTCTCAGCAACGCTTTGACACTCGTCGCTTTCGACCTAATATTCTCATTGATCTTCCCGGCATCGACCACCCCTATCCAGAAACAACGCTGGCAGGTCAACAGTTGAAGATTGGTTCAGCTGTTATAGAAATTGTTGGGCCATGCCCACGCTGCTCCATGACGACTCACGGGTTCGCGGATCTGCCGAGAGACACCGGCATCATGCGAACACTGGTACAGCATGCCGACGGCAACCTCGGTTGTTATGCAAAGATTATTGAGCCGGGTTTTGCGAGCGTGAGCGATAGCCTACTATTTCTTTAACCATTTACTTACGGCCACCACATGCGTCGGCTAACACCTCTGTGCAGGAGAGTAGAAAGTGTCTGAGTCATTGACATTGAACACAGCGCATCAACAAACACCCGAAGAGCGCTTCGCGCAGTTACCTGAGCCAAGCTTTGCCGACCTCGCTCACATTCCGGGCCCCCCTGAAAGCCGAAGAAGCATGCTGTACATGTACCGAATCATGCGTGATCCGCTCCACTTCAGCCGGCAAGGTTATCAGGAGTATGGTGCCGTCAGTCGCGGCATCAATTTTAGCGGCTGGGGCGTTACGCTTATAGGTCCCGACGCACAGGAGCTTATACTCGTGAACCGCGACGAGATTGTGTCGTCGGAGCAAGGCTGGCATACCGTTCTTTACAAGCTATTTCCTCGCGGTCTGATGCTGATGGACAACCCCGAGCACCGCAATCACCGAAGAGCCTTATCAGTAGCGTTTAAAATTGAACCCATGCGTCACTATTTCAATGGCTTACAGCGCGGCGTTGCGCGCGGCATCAATCAATGGGGCACTGAATTTAAGTTTTATCCCGCGATTAAACAGCTGACCCTGGATTTGGCCGCCGATGCATTTCTTGGTTTGCCCTGGGGCCCTGAAGCACAGCGCATCAACACCGCCTTCGTCGATATGGTTCAGGCCTCCGTTACTGTTATTCGAAAACCTATAATAGGCACGCCGATGTGGCGTGGAATTCGAGGTCGCCAGTTACTCTGCGACTTCTTCCAGCAGGAGATTCCCAAGCGGCGGGGTGGTGACGGCGACGATTTCTTTAGCCAGTTCTGTAACGCACGTAATGACGACGGCGAACTCTTGTCCGATCAAGAAGTCATTGATCACATGAATTTTTTGATGATGGCAGCGCACGATACGCTAACCTCTTCACTGACCTCCGCCGTGTATTTTTTGGCCGCAAACCCCGAGTGGATGACTTGGGCATGTGAGGAAGTTGATCGCCAACCTGACATTTCCTACGACAATCTCAACGATTTCGAACGCCTTGAAATGGTGTTTAAAGAAGCCATGCGATTGAACCCGCCCGTCCCAGTCATACCCCGCCGCGCGCTCAAACCCTTTAGTTTCGGCGGTTACGACATCCCCGCGGGCAGCATGGTCAACATTAATCCGATGCTAACCCACAGGCTTCCCGAATTTTGGGATGATCCTGAAAGCTTTAACCCCGAGCGATTCACCGTGGAAGAAACGCGTAAACGGCATCGTTACGCCTGGGTTCCGTATGGCGGAGGCTCGCATATGTGCCTGGGTTTACACTTTGCTTACATGCAGGCCAAAGTGTTTTTACACGAATTGCTATTACAGCGTAGACCAAGCCTTAAGGCCGGCTACGAACCTAACTGGGCGCGCTTTCCTATACCGAGACCCAGAGACCAGCTGCCTATTCAGCTCAAGCGTCGTTAAGTCCGGACAAAGACTAGCTGGATAACGTAAAGCTATCCGCGTCGAGGTGCGCCGGGAAACTCGCTCGCCAGTGAAGCAAGTCGCTCGCCACAAAGGTAGCGCTCTCAATGCCCTGGCGATTTTGCATATCGAGCAGCGTCTCACCCGAGGCACTGATCGCCAAACTATCGCCGCTATAATCTAAACCGTTTGCATCTGCTCCAACGCGGTTTACGCCAACAACACAGGCCAAGTTCTCAATCGCACGTGCGGGAAGAAGCGCTCGCCAATGAAGCGATCGACGTGCAGGCCAGTTGGCCACATAAAGCAGTAAGTCGTAATCCTGTCTATTACGACTAAAAACAGGGAATCGAAGGTCATAACAAACTTCGAGCTTAATTCGCCATTGCCGCCACTCAACAATGACCCGCTTATCGCCGGCCGCATAGCGCTTGTGCTCTCCCGCCATTCGGAATAAATGCCGCTTATCGTAGTGATACACACTATCGGGGGTTGCAAAGAGTAAGCGGTTAAACACTGCCCCCGCATCATGGATAGCCACACTCCCCGCCACCGCCGCGTTGAGCTCGACCGCCATTTCCTGGAGCCATTGATACGTATCACCCTGGGGCGCTTCTGCGTTCGCAAGTGCGTTCATCGAAAAACCGGTGGTAAACATCTCTGGTAACACATAGAGATCCGCCGATGTTTCTTGCGCACGAAGCAATTGGGTAAAGTGCGCGCGGTTATCAGCCGGCGATTCCCACTGTAATTCGCTTTGCACCAAGCTGACTTTCAAATCTTGCATAATAATTCTGCCGCCTCCACCAAGGTGTCATCGGATTTCGCAAAGCACAGCCGCACTATGTGTTGGTCGGCCGGCGGTGAAGCGTAAAAAGGCTCAAGCGGAATAGTGGCAATACCGTGTTCGCGCGTCCATTGCTCGGCGACCTGAGATGCAGGCGCCTGACTGATCGCACTGTAATCAACTAATTGGAAGTAGCCGCCCATTGTTGGGGTAAACCGAAGTCTTGACGCTTGTAACCCCTCAAGCAATGTGTCTCGTCGCGCCTGATACTGACCGGCCAGTTCACCGGGGTATTTTGGATACGCCTCCATGAACTCCGCCAAGGCTGCTTGTATGGGCGTTACACCCACAAAGCAGACGTACTGATGGATCTTGCGAAGTTCATTCGTCAAAGCTGCTGGAGCGACGCAATACCCCGTCTTCCATCCCGTCACGCTAAAGGTCTTACCAAATGAAAAATGCGCAAAACTTCTCGCGCGCAAACTAGGATAACTAAGTACGCTCTTATGCTGCTGACCGTCGAATACGAGAAATTCGTATACCTCGTCACTACAGACGAGTAAGTCATGCTGCTCCGCAATACGTGACAGCGCCTGCATGTCGTCGTCAGACCAACTATACCCTGTCGGATTGTGCGGTGAGTTAATCACAATCATCCGAGTACGAGCCGTAATGGCCGCTTCAATAACGTCCCACTGTGGCGAAAAATTTAAAGGGTTTAAAGGAACGTGAATCGGATGGCCGCCACTCAAAAGAACGGCGGGTTCATAACTGTCATAACAAGGGTCTAACAAGATGACTTCATCACCCTGACTTACCGCGGCCGTAATTGCGCAAAATATACCTTCCGTAGCGCCTGGAACAACGGTCACCTCAGACACGGGATCAACCGTAACGTTGCGATAGGCGAAAATCTGCTGGGCAATTGCTTCTCTAAGCTCGGCGAGGCCCACCATGGGAGGATATTGCTGTCGCTGCGCATCGCGCGACGCACGCGCGAGTGCCTCTAACAAGGGCTCCGGCGGGGGAAAGTCGGGAAAACCCTGCGATAAATTCAGCGCACCGCAGTCATTAGCCAATGACGACATGGTTGTAAAAATAGTCGTACCCACATGAGGTAGGCGCGAACGCATGGTATTCTTCACAGACGTCTCACTCTGTTACTTTTCAATCAAGGAGAGCATCCTCGCTGTTACGAACACTCGGTGCAAGAGGCACGTCGCGCGCAAGCGCTTCGGCAGCTGAAACCGCGGTAAAGTATATTGCTATCAATTGCTAATAAGGAGCGCCTTGCAAGGCTGATGACATGTGCCTCATTGGAATAGCATTACACCACTTCGATGACTACCCGGTAGTCATTGTTGCTAACCGCGATGAATTTCACGATCGATCGACCGCCCCATTGCACCAGTGGCCTGACATGCCAGCCATTTTTGCGGGTCGCGATGAGCAGGCAGGCGGAACATGGCTAGGGGTATCTAGAACAGGCCGTATCGCAGCACTTACTAACGTGAGAGGAGGAGCCCCTCTTACTGGCGCGACGCCATCACGCGGCCAGTTAGTCACTGACTTTTTGAACAGCACCTTATCAACAGACGAATGGCTTCAGCAGATAGCTCCGACAGCACAACACTTTGCGGGGTTTAATTTATTGCTCCACGATAGCCGTTCGCGTTTCTCACTATTTAGCAGTTCAGGCCATCAAAGGCAGATCGATATCGGCGTTCACAGCCTGTCAAATGGGGCGCTAGATGCCGGATGGCCAAAGGAGCGACGCCTAAAAAAAGCGCTATCGGCTCTGGATAATGCCAATAACGTCGAACGGCTTAGAGAGGTTATTGAAGATCGTATTCAAGCTGTCGATGAAGATCTTCCTAATACGGGAGTAGGCCTGGCGCTCGAGCGCCAGTTAGCACCGCAGCTAATCGTTGGCGATACCTATGGCACCCGTTCTACGGCAGTTTTACGCGTAGATCTGCGCGGCGATATAGATTTCCGAGAGTACACGCGCGATCGCGAGGGACGCATGACGAACCAAATAGCAATAAAGGTAAGCCCAAGCGCCAATGGCTGATATCGCACTCATTACTGGGATGCAATCGATTCCCGACTCAGTTATTGCAGGCTGGCATGCCCGTTTACCCGCTAACGATGACGAGCGACTACGGCACATCACACACCCCGGTAGACGCAGAGAGTTTATTGTTGCTCGCTCATTACTGCAGGCACTGAGCCATTGCGTAACGGGAGAATACGGAGTCGTTAGCTATACGGAGACTGGAAAACCTCAGTGGCTTACCAACACACAACAACGGTTGGCATGCACGATAAGCCACAGCCACGGCGCCGTTTTAGTCGGACTCAATAGTAATGGTGGAATCGGGGTTGATATCGAAACCCGGCGAGACCGACACAATCAAAGACTGGTCAGTCGGTATTTCGACGAGTCCGCAGCCAAGACCTATGCGGCCAAATCTGCCAGTGAGAAAATCGAGTTTTTTTACCGATACTGGTGTGATCGTGAAGCATTAGTAAAGTTTGACGGAACACGGCCTTTGCTGCAGCTATTAGGCATGCCTTTGGAGGTCGAGCCGGAGATTCAGCACCAGCATCTTCATACCGTAGACTTTACCCTAAGCGCGATTTATCGGGGCTCTAAGGCTAACTGGCTTCGTGCAAGCGTCCAAGACACTGAGTTAACGCTATCAACGTGGACGCCTTAGCACTGGACGCTCTTAGCGTAATAACCGATGTCCCTCGAATACGGGTGCTGTGCCTTATGGAGCTTTGCAACCCGATGATCAAGCGCGATAACACGGATAATCTTGGCGGGCGCAAGCAACGCGGTCGACAAACGATCCAAAGAATCCTCCGACATACAGTATTCCCGATCTGCATCGTAGGCTATCGTCGACACACACACAGCACTGAGTGCCTGTGGATGAAGGCGGTAGCGAAGTACCGCAACCTCGCCACCTTCACGCAGTATCAGTCGTCGACCCGCGCGAACTGCTGCGGCAGCATGTAGCTTCAGAAGCGCACATGAGTCGCCGGCCATGGCGCACTGAACCTTAAAATTGTGATAACGGTGTAACTCTCGCAATGACGACTCATGCACAGCTTGATAAAGGGTAATAGGTTTAATCGTTGTGTTCATGATTCACTCTCTCTGCACTGTTTTACTCAGTAAAACCGCTTGAGGGTGATAAACCTCGATCAGAATCTGTCCGACAATTGATGAAATATTCTCAATAATGTCATGGACAAGGTAGTGAACCAGAGGCGTCCCGCGCCCTGTGGTGAACCGCATAGAAGTGCATTACCCTCGCACAATCATGAATCGATGAATCTGACGGACGAGTAATTTATGCAACTTCACGCCGATCTAACGCAACGAGCAGTAGTGCAGAGCACGGCACTTGACTGGATACCCTCGCCAATGCCTGGTGTCGATCGACGAATGCTAGACCGTAACGGAGAGGAAGTTGCGCGCGCTACGAGCATTGTGCGCTACGCCCCCGAATCGTTTTTCTCGGCTCACAGCCATGGTGGCGGCGAAGAGTTTTTTGTACTCGATGGCGTTTTCTCGGATGAAAATGGGGATTACAGCAAGGGCACGTATGTCCGTAATCCTGTCGGATCTCGACACACCCCTTTTTCAAAAGAGGGCGGCACCATCTTTGTCAAATTGCATCAATTTGATCCTGATGATCAAGCGTCGGTGCGTATCGACACCACGTGCGAGCGATGGCGACCTGGCATCGTCGATGGTATTGCTGTTATGCCGTTGCACCAATTTCGAGGCGAATCAGTCTCGTTAGTCAATTGGGCAGCGGGCGTGGTATTTCCCGAACACCAACACCCGAATGGCGAAGAAATTTTGGTACTTGAGGGACAGCTTATTGATGAGCAGGGTTGTTACGATGAAGGCACATGGATCAGAAATCCTCCCGGCAGTCATCACCGCCCTTTTAGTGAAAAAGGCTGTGTTCTTTATGTTAAAACGGGGCACTTAGGTCAGTAATAAACGCTCCCGAGTTCTGAGCTTTATGTGCTGAGACATAGCTCAGTTCGTATCGGTACCCGACTGCGTAAGCCGCTCTTGTGCTCTGTGCTTCCCGCGAATGAAATCGCTGTGGGCGACGTATAAGAGCTCTGCAGTACGCCGAATCAAATGATCCTCATACTTACTCAGTTCACCGTCAGCGTAAGCCACTTGCCACATTGCCTCGATAAGCGCTACTCGCTCTTTGGGCGTGCAGTGGTCATTAATCGTGCGTGTAAATTCATAGAGAGAGGTGGCGTGCTCTACGCGATGCTCTGATTCCATCGTCACCCTTTCCAGCTCATCGGGCGATAGGTCAAAAGCCTCCTTGAGATGGCGCGCAATCGTCTCGTACTCCGCCTCGTCTTGCTCAAAGTCCGAACGTGCCACCTCAAACAGCAAGGCCGCGGTGGCGAGCTCTAAATGGTGGGAGTTCTCGCCCGACGACAGCGCATCGGGCTCGAACAGTTTTTTAAAGTGTTTTAGCAACAAAACTTACGGCGACTCGATCTTAAAGCTCAAGCCAGCATTCGCTTCTAGTCGCTCGATAAGCGCATTGCCCAGCGCAGCTGCCGGCGTCCAAATGCCGCCACCTGCCAGCTCCGGATTGCGCAACAAGCACACAGCTGACTCTGCGAGCATCTTAGACGTTGACCCATAGCCCGGATCCTTGTCGCCCGCTACGCTCGTCACCAACAGCTGGCCATCATCGGCTTGGGCCACAAAAGCGACTTCGTAGTTACCCGCCTCGCGCTCTTCCTTCGATGGGCCCTCACCCGGTTTTAGCGGGCTCTTAGCAAACGAGTCATCTTTGGCAACAAAATCAGCGGCCGCTTTTCCTTGGTCTCCGTCACCGGTTAGCAACATTTCATCGTAGACAAAATCGTCACCGTAAGCATTGCCCATTAAGTAATTGGTGCGATGCACATTCTTGGTATTAATAGGCGCCATGATGAACGGCGCGCTCCAGCTATTGATTTCCTCATCGTACTGAGGCTTGTCGCCGGCGGGTTGACCCGGCCCTTGAAAGCCCTCGGCGAGAGAAAAAGGATTCGTGAGAATACCGATTAACTCAGGTCGTTGTCCCGCGGCCGCCATTGTTGCCCGCAAAGAGGCAACGGTGCCGCCACTAAAGGAACCATTCATTGCGCGCACGCGTCCCTTAACCACTCTTGCAGGTTTACCCGTAACTGCCCTAGCGTGCTGCTGAAGGTGATAAACCCCCAAGTCAAAGGGAATAGAGTCAAAGCCACAAGAGTGAACAATGCGCGCACCCGATGCTTTCGCGGCCGCGCCGTATGCGGCAATCGTGTCATGCATCCAGCCGGGCTCACCGCACAAATCCACATAGTCCGTGCCATGCTCAGCGCACTGCTTAATCAACTCATCACCGTATAGCTGATACGGCCCTACTGTGGTGATGACGACCGATGTGCTCTTCACCATTGCGGCCACGGAATCGGCATCGTCACTATCAACCGCAATAAGAGGAATACTGTCCGAAACGCCAATTTCTGCACGCACCGCCGCAAGCTTTTCGAGAGACCGACCGGCCATCGCCCAATTGAGCTCATCGGCACTGTATTGTCGCGCCAAATACTCGGCAACCAGTCGACCGGTATAGCCTGAGGCGCCAAAAACGACAATATCGTAGGTTCTTTCAGTTTTCATATTGGGGTCCATTAATTTACGTTAACACTTAAATAAGCAGTAACATGATCGAATCGATCACTGATGACTACCGATTGGAGGCGTCATAATGCCACAACGTCACGCTCCTGCCACCGGTCGAAACCGAACGTATATTTTAAACGTTCTACAACGCGTGTTACCTAAAACAGGGACAGCACTGGAAATAGCTAGCGGATCCGGCGAGCACGCGGTGTATTTTGCGCCAGAACTTGCGCCTTTGAACTGGCTACCGAGCGATATTGCAGCTGACAATCTCGCATCTATCGATGCCTGGCGAGGGGAAATTCCCTCAAGCAACCTGCTCCCGCCCATTAATCTCGATGTCAGTAAATCGCTCTGGCCGATCGAAACCAATCCACCCCATCAAGCAATCACTGCCATTGTAAATATCAATATGATTCATATAGCGCCATGGAACTGCTGTGAAGGTTTGCTTGCAGGCGCAGAACGTATCTTAGAGCCAGGTGGTATTCTCTATCTCTATGGGCCGTTCATGCGTGGTGGAGCACATAGTGCGGCTTCCAACGAAGCCTTTGACGCCCATTTAAAGGCTCAAAACGCAGAATGGGGACTGAGAAATGTCGAGAGCGTGGTGGCGCTGGCAGAAAGCCACGGCCTCGAATGCATCGAGGTCGTGGACATGCCGGCAAATAATTTATCAGTCATTTTTCGAGCCGGCTGAGATCACACGCTAGCGAAGCTCAATGCCCGCAACACGCTGCTCATCGCCAGTACGCAGCAGTTCAATCTTTACCCGCCGCTCAAGTGCGTAATGATCCTGGTCGCCTGGGGTGGCGATAGACTCCGATTCACCATGGGCGACAATCGACATACGATCTCGAGCAATACCCGTCGCAGAGAGCGCCGTCGCTACGCGCTCAGCACGCGCTTTAGACAAGACTAAGTTGGCCTGCTCCCCTCCCCTCGGATCAGCGTATCCCTCAATGCGTACGTGTAACTCTGCATTTCGTTTAAGAAACGTGGCAAGCAAACCCAGACGCTGCTCACCTCCTTGTGTGAGTTCACTTGCGCCCGTTGTGAACAACATCTCTAACTGAAGTTGATCAAGCGCCATACGAGCAAATTTGTCTTGCTCCTCGTGCAACGCTTGCAATTGGTGTTTCGTAGTCGCTAAGTGCCGTTGACTGGTACTTAAGCGCAGCTCGGTATCGGCAAGCTCAGCCGCGATCCGGTCTCGATCATCGGCTGCTGCAACCTGCTGGCCAAGCCAACCGCCACTGATCGCACCGATCGCGAAGCCGATCGGCCCCGCTGCGGCGGTTGCTACGGCAATCGTGCCTATGACAGTGAGATCTTGTTTAAGATGGGGCTCACTTGCCTGAGCCTGCTCTTGGGTTAGCAGAATGGCTATCGACATTGCAGTAATCATAGATTTCTTGAACATTTGTGTTTTCCTTTGCTAGGTGACTTCGATACTGATTACACTGCTAAAAAGTGACGTCGAAGCGGCGTAAAGCTGCTCATTCTCGGTTACATTGTGCTGAAAAATGGCAACCCAACAGGTGTGTGATTGAACACTCGCAAGATCATTCATATTGACGCGGACTGCTTCTATGCAGCCATTGAGATGCGTGATGATCCCAGCCTGAAAAATATTCCATTCGCGGTCGGTGGCAGTCCGTCAGGCCGCGGCGTGCTCACCACGTGTAACTATCCTGCGCGCGCGTTCGGTGTCCGTTCGGCAATGCCAACTGCACACGCGCTTAGGCTGTGCCCGCAACTAAAAGTCGGCCCGGTGAACATGGCGAAATACCGCGAGGCCTCTAAGGAGATGCGCCGTATTTTCGAGGAATTTACGGATCTCATCGAACCACTGTCACTTGATGAGGCTTATCTCGATGTTTCGCACAGCGATTTGTATCAAGGCAGCGCAACTCATATGGCGCAAGCTATCCGCGCACAGATTAGCGAGAAACTTGGCATTACTGTTTCGGCAGGCGTTTCCAGTAACAAATTCATAGCCAAGGTCGCCTCAGATTGGAATAAACCCGATGGGCTTAAGGTAGTCACACCCGAGGATATCGATCTATTTAGCGCCGCGCTGCCGGTAAAACTCATCCCCGGTGTCGGTAAGGTGACCGCACACAAGCTTGAGCGACTTGGCTTTCAGACCTGTGCCGATTTACGAGACGCTGACAGGAACAAACTGGTTCGCCGCTTCGGCTCTTTTGGCGCGACGCTGGTAGAACGCGCGTGGGGGCGTGATGATCGCGCCGTCAACCCTGCGCGAATTCGAAAGTCGATCAGCGTCGAAAATACCTATGCAGAGGATCTAGCAAATGGTCAGGCTTGCTTCGAAAAGCTAAGCGATTTACTCGCCGACCTCATGCTGAGAATCGACAAAGCCAATGCCAAGCACGTCATTCAAAAAGCCTTCGTTAAGATTAAATTCAACGACTTTTCCAGCACCACCGTCGAGAAAGCAGGAACCACGGCGCGGATTAGCGATTATCGCGAATTACTTGCAGAAGGCTTGGCGCGTAAACCTCTCCCCGTCCGTCTGTTAGGTATAGGCGTGAGAATTGAAACAGCAGGTGCTGAACAGTTGGAATTACACATACCCCAAGGGCTTTAGGCAAAAAAGCGTCGTCAAAAAACGCTTAGCTGGCCGCCCAAAGCCTAGAGGCTGCCGTCTTGTCAGCGCGTCAGTTCTTCTCGGCGACACACATTACGGTGACGCTGGCCGATAGCGCTCAAACCACGCCAAGATATTATTTACCTTTGCGATCAAGCGCGATGGGCGTCCCGCTATTCCGTGAGGCGCGCCGGGAATACGAATCATCATCGTGTCGACTTTTCGCTGCTTGAGTGCCTGGTAGTATTGCTCCGTTTCACTCATGGGCGTCCTATAGTCCGCCTCGCCCGTCAGCAGCATCGTGGGTGTACTGACGTTACCTACCAATGATAGTGGTGAACGCGCCCAGTAATCTTCGGTTTTTTCCCACGCGGGACCATCAAACCAGAAGGTAGAAAAGTACAGCGCATAATCCGCTGTCAGTGCAAAGCTGATCCAGTTAATCACAGGCTTGGCGACCACAGCCGCTTTAAAGCGATCGGTTTTACCGACTATCCACGCGGTCAATACGCCACCGCCCGATCCGCCAGTGACAAACAATTGCTCAGGGTCTACAAATCCTCGCTCGATAACCGCGTCGACACCTGACATAAGATCATCGTAATCATTGCCGGGATACGCCAAGTGAATTGCATTGGCAAAGGCGTCCCCATAACTCGTGCTACCTCGAGGATTGGTATATAAAACCACATAACCTTGAGCCGCGAACAATTGCGCCTCTGCGCTGAAATTCGGACCATATGCGGCATGAGGCCCGCCGTGAATTTCAAGAATAAGTGGATAACGCTGTTGCGCATCAAAGCCCGGAGGAGTCATTAGCCAGCCTTGGATCTCTTGGCCGTCGAAGCTCGACTCCCAAGTGATCTCTTGAACATTCGCCAGCGTTTTATGCGCGAGTAGATCTCTATTGAGTTGCGTGAGCTGTCGCGGTTGCTCTCCACGCCTAGAGGTCATGAGATCTGCAGGCGACTGCGTGTCACCGGCCGTAAACGCGATAACTCCATTGGCCCCTATATCAAAGCTGCCACTGGCATAGGGGCGCCCTAAGGTAGTACCACCCAAGCGCAAGTCGGACTCAGCGAGCTTACCTTTCAAGTTACTCGACGCAATACGGTACGTACCGCGATCCTCATACTGAAACCAAATAGACGTGCCTGACGAATCCCACTGTGGATTTTCAATGCTGCGATCGAAATCACCCGATAATTTTCTACTCGCGCCAGATTCAAGATCTAACACGTACAGTTCGCTGTTGTTGTAACCCGTGGCGCGGGCGGCATGGCCGGTGTATGCCAAATAACGACCATTAGGCGACAGCGATGGATTAGTGTCGGGGCCTACCCGATCAGTGTGGCGAGTGATTTCGCCGGATGCCAATACCACTGAGTAAATATCGGATTCTCCTGGCTCGTATTCCCAGTCGGCCACTCGGTGACTCACAAAATAAATGCGCGCCCCATCTTTTGACCAATTCAGTCGACCACTGGCCGCGTAAGCGCCGTGCGTTAACTGGCGAGGAGTGCCACCCTCGGCGGGAATAATAAATAGTTGTCGTTGTCCTTGTTCGAGAAATCCTTCGCCATCGGAGCGATACGTCAGAGCCTCGATTTGCTTTACGGGATCAGCCCAATCAGCGTTTTTGGGTTTCGCCGGCATACTTGCCAATGGAACCATCACCTCAGGTACGAACATTAAAAATGCTAGCCAGCGGCCATCAGGGGACCAGGTCACATGACTCGGCGACTTCGACAAATTACTAACGAGAGCGGTGTCACCCGTGGCCAGCCACTTTACATAGATTTGGTTAGAACCTTCGCTATTGGATACGTATGCCAGACGATCACCCCTCGGCGACCAGCGCGGGCTAGTGAAGTTAGCTCGACTCGCCAACAGTGGGCGATGGGCATCGCCATCGAGATCGCTTAGCCAGATGGCCTTACGGGCCTTATCGGTCATGATGTCCATGCTGGTGCGAACATATGCAATGGTTTCACCGTCGGGTGAAACCTGCGGATCGTTGGCGTATTCAAGCGCAAAAATATCTTCGGGCTGCAGTATCGATTCAGGTGCATGCATCTCAGCACTCATCGACGTAGCCACAAACAGACCGCAGGCTGAGGCAACCGCAAGAGATCGGTAGATCGCCTTTCTTAAGCTTTTCATGTGTTCATCCTCACCGTTAAAACAGGCTATTAACCTGTGATTGACGAAATTTCTTATTCTCACATTATCCAGCGCAGGCTCCAGAAAACGGCCATAGCAACCACTAACGCATAAATATGATTACGTGTTCTTGCCGCCACAAAAGCAGCACAACCCAGACCGGCTAGCTCTGGCGCCCCAAGACTGAGGTGACCCGTAGAGTCGATGAGCATCGAGACAACCAGCGCCCCCATCACCGCCGGCGCTACATAGCCCAAAAGGCGCAGTGCCAAGGGCGGAAACGTCTTATTCGACAGCGCCACAAGAAACAGTGCACGCATAGCGTAGGTGCCCAGCCCCGCAAGAACAATGGCTATAAATACGGTCATCGCCGAAAGCGCTCGAGCAGAATACCCACGAACATCGCCAGTACAGCCGCTACTAAAATACCCAGCCGATTAGGTAAATCAGCTAGCGCCGCCATGGCTATCATCGCTACTAGAGCGACGGCGGCTTTCTGCCACCTGTCTACCGATACGGCAAGTATGCTGATGAACAATACAGGCGCTGCAAAGGCGAGCTGCCAACCCTCAGGGATGACTGGCCCTATGGCAATTCCCAGTGCCGTAAAACTCATCCACAACGACCAAAAGGTTAATCCGGCGCTCAAATAGAAATGCCTGAATTCGTCAGGATCATCTAATTCTTCGATGGAAACCAGTGCGAATACTTGGTCAATGAGCATGTACGCGCCTACCCAGCGAAACCATCTGGGTTGGCTCTGAAATCGCGGCGCCATTGTGACTGAGTAAAGTAAGTGTCGCGCGCCAACAATGAGTGCAGCCGTTACCGCCGCGGCCACTGAAGCGCCCTCTCCCAATAATGTCAGCAAGGTAATCTGCGCAGCACCGCCAAAGATAATCGGCGCGGAACTCCACCCGAGAAGGCCCGGAATGCCAGACTCAGCAACGACAACGCCAAATACAAAAGCGAAAGGAATGGCCGGAATAAACAAGGGGATGGAGCCCTTCATACCGCGCCACACCGGTGATTTGCCCTTAGAGGAAGCCATTACTCAGACCTCAAGCAAAAAGGTGGCGGGGCCATCGTTAATCAGACTCACCTGCATATTCGCTCCGAACTGCCCCGTCGCCACAGGTGTGTGCCGCTGTTTAACGCCGTTTACAAACGCCTCAAACAAGCTGGCAGCAAGCGCGGGTGACGCCGCCGTCTGAAAGCCTGGTCGAGTACCCCGACGAGTATCAGCGGCCAATGTAAATTGCGACACCAACAATAATTCTCCTTGGACGTCGACAACGCTTAAATTCATACGCCCATCGGCATCAGAAAAAACACGATAGCCCAGTAGCCGCTCCGCCATGCGCGCGAGTGAAGCAGCAGTGTCAGTAGGTTCGACACCGACGAACACCAATAACCCCCGACCAATGGACCCAACACATACGCTGTCGACGTCAACCGACGCCTCACTAACCCGCTGAATGAGACACTTCATTTAAAAAAAACGCGGTTGGTGGGCACTGTAATCAATGATCGCTTCAAATTCGTAGCGACCCGACTCACTGATCGCCTGCTCCAGCGGTAACACCCAGTGGACGCTACGCCCATCCGGTGAAATTTCCCCGTTGGATTCCAGTATCGTCGGCGCCTTAATAGACCAACGTATCGCTCTACCTTCAAAGTTGGATGCAATCATGCGGCGCAGCGATCCACCCAATGAGTTCTTGTCAGAGCCTTCCATATCATCGTCTGAGAAATCGTACACGCTGACAATTCGCGCTCGATTGTTATCCAAGATATCGAGAGATAGTAGCTCCATATCGCCCATGTCACGCTGAATATCCGCGGACAGCGCATCGAAGTCGGCCAGTGGTCCTGAGATCGTATACTCACAAATCAATTGGGCTTCCTCGATACGAACATCTGCTTCACGCGTCAGTGCGCCGGGCAGCTCCGCAGGGAATGTATCTTCCGAGTCACAGGCACTCTCTAAGTCGATATCCGCGCCTTCACCTAATTCAAGTAACGCTGAGTCCACAGTAAATACAAAATTAAAGGCAGCGCTTTGATCATCGTGGATAACCAGTGTTTGCTGAATATCGAAGCAACCCACTAAAGCACTAAAGCAGATGCCGACACAGACTGCTCCCGCAACCTTTCTGAACACCATCACTGATATCTCCACATTCTTGTGCGTATGTTAGAAAGGAATGAGTCTGTAACCTTCCTGCTCGAGCCTTACGTGACTTGTCATTGCAGATAAAGCGATCGTCACTCCCCCATGGAATTCATCAAATCCCATATTTCTAAAGGCAGCTGTCTGACTGCACAAATAGATATTTACACCCGCAGACTGCAATTCACTGATTAGCGTTGTGTTGGGGTTAACCTCATTAAAGCGCGCCTCGTAGCTCTCGTCGGTCAGGAAGTCGCTGACTGCTTTTCCGTGCACCACAATTGCAAATTCAATATTTTCTTTTGGAATCCCCGTTTGCGCATGCATGTTAAGAAACCGCGCGACACTGACTAGCTTTCTATTGATATCCCCAGGAAATTCAGCGGTATCGCCAATATCAATTGAGACTTTGTAATGCTCATCAGGGTTGAGGTTATAGCTGCCTTCCGGTGGCAAAATAACGGGCCCATTGCTCAATATTACGGGTCCGATCACAGGCTCCGCCGCTGAAAGACCCAACGACACTGCGACTGTTACAACCGCTGTGACAAACGACAAACCTGCTATTACCGATTTCATAACGACTCCTGAGGCTTTAGTCATTCCTGATTGTGCATTTGAGTACGATTAACCCACGCTTGAGCAAAACGTACAAATCGCCTCAGCTGCCGTGTAACAATAGCATCTAATTGGCGTATTGCCTCGTCACCGCCGTCGGCGCGGATCAAGTTTGCGACATCGCCCTCGAGGCCTGATCCTACCCACTCGAATGACGCATCGCTGACGTAGCGTGACGGCACATACTTTGCCAAACCTGCATCAAGCGCCGCAGCGGCTTCGACACTCTCAAGCGTCAAGTAGCTCTGAACGTCAGTCGGACTAAGCTCAGCAGGGACGGATTCGGGGTTACTCAATGTCGTCAGCCACATACTGCTTGCTTCATCACCGCTCAACGCCTTACTCAAACGCTGGTATTGATAAGATTCAAGTACTCCGTGCCGATTTGAAACAAGCTGGATCGCGTCATTTGTCTGACCTTTTATGACTAACCACAGCGCGCCGGCAGTGGATACACCGGGCAAGGGAACTGCATGATACGGCTGAGTCAAATCGCCAATGTAATGCAGCGCCCAACCCATAAATCGCCAGCCCCAGTAGTCATTGCCTGTTGCAAAAGCAAGCTCGGCGAGCCTGTCGTAAAGCGCGATGCGCCATATTGGATAAGTATTGAGGAGCCCTGGCTGAGCCTTCTTGGTTAACCAATCCAGATGGTAAAAACCCATGTGAAAAGGTGCCTGAGATCCGTAGGATAAGTTCGGGTTACCAAAGGGTTGCTCACCAAACCCATAAATTGCACCAAACGGTGTTCCGTTATCGGCAAACAGTCCGACGTCCATGCCTCTATCAGGCTCATCACTGGCAGTCGCAAGAACGTGGGCAGGGCTGACTAGAGGGCTGACTTGAGGGCTGGCTAGATCGGAGGCTGATAACAACACATAGGGGATCGCGCGGTGAGACTCTCCAGCCTCGAGAAAACTCAGATCGTCCCAGCTGACGGTCTTCTGGTTCAAAGAGGCAGGCAGTTCTGATGCCATGAGCTGGCGGTAAGGCGCATAACTCAAGGTGGGATTGATTCGAATCGCCTGGATAAAGGCCTGCACAAGATCTGAACGTTGAGGATCGAAACGTAAGGCTTGCGGCGTTAATGCGTGCTCCATTCCCTGCGCCGCTGTCCATTGCTCGTGCGCCTCTAGCACTTCCTCGATCGCCCGCGACTGCTGTTCGACAAAATCGCCTAACGGCTTGGGTGTTAACACCGGTGCCTGTAACTCCGCATCAGTGCTGAGCAGTGGCCATACCAGGCTCGCATGATCGGACCACGCTTGCGACTGCCCGCTAACAAGCAAAAAGCCTAGGCTTAGGTATCGTAGTGTCCCCATAATATGATTCCCTTTTGTGTCATTGACATATAAACCCGCACAGCGGGCAGGTAAACTATGGCTGTCGCTCAGGGCCATTGTAAGCGTATTTTACGAGCCCGTATCGCCCAGCCAAAAGGAACGCACCATGAAATTTATCGTCCCATTTATTTTTGCGCTTGCATTGGCTGGATGCGAAAGCGACCTCGCCAGTAAGAAAGACCAGATGACTGCCCTCACCGCCATCGAGAATGGCGCCTTACTGGTTGACGTGCGCAGCGCGAAGGAAGTGTCAACGGGCAGCTTCGATAACGCGATCAATATTCCTCACACAGACATAGTCGCGGGCCTTGAGAAACTCGGGGTCGACAAAAATCAAACCATTGTCGTTTATTGCCGCACTGGCAATCGGTCAGAACAAGCCAAGGCTGCGCTGGAGGCAGCGGGCTACCCCGTGGTGATCAATGGCGGGGGCTACAGCGACCTGCGAGCCGTTGAGTCGGCCATGCAACCCACACAATAAATAATCCCTCACCGTGACTGACAGGTACTTCAGTAAGTCCACGTTATTTATGAACAAACCATGCTGAGTAATGTAAGCCAAAACCGTAAGGCCATAACGTTAGGACTGATGGCTGTCGCCCTATGGAGTACGGTGGCGACCGCATTCAACCTGAGCTTGCAATTTGTTTCACCCCTCTTGCTCGTCACCATAGCATCGGCGACCTCTTGGGTTTTCTTCGGTGTGATTGTTGCAATGAATGGCCAGTTCAAGGCCCTAGCGTCTGCGTCTACAAGGGATATCAGCATTACCTTAGCCATCGGAGTATTGAATCCGGGGCTTTACTATTACGTCCTATTCGAAGCCTATGCGCGACTGCCAGCACAAGAAGCAATGGCGCTGAACTACACATGGGCGCTGACACTGCCATTGCTCGCTGCGCTGCTCTTGAAGCAAACGCTGCATCGTCGCGACATCATTGCCGCACTGATCAGCTACACCGGCGTGTTCGTGATTGCGACCCACGGGGCGCCATGGACGCTACACTTTACGAACCCTGTAGGGATTGGTCTCGCCATCGGCAGCACGCTGATTTGGGCACTTTACTGGATTGCCAATACCCGTCATGGGATTCATCCAGTCAGCGCTTTATTTCTGAATTTTAGCGTCTCAACGCCGCTACTTATCGCGATCGTTGTCGCGACTGAGGGGCTCAAACCCATACCCTTAGAAGGACTGCTCGGAGGGCTCTATGTTGGCGTCTTTGAGATGGGCATTAGTTTTATATGCTGGCTTAACGCCATGAAGCTAGCGGCTCGAGCAGCGACAATATCTACGCTAATTTTTCTATCGCCACCGTTTTCTTTAGTTCTTATTTGGCTGGTACTGGGTGAGCCCGTGCAACCGTATACACTGCTGGGTCTTGGCTTTATTTTACTAGGACTGGTTTGGCAGCACCGCTAATACAGAAATGCAGTCAGTCCGCCTCGACCGATGCGGCTTTAATCAGTAGATAGATTGATTGACCCACCTCGAGTTTGAGCTCATGAACTGATGCGCGGGTTAAGCGTGCACGAATCGTTTGATTGCCCACCAGCCCAAGTACATCTGCATGCGCGGCCCCACCCATCTCAATAGCGCTTAGGGTAGCCGGCAAAATATTTCGAATAGATAAGCCCTTTGGGCGCTCTAAAGCCACGGCCACATCGCGAGCGTGGATACGTAGACGTACAGCTGTCTCCTCCTTGCCGACTTGACCGGGAACCCAGCAGACGCTGCTCTCAATCGATAATTGCGTGAGCTGAAACTCCTCATCATAGCCTTTCACTCGCGCCTCGATCACCGAACCCGCCTCCCGAGAGCTAGACATTTCGACAAGGTCTAAACGACTCATTAACCGCGCCGTATCATCAAATGCAATAACGGATCCGTCACGTAATAACAGCAATTGATCCGTCAAAGTGGCCAGCTCATCCGTGGAGTGGGACACGTAGATAATCGGTATCTGAAACTGCTGATTAATTTTCCTCAGTAAAGCAATGAGCTCACCTTTGTGCTGGTTATCAACCGCACTCAGTGGTTCGTCAAGTAACAGAAGTCGCGGCGACGTCAACAAGGCACGCGCAATAGCGACGCGCTGCTGCTCGCCGCCAGAGAGTGTCGAGGGCTGCCTCGGGAGTAAATGAGCGAGTCGTAGGCTGTCGACAATCGTTGCAAAGAGCGTAGCGTCTGACGCCATTTTTGCGCGCTTAGTGGCATAGCGAAGGTTGCCTGCCACGTCCATGTGATCGAACAACCGAGGCTCTTGAAATACATAGCCTATTCGGCGTTCGTAGGCAGGCTTAACATAGCGCCGGTCGCTGTCCTGCCAGCACTCTCCCGCCAGGGTAACCACCCCTTTGGCGTGTCGCTCGAGCCCGGCGATCACTCGTAATAGCGAACTCTTCCCCGCACCACTATGGCCGTGTACGCCAATGATGCCTTTCAGAGAAAACTGTTTATCGACCGTGAGCGCAAAGTCGGCTTTGCGCAAACCAATATTGATCGCCAGCTCAAGCACGTTTTGGGCCTCGCTTACCGTTGTGCGCAAAAAGAGGTCTGGCAAAGTGGCGATTCAATCCATAGGTCAGTGCGAGTACCACAAAAGAAAAGCCGATTAAAACCAGTGACAACGTGTGTGCTGCATCGTAGTTAAGTGTTTCTACAGCCTCATAAATCGCGATTGAGACAACGCGGGTTTCGCCAGGAATGTTACCGCCGATCATAAGCACTACGCCAAACTCACCGACAGTGTGTGCAAAAGCGAGTATTGCAGCCGTCAAGTAACCGCGGCTCGATAGGGGCAACACGAGACTGACAAAGCGATCGATGGGTGACGCGCCGAGCATCTCGCCCGCCTCGAGCGTTCCATGATCTATCCCAGCGAATGATGCTTGCAAGGGCTGTACCGCGAAAGGTAGCGAGTACACGATTGACGCGACAACTAGCCCCGAGAAACTAAAAGTAAGCTGCTGGCCAGTAAGACTTAGCCACCATTGACCAAAAGTCGACTGTGGACTCAACGCCAGCAAGAAATAAAATCCAAGCACGGTCGGTGGAAGAACGAGTGGCATAGCGACCAGTGCGTCAATCGCGGTAGCCCAACGACTACGTGTCGTCGACAACCACCACGCTATTGGCGTGGCAATAAAGATCAAACAGACTGCTGTCACCGCAGCGAGCTTGATCGTTAACCATAATGATGACCACTCGAGCATATTAGTCTAATCGCTGAGAAAGCACGGTATAACCGGCTTGCTCGATAAGGGTGCGACTGGACTGACTATCCAAAAACGCCAGAAACGCAGTCGCCGCAGAATTTGCCATCCCACGGTGAGTAAGCACCGCAGCCTGATCAATAGCTCGATGGGATGACGAAGGAATAACGCGAAAATAGCGCTCAGGGACGTCTTGATCAAGTAACTGTGAGAGCGCAACTAGCCCCGCCTGCGCATTTCCTGACGCCACTAGCGCAAATGCGCCCGCAACATTTTCCCCGTACACGAGCTTCGTGCTCTGAGACTCGGTAACTTGCGCATCGATAATATCCATCGCCGCCGCGCCATAAGGCGCGAGCTTTGGGTTAGCCAGTGATAACGATCCGTTTGAGGTCGCAAGAAAATCATTGAAGACGGGTATAGGGTTATGATTCGGCATCCAAAAAGCGAGCCGCCCTTGCGCATACACAAACAAACTATGGGGATCTCCAAGCCCGTCAAGTATAAGTCGCTCTGGTCGAGCGCGATCTGCAGCGAGTAACACATCGAAGGGCGCGCCCTGTCGAATTTGGGCATACAACAATCCGGTTGATCCAACGGTGAGCTCAACCGAGTGCTCACTGCTTGCCCCAAACCGCTCAGCCAAGACCTGCGCTGTACTCGCAAAATTAGCGGCAACCGCGACACGCGCGACTTCCGCCTGAACCATTGCACAGTAACAAGCGGCGAGGACTATTGAGAGGCGCAACCCCACCCAATGAACAACATGCACTAGTGCTTGGTGCACGAGATAACCTGCAAAGGCGCTCGCTGGTCAGGCCTAACGCCTTCGGCAGGTTCGCTTTGGGAAAAATAAGTCATAGATTACTCAGAGATTAAGTGTTCGATAAAACAACGTTCAGCGCCCGGTTTTTATACCACACCGAGCTCAACGAGGCGCTCGTCCAAGTAAGATGCCGCCGTGTAGCGATCGGACAAACGTACGTCGGGTCGAGGATGTAAAAATAAAGGCAGTGACATACGGCCATTGGCTAACGCAGTCTCGGAGTGCGATGCAACTCGGTGTGTTGTTGAAGGCAGCCAACCACCTGATGCCTCCTGTAGCATATCACCCACGTTAATCAGTACTTGGTGAGACTCATTAGGTACGCGTAACCATGTGCCATCGCGACGACAGATTTCCAGTCCAGGCCCATCGGCGGCAGGCAGTAAAGTGAGTAAGTTGATGTCCTCATGAGGAGCAGCACGCAAAACTGATTGCCCCATGGGTACAGGCGGATAGTGTAAAACCCTCAGCATTGACTGCTGACTATCGGTGATCATTCCCTGCAATGACTCACTGAACCTGGCCCGCACGTTGTCAGGACAGCCGTCCTCGACGTACCCGAGTAGCGTCGCTGAAAATGTGACTGCTTGTTCGTAATAAGCCTGAAGATCGCCTCTCAATTGCTCCGGACATCGTCCCCAAGGGTAGTACTGGAAGTACTCTTTAAAGTCTCTCTGTGTGTAGCCTTTGGCATGTTCTGCGTGCTTAATCGAAAAATAGCCGTCTTGGTTGATCGGATCCATGGCAAAGGCATGCGCCTCGCCACTAGCGAGAAATAAGCGCCAATCATCGTAAATGCGCTGAATGCGATGCCTGTCTAGGGGATGGTCAATCAAGGCCGCAAAACCGAAATTGCGGAGTGACGCAACGAACTTCTCGCCGACTTTTGGGTCGTCACACGATAAAAGTGGCAGAGTATCAGCCATTAATACTCCCATTCATCCGAGTGATATAAAGAATCCGGCAAGCGCCGCACTCATCAGGTTAGACAGTGTCGCGGCCAGTAGTGCGCGAAATCCATAGCGCGAAATTTCGTCGCGCCGCATGGGCGCCACCGCCCCTAACCCACCCAGCAAAATGGCAATAGACGACAAATTAGCGAAGCCACAGAGCGCAAAAATCACGACTGCTTTAGACAGGGGTGTGAACTGCTCTGCTACGTCCATGTAACCGACATAAGCGACAAACTCATTGAGCACTAACTTTTGGCCGATAAGGCTACCTGCTAGCTCAGCTTCCTCCCATGGAACTCCTAGGGCCCATGCTAGGGGCTGCAGAACAAAACCCAGCAGCCCTTGCAAGGTCACGTCCTGAAACCCCACGAGACCTCCGGCCCAACCCAGAACGCCGTTGAACAAGGCAATGAGAGCAATAAATGCCATGAGCATCGCAGCGATCGCTGCAGCCATATTCAGTCCGTTCATGGCTCCGCTCGCCGCTGCATCCACCAGATTAACGTAGGCCTCTGACTCGGGGGCTCTATCAGAATCGGGCTCTATGGGCACATGGGTTTCAGGCTCTAAAAGCTTTGCCATCAACAAGCCCCCCGGCGCTGCCATAAAGCTTGCCGCCAATAAATACTCAAGCGGAATACCCAGTGCCACATAGCCTGCCATGACGGAGCCGGCAATAGATGCCATGCCCCCCACCATGACCGCAAACAACTCTGAGACCGTCATACCCGGGATATAAGGCTTAGCAACAAGTGGCGCCTCAGCCTGCCCTACAAAGACATTGGCCGCAGCGGAGAGCGATTCGGTATGACTTGTGCCGAGCAGTCGACGCAAACCACCACCCATAATGCGAATGACCCACTGCATCACGCCTAAGTGATACAACACAGCGATGAGTGAGCTAAAAAAGATAACCACCGGCAATACGCTGAAAGCGAATATAAAACCAATACTGCCGCCAGTATTCGCGAGGTCGCCAAACATAAATTCCGTGCCCGCCCTGCTGTAATCGAGCAACTGGGCGACATATTCGGATACGGTCAAGAGACCGGCATGCCCCCAGTCGGTGAATAACGCAGCGCCACCGATACCCGCTTGAAGCGCAAAAGCGAAGCCTACCGTACGCACGTTAATTGCGCGGCGATTAGAGGAAAGCAACCATGCCAGTAACGGCAATAAAGTGATGCCAACAAGACTTGTCATAACAATTTACTGGTGCATTCTGAAGAGTGAACCATACCTGTCAGCGGCTGACTTGAGAACTACAATACACACTTGGATCGGCAAAGCAGGCAATACTGCACGACTAAAGTACGTCCACTGCTGCCGTCAAGAGTTCTAAGAATCGCTTGTAATCGCCGCTACAGGCAGCAAGCTGCTCTTTGGTCAGCAAGGCTTCGTACTTACCCGCGACATCTGCCACTACTAGCGGCAGGCGACCCTCGGTAAACGTCTTTAACGCATAAGATTGCTCGTCGCTGTGTAACCAATAAACCGGTAGCTCGCGCTCGTCGCGCTTGCGCCACTCAGATTTGCCCAAAGGATGCCAGCCATGGGTGATATCACACAGCGCACATGATCGGTTACCGATAACTTTTCCTGCCAGATACGCAAGCTCTCCTACCAGAGAACTCTCGGCGTTATAAATAGCGTACACGGTAAGGTTCTCGGATTTCATGACACCTCTTTGCAATGACCAAAAAAGAAATGACCAACAAAGTAATAACCAACAAATAACAACTCAGTAAAACTCGCGCTCAATACTTGCGAACCGCCAATAAAAAACAGCCCCCAGCATTGCGATCGCTGCTGCTAGCTGGAACACAGCCACCCATGAGCCGGTCACATCCAGCACAATTCCGGATATCAGAATGGCCAAGCCACTCGACAATGAGCCTAACGTATTAGTTACCCCCATAAGCAGCCCAGACTGATTCGGCGCTATCTCGAGATGGTTCGTCGCAAAGCCGCCCACCGAACAGGCGGTCATGGCATTACTAAAGGTAACCAGCAAAACGCCCGCCATCACAGACTCGATATAACCCAAAATAGCAAAGGTCAATGCGATACTGCCAAAAGCCAAGCTTTGCATCACTTTTCGCACGCGAAGCCGATTAAAGCCCCGACTAATGAAGCTATCAAACACCCGACCTGCAACTGGCGCGAGCAACATGGCAACTACCGCAGGGGCAACAGCGAGCATACCGATTTGACTGAAATCAGCGCCCAAGCCTTTATTAATGTATGTAGGCAGCCAAGAAAGCATTAAAAATATAGTCCAGTTCAAGCACATGTGGGCGACTGCGATGGCCCATACGGCCCGAGACTGCAATAACGCCGACAATGTAATTTTCGGAAAATCAGATTTAGCGCCACGGTGCTCATGGCGTGATGCATTCGCAGTGCTCGCCGGCGACGATTGCGTCGTAGGCGTCCATATAAGAAACCAAACGACTCCTATGGCTCCATAGATGTAAAAAGCAAGCTGCCAAGAATAGGCCGCTACGAGTAAGGGAGTGGCCACAAGGGCAATAACGCTCCCCCCGGCCACGCCAGAGTTCATAAAACCCACCGCCGTCGCGCGTCGCGCATCAGACACCCATTGCGAGTACAGTGAATATATCGAAGGCCATGTCACGGCTTCGGCTACCCCCATAAAAAAGCGGCATGCCACTAATGTCACGAGGCCTGCTGCAGCCGCAGGGGGTGTTAACAGAGTAAATACTGACCAAAGCAGCACACCCAGCCCCAATACCCACTTGCCCCCAAAACGATCAGCCAGCAGTCCGGCGGGAATCTGCAACGTTAGATAGCCAAGAAAAAAGGCCGCCATGATCGCGCCTTGGGTCGATGCACTCCACGCATTCTCTGCGGCCATGGGAATAATGGCGATCGAAATCGCAATACGATCAATAAAACAGATATAAACAGCAATGACTGTCAGAGATACCAGCCACAAGGGCGACTGGCGAGCACTTCTGATTGCACCCATCCGGCGTATACTATTGTCGGCCACATTATTATTCTCGTTGAACTCTACCCGCACTCTACCTCGGAGACGACTTTATGCCTACAAATTCGGCGGCAAGACGCGCAGGCCACTTAGTTGTTTTTGCCGTCATATGGTGCCTTTCAAGTGCGGCTAGCGCGTGGTGGGATTTAGGCCACCACAGTATTTGTGAACTCGCGCTGGAGAAAGTTTCCCCCGCGACGCGCGGCGAGATAGAGCGCTTACTCAGCATCGACGCGCCAGAGAAATACTTAGCTCCCGAATCATTTGGCGCGAGTTGTACGTGGGCTGACCGTATTAAAGGCAAGTACAAAGCTAGTCGACCGTGGCATTACCTTAACGTGCCTCAACAATTTACCGATGTAACAAAAGTGCCACGGCCTGAAGGCGGAGACATTTTGAGCGCTCTCGAGACCTTTAACCGCGTTTTCAGCGATACCCGCCAAAGTGACACTGATCGAGCTGAAGCCCTACGCTTCATTGGCCATTTCCTGGGCGACTTACATCAACCCATGCACTTGGGACGGAAAGCCGACAGGGGTGGTAATCGAATAAAAATGGATTTATCCCCAGGTATTGCCATGATCTTGGGTGAAAAAAAGCGGCGCGCAACGAATCTGCACGTGGTGTGGGACGGCTACTCACTGCTCTATGCCAAAAAGACGGGGGACGCATCGTTAAAAAAACTTATAACCGAGTCAAACGCTCGCACGACTGAGGGCGACGTCCTTAGCTGGGCCAATGACACTCTTACTGTCTTACGGCAAGACGCAGCACACTATAACGACCTCGATAATGACACCTCGGCCTTAACGAATCTTACGGAAGCCTACCTCAGTGCCATCACCCCCATCGCACTCGAGCAGGTAGCGACCGCCGCATACCGCTTAGCGGCACTGCTAGATTCGCTACTGCTAGATCCGCTGTTAACAGGCTCGCTGCATCAACAACCACTGTTAATGCACACCAGGCGACAATAACGCGCTATATCGTAATAACTCATGAGGCCTTGCTGTTGAGCGTATTGTGTATAAAATGAATCGCGTCTCTGTCGCAAGTCAATAGACCTACAATGCTCACGCTTCGGCTACTCCTAATAAGCTTAACTCTTCTTACGGCGACACACGCCGCTGCCGAGGAGGTCGTGTTACACGACCGATTGGGCGTGTGGGAAGATGTGCTAAATAGCCAATCGCCGGATTTCGTTATCGATAACGCAGATTCACTCTTCATGCCACGTGAAGACACCTATATTGGCTTTACTCAATCCACTTGGTGGCAGCGCATAGCGCTGAACAATCCGACAGATAAAGAAAAAGAACTTTATATCCTTCAAAAGACCTTCCAAGGACAGGAAGCGCGTGTCTACACACTAAAAAACGCGGCGCTAACTGAGCAGGCGGGTGGCGGTCTTGTTCCTCGAGAGCAGCGGACTTCTCTGGGGCCATTCCCATCGTTTACATTCAGACTAGCCCCCGGCGAACGGCTTGACGTATTTTTAAAGCAGAGTTCTGATTTCGCTGCCCTCCGCTTAGATTATGAGGTGATGGAGCGGAAGCCCGCGTTTTTGTTCAGCCTCAAACACGTTAGTAGGGGAACTTTTCTCGCCACCTTTATTCTATCGCTGCTCCTGACCTCCCTGATGTTTACTCTCACTGAGCGAACAAAGCTCTTTGTTTTGTACTCGTGTTTTTTGCTGGCCAGCCTGCCGTTCGTCCTAATCCAGCAGGGTTTTGGCGCATACTTCAGTTGGTTAGACACTCAAAATCTTAACTACCTTTTTTTAACCGGCGTAGCGGTTTACGTATTCTTTGGTTTGATGCTCAACGAGCTTTTCCGTGACCTAGATTCGCCATGGATATCGTTTATTGCTATCGGCTTGAATTTTGCAATTTGCGCAGCGTCACTTGCCGCCGCACTCGTCGACAACTCAACCGGATTCAATATGTTTGCCAATTGGGGCGGTGGCATCATCATCAACGGCGCACTCACTGTTATTATTTTAATTGCTTTACAAAAAAAACACCCCTGTGCGCCTTTAGCGGCTCTAGGTTGGGCGGGTTTCCTTACAGGGGCAGTTCTCACCATGCAGTACATTCGAGGCAATTTAGCGCCCGGATTCCAGAATAGCTTAGTGCTCGGCATCATTTTCGAGGGTTTAATATTTACACTGGTTGTGGCGTCTAGGCTAAAACGCGTAAACGAAGAAAAAGAACGTGAGACCATAGAGAAAATTAAGCGCGAGCGCACCAATCAGCTAGCGCTCATTGGCGAACTTACCGCAACGATGACGCATGAAATCAA
>DAIRTN010000004.1:29647-53316 GCA_036803865.1 Luminiphilus sp.
CCAATCAGCTAGCGCTCATTGGCGAACTTACCGCAACGATGACGCATGAAATCAAACAGCCGGTGCACGCCATATCGTTAATCATCGCCAATCTAAAAGCCGTGGTTCAGAAATCCCCAGAGAAAGCCATAGAGATGCTACCCGACAAGCTCTTAAAGCTGGAGGGGCTCGTTAATCGAACCGCCCAATTATCCGATCAAGTGAGGAAGTCATCACGTCTATCGGTTAACAACGCCGATGGAGCGAGTATTAAAAAATCACTCGAAGAGTGCCGGCTTATCCTAGGTCCCGATCTGGACCATTTACAGATAAAGCTCAAGGTCGAAATAGACCCTAACCTTCCCAATGTTACGCTCGACCCGTTGCGCCTTGATCAGGTACTTACTAACATCATCGGTAATGCGAAAGATGCTATCCAATCGTCGGCTCCTGAAGAGAGATGGATTCAGATAAAAGCCAAGCGCATAAAATATCGGCAAGTTGAGATAACTATTGAAGATTCAGCAGGTGGAATTCCCGCCAATGTCTTGGACGTAATTTTTGATAAGTACTTCACCACCAAAAATGCGGAGCTCGGAACAGGCTTGGGACTCTCCGTTTGCCGTGAAATCGTGGAGAGTGACGGCGGGGTCATACAGGCAGAAAATACGGCCCACGGTGCCTGCTTTACTCTGACACTTCCCACTGTCGCCCCAGCGTCTGCTTAACGTCAGGTTCCGACTAAGAAAACCCGTTACGACAGTCTATTCACGCGGTGCAACGCCCGCACGCGCATTGAGTCCGCGCCGTCTCCACATCCCGGTCCGGACCCTCCGCCTGAAGAAGCACTATCGAGCCACTTACAATGACATTAACATTTCTTTTTCGAAAGCGCGCAAATCTGATACAGCTCCCTGACGCACAATATTGGCCCAGTCGGGATTAGCAATTAGCGCGCGGCCTACGGCCACCATATCGACGTCGCCTCGCTCGAGCATAGCGACCAAACCGTCGATGGATGCGGGCTTACCCTCGCGGAACACATGTTCACCGGGCAGGGGTATGAAATCGGCATCGAGGCTGACACTCCCTACCGTGATACTGGGTAAACCGGTGATTTTCTTGACCCACCCTGCCAGGTTAAGGTCGCTACCCTCAAATTCAGGCTCCCAAAAACGGCGCTGACTGCAATGGAACGCATCGACACCGGCATCTACCAAGGGCTTCAGAAATGCCTCTAAATCCGCTTCTGTCGTCACTAGGCGAGCCGCGTAATCCTGCTGCTTCCATTGTGACCAACGTAAAATGATAGGGAAATCAGCACCAACCTCAGCGCGACACGCTTCAACAATTTCTCGAGCAAAGCGCCCGCGATTGTCAAGAGAGCCACCGTATTCATCATCACGCTGATTGGTCCCCTCCCAGAAAAACTGATCCACCAAGTAGCCATGAGCACCATGGATTTCCACCGCATCAAAACCCAAGGCTTTAGCATCTCGGGCGCCTTCGGCAAAGGCTCGAATAACATCGGCGATATCTTGCTTAGTCATCATGTGTCGATTGACCTTGCCCGGGACATTCATGCCCGAGGGCGTGTAGCCGTCGACATCGCCCTCGGGCATAGCACCTTTCTTGCGCATACCGCCGCAATGCCATAACTGGGGTGCAATGGTTCCACCCTCGGCGTGGACGGCATTCACCACTTTACCCCAAGCCTCCAACCGGTCTTCTCCGTAAAAATAAGGCACATCGGGATAGCCGCTAGCAGCAATGTGGTTGACGCAGGTTCCTTCAGTGACAATAAGACCTACACCACCTTCCGCGCGCTGCCGGTAATACTCGACGTTGCTGTCATTGGGAATATTATTAGGAGACTGGTTTCGCGTCATCGGCGCCATAACAATACGGTTTGGCGCATTGAGTGATTTGATGGTCAGAGGCTCAAAAAGTACGTCAACGTTGCTCACAGTTGTCTCGCTTTGTGCAGTAATCGGCTGCTCAGTCTACGAAATTTTTTAGCCTAACGGGCAATGTGTTAACAAATTATTATCGGTAGCTACTGAGTGCCGGGTCATCCATCCATGGTGCTCGAACGTAGGGAACAGACACACCCAAAATAGAGCCTTCGATGCGCCACTTGCATTGGTTTCAAAACGATCTCCGACTGACAGATAACCCAGCGATCGCCAGCCACTCCGCGGCTGACTCGTTACTGTGTGTTTTTTTAATGCCCAAGCCTCGCCCCTGGTGCAATTTGAACGGCTTGGGTCCTCAGCGCGATCGTTTTTTACGGGAGTCCCTGCAGGAATTGCGAGAGTCTCTGCAAGCCGTGGGGCAAGACCTTATGGTGCTCGAAGGTTCACCAGAACTGGTGCTACCTGACTTAGTCGCTCGTTTTGGCATCACCGAAATTTCGACCTCGTTCACGCCCGGCTTCTACGAACGCCAGGCGCTGGAATACCTTAAGCATAAACTGAGTATTCCCATTGAGGTGCATCGCGGCAATTCTCTTTTTAGTAGGAGTGAGCTTCCCTTTGATCTGTCAGACATGCCCAAAGTCTTCTCCCCTTTTCGAAAGCAGGTGGAAAAGTTGGTCGTTAAAACGCCCAACCCCAACCTGAGCCATCTTCCACCACCACCTGCGGGGCAGTTCGACGCAATACCTGTAGCTGGCACAGCGCCGAATCCTGCACTCCCCCTCCCTGGAGGTCGACAAGCGGGGTTACGTCGAGCCCGGCAATTTATCTTTGATCAAGAATCGATCACCGCTTATAAACAGACGCGGAACTGTCTTGATGGCTTAGACGGTTCGAGCACGTTTTCGCCCTGGCTCGCCAACGGCAACCTGTCTGTACGCGAGGTGGCGCATGACATCTTTCGATTTGAGCGCGAACGCGTCACCAACGAATCGACCTATTGGCTTTACTTTGAGTTGTTATGGCGGGAGTTTTTTTACTGGCGCTCCGTCGTGGATGATAAGCGCCTGTTTCTGTCGGGCGGGGTTGCGAGAAAGGTTCGCGGTTGTACATTTGAGCCCCGCGCCTTTGCTCGCTGGTGTGCGGGCGACACCGAGTTTCCGCTCGTTAACGCATTAATGCGTCAGCTAACCGCAACCGGTTGGATGAGTAATCGCGGTCGCCAAATAGCCGCTAGCTGCCTGATCAGTGAGCTGGGTATCGATTGGCGCTTTGGTGCAGCATTCTTTGAGAAACACCTTATCGATTATGACGTCGGCAGTAACTACGGTAACTGGCAGTACATTGCTGGGGTCGGGTGTGACCCAAGAGGCGGACGGCATTTCCACATAAAGAAACAAACCGAACAACACGATCCGCAGGGTATTTTTACGACCAAATGGGGCGGCCACAGACCCTCTCAGCCCCCTTACATAACCGACGCCGCCGATTGGCCTCTCGATCATCGCTAATGAAAATGAGAAAAAAAGCCGATCTACCCACTAAGGTGTGCCCGGTGTGCAATAGGCCTTTTACGTGGCGCGCACGCTGGAAGAGCAACTGGGACGAGATTGTTTATTGCTCACGGCGCTGCTCTAGCCAACGTCACACATTGAAAAGAAACGAGTAGCACGCTTATTTAAGAAGAATGCCTCTCTCCTAAAGCGCAGCGAGCCACTCTTCGGCCCACGCTACAATCGCCGCTTTTTCGTCAACATTGCGTTTGCGCCAGTTGCCCATAATCAGACCCATACGCGCATTTTTGCCAAGCAACTGACTATGCCGATCAATGAAGTGCCAGTACAAACTATTGTATGGGCAGGCGTCTGTGCCCGTTACTTTGCTGGGATTGTAGCGGCATTGCTTGCAGTGATTGCCCTGCTTTTGGATGTACTTACCACTCGCCGCATAAGGCTTGCTCGCCATAGCTCCGTGATCCGCGTAAAGCGCCATCCCAGCGGTATTCGGTAACTCTACCCATTCGTAGGCGTCGACATAGACAGCCAAATACCATTCGCATACTGCTTTGACGTCGAGCCCCGCCAGTAAAGCGAAGTTACCTATGACCATTAGTCGCTGTATATGGTGCGCATAACCCAAATCCAAAGACTGGCGCAGCGCTTGTTGCAAGCAGCGCATATCCGTTTCACCAGTCCAAAAGAACGCAGGTAACGGTCGTTTGGCATCAAACGTGTTTCGATCGGCGTACTCAGGCATCCATAACCAGTAAATACCTCTGACGTACTCGCGCCAGCCGAGTATCTGACGAATAAAACCTTCGGCGGCAGACAATGAACAGTGCCCTTCACGCCACGCACGCTCTGCACGCTGACACACGGCCAGTGGCTGTAACAACCCACAGTTCAAATACATCGAAATTAGACTGTGGAAAACCCACGGTGACTCTTCTACGAGCGCATCTTGATAAGTGCCAAAGGAAGGTAAAGCGACCTCACAAAACCACTCAAACTGCGCCTCGGCGTCAGCATGGGTAACTGCAAGACGAAACTGCGTCAGATCGCCCGGATTATTGGGGAACGCGTCGAGTACCTCGTCGATCACCTCAGTAGTTACGGCATCGGGGACTATATCGTGACGCGCCGGAATGGGAATTTGATTTCTCCAGCCCACGCGATTCTCGCTGTCATAATTCCATTTACCCCCTTCGGGTTCACCGTTATCTAACAGCAATTGATAACGCTTGCGCATCTCTCGGTAAAAGAACTCCATGCGTAACTGCTTTTTACCGTCAGCCCAGTTGTTAAAGGCCTCAAGACTGCAAAGAAAGCGCGTGTCCTCAAGTACGTCAACCGCTACACCCAAACGATCTGTCCATGTCTGCATGCTGTGCCAAAGACGATACTCACCCGGGGCGCAAACGCGAACTCGACTCACAGGCACCTCAGCAACTATCTGCTTAAGTGCCGCCTCCAAGTCAGGCAGCCCTTCACTGAGCCGAAAGTAACGCACTGAAAAACCACGCTCAGCGAGTGCTTGCGCAAAATGGCGCATTGCTGAGAACAGCAATACGATCTTGTGGCGATTGTGGCGCACATAATTCGCCTCCTCTGCCACTTCGGCCATAACGATGGTATCGATACCGGGGCGAGCGTCGACTAAGGCGGGGTTATCCCAACTGAGCTGGTCGGCAAGAACTAGAATACAATGTGATTCGGACATGGTGATATATACGTCGTGCGTATGTAGACAGACCTCTAAACGACGAACATCCGAAAAAGATAGCGACAACCGGCATTGTGAGCCAACAAACACTAAGGATAGCAACCTGTGAAAATGTTTAAGTCACTCTTAACTGGCATCGCCTTTCTCGCCTTGGCTGCGCTAGTCGTTTTTTTTACCCTGATGCCTGGGCTCCTCGAACAACAAGCCAATAAAATTGCCGGCGACGCCGGCTCTGAACCCGACGCGGCATCACTCGCGCTCCATGGCACGCTGGTAATTGCGGATTTACACGCCGACACAACACTGTGGTCTCGGTCGCTACTCGGTCACGCCGACAGAGGTCACGTCGATATTCCGCGCATGCTCGAAGGTAACATTGCGCTGCAAATGTTCACCGCCGTTACCAAGTCTCCCAAAGGCCAAAACTATGACACTAACAGCGCTGAAAGCCCTGACGTCATTAGCTTGCTAGCGCTTGCACAACGCTGGCCGATCGAGACTCGTGACTCACTAACCGCTAGGGCATTGCACCAGGCGAGTCGACTCGAAGAAGCCGCCCAGAGCAGTGACTCGTTTATGTTGGTTACCTCAAAGGGCGAGCTCAACAGCTTGCTTGCAGAGCGCGCTCGCGGGACCCAGATAATCGGTGGGTTGTTGGGTACGGAAGGCTCCCATGCGCTCGATGGCAAGCTTGCAAATATCGATACTCTCTACGAGGCAGGGTTTCGCATGATGTCCCTGCAACACTTTTTCGACAACAAACTGGGGGGTTCTTTACACGGCTTATCGAATGCAGGCTTAACGTTTTTCGGCGAGCAGGCGGTGGATAAAATGGTGGCGAAAGGCATTATGATCGATGTTTCCCACTCGTCCGAACAAGTGGTTCTCGATGTTCTGGCACGTACTACTGTGCCCTTAATCGTGAGTCATACTGGCCTTAAAGGTCACTGTGACTCCAAGCGTAATATCTCTGATAACACTATGCGTCTTGTTGCCGAAAGAGGTGGAATTATTGGCGTAGGTTTTTGGGATGCTGCGGTTTGTGAGGAAAGTATTGACGCCATAGTGGGCGCCTTACGCTACGGCATTGACACCTTTGGGCTGGCGCATATTGCCCTCGGCTCAGACTGGGACGGTGCGATCACAGCCCCCATCGATGTCGCCAATATTGCGCGACTCACACATGGCTTAGTCCGGGCAGGTTTTTCAAAAAGAGAGATTCGCGCTGTTATGGGCGAGAACATCGTGGCGTTTTTTCAAGCACACCTGCCCGATTAAAGGTCTACCGATTAAACGTCGTCATCAAGCCATGGCTTGAGCAGATCATGAATATTTACTCGCGCTTTTAATCGGGCGGCAAGCATAAACAGGCCTACAATTTTGCGGTGAACATAGGCGGCATCAACCGGCGGGGCCTCCCAAAATTGCTTAAATTCCCGCACCTCCTCGCCTATTGCTGCGGCTTCAGCGGGAATTGTCGATGCACCAAAGTCATACCTGTTGTTATTGAGTACAGGACCAAGAATAGTTTCAGCGAGATCAAGCAGCACCTCGTGATAGCGACTACCCTCTGGACCCAAGTGATAGCCGGCGCGCTCGGCTGCTTTTTTAACACCCTCGCGGTCATTGGCTGCGATCGCTTTAAGTAAGTCTAGGTAGGCGCGCGTAAAGCTTGCTTTAAAACGCCGAGAGGCACCGAAATCGAGAAGCACCACCTGACCCGTATCGGGGTTGTAGCGGTAATTTGCAAAATTAGGGTCCGTCTGTACCAAACGTAATTCAAACATTTCAACAAATAAGAGCTCAAAGAGTAGAGACATAACGCGATCTCGCTCTTCTTGGTCTTCATCGAGAACCGCTTCGATCGGCCCACCCGGCACGAATGTCATTGCCAGAATCCGATCAGTTGTCAGTGAGGGAATGACCCGCGGCAGCATAAAGCGGTCGTCATTACCCAAAGCTCGAACAAAGGCATTGAGATATTTTGCCTCCTGCTCATAGTCCGCCTCATCACGTAGCTGCTCTTTTATCTCTGCCAGCAGGGGCTTGAGATCAATATGTTTTGGTAGCAAGCCCGACAATCTCAGTAGGGTTGCAAGGTTATTCACATCTGAATCGATACTTTCTCGGACACCCGGATATTGAACTTTCAAAACGGCCGCACGCCCGTCTCGCGCAGTCAGTCGATGGACTTGCCCAATAGATGCTGCGGCAAACGGCTGTACGTCAAAGTCTTTTAGCTTACGCAGATAATCCTCACCATAGGCTTCGTTGAGCATTTCCTGTAGCTGCTTTTCCGGCATCGTGAACGCCTGCGAGCGCAGCGTCGCAAGTATATCCGCGAGCTCCTTAGGTAAAAAATCGCCGCTATCCATTGACAAGATCTGCCCTAGTTTCATGGCAGCGCCACGCATTTCTGACAGCTGTTTCGTTAACCGCCGAGCATTTGAAGCGGTCAGCAACAAATCTTTTGCACGTGGGCGATTGCCCGAACCGACTTGCTTAACACCCTCGGCGAGCATACTGCCGGCAACGCCACCTGCAAGTCGGGCAAACTTACCGAAGCGCCGAGCGCGACTTCGAGGAACAGCTCTGGCTTCATTGGTCATGGCGTCGTCCTATGCTTCTCGATGAAGGACTCCATCACATCCCAGGCATTGAATTCTGCCTCTAGCACCGCGATAAAAGTAAACACACCCGTGAGCTTTCGTGCAATCAAAGCAAACTCCGCGCTGGGCACACTGAAATGACGAGTGGCTGCGGAACCTGCCGCTTTCTTACCGGCACGAGTCATAAGGTCCGACGTTGCCCAGGCGTACTGCCCATCGGAATTTAAGTAGCGCTCAGGAAGTCGCTCGGGATGACGTAACGGCTCGAGCAAATGGCGCACAAAGCTTTGAAACGTTTGTCTCGCATAGTCCGTGCTGTCTTCACGCAAACACCCAAGACGAATCAGAGCATCCATTAACCCCTCATCGTCCTCGTCATGCCCTGAAATAATAGTATCCGCGAGTGCACGTTGAATGGTGGCGTCCAGCTCGATAACCGAACCGAAGTCCAAAAGACTTAAACGCCGGCCATCGCGATCGATGAGGTAGTTGCCAAAGTTTGGATCAGACTGCATGAGACCCAGATCAAACACCTCGACAAAAAATAGTCGCAGCATGGTCTTACCGAGATTGTTTCGAGTCTCCTGTGGGAGTTCAGCCACCAAATCGGCAGACAATCGCCGGCCCTCAATGTATTCCATTGCAAGCACATCGGCGCTGCAAAAATCCGGATAATACTCCGGCACATAGACTTCGCAGGGAAACGCGCTCTTCGCGTGGCTGGCGTTAAGTGCAGTCGCCATCCGCTCGGCCATGCGACGCTCACGAGGGTAATCGACCTCGGCTTTAAGCTGCTCACGCATCAAACTTAGCCATCCGTCAAAGTCACGACTGACCGGCAACCAGCGCGCCAGGCGCAGCATCCGCACGACCGCGTCAAAGTCTTCGTCCAGCAGATCGATCAGCTCAGGATACTGTCCCTTAATGACAATCTCAGCGTTCGACGAAACAATACGCGCGCGGTGCACTTGTGCGAGCGAAGCCGCGGCCAGCGCCTGTGGCTCGATTTGAAGCGCCGTGAGCTTATTGCCGAGAGCCTGACTAAACACTTCCTCCATGTGGCCCCAGTCAAGAGGCTGCGTATCAGACTCTAAACTGTGCAGCGCTCTCGTCAGTGGCTCTGGAAGAAAGTGTTCGCCGAGCAGCGCAAATATTTGCCCTATTTTCACGTAGCTGCCCTTTAGGGCACCGAGACTGCGGGCGAAACGCTCTGCTTCACGCTGTAAGCGCAAATCATTGCCCTCACCTTTTAACTTGCGTAGGGCTCCATCGAGAGCAAACACGCTCCCGGCCCGAGCGCCAGCAAGAGACACCGCAAGACCCCGACCGAAGGCCCCACGTCGAATTGGATTTCGTTTAGACATGGTTGTATTACGTACAAGAGCGGTGAGTGGACTCACCGCTCTTGTACGTACGCGCTACTTAACGATGACTAATCCAAGTATTAGTCGCTAAGAAGCAATCGACCGAGATGCTTTCTGTGATGGGCAGGATCGCCAAACGCTTGTGCAGTCCACTGGGCCCGACGAATAAACAGCGTGGAGTCGCAATCCCAAGTGAAACCAATGCCACCATGAAATTGTACCGAGCGATCGCCAGCATAAGACATTACGTCACTCGCCTGTGCCTTCGCCATTCGACACGCTAACTCGGCATCGAGGCTCAAACTATCGTCAGTGACATGAGTCGCCGCGTGATACACAAATGAGCGAGCGTCTTCCATTCCACAGTAGATATCAACTGTGGGGTGCTTTAGCGCCTGATACGAGCCAATCAGCTTGCCGAACTGCTTCCGCGTCTTCAAGTAATCGACAATACCGTCGAGGCAACGTGCCGCTGAGCCCGCGGCTTCCGCTGCAACCAGCATTGCACCCAACAGATGAAAATCGCGCAACGCACTAACAACGGTGTCGCCACAGCAACTAAAGACTGCAGTAACACCGCTAAAATCGACATTTCCTGAGCGCTTGGTTAAGTCAATCAAGGTATTCGCTTTGACCGCGCCATCGCTCAGCGCACTGCGCTCAACCACCGCAAGTGCAGGCTGCCCATCTTGCTGACACACGACGACAAAAATATCGGCAACCGTGGCATCGCCAACCATGAGCTTACGCCCATTTAAGACGCCGTCAGCCGTCAGATCTAGCGCCGTATTCGTTGCCCCCCAGTCGCCACTATCGAGTAGTGCAACAGTCGCGATTTCACCCTCGGTAATACGCTGCAGCCACGGCTCAACGCTAGCACCACCAGCGCGCAACAAGAGCTGCCCCGCTAAGGTGGTATTGATCAAAGGCGTGCCGAGCAGCCCCGCGCCTAATGATTCAACCACCGGTACAACTGAGCCAACGCCCATGGCTGAGCCACCCACACTCTCTGGCAGCGCAATGCCTGTCCAACCGAGCTCCACCATTTCCTGCCACACGCTGGCATCAAAGCCTGAAGCCGTCTCAAGCTGCGCTCGCACGGCATCAATTGGCGCTTTATCAGCCACAAAACCGCGCGCAACGTCCAACAACATGCCCTGCTCTTCAGTCAGCGCAATCGACAAATCACCTAATACAGATGTCATATCAAGGCCTCCTTATTTGGGCAGTCCGAGCACATGCTCGGCGATAATATTGGCTTGAACCTCGGTGGTGCCGCCACCAATCGTGGCACCGAAGTTAGAGAAATAGGCGCGCTGCCAAAATCCACCCTGATAGGCATCTTCATCGCCCACATAAAGCGCGCTGTGCCCGCCTTGCATAGCCGCCGTAAAGAGCTTCATTCGTCGGGCATACTCGGTCCAGCGGTATTTTGATGACAGTGGCAATCCCATTGGGTAGTCGCTCGTTAACGGACCGATCCGCATACGACTGCGTGCGAGCGCTGACGCCTTGGCCTCCATGATCAGCTTCACGGTGTCATCACGAACAATCGGATCATTCAGTAACGCTTCGCCATCGCGCTGATACCCGCGCAGCTGATCCACCATATCGTCAATCTGAATAGATACCATCCAGTGAGCACTGGCTTGGCCTGCAGATACGCCGCGCTCGTACTCGAGTGTTTTCATCGCTACGCTCCAGCCTTGCCCTTCTTCACGCATTAAGGTGGCGGCAGGAATACGAGCATCGGTGAAAAATACTTGGTTAAAACCATACTCACCCGTCACCTTACGAATGGGATGAGCATCAACCCCAGCTATCTTCATCGGTGCCAAGAAGAACGAAAGGCCATCGTATTTTCGCTCTGTCTCCGTGTTAGTGCGTGCGAGCAAAATCATATGATCCGCAAAGTTACCCAGAGTGGTCCAGATCTTGGAGCCATTGATGACGAATTCATCGCCATCGCGTACTGCTCGAGTTTGCACACTACCTAGGTCAGAGCCATGATCGGGCTCAGAGAACCCCTGGCACCAAATCTCATCACCCGACAAGATTCCCTTCACATATTTAGCTTGGCTTTCTTTACTGCCGATATCTAACAACAGTGGACCGACCCAGTTAAGGCCGATGGTATTGAAGAGGATGGGGGCATTTACGCGCTGCAGCTCGCGATCAACAATCGCTTGATAAGCGGGATCGGCGCCTTGACCACCAAACTCACTCGGCCAATGCATCCCGAGATAACCCGCTTGCCATACTTTGTGCTGCCATGCGCGAAGGAAGTCGAGTTGCTGCTCGGTTCCGACTTCAAGGAAGCTCAGAGGCAATAAAAAGCCAGGGTCTGCAGGTACATTTTCCTGCATCCACTGCCTCACTTCGGACTGAAATTTCTTCAGTGCTACATCGCTTTCAGCCATGTACGTTTCTCCTGTTATTAACGATTTTTCGTTCTATAAGCCGTACTGGCGTGCTGCCAGGTCGCGCATAATTTCCTCAGAGCCACCGCCAATGGCATTTACTCTGACCTCCCGGTAAATGCGTTCCGCTCGACTTCCGCGCATAAAGCCAATGCCACCCAAGATCTGCAACGCCTCTCTAGCACAGTATTCCATCACTTCACTGGCTTGCACTTTGAGCAGGGCAATATCGCCCGGGTTAGGTACGCCCGCCTCAATGGACTCATTGCAAACGCGGATATAGGCTTGCGTCGCGTTAAGCTTTTGCTTCATGGTAGCAATCTTGTGGCGAATCACTTGGTGATCGGCCAGACGCTTGCCAAAGGTTTTGCGCTCTACAGCCCACGTCACAGCCTCTTCTAGACACACCCGCCCAAAGGCCTCCATTTGAATGGCCATGCCCATGCGCTCACTGTTGAAGTTGGTCATGATGACTTTAAAACCCTGATTCTCCTCGCCTATTAAGTTGCTGACAGGCACTCGTACATTATCGAAATACATCGTTGCCGTGTCGGATGCCCACCAGCCCTGCTTACGGTCTAAAGCTGTGCGAGAAAAGCCCTGCGCATCGGTTGGGATCAGCAGCATCGACACACCCGCGGCTCCAGCACCGCCGGTGCGCACTGCTGTCGATACATAGTCAGCACGCATGCCGCCGGTAATATAAGTCTTTGAACCGTTGACGATGTAATAGTCGCCGTCACGAACTGCCGCGGTGGCTAGGCTAGCGACGTCGGAACCGCCACCAGGCTCGGTAATACCAAGCGAAATCCAACTTTCGCCACGTAGAACCGCAGGCGCAATGTCTTCTTTCATTGCATCGCTGCCCCAATTCAAGACCGGTGGCAAACCTATCCCATGCACCATCAAACTCGCATTGATACCGCCCACACCGATACGGGCAAGCTCTTCATTGGCGATTTGGCTATACCAAATATCGCCGGGCGTTCCACCGTAGGCTTCGGGGTATCCAAGACCCAATAAACCGACATTAGCCGCTTTCGGCCACAGCTCGATGGGGATATGCCCCGCTTCATCCCATTCTTCGGCAAATGGCATGATCTCACTATCGATAAACCGACGTAATTGTTCGCGCCAAGCGAGGTGCTCTTCCTTCATATGGGGATTAGGCAAACGTGCACTATCAAAGTCGAGACTCATGGTGTTCCTGTTATTCTTGAACTTTGAGTATGTTTGTATACTACCTGTTCAATCTCTGCAATCTTGACAAGACATCCTATGGGGGGACGGGCCACGAAGCGCCTGTTAACCGGTACAATGAATCCAGCGAGGGTTTGTTGGCGTATCGCATTGCATACCCACCGATCTTGATTATTGTCTTTAACCAGGACCCAGTATGAAATACCGCGGCCAAGCCGACTACGACCACTCGACTGTGCCACTGACTGGCGTGTTACTCACTAACTTGGGTACGCCGAACGCACCGACGAAAGAGGCACTCAAACCTTATCTCAAGCAATTTTTGAGTGATCCACGCGTTGTGGAAGTGCCGCGCGCTATTTGGTGGTTCATCCTGAACGGTATCATCCTCAATACGCGACCAAAGCGCTCGGCCGAAGCCTATAGCGAAGTTTGGACTGATCGTGGTTCTCCACTGCTTTACCATCTCCATGACCAAGTAGCGGGTGTTGAGCAGCGGTTAGAACAGTCCATGGGTAAGGGATTTATGGTTCGCGGGGCCATGCGCTACGGTAATCCATCAATTAGCTCAGTGCTCGAAGAGATGGCTAATGCAGGCGTTCAGCGACTCGTTGTTATGCCGCTCTACCCACAATACGGGGGGCCGACGACGGGCTCAACCTTCGATGATCTCTCCGATGATTTCCGCCAGCGCCGCTGGCTGCCCGATTTACGTTTTATTAGTTCCTACCACGATGATGCGGGCTACATCCAAGCAGTAGCCAATTCGATAAGTCATCACTGGGCCAACAATGCGCGCGCCGACAAATTAGTGTTCAGCTATCACGGTATGCCACGGCGCTATTTACTCAACGGTGATCCCTATCACTGCCAGTGCCATAAGACGACTCGCCTCGTGGCAGACGCTCTCGGTTTACCTGAAGATGCCTACATAACCACTTTTCAGTCACGTTTCGGCCGCGAGGAATGGCTTAAACCGTATACCGATGACACGCTAAAGGCGCTACCCGACCAAGGTACGAAGTCCGTGCAAATCATCTGCCCAGGATTCTCAGCGGATTGCCTCGAAACGATTGAAGAAATCGGCATGGAAAACCGCGACTACTTTTTAGATGCCGGAGGTGAGCGTTACGAATACATCCCTTGCCTCAACGCCGAGCCCGAACATATTGACGCGCTCACAGCGCGTATTGAACGTGAACTTGCGGGATGGGTGTCTAGACCGTTCGATGGGCAAGATTGCCAACATCGAGCCGTTGAAATGGGTGCTGAGCGCTAAAGGCCGTGGGCTGGCTCGAGCATCCCAATAGACCACGCAAGACCGATACCCAGAACAAACAAACACGTTAGCTTGATACGATCATGGCTGTGAAATTGCACTTCTGGTAGCAAATCGCCCAGCGCGATACAAATGAACGCGCCCGCCGAAAAAGCCAATGCGGCCGGCAATAGCACACCTCCCGATTGCATGGGATCAATCAACCACCAGAACATCAGTGCCGTTATCGGGCAAAGTAATGCAAAGGCAACGCTGATAAATTGCCGCTGACTAGTGGGCATACCGGATGCAGACGCAACCGTTTCAATCGATAAAGAGTCGAGAGGCTTGTGAAGCAATATGGCGAGAAAAACGCCTAGCCCCAAAATGCCGGCACTTCCATCCGGCTCTGCACGCATAACCGCACCCAGTGCGATGCCATCAATCACCGTGTGAATACTCAGACCCAATAATAAGCCCAACCAGGTAAACGGGCTTTTAGCAGGCGTCGCATGAGCATGCTCATGGGCCGCTGCGTGATGATGGTCATCGGCAGGATGGCTGCAGGCAACTTCACTGTGGGAAAAGTCATGCTGATGAAAATGAAACAAGCGAAGTAACAACAGCATAAAGACTAGGCCTGCCACCACCCACGTCATGGTCAGATCAATATCCGAGCCCCGGTTAGTGGCGCTATGGGGGATGAGGTGGAAGAATGCCACGCCCAACATGAGGCCCGCCACCAAACTCATGGTGAGCTGGGTTCGAGTATGCGTCATGTGAAAACGGCGAGGAAGCCAAGCACCTAACATCGACGCTGCAAAGACGGCCACACAATAACTGCTGAGTAAAACCAAGGTCACACGCTACACCTTAACCATGTTGTCACGATGAATCATTTCAGGATCACCGCCGTAGCCTAAGACATTCTCAATGGCCGATGAGGGGGTTCTGATAAGTTTCTCTGCCTCTGCGCTGCTGTAATTGACTAACCCTCGGGCTATCTCTTTACCCGCCCCGTCCCGACAACTTACAAGGTCACCGCGCACGAAATTACCCGTTACTGAGGCGATACCGATAGGTAATAAGGATCGACCTTGCTCGGTCAGGCTAATCACAGCACCATCGTCAAGCGTGAGCGAGCCTTTACTGTGCATAAGGCTAGCAAGCCACTGCTTGCGTGCGCTTTCTGGTCGAATGTCGGTTGTGAAGAACGTACCCAATGAATTCCCAGCAGCCACCCGCGGAATGACATTAGGTTCGCGCCCATGGGCAATGATCGTTGTAGTACCTGATCGCGCAGCCAAGCGAGCGGCACGTAATTTAGTCACCATACCTCCGCGCCCAAACTGGCCTCCGCCGCCCACCATGTCATCGAGCCGCTCGTCAGTAACGTCCGCCTGCCCAATCAATTCTGCATCGGCATGTTCAGTGGGGTTTTTGGTAAACAACCCCTCCTGATCGGTGAGAATAAGCAGTGCATCGGCATCGACAAGATTAGCCACTAACGCTGCAAGGGTATCGTTATCGCCAAAACGAATTTCATCCGTAACCACTGAGTCGTTTTCATTAACAACAGGCAAAACGCCCATGCGTAATAAGGTACTTAAAGTACCGCGAGCATTGAGATAACGATCACGAGCGCGAATATCGTCGTGACTTAAGAGTACTAACGCAGTGGTGATACCGTGAGGACCAAGCGCGTCTTCATATGCGCGGATAAGCGCCGACTGGCCGACCGCTGCTGCTGCCTGTAAATCGTGTAATTCACTCGGACGCTGCGCTAAACCTAGTCGCACCACCCCCGCTGCAACCGCACCGCTAGAGACCAGAATAACCTCACAGCCGCGCTCACGTAGCGCAACTAACTGCTGTACTAAATTATGGATCACACCGTGGTCTAAACGACGACCATCTGCCGTCAGCAATGCACTACCGACTTTAACCACCCATCGTTTAGCTTCGGCCAAATGACTACGCTGGTTGGCACTCAATGGCGATACTCCACCTCGATGTCCAAATCATCATCGTCATGATCGTCGTCCTCGAGCTGCTGTTGCTGCTGTTGCTGCGCTTGTCGTTGTGAAACGCGCTCAGATCGCAAATGCTCGATACGCTCACGAGCTTCTTGTTGCATACGATTTTGGATATTGCGTTCTTCTTCAGCGACCTCGTCACTCTCCTGCTCTGCCGCCTTCAATTCTTCAATACAGGTCATCAGGTCACCGGCAAGCGCACTCGTACCTGTTTTCGATATCGCGGCCATTTCATAGGTTGGGCCGTCCCACCCTAAGGCATCGATCACCGCTTGGCGACGCACCGCACGTTGCTCGTCGTCGATTAAGTCGACCTTATTCAACACAAGCCAGCGAGGGCGTGAGGCCAGTGTTGGGCTGAATCGCTCTAGCTCCCGAACGATACTCTTGGCCGCTTCAGCAGGATCACTCTCATCTAAGGGCGCTAGATCGACAATATGCAAAAGAATCCGGTTGCGCGTCAGATGTTTCAAAAACCGAATGCCAAGGCCCGCACCATCTGATGCGCCTTCAATAAGTCCAGGGATGTCTGCCACAACAAAGGATCGGTAAGCATCTACCTTAACTACGCCCAGATTGGGGATTAGTGTTGTGAAGGGATAATCGGCAACCTTTGGCGTGGCGGATGACACAGCGCGGATAAATGTCGATTTACCCGCATTAGGAAGACCCAACAGTCCAACGTCCGCCAATACTTTGAGTTCGAGTTTCAAACGCCTAGATTCACCATCGGAACCCGGACTCGACTGACGAGGAGCTCGATTAACACTCGATTTATAGCGGGTATTCCCCAAACCGTGAAAACCGCCTTGAGCTACCAGCAATTCTTGCTCGTGGTCTTGTATATCGCCTAGGATCTCGCCGGTATCTTCATCAAGGACCGTGGTACCCAAAGGTACGGGAAGGTAAAGGTCATCTCCCCCCTTACCCGTACAGTTTCTTCCCTTACCCGACGCGCCGTTTTCCGCGCGAAACTTGCGCGTGTAGCGGTAATCGATCATGGTATTTAAGGCGTCATCTCCACGAAGATAGATACTGCCACCATCGCCGCCGTCACCGCCATCTGGGCCACCTCGGGGGATATATTTCTCCCGGCGGAAACTCACAGCACCACCGCCGCCGTTTCCAGCGAAGACCTCTATTGTTGCTTCGTCGACGAATTTCATGATGGCAGTTTACTGCTGATCCTTTGTTGGTGTCACACACCAGAAACAAAAAAGCCCCGTCCAGAGACGAGGCTTTCTGGGTCTGACAAACTGTTGTGCTTAGGCGCTAACAACGCGCACATGCTTACGCATACGGGGGCCGCCGCTGTAGAACTCTACTTTGCCGGAAGCCGTCGCAAATAATGTGTGGTCCTTGGCGCAGCTAACATTGTCACCGGGGTGCACTTTCGTGCCACGCTGACGAATAATGATGCCGCCAGCACTGATTGTTTGACCACCGAAGACCTTCACACCAAGTCGCTTGCTTTCTGAATCGCGACCGTTACGAGTACTACCGCCTGCTTTTTTGTGTGCCATATCTAATAAACTCCTATTAGCCCTGGATGCCAGTGATTCTAACTTCAGTAAACCACTGACGGTGTCCAGTTTCGTTTCGGTAATGCTTGCGTCGGTTGAATTTGACGATGCGGATCTTGTCATGACGACCCTGAGCAATGACTTCGGCCGTCACTTTACCACCCTCAACTAGCGGCGCACCAATCTTAACTGTTTCGCCTTCACCGACCATCAGAACTCGGTCAAACTCAACTGTTTCGCCAGTTGCGAGGTCGAGTTTCTCTAGCTTCAGCGTTTCGCCTTCCACTACTCGGTGCTGCTTACCACCGCTTTCAATCACTGCGTACATTGTCTTCTCCACTCAGTTAGCCTGCTCGCTGATAGTATTCCGCCGTTTTAGCGGGGCAGAGGTCAGGCACTGCGACACCTCCGGACTTCCGGAGCACTAATAAATTCAAGGGCGCGAAGTGTATTCAAGGAATCACGTAAACGCAAGGGGGGAATATTACCCCACCCAAGACCCTGTAGAGCACTCGGACACACCTTGTCTTTTGGAACAGCTTGGCGGTCCCTTCAACTTGGCGGTCCCTTGAAACAGCTTGGCGGCCCTTTGTAATAGTCTTGTGAAACGGGCTTAGCCTCGAGCCCAAAATCTTACCGCCGCAGTGGATAAATGTGACAGGAAATGTGTGAACCGTGACAGACAGCTACGTGACTGACTATAATCCCGTCTCATTCGGAGATCCCCCTGTGATAGAAAACATTCGCGCAAGTGTTGCTGACGCGTTCGATCAAGTCGACGAACTGATCGTTAAACAGCTGCGCTCTGACGTCGACTTAGTCGAAAACGTCGGTCATTACATCGTCGCTGCCGGTGGTAAGCGCCTGCGACCTCTGCTGGCACTGCTAGCCGCGCGAGTGCTGGGCGAGATCAGCCCTGATCACGTCAAATTTTCAGCGATTATAGAATTCATCCACACGGCAACGCTGTTGCACGACGATGTCGTCGACATCTCCAGCCTACGCCGTGGTCGCGCGACTGCGAATGAAACATTCGGTAATGCGCCTAGCGTACTAGTCGGCGACTTCATGTACACCCGCGCCTTTCAGCTCATGGTCGAACTGGGTGACTTAAGGCTACTCGAGCACATGGCTAACACCACCAACATTATTGCTGAAGGCGAGGTCCTGCAATTGGTTCGCGCAGGCAATGCGTCAGTTAACGAAGCTCAGTATCAAGAAGTCATTGAACGGAAAACCGCCATTTTATTTGCTTCCGCATGTCGTGGCGCCGCTATGCTTTCTGGCGCGCCACAACATGAACAATCACTCCATGACTATGGGCTCCACCTTGGTATCGCCTTTCAAATGATTGACGATGTGCTGGATTACACAGGTGACCCCGAAGAAATGGGTAAAAATGTGGGCGATGATCTCAGCGAAGGTAAGCCAACGTTGCCACTCATCCACGTGATGAATACTGGCTCCACCGAAGATCGAGACATCGTGCGTACGGCAATTGAAACCAAGTCCAAGGACAGCCTCAACGATGTAGTGGCCGCCGTAACGCGGTGTGGGGGCGCGGAGTACACCCTAGAGCGCGCGGTCTACCATCGAGATAAAGCCATCAGTGCACTCGCAGATTTTGACGACTCGCCCGAAAAGTCGTCCTTATTACAACTCGCCAAACTATCGGTAGAACGAAGCCATTAACTATGCATACTGTCGCTCAACAGCTTGATTCTGCACTTGAAGAAGCAGCATCTGAAGCTAAAAAAGAAAGCCTACAAACACTGTTCGACGCCAACCCTGAGCGAGTCGACACCTTTCAATGCCATGGCGCGGGGCTATCGCTCGACTACTCCAAGCAACGGCTCAACGATGCACATCGCAATTTACTGATTGAGCTTGGCACTGAAGCAGCTTTGGCCGCCGGTTTTGAAGCACTCGTTCACGGTGAGACCGTGAACATTACCGAACAGCGTCCCGCCCTGCACACGTTGCTTCGGGGCACTGCGGGAGACAAATCTCCCGAGCGCTATAGCGAGGTCAATAGTGCCCTCGCCCTTATGCAGCGATTGGTCGCCGACATACACAGTGGTGGCCGGCGAGGGTTCACAGGCCAGCCCTTTACCGACGTCGTCAATATTGGCATTGGCGGCTCTGATTTAGGCCCGCGCATGGTCAGCCGAGCACTGTGGACTAAGACGCCAAAGCTGCGCGCCCATTTTGTGGCGAACGTTGACCCTCAGGATCTAGACGAAACGCTTCATGGCCTCGACCCCGCGACCACGCTCTTTATTGTTTGCTCCAAGTCGTTTACGACCGAAGAAACGCTGTCCAACGCACTGCGCGCACGGGACTGGCTGCTGAATGCAGGAGCCGCGCAAAGTGACGTCGCACAGCACGTAGTGGCCGTCACCACAAACCTTGAGGCTGCCGGTGAATTTGGTATCGATACTGAGCAGTGCTACCCAATGTGGGACTGGGTTGGTGGGCGCTACTCAGTGTGGTCCGCCATTGGCTTGGTCGTTGCGCTCAACCTAGGGTGGGATGCCTTCACAGAGTTCCTCGAGGGCGGCCACGCCATGGACTTGCACACTCTGGATGCGCCCGTTGCGGATAATCTGCCCATGACTCTCGCGCTTTTAGAGTGGTGGAATACCCTGTATCTCGGTACTGAAACCCATTTAGTACTGCCTTATGCCCAGCGGCTATCGGCCTTTACGGACTTTCTGCAGCAACTCACCATGGAATCTAACGGTAAAAGCACAACCGTCACAGGCCAACCCGTAGAGAAACCTACCGCGCCTGTCCTTTGGGGTTCTGCTGGAACGATTGGTCAACACAGCTATTACCAGCTGCTACATCAGGGCAATCGTGAATTTAGCGCCGATCTGATCTTGCCGCTCACTAACGGTGACGTAGATACCGATGCGCACCGAAAGCTGGCGGCCAACGCTCTGGCCCAAAGCCGGGCGTTCATGATTGGTAGAAACGAACAAGAGGCGCGTGCCTTAGCCGAGTCTCGAGGTCAGGATCGACTAATGGCCGCCCACTATGCGATGCCTGGCAACCACCCGCACTCGCTGATCACCTTTGATGCTGTAACGCCTAAAACCCTGGGGGCACTGATTGCCGCATATGAACACAAAACGTTCTTTCTAGGCGCACTGTTCAACTTGAACCCCTTTGATCAGTGGGGCGTTGAGCTCGGTAAAGTGATTGGCCGGCAAATCGATAAGGTACTTGCTTCAGGTGATGGCCTGGAAGCCCTCGACCCCTCGACAGCCAAAGCCATCGAAGCGTGGCGAGCGGCTAACGCCTAGGGCTCAGCAATTATCGATCATAGTCAGTAGCTCTTCGGTTTTTCTCTCCATGAGCTCCCTGTTACCCAGGCTTTCAACATTGAGGCGAACGACGGGCTCCGTGTTGGACATTCGAAGATTGAAACGCCAGTCATCCATTTCGATACTCAAGCCATCGATATATTCGACGCGCTTAGAACCCGGCCCATAATGGGCCTCAACCGTGTTGATCAAGGTTTTAGGGTCGCTAATCGTGCGATTAATTTCCCCGGAGCAGGGATACAATGCTTCTCTTTCGCTTACAAGTTCACTGAGCGTTTTGTCGTGAGTCGACATTAACGCGCTGACAAGGAGCCAAGGAATCATTCCGCTATCGCAATAGGCAAAGTCGCGAAAGTAATGGTGCGCACTCATTTCCCCGCCGTAAATAGCATCGACCTCACGCATTCGTTCTTTGATAAATGCATGCCCGGTCTTGCTTTGAATCGCTTCACCACCGGCTCGCTCAACAATGTCGCGCGTATTCCAGGTCAAACGTGGGTCATGCACCACTCGCTGGGGCCCTTCTTTGGCAATGAAGGCCTCTGCGAGCAATCCGACAATGTAATAGCCCTCGACAAATGCACCGGTCTCGTCAAAAAAGAAGCAACGATCGAAGTCACCATCCCAAGCAATGCCCAAATCAGCTTTTTCACTGCGCACTGCATCGGCTGTGGCGGCGCGATTCTCCACCAACAAAGGATTGGGCACGCCATTGGGAAAGTTGCCATCTGCTTCATGATGAACTTTGACAAAGTTGAACGGTAGGCTTGATTCAAGCGCGTCGACGACTCGGCCCGCACCGCCATTACCGGCGTTGCAGACAATAGTAAGCGGCTTGAGTGTAGCCGTATCAACATACGTTAACAGATGCGCGATATAGGCATCGAGAGTCGATACCCTCTCATGACTACCGTGGGATACTGCAGACGTGAAGACGTTCTCCTCAGCTAATGCCTGGATGTCCTTTAAACCCGAATCACCCGAGATTGGCTGAGAGCCTGCGCGCACAAACTTCATGCCATTGTAATCTTTCGGGTTGTGACTCGCGGTGACAGCAATACCGCCCCCCACGCCAAGATAAGAAGTCGCAAAGTAAATCTCTTCGGTACCGCAAAGGCCGATGTCTTTGACGTCAACCCCCTGCTCCCGCAGGCCTTCAATCAATGCCTGCTTGATTGATTCACTCGTCAGTCGAATATCGTGGCCTACCACCACGGTGCCCGGCTGGATGACCTCTGCGTACGCGCGGCCTATTCGTCGAGCAACATCCTCATTGAGCTGATCGGGGATACGCCCTCTAACATCGTAAGCTTTGAAACAGGTAATAGGGCTAGGCATTAGGCATCCTTGACATAAAAGTTGTCGAACACGAAATTAGTTGCCTCGACGAATCCGGGAACACTGCCACAATCAAAGCGCTGCCCCTCAAATTTATAAGCAATGACTCCGCCCTTTTGCGCCTGGATCTGAAGCGCGTCAGTAATCTGGACCTCACCGTTCGCGCCGGGCTTCGTCGTACGTATGATGTCGAAGATGTCCGGCGTCAAAATATAACGGCCGATAATCGCTAAATTAGAAGGTGCGTTCTCTGCCGCTGGTTTTTCAACCATGCTTTTAACGCGATAGAGCCCTTCCTGTATGCATTCACCAGAAATAACGCCGTATTTATGTATTTCGTCCATCGGCACTTCTTGAACCGCAACAACTGAACAACGAAACTGTTCGTGCAAATCGAGCATTTGCGAGAGTACGCCGGGACCGTCGGGATTGATGCAAAGATCGTCTGACAGCACTACGCCAAAGGGTTCGGGGCCAATTAATGCCTCGCCCGTCAGAATCGCATGCCCTAAGCCCAGCATCTCGCGCTGGCGCACCATGGTAAAGGTACCTTGATCGATAACAGCTCGAATGCTGTCCAACAGCGGCTCTTTGCTGCTGCCCGCAATTTGGTGTTCCAACTCGTAACTGACATCGAAGTGATCGGCGATTGCGCGCTTACCGCGCCCAGTAACAAAAGCGCAGTTAGTCATTCCCGCGCTCATCGCCTCTTCCACTCCATATTGAACCAGTGGCTTATTGACGACGGGGAGCATCTCTTTGGGCATACTTTTCGTCGCTGGGAGAAACCGTGTGCCGTAGCCAGCTACGGGGAAAAGACACTTTTTAACCATTTGCAATCCTTACCGTTAACGTCCGTAGACATCTTCAAATCGAACAATATCATCCTCTCCCAGATACGAGCCTGACTGCACTTCAATCAGCTCTAGAGGAATGTGCCCCGGGTTCACTAAGCGGTGCTTGGTGCCCAATGGGATATACGTCGACTGGTCTTCCGTCAAGATGAAGACGTCATCACCACGAGTAATCTCTGCAGTACCTGCGACGACTATCCAGTGCTCGGCACGATGAAAATGCTTCTGTAACGAGAGCTTTTCGCCCGGATTAACGACAATACGCTTGACCTGGAATCGATCGGAGACGATGAGTGACTCATAGGAACCCCACGGCCTAAAGACTCGTTGGTGCAGTGTAGCTTCGTCCCGCCCCTGTAGCTTTAACGCCGTGACCAGCGCCTTAACATTTTGAACGTTATCGCGATCGGCAACTAATACAGCGTCAGCTGTTTCGACAATAACGAGGTTATCCACACCGGTGGTGGTGACTAAGCGCGTCTCGGAACGGATATAACTATTTCTGGTGTCCTGTGCGAGAACATCTCCCTCGATCACATTCCCTTCGGTATCTGCGTCTCCCGCTTCCCAGAGAGCAGACCAAGCGCCAATGTCGCTCCAACCGCAATCCAATGCCACGAC
>DAIRTN010000004.1:53416-57905 GCA_036803865.1 Luminiphilus sp.
GCTGTGGCTTGATCTGGCTTTTCTACAAACTCAGACAACTCGGAAATACCGGCGCTAAATTCCGCCCCGCATTTAATATAGCCATAGCCCGTCTCAGCTCGGTCAGGCACCACGCCAAAAGTGACCAATCGGCCGCTATTTGCCGCGTCCAATGCCGCCTGCACCGCCTGTGAAAAAGCGTCGGTGTTGGCAATGTAATGATCGGCCGGTAACACAAGAAGCATCGCATCGGCATCAGCTTGCAGCGCGCTAATCGCCGCCAACGCTATAGCGGGTGCGGTATTACGCCCAGCGGGCTCTAGAATAATGGCGGTAGTGTCGAGCGCAATCTCACGCATCTGCTCGGCGACAAGGAAGCGATGCGCCTCATTACAAACAACAATAGGAGGAGCCGTGTCCAGGGCGTGAAGGCGCTGATGGGTCTCTTGGAGCATAGATAACTTACCCACCAAGGGTAAAAATTGCTTTGGCCGACCTTCTCTTGACACAGGCCACAGCCGACTGCCAACGCCTCCAGATAACAAAACGGGGAAAAGCATGGTTGAGATCCCTATAAAAACTCGTCGGCTATTGTACGCGAGATACTATTTAAACGCCTGTTGGGGCGCACATATTTAGTGTGTGCTTCACGCTAAGGCCCACGGAACCATTGACAGCACTAGGTATAGCAATGTGTGAAGCACTGTGTGAAGGACTGTGTAAAGCACTGTATATAACACTATGGACGACACTAAAACCCGTCGAAGCCAATACAATAGGTTACGACCAACGCTAGACAAGCGCTGTGAAGGATTTACAATTGTCATCTGGGCATACGAAGTGCCTCTGCTCCGGAGTAACGGCAAGCAATCCTCGCAGGTAACCCTCACAGGTCACCCTCGCAGATAGCTCTCCGCCGGTCATACACCCCATGCTACTTGGTAAAGACATGAACACATCCGTACACACCGCGAAATCCTCCTACGAGAAGGACGAGCTAGTCGCCTGTGGCATTGGCGAACTCTTCGGCCCGGGCAATGCCCAGCTGCCCGTTAATAATATGCTAATGATGGATCGTATTACTCAGATCAGCTCAGACGGCGGAGAACGCGGCAAAGGTGAAATAATTGCGGAACTCGATATCACTCCAGACCTGTGGTTTTTCGACTGCCATTTTCCCGGAGACCCCGTGATGCCAGGGTGTTTAGGCCTCGATGCGATGTGGCAGTTAGTGGGCTTTTTCTTGGGCTGGCGCGGCAATCCCGGGCGCGGGCGCGCACTTGGCTCAGGCGAAGTAAAGTTTACCGGTCAGATCTTACCGACCGCATCTAAGGTGACTTATCACATTACTATGAAGCGCGTCATCGAGCGCAAGCTAGTTATGGGCATCGCCGATGGCTCAGTCGCCGTCGACGGCAAGGTTATTTATACGGCTTCAGATTTACGCGTTGGTCTATTCACTTCTACGGAATCTTTCTAATGGCATCACGGGTTGTTGTAACCGGAATTGGCATTGTTTCTTGCCTCGGCAATAATGCGCAGGAAGTGACGGACTCACTCCGCGAGGGGCGTTCAGGCATATCTTCCTGTCAGCAACATATAGACGCGGGCATGCGTTCACATGTTGCCGGGACACCGAATATTACCCTCTCAGAGCACATCGATCGCAAGCAGTGGCGCTTTATGGGCGACGCAGCGGGTTACGCCTACCTCAGTATGGCGCAAGCGATTGAGGATGCGGGCCTGACTCCCGAGCAAGTATCTAACCCTCGCACAGGCATTATTGCGGGCTCTGGTGGCGCATCGTCAGCAAGCCAAGTCGAAGCAGCCGATATCCTGCGCGAGCGAGGCTTACGCAGAGTGGGTCCCTACCGCGTCACTCAAACCATGGGCAGTACAGTGTCGGCCTGCCTTGCAACTCCCTTTCAAATAAAGGGCGTCAACTACTCGATTTCATCTGCCTGCTCAACCAGCGCACACTGTATTGGCAACGCGATGGAACAAATTCAACTGGGCAAGCAAGACGTTGTATTTGCCGGCGGTGGCGAAGAGCTTCATTGGACGCTGAGCTGCTTGTTTGACGCAATGGGCGCCCTATCGACCCAGTATAACGATACGCCAGAAAGGGCTTCCCGCGCCTATGACGCGGACCGAGATGGCTTTGTTATTGCTGGCGGTGGCGGCATGGTCGTGCTCGAGTCCCTCGAACACGCACAAGCGCGTGGGGCAAAAATCTACGCAGAACTTGTGGGCTATGGCGCTACCAGCGATGGTTATGACATGGTCGCGCCCTCGGGCGAGGGCGCTGTACGCTGCATGCAGCAGGCAATGAGCACCGTCGATGGTGACATTGATTACATCAACGCACACGGTACCAGTACGCCCGCAGGTGACATGCAAGAATTGAATGCCGTTCGTCAAGTCTTTGGTCAGATGGCTGACAGCGCGCCGTGGATTGGCTCAACCAAATCGCTGAGCGGGCACTCCTTGGGTGCTGCCGGAGTCCAAGAAGCGATCTACTCACTTCTAATGATGGAAAATGACTTCGTCGCGGCATCTGCCAACATTGACAACCTCGATGACGATGCCCAAGGCATGAAAATCGTTCGTGAACGGCTTGATAACCACCGCTTAGAGCGAGTTATGTCCAACAGCTTCGGCTTTGGTGGTACGAACGCGACACTGGTGTTTCAGCGTCTGTCGAGCTAATCCTCCGATGCCCCCTCGCCTCAGGCCTTAAGCCGTCAGTGGCGAGAGCAGTTCGCTCATAAGAAGAACCTGCACGGGGTCACCCTCTTTGACTGTGCTGCCCACGGGAATGATGGCCAAGCCTTGAGCGTGGCTCACACTGCTCAAAACGCCACTGCTTTGGTCTGAGGACTTTCGCGCAATCCATGGATTACCCGCGTGAAGTTCTACTCGCAGAAACTCTTCGCGACTCCCTGGTCTATCCACCTGAAAACCCGCTTGCGCCGTAAAACGTCGGGGGCTCGGAAGCTCTGCCCCTTGCGCTTTTGCTAACCAAGGTCGCACGACCAATGCAAACGTTACCCAAGCTGATACCGGATTGCCCGGCAAGCCAAATACTGGACAGCCCTCAACGACGCCAAAAGCCAGGGGTTTTCCCGGCTTGATGGCTAGCTTCCAAAGCGCAAGCTGACCGCGGGCCTCAATCTGCGCGCGGACATGATCTTCTTCACCCACGGATACGCCACCGCAGGTCACAATGCAATCGGCCTCGGCCGCTGCCCGCTCCAACGCATCGCCTATGATTGTCGGTTCATCTGGCAAGGTGGCCGTCTCAATAGCGTGCATTCCCATCGCTTCAATCTGCGCGCAAATTTGTGGGCCATTGCTATTGTAAATTTGCCAGGGTTGTCGCGGTTCACCGGGTGCCACAAGTTCATCACCCGTCGTCAGCACCGCCACGCGTAATCGCCGTCTCACGGGTAATGTTGCATAACCGAGTGAGGCGGCTAAGCCGAGGTCTTGCGGCATCAACACGCGTCCTTCCGACAATATGGTATGCCCGACACGAATATCTGCCCCTTGGCGCCGAATATGCTGCCCATGGGTGACGCAGCCTAAAACCGAGATTTCGCCCTCTTTAGCGAGAACATCTTCTTGCATAATGATGGTGTCGGCACCATCGGGCAGCATTGCCCCCGTAAAAATCCTGGCTGCTGTCCCCGGAATAAGTGGTTGTGCCGCCGCACCCGCGGGAATTCTTTGGGACACGGGCAATGTGCCTGGAAGATCCCGCGCCCTTACCGCATAACCATCCATCGCACTGTTATCAAAGCCCGGAACATCGATACAGGCAGTAACTGGCGCTGCAAGTGTTCTCCAGAGACATTCACGAAGCGGTTCATTGCTGCTGCGTGGCGCGCTCGGCACCTGCGTCATCAGCATGTGAAGTGCGTCGGACAACGGAGTTAATGCCATGCTTAATTACCGGTAACCGCTTTACTGCTGGCTTCTTTATCGGTGACTACGGCGACGTAATTACAGGGTTTATGCTGACTATCTAACTGTTCTGCAATGATGTGAGTCCATGCCGTTCGGCAAGCGCCGGTCGAGCCAGGCATACAGAACACGACGGTACGATTCGCAAAGCCACCTACCGCGCGTGACTGAATAGTTGAGGACCCGATTTCGAGAAAAGATACTTGTCGAAACGTCTCACCAAACCCTTCAATAACCTTATCGAATAGGGGCGTAACCGCCTCTGGTGTCGAATCGCGACCCGAGAATCCCGTCCCACCAGTAGTGAGTATTGCATCGACCGCGGGGTCAGCGATCCAAGCAGAGATAACCGCACGAATTTGATAAACATCATCTTTAACGATTTCTCTGTGCCTGAGCACATGGCCTGCAGCTATCGCCTCACTGACTAAATAGTCGCCTGACGTGTCGTTAAGCTCAGTACGCGTATCGCTGATTGTTAGCACCGCCACACCTAGGGCAATTCGTTCACTGGTCACTTGGACTCATCCTTACCATCATCCTT
>DAIRTN010000004.1:58005-64311 GCA_036803865.1 Luminiphilus sp.
TCGAGGTAACGGTTGACTGCTCGCTCTACAAAATCACGCCAAGGTCGTCGCTGAATACCAAATTGATGGCGAATGGCTTCGCAATCGAGAGCGCGATTGACCCAGGTTGTTCTGGCATTAACATCTTCTTTAAGGCAGTCATGTACCCGGCTAAATGGCTCTCGCTGACTCGCGTGCGCAATAGCGGCCTCACAGAAGCTGAACCAGCCGGTATCTCCCGTACTGCCATAGTGGTAAATGCCTTTATCGGGGGCACCCACACTCAATTGGTCAGCAATACCCGAAACGACCCTCGCCACTTCGGCGGTATGAACAGGACAATCGCGCACGTTGTCGGTAGCGTAGATGTCTTTACCAATCCGTAAGCGATCTAAAAGCTGCTTAAAACGGCCAGGTCCGCGCCCTGAAAATAGCCAGCCCAAACGCAGAATAATGGTCGGATCGACAGTTGATAGCAGTATCTGTTCAGCTTGGGCTATCAGTAAGCCCGCGCCATCCACCGCATCGGCTTTGTCACTCTCCCGATAAGGTCTCGTCATAGCCCCGGAAAACACTTGTGAACTCGACAAAAAGAGATAGCGAGCCTCACTTTTCGCAGACAAGTGGCCCAGCCACTCAGTGCGCTCAATGTCACGCTGCCCTAAGGGGTCATGGCCACCAATTTGGCTTACCATCCGCGCATCGATGACGATATCTGCGGCGGCCACTTTAAAGATCTTTTTAACCTGCCGCTCGCGCTTCCACCGCGTGTCTTCGAGAGATAGGAGGAGTAATTCGTGCCGCCTCAATGGCGGGATGAATGACCGAAGTGAATGGCCAACCGGCGTATCTGATCCCAACAGCAGAATGCGCAATATTCAGTGGCCTCCCAGCCATCATCACCATTAAAAGGGGATATCGTCATCCATAGGATCGATGGTACCGCCAGTTTGGCCAAAACCACCCTGCGGGGCTGCAGGTGCCTGGCTAAAGCCGCCACCGCTGGTGCCGCCATAGTTGCCCTGCGACTGACCACCGCCACCGCTACCGCCATCACCGCCGCGGCTGTCGAGCATTTGCATCTCGCTCGCCACAATTTCTGTGCTGTAACGGTCCTGACCCGACTGTTGATCCTGCCATTTCCGGGTGCGTAATGACCCTTCAACGTAGACTTTAGAGCCTTTGCGCAAGTATTCAGCTGCAATCTCAGCGAGGCGATTGAAGAACACAACGCGATGCCACTCGGTACGCTCTTGTTGTTGTCCCGTATTTTTATCTTTCCACGCTTCAGAAGTAGCAATACTGATATTGGTGACCGCGCCACCCGAAGGCAGCATACGGTGTTCAGGGTCATTGCCGAGATTTCCCACGAGGATGACCTTATTGATGCCTCGAGACGCCATACTATTCTCCAAATTAACTTGCCGAACACCACGCTCGGCTACTTATGTTTAATGATGTGACTATATCAACCCGATCCCCGCGATGCGACTATCGTGAACGTTATTCACCTTGAAGAGTGGTGGTTGATGCCTCCATGCGGAAATTGAAGGCAACGAGTAGCCAAACCACGGATACCGTCAACACGGTATAGCTTACTGCAGCAACACCTCCAGCGCCCAAAACATAACCACCGGCCGTGCCGCCGACAAAGATTCCGAGAAACTGGCTTGTCGAAAAGACGCCTGACGCGGTTCCTCGCAAGCGGCCCGGCGCTAGGCGGGTCAGCAATGAAGGCAGGATTGCCTCGAGGGCGTTAATACCAATGAACAACAACACCATGCCTGTGGCCATCCACCAAAGGGAGGGCGCATTGAGGGCGAGCAAAGCGCCCGCTACCACCGCTAAAATACCGAGCAGAACGGGAACGCGGGGCTCTGCATTTCCACGCCCGTAACGCATGAGCATTAAAGCAGGCGGCAAAGAAAGTAATACCGCGCCCAAATAGAGTGCCCAATGATGGTCTGCCGGGAAACCAATCTCATCCGCCATAAGTTTGGGCACAACGAGGAAAGAAGCCATCAGAATAGCGTGCAGCACGAAAATACTCAGATACAGGGCGGGTAACCCACCACCAAAAATATGCTCGACCTCGAATTCTCCACGAGTAAGCGCATGTTGATGATGAGGATTGTGAGGCAGGACAAGTCCCACAATAATCAAGCCAATAACTCCGAGCATAGCCGTCACTGAGAAAACCAATGAAAGGCCGCCCAAAGCAGCCAGCACGGGGCCTGCGACCAGCGCTATAACAAAAGACAAACCGACGCTGGCACCGATAATGGCCATAGTTTTTGTTCGCTGGCTGTCCCTAGTGTAATCCGCAGCCATTGCGGTAAGCGCAGCCGCAATAGCGCCGCAGCCCTGTAAAAAACGCCCAATAATAATATCCGTAATCGTATCTGCTCGCGCGGCCACAACACTGCCTGCAATAAAAACTAATAGGCCCACAAATACCACGGGGCGTCGTCCTATACGATCGGATAACCACCCCAGCGGCAACTGCAGTAACGCCTGAGTTAAACCGTATGCCCCAAGGGCAATCCCCAACAACTGGGGCGTGGCGCCGGGCAAGTCAGAAGCGTAAACACCGAGCAACGGCAAGACCATAAACAGGCCAAGCATACGGAAGCTATAAAGACTGGCGAGCACCGATACGGCATAGCGCTCACTCTGGGTAAAAGGCTCTTTGGTAATCACGGGACACTGCTTTCACATAAAAAATGCATTTTAGCACGACAGCACCTCGACTCATGACAGTAAATCAGTCGGATAGCGGTTCATTTGCGTATACTGTCTTGTTTTTCCTAATGCCAAAGGCAGACTCTATCTATGGACACCATTCAAGTCCGCGGCGCGCGCACTCATAACCTGAAAAACATCGACCTCGATATCCCTCGAGACAAGCTCGTTGTTATCACCGGATTATCGGGCTCTGGCAAATCGTCTCTAGCTTTCGACACCCTTTACGCCGAAGGGCAGCGCCGCTACGTGGAGTCACTATCGACGTACGCGCGCCAGTTTTTATCGATGATGGAGAAACCCGACATCGATCATATCGAGGGGTTATCGCCGGCTATTTCCATTGAACAAAAGTCAACGTCCCACAACCCCCGATCGACAGTGGGCACGATCACCGAGATTTATGATTACCTGCGACTGCTATTCGCACGCGTGGGCGATCCACGTTGCCCCACCCATGGCGTCACGCTGCGCGCTCAAACCGTTAGCCAAATGGTGGATGCCGTTCTAGCTATGCCAGAAGGCGCGAAGCTGATGCTGCTTGCGCCCGTTGTTAGGGACCGCAAGGGTGAGCACTTACATATTTTTCAACAGATGCGCGCAGCCGGCTTTATTCGGGCTCGCGTAGATGGGATCTTGGTAGATTTAGATGACGTCCCCGAGCTCGACAAAAAGCGCAAGCATCGCATTGACATTGTTATCGATCGATTCAAGGTTCGCGACGACCTAGGCTTGCGGCTCGCCGAGTCATTTGAGACCGCTCTCGAACTGACTGACGGTCTTGCAAGCATCGCGCCTATGGACGGCGACGGCGACGAGCAGGTGTTCTCAGCGCGTTACGCCTGTCCGGAATGTGGTCATGCGATTGATGAGCTAGAGCCTCGACTGTTTTCATTTAACAATCCGGCAGGGGCGTGCCCAAGCTGTGACGGTCTCGGAGTCACTCAGTATTTTGACCCCAGTCGCGTGGTGATGCACTCCGATGCAAGCTTAGCTGCCGGCGCTATCCGCGGCTGGGATCGACGCAATGTTTATTATTTTCACTTGCTGACATCACTGGCTGATCATTACGGTTTCGATATCGATAAACCCTTCGATAAACTCAGCAAGAAACACCGTGACATTATTCTACAAGGCAGTGGCGGCGAAGAAATCGAGTTTGCCTACGTCAATGATCGCGGCACCGTATTCAAGCGACGCCACGCGTTTGAAGGCGTGCTGCCCAATATGGAGCGCCGCTATCGCGAGACCGATTCGCAATCGGTGCGCGAAGAGCTGTCTAAATATGTATCCACCGCAGCCTGCCACGAGTGTGGAGGCGCGCGGCTATGTGAGGACGCGCGCAGCGTTTTCGTCGACGAGCGCACGCTACCGAGCATCACACATATGCCCGTCGGTGAAGCCTATGATTACTTCGATACGCTGAAACTCGACGGAAGAAAGGGTGAAATCGCTGACAAAATCCTCAAAGAACTCCGCGCTCGCTACCGGTTCTTAGTGGATGTCGGTCTCAACTACCTAACACTCGATCGCAGTGCAGAAACGTTATCAGGCGGTGAAGCTCAGCGAATTCGCCTGGCTTCACAGATTGGCGCAGGACTGGTAGGCGTTATGTATATCCTCGATGAGCCGTCGATTGGCTTACACCAGAGAGATAACGAGCGACTGCTTCGAACGCTGACGCATCTTCGAGATATCGGTAATACGGTATTAGTCGTCGAACATGACGAAGATGCCATCCGCTCGGCAGACCATATTATCGATATCGGCCCGGGTGCTGGCGTGCATGGAGGTACTGTTGTCGCACAGGGGACTTATAAAGACATTATTAGCAGTAAAGATTCACTGACGGGCGCATATTTATCGGGCAAACGTTGTATTCCCATACCCAAAAAGCGCAACAAACCCGATCCGAAACGAAAGCTAATTATAAAGGGTGCAAGTGGCAACAACTTGAAGCACGTCGATCTCGAACTCCCCATCGGATTGCTTACCTGCGTCACTGGCGTTTCTGGCTCAGGGAAATCGACATTGATCAACGGCACCCTTTACCCCGTTGCAGCCACGGAACTGAATGGTGCGACAACGCTGAATCCAGCGAAACACACATTGGTGAAAGGGCTCGAGCAGTTCGATAAGTGTATCGACATTGACCAAAGTCCTATTGGGCGAACTCCTCGCTCAAATCCGGCCACCTACACCGGAATCTTCACACCTATTCGCGAGCTGTTTGCTGGCACCCAAGAAGCACGATCGAGGGGCTACAAGCCTGGCCGCTTCAGTTTTAACGTTCGGGGCGGACGGTGTGAAGCCTGTCAGGGTGATGGTGTGACGAAAGTCGAGATGCACTTCCTTCCTGACGTTTATGTTCCCTGTGATATCTGTAAGGGAAAACGTTACAACCGTGAAACTCTCGAAATACGCTACAAGAGCAAGAACATATCGGAAGTGCTCGACATGACTGTGGAAGAAGCACTGGCCTTCTTCGAGGCTGTGCCTGCGATCTTCCGAAAACTGCAAACGCTGATCGACGTGGGGTTAACGTACATCCGTCTCGGACAAGCAGCGACAACGCTATCAGGCGGTGAGGCGCAGCGCGTTAAACTGTCCCGCGAATTATCAAAACGGGATACGGGTAACACACTTTATATTCTCGACGAACCAACTACCGGCTTACACTTCGAAGACATACGCCAGTTACTAGAGGTGCTCCATCGCCTGCGAGACGGCGGCAATACCGTGGTCATTATCGAACACAATTTAGACGTTGTTAAAACGGCGGACTGGCTAGTCGATTTAGGGCCTGAGGGTGGCTCTGGTGGCGGCGAAATCATCGCTACAGGTACCCCAGAGGATGTCGCTGATAACGCAGCGTCCCATACAGGACGATTCTTGAAGCCATTGCTGGCAGGTCAAAGCTAACAGCCTACGGGCTCCCAGCATCAAAATTTGGACAAAAAAATGAGGCCCTAAGGCCTCACTTTTCCAAAGAACGGGTATCGAGCTTAAAGCGCGACGATGTTCTCAGCTTGTGGGCCTTTCTGACCCTGAGTAATGCGAAACTCAACTTTCTGACCATCGGTCAAAGTTTTGAAGCCATCGCCAACAATAGCGCTGAAGTGAGCGAACACGTCAGGACCATTTTCTTGCTCGATGAAACCAAAACCTTTTGACTCGTTGAACCACTTAACAGTACCAGTAACATTTGACATAACTAATTTTCCTAAAGAACAAAGATAACCCACGAGGGGTTGGTAGTGCGAGAAATGTAGGTCTATCTTAAAAACTTCAGGATGTAGTAATACTAAGAAGACAACGAAACAGAAAATCTAAAGGATAAATACGTTTCTAGCAGCCGGGAAGGTACAGACTTTAGCGGTGCATAGCGAACCTTTTCGTACGTGAATAAACCACAAACCCTCGTCGCCGAACATATTTTAACTGCAGTCATCGCTCGCTACTCGCTATAAAGTCATTATCGGTGAGCGGCTAAGAACATCGCCCACTAACAAAAAAGCCCCGCTACGCGGGGCCTTTAATAAACCAGTCAGGATGAGCACTCTCTATAACGCAGGCCATCACGCA
>DAIRTN010000004.1:64411-133484 GCA_036803865.1 Luminiphilus sp.
ACGCATGCGCCAACGCCAATAACTCAATCCTCTGAATCGACCTCTGCGTCGTCATAAACCTCGGGCTCAGGACGATCAACTAACTCGACGTACGCCATAGGCGCCTTATCGCCGGTGCGGTAACCACACTTCAAAATGCGAATGTACCCGCCTGGGCGCTCCTGGTAACGCGGACCAAGCTCGTCAAATAGCTTACCAACCGCTTCCTTACTACGAGTACGGTCGAAAGCAAGACGACGGTTTGCAACGCTATCGTTCTTAGCCAGTGTGATAAGTGGCTCTGCATAGCCCCGAAGCTCTTTAGCCTTGGGCAGAGTGGTTTTGATCAACTCGTGCTCTACCAGAGATACCGCCATGTTACGGAACATGGCTTTTCTATGGGAGCTGTTACGGTTTAGTTGGCGACCGCTGTGACGATGACGCATTGTCGTAATCCCTCAATAAGGCTGCCTTCTCGGCAGGCCAGTATAATACTTGTTAATTAAGCGCCTAAAAGACGCTCATCGTTCTTAAGGCTGGCTGGTGGCCAGTTCTCAAGACGCATACCCAGAGACAAACCGCGCGAAGCCAGAACGTCTTTGATTTCTGTTAGCGACTTCTTACCGAGGTTCGGAGTCTTAAGAAGCTCAACTTCAGTGCGCTGTACCAAATCACCGATGTAGTAGATGTTTTCAGCTTTCAAGCAGTTAGCCGAACGAACTGTCAGCTCAAGATCGTCAACTGGACGCAGTAAAATGGGATCAACTTCATCCTCAGCTTCCTGCGCCGCAGCCTGCGTTTCGCCTTCGAGATCGACAAAGACTGACAGCTGCTGCTGCAGGATAGTCGCGGCGCGACGAATAGCCTCTTCAGGATCAATCGTTCCGTTGGTCTCGAGATCGATAACGAGCTTGTCGAGGTCAGTACGTTGCTCAACTCGGGCTGACTCAACGACATATGACACACGGCGAACCGGCGAAAACGACGCGTCTAAGTGCAACCGACCGATAGAACGAGTTTCCTCGTCCGCATCGACCCGCGCATCCGCGGGCACATAGCCCCGGCCGCGCTCGGCAACCAAACGAATCGTCAGCTCTTTGTCTGCGGTTAACGTACAAATCACGTGTTCAGGATTTGAGACCTCCACATCATGATCGACCTGAATATCACCCGCCGTCACTGTGCATGGACCCTTAGCAACCAAAGAAAGCTCTGCCTCGTCCTTACCAGCCATCGATAGCGCGACACCCTTCAAGTTAAGAAGAATCTCGATAACGTCTTCTTGAACGCCCTCGATCGCCGAATACTCGTGCTGAACGCCATCGATCTCGACTTCCGTGATCGCACAGCCAGGCATAGACGAGAGCAGAATGCGTCGCAACGCATTACCCAATGTGTGGCCAAAACCACGCTCAAGCGGCTCGAGGGTCACGTGAGCCAATGTGGACGACTTTTCATCGACCTTGATCACTCGTGGAGTGAGAAATTCATTTACCGAACTAGACATAAAGCACCTGTAATGAAAACGGGTTTAAGGAGCGACTCACACATTATTACTTGGAGTAAAGCTCCACAATCAGGTTCTCGTTGATCTCGCTTGGAAGATCCTGACGCTCTGGGCGGGTCTTAAAAGTCCCTTCCAACTTGTCAGTATTAACTTCGATCCACTCTGAACCACCACGCTGTTCGGCCAACGACACCGCCGACTGAATACGCAGCTGCTTCTTCGCTTTCTCTCGCACCGAGACTACATCACCGGGCTTAACCTGGTAAGACGGTACGTTAACGACGGAACCGTTAACCAAAATACCTTTATGAGAAACCAGCTGACGAGATTCAGCACGCGTTGAGCCGAAGCCTATACGGTAAACCACGTTATCCAAGCGGCTTTCTAAAAGCTGCAGCAGATTCTCACCTGTTGCGCCTTTTAAGCGTGCTGCTTCCTTGTAATAGTTACGGAACTGCTTCTCTAGAACGCCGTAAATACGACGGACTTTCTGCTTTTCACGTAACTGTACCCCGTAGTCTGACAGGCGACCACGACGGGCACCGTGTTGACCAGGAGCAGTTTCAATTTTGCACTTTGTGTCAAGTGCTCGCACGCCACTCTTCAGCTGAAGGTCGGTACCTTCACGACGAGAGAGCTTGCACTTGGGTCCAATATATCGAGCCATACTGTTTAATCCTCGGCGCTAACGGCGTTATACACGACGCTTCTTGGGCGGGCGGCAGCCATTGTGTGGAATGGGCGTCACATCGGTGATGTTATTGATGCGGTAGCCAACAGCATTCAGCGCACGAACCGCCGACTCTCGACCCGGACCGGGTCCTTTGACTTCAACATCAAGATTCTTAAGACCGTATTCTTTAGCTGCTTCGCCAGCACGCTCAGCCGCAACCTGTGCAGCGAAAGGCGTGGACTTACGCGAACCGCGGAAGCCAGAGCCCCCGGCGGTCGCCCAGCTCAGGGTATTGCCCTGACGGTCAGTAATAGTCACGATCGTATTATTAAACGATGCGTGGATATGTGCGACTCCGTCAACAACCTGTTTCGTAATTTTACGCTTGGTCGTCTTGGAATTTTTGGCATTCTTGGCCATCTTCTACCTACTTCTAATATCAACGCTACAAATTGTGATGTAGCTACACTAAATACCGGCTAACGCCGCAACGATTACTTACGAATCGGCTTGCGGGGCCCCTTACGGGTCCGGGCGTTGGTTTTGGTGCGCTGACCACGCAAAGGCAAGCCCTTACGATGTCGCAGACCACGGTTACAACCGAGGTCCATCAAACGCTTAATATTCATCGAAACTTCACGGCGGAGGTCACCCTCAACCATCATTTCGCTGATCATGTTACGCAACTGATCTAACTGCCCTTCGGAAAGGTCACCCACCTTAGACTGATGCTCGATACTAGTAGCATCGAGCAAACGCTTGGCCTGAGTGCGGCCAATACCATAGATGTACGTCAGTGAGATCACTACGTGCTTGTTGTCGGGAATATTGACACCGGCGATACGCGCCATTGATTTATCTCCAAACGTTGCTTGTATGAACGACCACTAATGCCGAACACACGTTGGCGGCACTCCTCTCAACAGAGGGGGCGCGCATGTTACTGATTTGCCGACAAAAACTCAATGCCTTTAGCCCTGACGCTGCTTGTGGCGGGGATCGCTAGAACAGATCACTCGCACAACACCGTGGCGACGGACAACTTTGCAGTTGCGACATACCTTTTTAACTGAAGCTCTTACTTTCATTTTCCGCTCCTGAAACCTAACGCAGCCGGCCGGCGGGACCGGTATTGGCCAGGTTGGCTTTCTTCATCACACCTTCGTACTGATGTGACATCAAATGACTTTGGACTTGGGCCATGAAATCCATCACGACCACTACCACGATCAGCATCGACGTACCGCCTAAGTAGAACGGCACGTTAAACATGACGACGAGAAACTGCGGAAGCAGACAAACTAACGCGATATAGGCAGAGCCAAACACAGTCAGTCGGGTCAAAACGCCGTCGATGTAATTCGCGGTCTGCTGTCCGGGACGTATTCCCGGTACAAAGGCGCCAGAACGCTTCAAATTATCAGCAACCTCAACCGGGTTGAACATCAACGCCGTATAGAAGAAGCAGAAGAAAATAATAAATCCAGTAAACAACATTATGTTCAGAGGCTGACCAGGGCCGATCGCAACAGCGAGGTCTTGAAGCCAGTCCGCACTGTCGCCGCTTCCAAACCACTGCGCCACAGACGCTGGGAACAACAGAATCGAGCTCGCGAAAATTGCTGGAATCACGCCCGACATGTTCACCTTCAGTGGCAAAAAGCTTGATTGTGCCTGAAACGACTGACGCCCCTGCTGCCGCTTCGCGTAGTTAACGGTAATCCGCCGCTGCCCACGCTCAATGTAAACCACCAAATAAATGACGGTAATAGCGAGAGCAACAATAGCCAGTAACACGAGAATATTTAACTCTCCTTGGCGCGCCTGCTCTAACGACTGTCCAATTGCAGCCGGAAGCCCGGCGCAAATACCCGCGAAGATCAGGAGCGATATACCGTTGCCAATACCACGCTCAGTGATTTGCTCCCCAAGCCACATCATGAACACCGCGCCGGTAACCAAGGAAGTAATGGCAATAACGAAAAAGCTAAGGGAGTTATCGAAAGCTAATCCCTGGTTCGCCAAACCTACGGTCATACCTGTACCCTGCACGAATGCGAGCACAACGGTGAGGTAGCGGGTGTATTGACTAATCTTGCGACGACCCGACTCGCCTTCTTTCTTCATTTGCTCGAGTTGCGGTGTCACCGCTGACATTAACTGCATGATAATGGACGCAGAAATGTAAGGCAGAATACCGAGCGCGAGAATACTCATGCGCTCAAGAGCACCACCTGAAAAAACATTGGCCAGCCCAAGAATGGTTCCCTGGTTTTGATCAAAAAGTGCCGCCAGCTGCTCCGGATCTATTCCCGGGACTGGAATGTGGGTACCGATCCGATAAACGATCAATCCCAACAATACAAAACGGAGACGGGCGAAAAGCTCGCCCATCCCAGCATTGTTCATTGACGGCATGCCATTGGCCATAATTACGCCTCGACGCTGCCGCCGGCTGCTTCGATAGCCTCACGAGCACCTTTTGTGACCGCGAGACCCTTGACGTTAACCGCCTTATCGATAGTACCTGACAGGAATACACGCGCACGCAGCACGTCGTCCTTAACTAGGTTAGCCGCCTTGAGCGAATCCAAATCGATAGTCTCGCCGTCAACGAGGTTTAGCTCGTGCAAACGCACCTGGGCAGTAGTACGACCAATACGAGAGGTAAAACCGTACTTAGGCAAACGCTTCTGAAGTGGCATCTGGCCGCCTTCAAAACCCGGACGAACTGAACCGCCAGAACGCGCCTTCAAGCCCTTGTGGCCTCGACCCGCTGTCTTACCAGTACCAGAACCGATGCCACGACCCACGCGCTTAGCGTCTCGCTTGGCGCCCGGCGCTGGGCTCAGATTGTTTAATCGCATTTCATCAGCCATTAGATTAGTCCTCTACCTTAATGAGGTAGTTAACCTTGTTAATCATGCCACGTACGGACGGAGTATCTTCAACCTCTACCGTGTGACCTATTCGGCGTAAACCCAAACCTTTTACGCAAGCCTGATGCTGCTTTAAGCGACCTGCCGTGCTTCTAACCTGGGTAACTCTAATTGTTGCCTTACTCATGACTACGGGCTCCAGCCTCAGCTGAGGATCTCTTCAACAGTCTTACCACGCTTAGCCGCTACCGCATCGGGAGACGTCATATCGCGAAGACCGTTATAGGTTGCACGTACGACGTTTACCGGATTGGTAGAGCCGTAGCATTTAGCGAGAACGTTGTGTACGCCCGCTATCTCAAGAACAGCACGCATCGCGCCGCCAGCAATTACACCAGTACCCTCAGAAGCAGGCTGCATGTACACCTTTGAGGCGCCGTGATTTGCCTTCACAGGATACTGGAGGGTGCCATCGACCAGCTCAACGCTAATCATGTTACGACGCGCAGCTTCCATTGCCTTCTGAATAGCAACTGGGACTTCACGTGCCTTACCACGGCCGTAACCAACGCGACCCTTGCCGTCACCGACAACAGTGAGCGCAGTGAAACTCATGATACGTCCACCTTTTACAGTTTTCGCAACACGGTTGACCTGGACCAGCTTCTCCTGAAGATCACCTTCAGTACGCTGATCACCCTGCTTTCTTTGATCGTTAAAAGCCATACCTTAAAACTCCAATCCGCCTTCACGCGCGGCGTCAGCCAACGCTTTAACACGACCGTGATACTTAAACCCAGCTCGGTCAAAAGCTACCCCAGTAATGCCCGCAGCCTTTGCACGCTCTGCGATCAACTTGCCGACCGCTGATGCGGCGTCGATATTGCCGGTTACGCCACCACGTAGGTCTTTATCCAATGTCGACGCACTCGCCAGCACCTTGTCGCCTTCAGGAGAAATTACCTGAGCGTAAATATGACGGGGTGTGCGAAACACGGTAAGGCGGGTCGCACCGCTTTTACGCATACGCATACGCGACTTACGGGCGCGACGCAGACGTGATTCAGTTTTATCGTTCATTGCCCTACCTACTTACTTCTTCTTGGCTTCTTTGCGCCGCACATGCTCATCGGCGTAACGAATACCTTTGCCCTTGTATGGCTCTGGGGGACGGAAAGCGCGGATTTCCGCAGCCGCCTGGCCCACAGCCTGCTTGTCGATACCCTTGATCACGATTTCAGTCTGGGTAGGTGTCTCAACTGAGAGACCTTCAGCCAGTTCGTAATCAACGTTGTGCGATAAACCTACTGTCAGATTGACAGTCTTGCCCGTCGCCTTGGCTCGATAACCAACGCCATTGAGGACGAGCTTCTTCTCCCACCCCTCAGTGACGCCAATGACGATATTGTTCAGCAACGCACGTGTCGTTCCCGCGATGGCACGCTTTGTGTCAAAGTCATAAACGATAGACGCTTGCCCATCTTCAACTTTGACTTCAATACCATCAGCCAGAGCCATTTCCATCGCGCCCTTGCCACCCTTTACAGACACGTTACTGCCATCGATTTTGACATCGACGCCTTTTGGTAACGTGACCGGATTATTTGCAACTCTTGACATAACTCAGTCTGCTCTTCAGATACGTCGATTCAGAATACGGTGCAGAGAATTTCGCCGCCAACACCCGCAGCACGGGCAGCGCGGTCGGTCATCACACCATGTGAAGTTGAAACGATGGCAACACCCAATCCACCGCGAACCTGTGGCAGCTCACCCTTACCGGCGTAGCGACGCAGGCTTGGCTTACTGACACGCTCAATTTCAGCGATAACGGGCTTTCCATCGAAATACTTTAATTCAATCGACAAACGTGGCTTGACAGTGGTGTTGTCAACATCAAACGAAGCGATGTAGCCCTCTTCCTTCAATACACTGGCCAACGCTGCCTTAATTTTTGAACCGGGCATTTCGACGAACTTCTTGCCTGCCATTTGCGCGTTACGCAACCGGGTCAACATGTCGCTGATAGGATCCTGCATGCTCATAAGTAATCTACTCCGTTACCAGCTGGACTTAACCAGGCCCGGTACATCGCCGCGCATCGCTGCTTGACGCAGGATATTTCGGCTCAACCCAAACTTTCGATAAACGCCATGTGGACGCCCTGTGATCTGACAGCGACGACGCTGGCGCACGGGACTAGAGTCGCGTGGAAGCTTCTGCAGTTTGATCTGCGCTTCCCACTTCTCGTCATCACTTGACGAAACGTTATTGATGATCTGCTTCAGTTCGGCGCGCTGTGCGGCGTACTTAGCAACCAACTGAGTGCGCTTTGCTTCGCGCGCTATCATTGACTTCTTGGCCATTACTCTTTACCCCTCAGCCCTTGAACGGGAAGTTGAACGCACGCAACAACGCACGACCTTCGTCATCGGTTTTCGCCGATGTGGTAATGGTGATATCCATACCGCGCAGCGTATCCACCTCATCGTAATTGATCTCGGGGAAGATGATCTGCTCAGTCACACCCATCGCGAAGTTTCCGCGACCATCAAATGACTTGGGGCTAACGCCACGAAAGTCACGAATACGTGGGATTGCAATGCCAATGAGACGCTCGAGAAACTCGTACATACGCTCATCACGCAAGGTGACCTTACAACCAATCGGCCAGCCATCGCGAATCTTGAAGCCCGCAATCGACTTGCGTGACTTAGTCACGATGGGCTTTTGGCCGGCGATCTTGGTCATATCCGCCAGTGCATTTTCCATAATTTTCTTGTCACCAACTGCCTCACCAACGCCCATATTTAGGGTGATCTTGGTGATACGTGGTACTTCCATAACGTTAGCTAAGCCAAGCTCTTCTTTAAGAGCCGGTGCGATCTCGCTACGGTACTTTTGCTTCAGGGTTGCCATTTTTCGCTACCTCGTGCGCCAAGCAGATGCTCAGGCGTCAATCACTTCGCCGCTAGATTTGTAAACGCGTACTTTCTTGCCATCTTCTTCGATACGATAGCCAACGCGGTCTGCCTTATTGCTGCTCGGGTTAAAGATTGCAATGTTAGACGCCTGAATCGAGGCCTCCTTCTCTACAATCCCACCGGCGATGCCAGCTTGGGGGTTAGGCTTGGTGTGCTTCTTGATCATGTTGATGCCAGAAACCATCAAACGACCATTATCGAGCACCTTCCGCACGGTACCGCGCTTGCCCTTATCCTTGCCGGTTAACACGACCACCTGGTCGTCACGCTTAATCTTCGCCATTACTAATTCCTCTCTGCCTGTCGCTCAGATGACTTCTGGCGCCAGGGAAATGATCTTCATGAACTTGTCACCGCGAAGTTCACGAGTCACCGGGCCGAAAATACGAGTGCCAATCGGTGCGTCTTGGTTGTTCAACAGCACTGCAGCATTCTCATCAAACTTTATAAGAGACCCGTCGGGACGGCGCACACCTTTTCTCGTGCGTACCACGACTGCTGTCATTACCTGACCTTTCTTAACCTTGCCACGCGGAATCGCTTCCTTGACAGTAACCTTAATAAGATCACCGACGCGAGCGTAACGACGCTTAGAGCCACCAAGCACCTTGATGCACATAACACGGCGCGCGCCACTGTTATCGGCGACTTCCAAATACGACTGGGTCTGAATCATCTCTATACTCCAATCTGCGGCTCGTGCCGCACATGGCTTCTCAAATAGTTAAATTTGAGCAGCCTTCTCAACAACTTCAACCAACGCCCATGTCTTGGTCTTTGACAAAGGACGTGACTCCGCAACAAGAACCATATCGCCCATACCGGCGATGTTATTCTCATCGTGCGCGTGTAACTTTGAGGAACGGGTAATGTACTTACCGTAAACGGGGTGTTTTACACGACGCTCAACCATCACAGTGATGGTCTTATCCATTTTGTCACTTACTACGCGGCCCTGTATCTGGCGCGTACGCTTTTCTGTCGATCCCATTAGCCTTCTACCTTCTGTTGAAGCACGGTCTTTACTCGGGCAATGTCTTGCTTTGTCTGCTTGAGTAGATGAGATTGACCCAGCTGCCCAGTTGATTTTGCCATGCGCAGCTTAAATTGCTCTTCTCGCAACTTAAGCAGTTCGGCGTTCAGCTCTTCCGCTGACTTTTCACGCAGTTCACTCGCTTTCATCACATCACCGACCGTTTAACAAACGTGGTTTGCACTGGGAGCTTGGATGCTGCGAGGGCAAATGCCTCGCGTGCCAGTTCCTCAGACACACCTTCAACTTCATAGAGCACGCGACCTGGCTGAATCTGAGCCACCCAGTATTCAACGTTACCCTTACCTTTACCCTGACGTACTTCCAACGGCTTACCTGTAATCGGCTTGTCGGGGAAAATACGAATCCAGATCTTTCCGCCACGTTTGATGTGACGAGTCATAGCACGACGAGCCGCTTCAATCTGACGAGCCGTGATACGACCACGCCCCGTTGCCTTGAGTGCGTACTCGCCGAAGCTCACCTTACTACCGCGCTCTGCCAGGCCACGATTGCGACCCTTCATCATCTTGCGGAATTTTGTGCGTTTTGGTTGCAACATTATTCAGTCCTCTAACCGGGCTCAGCTGGCCGCTGCGCGACGAGGCTCTTTAGCTCCATCGGCATCGCCAATTACTTCGCCTTTGAAGATCCACACTTTGACGCCAATAACGCCATAAGTGGTATGCGCTTCGTAAGTCGCGTAATCAATATCGGCACGTAATGTGTGCAACGGCACACGACCTTCTCGGTACCACTCGCTACGCGCAATTTCCGCGCCACCAAGACGACCACCAACCTGCACCTTGATACCTTCGGCGCCCTGACGCATAGCGTTTTGCACTACACGCTTCATCGCACGACGAAACATCACTCGGCGCTCGAGCTGCTGAGCTACGTTTTGCGCGACCAAACGAGCGTCGAGATCTGGCTTACGAATCTCCTCGATGTTGATATGCACAGGCACACCCATCATCTTGGTCAACTCTTGACGCAGCTTCTCCACGTCTTCGCCCTTCTTACCGATAACGATGCCCGGACGCGCAGTGTGAATGATCACGCGCGCTGTTTGAGCAGGCCGCTCGATAACCACGCGGCTAACCGAAGCTGCGTCGAGCTTGCGAAGAATATACTCGCGTACCGCAAGGTCGCTGATAAGATTCTTCGAATAAGTGCTGCTATCGGCATACCACACTGAGTTGTGGTCTTTGACCACACCGAGGCGAATACCCGTTGGATGTACCTTCTGACCCATGCGCCAGTCCCCTTAGCCTTCGCTGTCCGCGACTTTCACAGTAATGTGACAAGTACGCTTCAAAATTCGATCTCCACGACCCTTTGCACGCGGACGCATGCGCTTCATCGTGAGGCCTTCATCGACAAAAATCGTCGATACACGCAGCTCATCAACGTCTGCGCCATCATTGTTTTCCGCATTAGCGATTGCTGAGTTAAGCACCTTGCGTACCATGTGGGCCGCTTTTTTGGTACTGAACTCGAGCAGGCTAAGCGCCTCTTCTACCGGCATGCCTCGCACCTGGTCGGCGACCAGACGGGCTTTTTGCGCAGAGATGCGCGCGCCGCGAAGTTTTGCTGATACTTCCATCGTCTCTATCTCCGCCAGGCCTTAGCGCTTGGCTTTCTTGTCAACAATGTGACCCTTAAACGTACGGGTCACGGCAAATTCACCTAACTTATGCCCCACCATGTCCTCGTTAATGCTAACCGGGACGTGCTGGCGACCATTGTGAACCGCGATTGTGAGTCCGACCATATCGGGCGAAATCATTGAGCGTCGCGACCAAGTCTTGACGGGTCGACGATCGTTACTCTCAACCGCAGCCTCTACCTTCTTCAGAAGGTGCAGGTCGATGAAGGGGCCTTTTTTTAATGAACGTGGCACTGTTAAGTCCTCTTTCCTTCAGCGGTTACTTCTTGCCACGACGGCGAACAATAAAGCCGTCGGTGCGCTTATTTTTACGGGTCTTGTAACCCTTCGTAGGCACGCCCCATGGTGTAACTGGATGACGACCGCCCGAAGTACGACCCTCACCACCACCGTGCGGGTGATCAACCGGGTTCATGGCAACACCACGAACAGTTGGGCGAACACCACGCCAGCGAGCTGCACCCGCCTTACCAAGCTTACGCAAACTGTGCTCTGAGTTAGAAACCTCACCAAGCGTTGCGCGACAGTCAACGGGCACTTTTCGCATCTCGCCTGAGCGCAAGCGGATCGTGGCGTACTGACCTTCACGAGCGACCAGCTGCACTGACGCCCCTGCAGAGCGCGCAACCTGAGCACCCTTACCGGGCTTGAGCTCAATTGCGTGAATCACAGCACCCACTGGGATGTTGCGAATAGGCAAGCAATTACCTGCCTTAATGGGTGCTGCGGAACCTGAGTACAACGTGTCGCCAGCCGAAACACCTTTGGGGGCGATAATGTAACGACGCTCACCATCGGCAAATAACAACAACGCAATATGCGCTGTACGGTTTGGGTCGTACTCGAGACGCTCTACAGTCGCTGGAATACCGTCTTTATTGCGCTTAAAGTCAATAACGCGGTAGTGCTGCTTGTGTCCGCCGCCAATGTGACGAGTTGTAATGCGTCCATTGTTGTTACGGCCGCCAGACTTGGACTTTTTCTCCAAGAGCGGCGCGTGAGGACGACCTTTATGCAGCTCATCGTTCACTACGCGTACGTGGTGACGGCGGCCTGCTGATGTCGGTTTACTCTTTACGATTGCCATGACAAATCGTCCCCTTAGCTCAGTGCAGCAAAGTCAATGTCCTGACCTTGCTCCAAACGTACATAGGCTTTTTTCCACGTCGGCTTGGTAGACATGCCGAAACGGTTGCGCTTGCTCTTACCCTTTACACGGAGAGTTCGCACGTTATCAACCTTGACCTTGAACAACTGCTCAACAGATGTCTTGATCTCGATTTTTGTTGCGTCCAACGCTACTTTGAAGACGTACTGATTGGCGTCTTCTGCCGCGATGGCAGCCTTCTCGGACATATGTGGCCCGAGGAGAATTTGGAATACACGCTCCTGGTTCACGCTAGGGCCTCCTCAAATTTCTTGACCGCATCAACCGTCATTATCACCTTCTTAAAGGCAATAAGGCTGACCGGATCAACACCGTCGACATCACGAACATCGACCTGGTGTAAGTTTCGCGCCGCCAGATACAAGTTCTTATCGACTTCACTGCCTACGATCAGTACGTTCTCGACACCAAACCCTTTGAGCGCCTCAACGAGCAGCTTAGTCTTGGGCTGTTCGACATCAAAGCTCTCAACGACCATCAAGCGATCCGTGCGCGCAAGTTCAGACAAGATAGAGCGCATCGCAGCGCGATACATTTTCTTGTTAACTTTGTGCGAATGATCCTGAGGTGAAGCGGCAAACGTTACGCCACCAGAACGCCAAATTGGCGAGCGGATGGTGCCTGCACGTGCACGACCAGTACCCTTCTGTCTCCAAGGCTTGCGTCCACCACCCGCCACATCTGCGCGGTTCTTTTGAGCACGCGTACCCTGACGAGCACCTGCTAAGAAAGACGTAACCACCTGATGAACGAGAGACTCGTTATATTCACGGGCAAATGTGCTATCGGATACTGAGACAGTACCTGCATCACCTGCGCCGGGCTTAACTACACTTAATTCCACAGCCAGCCCCCTTAACCTTTAACCGTTGGACGAACAATAACTTCGCCACCGGGCGCACCTGGTACCGCGCCTTTGATAAGCAGCAAGTTGCGCTCAACGTCGACTCGAACCACTTCGAGACCTTGCGTAGTGACACGCTCGGAACCCATGTGGCCAGACATCTTTTTGCCCTTGAATACACGCCCAGGCGTCTGACACTGTCCGATCGAGCCAGGAGCACGGTGTGACAGAGAGTTACCGTGAGTCGCGTCCTGAGTACTGAAATTCCAGCGCTTAATAACGCCCTGGAAACCCTTACCCTTAGAACGGCCTGCCACGTCAACAATCTGACCTTGCTCAAATCGCCCAACAGTCAGCTCTGCGCCGATCTCAAAAGTCTCGTCCAAACCGTCAAGGCGGAACTCCCACAGGCCTTCGCCGGCAGCAACGCCTGACTTGGCAAAATGCCCAGCCTGAGCCTTTGATACTTTTGAGGCCTTGCGACTACCCGCTGTGACCTGAATTGCTCGATACCCATCGGTCTCGAGCTCTTTGATTTGAGTGACGCGGTTTGGAGCTACTTCCACTACGGTCACTGGAACTGATACGCCTTCATCGGTAAAGACACGTGTCATACCCGATTTACGGCCGACTACACCAATAGTCATGGCTTTAAACCTCACAGTGTACGGGGCTATACCCTCTATGGCCGCCCCTATAAAGAGAGGACACTCAGTGAGTAGCCGCCCCTATACGAACGTTACACGCCCCAACATGGGGCAGGTCTTACTAAATTGTTGTTAACCTAGGCTGATTTGAACTTCTACACCAGCAGCGAGGTCAAGCTTCATCAATGCGTCAACTGTTTTTTCAGTTGGCTCAACGATGTCTAAGAGGCGCTTGTGCGTGCGAATCTCATACTGATCACGGGCATCTTTATTGACATGCGGCGAGGTCAGAATAGTGAACTTCTCTTTCTTAGTGGGCAGCGGGATTGGACCACGGACCTGAGCACCAGTACGTCGAGCTGTTTCAACAATCTCTTCAGTTGAGGCATCGATCAACTTGTGATCAAAGGCCTTCAAACGAATACGAATACGCTGGTTTTGCACAATACATCTCCTAAAAAGCCGGCGCTCCGCAAAGGGGGCCCCGTAAAAAAGAGGGCGAACTATAGTCATGAGACCTAATGCTGTCAACTCTCTTTTAGTCTTTATTGCTGAGTTTCTAGCTTTTGCCAAAAACTGCCACTTTGAAAACGAGGGAGCGACTTGCGTGTGGCGGTATTTCTCTGAAGCTCAGAAGTGAGAGACCATAGATAACACCCACAAGTGGCGGCTTATACGTAAAAAAAAGCCCGCACAAGGCGGGCATTTAGTCGATTTTCGCAATCGTTTACTCGATAATTTTTGCGACAACGCCGGCGCCGACTGTTCGGCCGCCTTCGCGGATAGCAAAACGCAGTCCGTCTTCCATCGCAATCGGTGCAATCAACGTAGCAACAATATTCACGTTGTCGCCAGGCATGACCATCTCGACACCCTCAGGTAACTCAACAGCACCCGTTACGTCAGTCGTACGGAAGTAAAACTGCGGACGGTAGCCCTTGAAGAATGGCGTGTGACGACCACCTTCATCTTTCGACAATACGTAAACTTCCGCCTCAAACGTCGTGTGCGGCTGTACAGATCCAGGAATAGCCAGTACCTGTCCACGCTCAACGTCATCACGCTTAGTACCACGCAACAACACACCAACGTTCTCGCCCGCACGACCTTCGTCAAGCAGCTTGCGGAACATCTCAACACCGGTACACGTCGTTCTCTGAGTATCGCGGATACCAATAATCTCGATCTCGTCGCCCACCTTAACAATGCCTCGCTCAACACGACCGGTTACCACCGTACCGCGACCTGAGATCGAGAACACGTCCTCAACAGGCATCAAGAAAGGCTGGTCAATCGCACGCTCGGGCTCTGGAATGTAAGTATCCAGTGCCTCTACCAACGCCGCTACTGCAGTAGTACCCAAACCATTCTCATCTTGGCCATTCAACGCCATCAGCGCTGAACCACAGATGATCGGCGTATCGTCACCAGGGAAATCGTAGGTATCGAGCAGCTCACGCAGCTCCATTTCAACCAACTCTTTCATCTCTTCGAATTCTTCAGTGTCTACACCACCGCAGTCTTCCGCAAGCAAGTCAGCCTTGTTCAAGAAAACAACAATGTAAGGTACACCTACCTGACGTGACAGCAAGATGTGCTCTCGTGTCTGTGGCATAGGACCATCGGTCGCACCACAAACCAAAATAGCTCCGTCCATCTGCGCCGCACCCGTGATCATGTTCTTCACGTAGTCCGCGTGTCCAGGACAGTCAACGTGCGCGTAGTGACGAATGCTTGATTCGTACTCAACGTGCGACGTCGCAATCGTGATTCCGCGCTCTCGCTCTTCGGGCGCATTATCAATCCCGTCAAACGCTACCGCTGTACCACCAAATACTTCCGCGCAAACACGGGTCAACGCCGCTGTCAGCGTCGTCTTACCGTGGTCTACGTGCCCAATCGTTCCCACGTTGACGTGGGGCTTCGAACGCTCAAATGATTCCTTTGACACTGTCAGTCCCTCTCGGAATGTAGACGGTTAACCCGTCTGGTTTCTTGAAATAAACGCTTCGGCAACATTACTTGGTGCCTCGGCGTACTTGGAAAACTCCATGGTATAGGTCGCGCGCCCCTGCGTTGCCGAGCGAAGGTCGGTAGCATAACCAAACATCTGCGCCAGCGGGACTTCAGCATTTACAATTTTACCGGCGGCGCAATCGTCCATGCCCGATATCAAGCCACGTCGACGATTGAGATCGCCCACCACGTCACCCATATTATCTTCAGGGGTTACAACTTCGACCGTCATAATGGGCTCTAAAAGCACAGCACCGCCCACCTCGGATAGCTGCCGGGTGGCGAGACTCGCGGCAATTTTAAACGCCATTTCATTCGAGTCCACATCGTGGAAAGAGCCATCGTATAGGGTAGCCTTCACACCCAACAACGGATAGCCTGCTAGCACGCCGTTTTTTATCTGCTCTTCGACACCTTTCTGAATAGCAGGAATATATTCTTTAGGTACAACACCACCAACAATCGCGTTGTGAAACTCTAGACTATCGGCGGTCTCGTCTTCCGCAGGCTCAAACTTAATCCATACATGCCCATATTGACCACGTCCGCCTGACTGACGGATAAACTTGCCTTCAATATTGACGGTGTTGCGAATGCACTCACGGTAGGCCACTTGGGGCTTACCAATGTTTGCCTCAACACTGAACTCGCGACGCATCCGATCCACGATAATATCGAGGTGTAGCTCACCCATACCAGAGATAATCGTTTGACCTGTTTCATCGTCCGTCTTAACACGGAACGACGGGTCTTCCTGAGCAAGCTTACCCAACGCCACACCCAACTTTTCCTGATCAGCCTGTGAACGCGGTTCGACGGCCACTGAAATGACCGGCTCCGGAAACTCCATACGCTCAAGAATGACGGGTTTATCATATGAGCACAGCGTGTCGCCGGTCGTGACATCCTTTAAACCAATCGCAGCAGCGATATCGCCGGCCAGCACTTCCTTGATTTCTTCGCGGCTGTTTGAGTGCATCTGCACCATGCGACCAACACGTTCTTTTTTGCCTTTTACTGAATTATAGATGGCGCTGCCACTTTCAAGCCGCCCAGAATAAACACGGAAAAACGTGAGCGTACCCACAAAAGGATCGGTGGCAATTTTGAAGGCCAGAGCAGAAAAGGGCTCGTCGTCATCGGACCGGCGGCGCACGACCGTCTCGCCATCCATCTCGGTACCTTCGATAGCTTTCACTTCGACGGGCGACGGCAAGTAATCGACAACCGCGTCCAACATAGCTTGGACACCTTTGTTCTTAAAAGCGGAGCCACCTAGCACCGGCACAATATCGCAAGCGAGCGTCCGAGCACGCAGGCCTCGCTTGATTTGCTCTTCGCTGAGATCGCCCTCCTCGAGGTAGGCATCCATCAGTTCATCGTCGGCCTCAGCGGCAGCTTCAACCATGAACTCCCGCATCACTTCAACCTGCTCAGCGAGCTCGGCGGGCACCTCGTCATACTCAAAGGTCATACCCATATCGGCTTCGTTCCAATAAATAGCCTTGCGCTTGATAAGGTCAACAACGCCTTTAAAGTCTTCTTCGGAGCCAATGGTCATCTGGATAGGAACTGGAGTGCAGCCTAGCCGATCACGCAATTGCTCGACTACGCGCTCAAAGCTTGCACCTGCACGGTCCATCTTGTTGACAAACACCATGCGCGGAACTTCGTACTTGTTGGCTTGGCGCCATACGGTCTCGGTCTGCGGCTGAACGCCTGACGAGCCACACAAAACAACAACGGCGCCATCTAATACCCGCAGGGAGCGTTCGACTTCAATCGTGAAATCTACGTGCCCAGGGGTATCAATGATATTGATTCGATGCTCGTCGAACTGCTGCGACATACCTGACCAGAAGCAGGTCGTAGCAGCCGAGGTAATAGTGATTCCTCGCTCCTGCTCCTGCTCCATCCAGTCCATGGTCGCCGCACCATCGTGTACTTCACCGATTTTGTGCGACAAGCCCGTATAAAACAGCACCCGCTCCGTAGTCGTAGTTTTACCCGCGTCCACATGCGCACAGATGCCGATATTACGATAGCGCTGAATCGGTGTTTTACGAGCCACAAAAGTGTCCTCGACGTGCGAAAAGCACTATTAGAATCGGAAGTGCGAGAACGCCTTGTTGGCTTCGGCCATACGATGAACGTCTTCGCGCTTCTTAACGGCATTACCTTTACCTTGTGCGGCATCGATAATTTCACCAGCCAAACGCTGACGCATAGATTTCTCGCCACGATTACGGGCGTAATCTACCAACCAACGCATTGACAACGCAGCGCGGCGTGAAGGACGAACTTCTACTGGGACCTGGTAAGTCGCACCACCAACGCGGCGAGACTTAACCTCAACCATAGGGGCGATGTTTTCTAACGCTTCATCAAATACTTCGAGAGGATCGCGACTCAAACGCTCTTGAACGAGATCGAGGGCGCCGTATACGATTGATTCGGCGGTGGCTTTTTTACCGCTGATCATCACGTGATTCATAAATTTTGCGAGGGTGGTGTTCCCAAACTTGGGATCAGGGATTACTTCACGTTTAGCAACTACGCGTCTTCTTGGCATGTCATTACCTTTATATCTTCAGGGTTATCTGGGCACTCATTATTGGGGCCCAGCCTTACTGTCGGAACGAAACCGACTTGTTATATCAAAGCGGCCGATATTGTCGGCCACTCTGGCTTTTACTTAGGTCGCTTGGCGCCGTATTTAGAGCGGCCCTTACGGCGATTCGCAACACCGGAAGTATCGAGACTACCGCGCACTGTGTGGTAGCGAACACCTGGTAAGTCTTTAACACGACCACCACGGATCAATACTACGCTGTGTTCCTGTAGGTTATGGCCCTCACCGCCGATGTACGAAGAAACTTCGAAACCGTTGGTCAAACGCACACGACATACTTTACGAAGTGCTGAGTTAGGCTTTTTAGGGGTCGTGGTGTAAACGCGTGTGCATACACCGCGACGCTGGGGACAAGCCTGCAATGCAGGAACGTCACTCTTCGCTACTTTGCGCTTGCGAGGCTTGCGCACGAGCTGGTTAATTGTTGCCATTCAAAAGCTCCGAAATACTTGAGGGGCATGAGCCCCAAAATAAAAGAGCGCGCATTCTAATGATGCGCGCTTCCCGGGTCAACTGGGATTATGACCGGCATTTGGAAAACGTCTCCGCTGCCGGCCACCACGAGGCGATTATTCGCTCTCAGCCTCTACCTTTTCCATCTCTTCTGCAAAGCTCTCTTGGAACTCTTCATCGGACATGCCCAAAGCAAGACCCTGACTTTCCGCCTTACGGCGACGTTCTTCGTGATAGGTCAAACCGGTACCGGCTGGTATTAATCGGCCAACAATCACGTTTTCTTTCAGTCCACGCAAGTAATCGCGCTTTCCAGTCACTGCAGCCTCGGTCAGGACACGCGTAGTCTCCTGGAACGATGCTGCCGAAATAAAGCTTTCGGTTGCGAGTGACGCTTTAGTAATACCTAATAGTTCACGATCTGAGGTCGGTGAAATCAGACCTTTTGCTTCGAGGCGTTCGCACTCCTCAAGGAACGCCGTGAACTCAACTTGCTCACCCTTGATGAATGTTGACTCGCCAGAGGATGCGATAATCACTTTGCGCAGCATCTGTCGAACAATCACTTCGATGTGCTTGTCGTTGATCTTCACACCCTGAAGGCGATAAACCTCCTGGATCTCGTTGACGATGTACTTAGCAAGCTCAGCAATACCTTTTAAGCGAAGAATATCGTGAGGGCTCATAGGACCTTCAGATACGATCTCGCCCTTAGCCACTTGCTCGCCCTCGAAGACTGACAGCTGACGCCACTTAGGAATAAGTTCCTCGTAGTGATCCGAACCATCGGGCAACGTAGAAGAGTCGTTTGGCGTAATAATCAGGCGACGCTTGCCTTTGGTTTCTTTACCAAAGCTCACAGTACCGGATATTTCAGCCAAGATAGCGGGCTCTTTGGGCTTACGTGCTTCGAACAAATCGGCAACACGTGGAAGACCACCGGTAATGTCACGCGTCTTTTTACCTTCCTGAGGAATTCGGGCAATAATGTCACCGACCTCAACGCGAGCCCCATCTTCGAGGTTCACCATGGCCATAGCAGGCAGGAAGTAGTGCGCTGGCACGTTGGTACCTGCTAGCGTCAGCTCGTTCCCTTTATCATCTACCAGTGTAACGCCTGCGCGAATATCTTTACCCGCTGCAGGGCGCTCACCCGCCTCCATCACCGAGATGCTCGATAGGCCAGTAAATTCATCCGTTTGACGCTTAATCGTTACGCCTTCTTCCATACCGCTGAACTTCACGGTACCGGCAACTTCAGTAATAATTGGGTGCGTGTGTGGATCCCAGTTCGCAACAACGTCGCCTGCGGAAACCTCGGCTTCGTCGCGAACCTTAATAACCGCACCGTAAGGCACTTTATAGCGCTCACGTTCACGACCAACGGCATCGAGGATCGACAGCTCGCCTGAACGCGACACCGCGACCAGTGATCCGTCAGGACGGTCAACCACTTTAATGTTGTGCAACTTAACAACACCGTCGGAGTTCACCTGAATATTGTCCTGTGCCGCTTGGCCAGAAGCCGCCCCACCGATGTGGAACGTACGCATAGTCAGCTGTGTACCTGGCTCACCAATCGACTGGGCCGCCACAACGCCAATGGCTTCGCCCATATTCACCTGGTGTCCACGACCGAGGTCTCGGCCATAACACGTAGAGCAAATACCGTAGCGAGTCTTACAGGTGATGGGTGAACGAACTTGGACCTCATCGATACCTAATTCTTCTAGACGCTCGCTCCAGACTTCGTCAACCATCGTGCCCGCTTCAAGCAGCACCTCATCGGAGCCCGGCTTGACAACATCTTTAGCAACAATTCGACCCAGTACTCGGTCAGACAGTGTCTCAATAATATCGCCACCATCGATAACCGGCGTCATTAATAGGCCGGCGTCAGTACCGCAATCCTGCTCAACAACCACCACGTCCTGCGCAACATCGACTAAACGACGAGTCAAGTAACCGGAGTTAGCTGTCTTTAGGGCAGTATCCGCTAGACCTTTACGTGCACCGTGAGTCGAGATGAAATACTGAAGAACGTTCAAGCCTTCACGGAAGTTGGCGACAATAGGTGTCTCAATAATGGAACCGTCTGGTTTGGCCATCAAGCCACGCATACCGGCCAACTGACGAATCTGAGCGGGTGAACCACGCGCACCAGAATCGGCATACATGTAGACGGAGTTGAAAGAGTCTTGCTCTTCCTCTTCGCCGTTACGGTTAATAACCATATCTTTGGAGAGGTTAGCCATCATGGATTTCGACACTTGGTCGTTCGTGCGTGACCAGATATCGATAACCTTGTTGTACTTCTCGCCTTGCGTGACTAAACCAGCTGCGTATTGCTGCTCAATCTCTTTCACTTCATCGTAGGCTTTCTCTACTAACTCAGCTTTTTCTTCGGGAATTTCAAAATCGTTAACACCGATTGATGAACCTGACTTCGTGGAATACTCATAGCCGGTGTACATCAATTGGTCAGCGAAGATAACCGTCGCCTTCAAACCGACGATGCGGTAACAATGGTTAATAACCTTAGAGATGGCTTTCTTAACCATGTTCCTGTTGATCATGTCATAGGACATACCCTCAGGCACGATTTCCCACAGCAGCGCACGACCCACAGTTGTATCAACAATCCGTGTTTGGACCGTAGTCTCTTCGTCGTAGCTGGCAACGGTCTCTTTCACGCGCAATTTGATACGCGCCTGAAGATGGACCTGACCCGACGCATAGGCGCGCTGCACCTCGGTTGGGTCAGCAAAGATCATGCCTTCGCCTTTGACGTTGATTCGCTCACGCGTCATGAAGTACAGGCCGAGGACCACGTCTTGCGACGGTACAATAATCGGATCGCCCGACGCGGGTGACAGAATATTGTTAGTCGACATCATTAGGGCACGCGCTTCAAGCTGCGCCTCAATGGTTAACGGCACGTGGACCGCCATTTGGTCGCCATCGAAGTCGGCGTTGTAGGCCGCGCAAACCAGTGGGTGCAACTGAATAGCCTTGCCTTCAATCAGCACTGGCTCAAACGCCTGAATACCGAGACGGTGCAATGTTGGCGCACGGTTCAGAAGTACAGGGTGCTCGCGAATAACCTCCGCGAGAATATCCCAGACCTCTGGCGGCTCTCGCTCAACCATCTTCTTGGCAGCTTTAATAGTACTCGCAAGACCGCGATGCTCGAGCTTACCGAAAATAAACGGCTTGAACAGTTCAAGAGCCATTTTCTTGGGCAAACCACATTGATGCAGCTTCAAAGTAGGACCGGTTACAATTACCGAACGACCGGAGTAATCAACACGCTTACCGAGCAGGTTCTGACGGAAACGACCTTGCTTACCTTTAATCATGTCGGCAAGCGATTTCAGCGGGCGCTTATTAGAACCCGTGATCGCACGACCGCGACGGCCGTTATCTAACAGCGCATCAACTGATTCCTGCAGCATACGCTTTTCATTGCGCACGATAATATCAGGTGCATTTAAGTCAAGCAGCCGCTTTAAACGGTTGTTCCGGTTAATGACACGACGATACAAATCATTGAGATCTGAAGTGGCAAAACGACCACCATCGAGCGGTACGAGAGGCCGCAAATCAGGCGGTAATACGGGAAGTGCTTTAAGCACCATCCACTCAGGCCTGTTACCCGATCGTGCAAAAGCTTCCAGCAGCTTCAACCGCTTAGAGAGCTTCTTGATCTTGGTCTCAGAGTTAGTCGCTGGAATCTCTTCGCGCAGTCGCTCCACCTCGACAGGGACGTCGATCTGCATCATCAGATCTTGGATCGCCTCAGCACCCATCTTGGCAGTGAATTCGTCACCGAACTCTTCCATTGCCTCATAGTACTGCTCGTCATTGAGCAGCTGACCTTGATCCAGCGTCGACAAACCAGGATCTGTCACTACGTATGATTCGAAGTAGAGAATCCGCTCGATATCTCGAAGAGTCATATCCAGCAATAAGCCAATACGCGAGGGCAATGACTTCAAAAACCAGATGTGCGCTACGGGGCTGGCGAGTTCGATGTGGCCCATGCGCTCACGACGCACTTTCGCCAATGCGACTTCAACACCACACTTTTCACAAATAACACCACGGTGCTTGAGACGCTTGTACTTGCCACAAAGACATTCATAGTCCTTTGCAGGACCGAAAATCTTCGCACAAAACAAACCATCACGTTCGGGCTTAAATGTCCGATAGTTAATGGTTTCAGGCTTTTTAACTTCACCGTACGACCAAGACCGGATCATGTCGGGCGATGCAAGACCAATGCGAATCGCATCAAAGTCTTCGTTTTTCTCCCTGCTGAGCAGGTTCAACAAATCTTTCATGTCTTAATCCCCTTAGAAGCCTTCAGACTCAGTCTCGAGATCAATATCGATACCGAGTGAGCGGATTTCCTTGATCAACACGTTGAACGACTCGGGCATGCCCGGCTCCATACGGTGATCACCATCAACGATGTTCTTGTACATTTTGGTACGCCCAGCCACATCGTCAGACTTAACGGTTAACATTTCCTGCAGGGTATACGCGGCACCGTAGGCTTCAAGCGCCCACACTTCCATCTCACCGAATCGCTGCCCACCGAATTGTGCTTTACCACCCAGCGGCTGCTGAGTGACCAAGCTGTAAGAACCCGTTGAACGCGCATGCATCTTGTCATCAACCAAGTGGTTGAGTTTCAACATGTACATGTAGCCCACTGTCACAGGACGCAGGAATGCATCACCGGTACGGCCATCGTACAACTGAAGCTGCCCGCTATCTGGGATATCCGCCAAGCGAAGTAGATCCTTGATGGACTCTTCTTTAGCGCCATCGAAGACTGGGGTTGCCATCGGCACACCCTTTCGCAAGTTGTGTGCGAGCTCGAGAATCTCTTCATCGGTCAAGGAGTCGATGTTCTCATCGCGACGAGAATCGCTGGCATGGGAGTAAATTTCTTTCAAGAAATTACGCAACTGCGAAATCTTCGCCTGCTGCTCCAACATGTCATTGATTTTAACGCCAAGCCCGCGTGCAGCCATACCCAGGTGAGTTTCCAAAATCTGACCAACGTTCATTCGCGAAGGCACGCCCAGCGGGTTAAGAACGATATCGACCGGCTCACCACGCTCATCAAAGGGCATGTCTTCCACCGGCATGATCACAGAGATAACACCTTTGTTACCGTGACGGCCAGCCATCTTGTCGCCTGGCTGAATACGGCGCTTAACAGCGAGGTAGACCTTGACGATCTTGAGTACACCAGGCGCGAGGTCGTCACCACTTTGAAGCTTGTCTTTCTTGATCTCAAAGCGCTCTTCGAGCTGCTTGTTCTGCTCTTCAAGCAGTCGCTCAGCAGACACTATTTGCTCGTTGAGGTCAGCATCAGCAAGCTTAAGCTTGAACCACTGCTCACGATCCAAATTAGCAAGAACGTCATCGGTAAGCGCAGTGCCTTTAGGCAAGCCGCCGCCGCTAACGGTCTTCTGACCGGTGATCAGCTGTGCTAGACGCGCATACGTCGCTTCTTCATAGATACGGTATTCTTCGCGCAAATCCTTGCGATAATCCGAAAGCTGCGCTGTCTCAATCTGCTTGGCACGAGGATCCTTCTCGAGTCCGTCGCGCGTGAAGACTTGGACGTCGATAACCGTGCCTTTGTAGCTCGAACCCACACGCAGCGATGCGTCTTTAACATCAGAAGCCTTTTCACCAAAGATGGCACGCAATAGCTTCTCTTCAGGAGTAAGCTGGGTTTCGCCTTTAGGCTGAACCTTGCCTACCAAGATATCGCCGGCATCCACTTCCGCACCGATATAAACAATTCCGGACTCATCAAGCTTACTTAGAGCACCTTCACCAACATTGGGAATATCCGAGGTAATTTCCTCAGGCCCAAGCTTAGTATCACGTGCAATACAGGTGAGCTCCTGAATATGAATAGACGTGAAACGATCTTCTTGAACCACGCGTTCAGACACTAAAATGGAGTCTTCGAAGTTGTAGCCGTTCCAAGGCATAAAGCCGATACGCATATTCTGGCCCAGCGCCAGCTCACCAAGATCCACGGAAGGACCGTCGGCCAAAATGTCACCACGAGCAATGATATCGCCCTGTTTAACAATGGGTCGCTGATTGATGCACGTATTTTGGTTCGAACGCTTGTACTTGGTCAGGTTGTAAATATCGACCGGCGCCTCGTCGGGGCCAACGCTATCGGCGTTCACCCGAACAACGATGCGACTCGCGTCGACAGAGTCGATAACACCATCACGATGCGCAACAATACACACACCCGAATCGGCGGCGACGTGGCGCTCCATTCCAGTGCCCACAAGCGGCTTATCAGCTCGCAAGGTAGGTACCGCCTGACGCTGCATGTTCGATCCCATCAGAGCACGGTTAGCATCATCGTGCTCAAGGAACGGAATCAACGACGCAGCAATAGACACAACCTGCTTCGCCGATACATCCATGTAATCAACTTCAGAAGCTGGCTTAATCGTGAATTCGTTCATATGACGAACGTTAATGAGATCATCAACAAAGCGATTTTTGTTATCAAGCGTCGCTGAAGCCTGAGCAATAACATGTTCGGCCTCGTTGATCGCCGATAGATATTCGATGTCTTCAGTCACTACGCCATTAACAACTTTGCGATAGGGTGACTCAAGGAATCCGTAGTCGTTGGTACGCGCATACGCCGCCAATGAGTTAATCAAACCAATGTTTGGACCTTCAGGAGTCTCGATAGGACAAACGCGACCATAATGAGTCGGGTGTACGTCACGAACTTCGAAACCAGCACGTTCACGCGTTAAGCCACCGGGGCCGAGAGCAGAAACACGCCGCTTGTGAGTCACTTCAGACAGGGGATTGTTCTGATCCATGAACTGTGACAATTGACTTGAACCAAAGAACTCTTTCACAGCCGCCGAAACGGGCTTCGCGTTAATCAAGTCCTGCGGCATGAGACCTTCACTCTCCGCCATAGACAAACGCTCTTTTACTGCACGCTCGACACGAACTAAACCTACGCGGAATTGGTTTTCGGCCATCTCGCCAACCGAACGGATACGTCGGTTACCCAGGTGGTCAATGTCATCCACAATACCTTTACCGTTACGAATAGAAACCAGCGATTTCAGAACATCGACGATATCTTCGCGATCAAGCGTGCCGCTGCCTACCGAGCTATCGCGACCCAAACGACGGTTGAACTTCATCCGGCCAACGGCAGACAGGTCGTATCGATCAGCAGAGAAGAACAGGTTTTGAAAGAGGTTCTCCGCCGATTCTTTCGTTGGCGGCTCGCCTGGTCGCATCATGCGGTAAATCTCAACCAAGGCTTCTAGCTCGTTGCGCGTAGAATCTTGGGCCAGTGTGTCGGACACGAACGGACCACAATCGATTTCGTTGGTATACAGCGTCTCGACAGACTCGACACCCTTCTCGCGGAACTGAACGATAAGCTCTTCGGTAATTTCCGTGTTGCACTCAACGATCAACTCACCCGTAGCCGTATCGATAACATTTTTCGCTAACCGACGACCCAATAGGTACTCTTCAGGAACTTCAAGGAACTTGACACCAGCATCATCGAGCTGACGAATGTGACGCGCAGTGATTCGACGTCCGCGCTCGACGATCAAATCGTCCCCCGCCATAATATCGAACGCTGCCATGTCGCCCTGCAAACGCTTAGGCACCAGTCCCATCATCACTGACTGCTCTTCACCCAGCTGGAAAGCGGTAGTGTCGAAGAACATTCCAAGGATTTCTTCGCTGTCATAACCGAGCGCCCGCAACAGAACGGTGGCTGGCAGCTTACGACGACGATCGATTCGGGCGTATACCATATCCTTGGCATCGAACTCGAAGTCGAGCCATGAACCACGGTAAGGAATCACACGTGCAGAATAAAGGAGCTTGCCAGAAGAGTGGGTCTTACCTTTGTCGTGATCAAAGAAGACGCCCGGCGAGCGATGTAACTGAGATACGATGACGCGCTCGGTACCGTTGATAACAAAGGTACCGTTATCGGTCATTAGGGGAATCTCCCCCATGTAGACGTCCTGCTCTTTAATATCCTTGATGGACTTTGTAGAGGAGTCTTTATCGTAAATAATCAAGCGTACTTTAACGCGCAGTGGGCATGCATAGGTCGTACCACGCAATACGCACTCATCAACGTCAAAACCAGGCTTGCCCAGCGAGTAGTCAACGTACTCTAATGCTGCGCTGCCACTGTAGCTAGCAATAGGAAAGACGGACTTGAAAGCTGCGTGCAGACCATATTCGCCGCGCTCTTCAACTTTTATGCCTTCCTGGGTAAATTTCCGGTAGGAGTCCAACTGGATCGCGAGCAGATATGGGATATCCATAACCTTCTCAAGCGAACCGAAATCTTTACGGATGCGTTTCTTCTCAGTATACGAGTAAGCCATCAATACTCCCCAGCGTGTCGTTATCGGGCGTCCCCGACCTTATCCGGCTGCTAAACCGGGAAAGGGCCGGAGCGCATTTGCGCTCCAGCCCAGCGATGCCCGAGTACCTCGGGCCCAAGAAGCTTACTTAAGCTCGACGCTACCGCCGGCTTCTTCAACTTGCTTCTTGATATCTTCCGCTTCGTCTTTAGAAGCGCCTTCCTTGATCGGGCCAGGTGCGCCGTCAACAAGGCCTTTCGCTTCTTTCAGACCGAGACCAGTGATCGCGCGAACGACCTTGATCACGTTTACTTTCTTCTCGCCGCCTGAAGTCAGGATAACATCAAATTCAGTTTGCTCAGCCGCAGCAGCAGTATCGCCACCTGCAGCAGCAGGTGCCGCAGCTACAGCAGCAGCTGCAGTTACACCGAATTTCTCTTCCATCGCTTCGATCAAGCCTACGATGTCCATAACGCTCATTTCAGCAATCGCGTCAAGGATCTCTTCTTTTGAAAGTGCCATCTGTAAATCTCCTAATGAAAAAGTATGGGAACAGGATTACCGCGCTTACGCGGCCTGCTCCTTCTGGTCTCGAACCGCCGCAAGTGTACGTACCAACTTGCCAGGTACCTCGTTCATGGTCTGTACTAGCTTGGTTGCTGGGGCCAACATGGTTCCCATCAATATTGACAACGCTTGATCGCGCGTTGGCAGTTTCGCAAGTACATCCAGCTCACTGGCACCCAACAGCTGTCCACTGACAGACAGTGCTTTTACCTCGAACTTATCGTTCGCCTTGGCAAAGTCCTTAAACAATCTCGCTGCTGCGCCCGGATCTTCCATTGAAAAACCGAACAGGGACGGGCCTACGAGTGTCTCGTTGACACACTCGTAGTCCGTTCCTTCAAGCGCACGCTTAGCCAATGTGTTACGCACAACGCGTAGATACACCTGGTTTTCGCGAGCACTTGCACGCAGGGCAGTCATGTCACTCACGCTAACGCCACGGGCGTCAGCAACTACGAGTGAAAGGGCACCGGCAGCGGTCTCGTTGACTTCGGCGACAATCGCCTTCTTTTCCTCGAGTCCAATAGCCATTGGTCTACTCCTGGATTAATAGTTATGGTGTCCGCAGCACGCTGCTTTCACCGCCCGTTGGTGAACGTTGTCACCATCTGCGTAGGTCCCATCCTAGACTGCGCGTCTGTTCTGGACATTAAGAAGCCCGAAAGCCCCTCCTACGGTCTTTGACAGCCTTCAGCGTTCCACACGGGCTAAAATTCCCACGCTTTTTCTAAAGACTTCAAAGTCGAATAAAGCCATGTAAGTACTGGCTTTACTCGCCGACGACCAAAGCCGTCAAACTGTGGCGCCCGAGGGCGCCGAATTAGATTTCGAGTGACGCGTGGTCGATCGTAACGCCGGGACCCATTGTTGTAGACAGGGTTACCTTACGGAGATACACGCCCTTCGACGCAGCAGGCTTGGCTTTCTTAAGATCGCTAAGAACCGCAACTAGGTTTCCTTTAATCGCATCGGCGTCGAAATTCACCTTACCAATACCACCATGGATGATGCCGTTCTTGTCCGTTCGGAAGCGAATCTGACCGGCCTTCGCATTCTTCACCGCACCTTCGATGTCCGGGGTAACAGTGCCGGTCTTAGGGTTTGGCATCAGACCGCGTGGGCCGAGGATTTGACCCAACTGACCCACAATGCGCATTGCATCGGGAGAAGCGACAACGACATCAAAGTCCATCATGCCGCCTTTAACTTCATCTGCAAGCTCATCCATACCAACAAAGTCTGCACCAGCCGCTTTGGCCTTCTCAGCGTTTTCGCCCTGAGTGAAAACTGCAACGCGAACCTCGGAGCCAGTCCCGTGTGGCAACGTAGTGGCACCACGGACACCCTGGTCCGATTTCCGTGCGTCGACACCCAGGTTGACTGCAATCTCTACTGTCTCGTTAAACTTAGCCGTACCAAACTCTTTCAAAAGCGCGATTGCTTCATCTAATGGGTAAGATCGGTTTACATCTACTTTTTCACGGAATGCGCGCACGCGCTTAGACAACTTGGCCATCCGATCAACCCTCCACATCGATGCCAGCAGAGCGAGCGCTGCCAGCAATAGTTCTTACAGCAGCATCCATATCTGCGGCTGTTAAATCAGGCCACTTCTGGGTAGCAATATCTTCCAACTGAGCACGAGTCACCTTGCCCACCTTCTCGGTGTTGGGACGACCAGAACCGCTCTTAATACCCAGTGTCTTCTTCAACAAGACAGCAGCTGGAGGCGTCTTCTGAATAAAAGTGAACGACTTATCACTATAAACAGTGATAACAACAGGTGTAGGTAAGCCAGGCTCAAGGTTCTGCGTAGCGGCATTAAACGCCTTACAGAATTCCATGATATTAACGCCTTTCTGACCCAACGCAGGACCAACCGGCGGACTTGGGTTCGCCTGTCCGGCGGGGATTTGCAGCTTAATATAGCCGTCAATCTTCTTAGCCATGATAATCTCCCGGGTTCAAACGCTGCTCGCACCTCACGGTCTTACAGCTCCCCATTGTGGCCGCCTAAGCAGCTCGCACATTTATTGCCTCCCCAAAAGGAAGCACAACTAATCAAGCCTTTTCGACCTGACCAAATTCTAATTCGACCGGTGTAGAACGGCCAAAAATCAATACCGCTACATTCAATCGACTTTTCTCGTAGTTAACGTCTTCCACTACGCCGTTAAAATCATTGAACGGCCCGTCAATAACGCGAACCATCTCACCGGGCTCGAACATCGTCTTGGGCTTAGGCTGATCAACACCCGCTTCAACACGCTGCAATATAGCGTTAGCTTCTTTCTCAGTGATTGGAGCAGGCTTGTCAGCCTTACCGCCAATAAATCCAAGAACTCGCGGTGTTTCTTTCACCAAATGCCAAGTTTCGTCATCAAGCTCCATCTGAACCAACACGTAGCCTGGAAAGAACTTGCGCTCACTTTTACGTTTTTGTCCGGCTTTCATCTCCACTACCTCTTCGGTAGGAACAATGATCTCGCCAAATCGATCTTCCATTGAGTGACGCTCAATACGCTCTTTCAGCGCAACCGCCACCTTCTTCTCATACTGAGAGAACGCGTGTACCACATACCAACGCATAGCCATGTCGTCCTCTCCTAACCTATAGCCATGGACACAAGCCAGCCCAGCAGACTGTCCATTGCCCATAAAATCAACGCCATCACAAACACAAAGGCCACAACAATCATGGTGGTTTGAGTGGTCTCTTGTCGCGTCGGCCAAATCACCTTGCGAATCTCTGTTCTTGAGCCTTTTACCAGCTGCCAGAACGCACCACCCCGCACGGTGGTTGATGCGATCCAACCCGCAACGATCGCCAGCACCAATAGCGCAATAACGCGATACAGGAGCGACTGATCCGAATAATAGCTATTACCGATTACCCCAGCGGCAATCAGCAAAATCGCTATACCCCACTTAAGGGGATCAAGCCGGCTTACAGCGGCTTCACTCATGTTCATTCCCTTCTTCAGGCGAAAACACAGCCTGTTACCCCCATCTTTCTACCAGAAAGATGGCAGGCCAGGAGGGAATCGAACCCCCAACCTGCGGATTTGGAATCCGCTGCTCTGCCAATTGAGCTACTGGCCTTCTATTTCTGACCGCCTCTGACTCATAATAATCAGAGACAACGAAGCCGAACCCCCTTTACCGGCGGTTCGGCTCGACGCTCGAAGACAGCTTTCGGCTGTCTTCGCACCTACCGAGGTTTACTCGATAATTTTTGCGACAACGCCGGCGCCGACTGTTCGGCCGCCTTCGCGGATAGCAAAACGCAGTCCGTCTTCCATCGCAATCGGTGCAATCAACGTAGCAACAATATTCACGTTGTCGCCAGGCATGACCATCTCGACACCCTCAGGTAACTCAACAGCACCCGTTACGTCAGTCGTACGGAAGTAAAACTGCGGACGGTAGCCCTTGAAGAATGGCGTGTGACGACCACCTTCATCTTTCGACAATACGTAAACTTCCGCCTCAAACGTCGTGTGCGGCTGTACAGATCCAGGAATAGCCAGTACCTGTCCACGCTCAACGTCATCACGCTTAGTACCACGCAACAACACACCAACGTTCTCGCCCGCACGACCTTCGTCAAGCAGCTTGCGGAACATCTCAACACCGGTACACGTCGTTCTCTGAGTATCGCGGATACCAATAATCTCGATCTCGTCGCCCACCTTAACAATGCCTCGCTCAACACGACCGGTTACCACCGTACCGCGACCTGAGATCGAGAACACGTCCTCAACAGGCATCAAGAAAGGCTGGTCAATCGCACGCTCGGGCTCTGGAATGTAAGTATCCAGTGCCTCTACCAACGCCGCTACTGCAGTAGTACCCAAACCATTCTCATCTTGGCCATTCAACGCCATCAGCGCTGAACCACAGATGATCGGCGTATCGTCACCAGGGAAATCGTAGGTATCGAGCAGCTCACGCAGCTCCATTTCAACCAACTCTTTCATCTCTTCGAATTCTTCAGTGTCTACACCACCGCAGTCTTCCGCAAGCAAGTCAGCCTTGTTCAAGAAAACAACAATGTAAGGTACACCTACCTGACGTGACAGCAAGATGTGCTCTCGTGTCTGTGGCATAGGACCATCGGTCGCACCACAAACCAAAATAGCTCCGTCCATCTGCGCCGCACCCGTGATCATGTTCTTCACGTAGTCCGCGTGTCCAGGACAGTCAACGTGCGCGTAGTGACGAATGCTTGATTCGTACTCAACGTGCGACGTCGCAATCGTGATTCCGCGCTCTCGCTCTTCGGGCGCATTATCAATCCCGTCAAACGCTACCGCTGTACCACCAAATACTTCCGCGCAAACACGGGTCAACGCCGCTGTCAGCGTCGTCTTACCGTGGTCTACGTGCCCAATCGTTCCCACGTTGACGTGGGGCTTCGAACGCTCAAATGATTCCTTCGACATGTCGACCTTTTCTCCTGAAGCAATTCAGGGCGCGCTAACTGACGCCTGTTTTTCTGTTTTTTTCATGCAGCCAACACCTGCTGACTGCGACTAATACCAGCACCGCCATGGCGCTGAAACTGGAGCTCATAACCGGATTTGAACCGGTGACCTCTTCCTTACCAAGGAAGTGCTCTACCGACTGAGCTATATGAGCAAAACTGCTGCTATTTAATGGAGCGGGTAGCGGGAATCGAACCCGCATCATCAGCTTGGAAGGCTGAGGTTCTACCATTAAACTATGCCCGCTTGAACCCACTTACCCTTCAAGTCGCGCCGATCCCTGTTACCCCGAATCGTGCAGTTCAGGGCTGTGTAAAACTATGGTGGCGGGAGGTGGATTCGAACCACCGAAGCTTTCGCGTCAGATTTACAGTCTGATCCCTTTGGCCACTCGGGAACCCCTCCAAGAGGGCGCATATTCTCTTGACGTCAACCCATGATGTCAACTGCTTTTAACAGTTAATTTTTTACCTTGGCGGGAGGGGGGGCGCTTTGCACGAACTCGGCAGGCAGTCTGATCGACAAGTTGACCGGCGCAAGCCAGGATTTTACAGGCGCAAGCCGCTACTTTACAGGCGCAAGCCGCCGTCAACCTCGAAGACCCGCCCTGAAATATAGTCGTTTTCGAAGATGGTAATCGCCATCTGAGCAATCTCATCGGGCTGGCCCAAGCGCTTGATAGGAATACCCGCCGCCATTTTCTCGAGGGCCTCAGGCTTCATACCCATAACCATTTCAGTCGCGATAAAACCTGGGGCGATAGCGCCTGCTCTTATCCCATAGCGGGCGAGCTCCTTGGCCCACGTCACCGCCATCGCCGCGACACCCGATTTTGCCGCTGAATAATTGGTCTGGCCGAAATTTCCAGCCTTAGAAATACTCGAAATATTGACGATAACGCCCTCGGACCCTGACTCGATCATCCGGGCCGCAGCCTCGCGGCCACACAAGAAAACACCTGTCAGATTAACGTCAATGACCATTTGCCATTGCGCGAGGCTCATTTTGTCGACCACTTGCCCATCTTTAACTTTAAGCATCAATCCGTCGCGAGTAATGCCCGCATTATTGATCAGCCCGTTGAGCTGACCAAAGGTATCGACGATGGCTGCGAAAGTTTGCGTGACACTCTCTTCATCAGCGACGTTGGTAGTAAACGTCGCAACGCTGGCACCTGCCTCGGTAAGCTCAGCCTTGGCACTCTCGAGGACATCATTATTGATATCAATAAGGGCAAGCTTTGCGCCGCGAGCAGCAAAAGCGCGCGCCATGGACAAACCTAGCCCTTGCGCGCCACCAGTAATAGCGACAACTTTTTCGTTTAAATCCATGATGAACTCCGAAAAATTGGAGCTGGCGAGAGGAATCGAACCCCCGACCGGCTGATTACAAATCAGCTGCTCTACCTACTGAGCTACGCCAGCTTCGCGCGGTGCTCCAAGAATGGGGCTACCGGAAAGGTTGCGAATAATGTCGATATCTTGCGCCGAGGTCAAGCCTCTAATGCGACTAATGCGCGAATTACTAACCCCTCAAGGACCAAGTGAGGACGAAACTCACCATTTAACCCCAAAGTTACCAAGGCTTCGCCTCCGCCGCCGGCAAGGACAAGCTCATGGGCCGGATGATTCGACATAGCTAGTCGCACGGCACCCACTGCGGCGAGCCATAAGCCACTAGTAACGCATTGTGCTGTCGATTGCCCCGGATCAAGCGATTGATAGGCCCCGTCGGAAAAACGCACGCGCTGCGTATCTCGCGTCAACGCACGCTCCATGAGCTGCACTCCCGGCAAGATATAGCCGCCCTCATGGCGACCATCGGCCGACACGACATCAATCGTCAAAGCGGTGCCCACATCCACCACCAACAACGCACCTTCCCTTTGATAACGAGCCGCGAGCATTGCAAGCCAGCGGTCAACGCCCATTGTTTCCGCCGCCGCATAGCTATTAACGAGGCCACACTCGACCGCCGCTGCCGGCTCAGCAACAACGTGCTGCCACCCTTCACGCTGCAGGGCTTCGATTAACTCCCGGTCAAATGCCGATCCTGCCACGCTCGACATCCATACAGGCAAAAGGTCCACTGCATTCCGGCGAAGATCATCGAGCAATGCTTGTGCCGTGCGCTCGCAACGGTACACAGCATCAAACGATAACGGGGTAGTAACGTCAGCTACAGCCCATTTAATGCTGCTGTTTCCAACATCAATCACCAAACAATAGATTGCCATTTAAGTTGCCTTCCTCTGCGGCCTTAAGCTTGCATCGCCGCCATTGATTACGCGTACCACACCTTTATCATCAAGTAATAGTGCACCCGTATCACTGACCCCAAGAGCAATTCCGTGTCCGCCTGCAGTGCCACTCACGGCGACAAACTGGCCTTTAAACAAATCCCGTTGCTGCCATCTTTCGCGCCAAGCAGAAAAACCCGTCGCAGGATAATCGCGCAATACAGCGACGAGTGCCTCGAGCATAGTTGCAGCCACGTCATTGCGCGTAAAACTGCCCTTAACAACCGAATCAATAGAACTCCAGGCCTGGTCAATCTGCTCTGCGGCGCCAGTAGGCATTTGCAGATTAAGGCCCACGCCGACGACCACAGTACAGGCATTGACTAGGTCACCGGTGACGTCAATCAACACACCACCGCACTTGGCGCCGTTTATATAGAGATCGTTGGGCCATTTAAGCTCTAATGCTGCACCAAAGCGATGCTCAAGGGCATCGGCTATGGCTGCGCCCACGGCCAAACTCAATCCCTGCAGAGCCTCGACACCGATTGCATATTGCCAGCCAATCGATAAATACACGTTTCGAGCAACAGGACTCACCCAACGACGTCCTAAACGTCCACGACCCGCCGTTTGACACTCAGCGAGCACCGCTGTGCGATGAATCGATGTCTCCTGCGCACGCTGCAGGAGCTCATCGTTTGTCGACGGCGTCTCCACAACGACCTCAAGCGCCACTTCCGTACTTCCAGAGATCAGCTGCGGCTGTAACCATTCAACAGGCTCCGATAAAAACAAAACGCCGTCACTTTCGACAATAGTGAACCCATCACTTCGAAGCGCCAATAGCCAGTCTTCAAGCTGCAAAGGCGTTGTTTCCAGCGCCGTCGCGAGAGCATCGCGGGACCGAGCGGACGGCTGATCGATTAACTTGAGCAAATGGGACGCTGACATATGGCGCAGTGTAATGCAAAATCAGAGGGTAGAGACTAATCCACTCACCCATACAAGCCTCAAGGATTGAGACTTGGAGTATGACCCATGCCAGCCGAGCCCGTGGAGAATCTAAAACACGACTACTTTTTCATCGGACAAGTAGCCAGATTGCTGTCGATGCTCTTAGCGCTCGCAGCAGGAGGCCTTCACGTTGCGACGCTCTGGCAACACCCTCTCTCTCTGGACGTCATTCTAGACGTGGGCAGAGGCATTACATTATTACTTTTAGCAATGGGTTTGATGGGTACCGCGCGGCTTAGCCTTATTTTGGCAATATTATTCTGTTCCACGTCACTGCTAAATATTGGAACCCCCACTGATCTCTCTCGCCTGGTATCCATCATCGAAGTTGCGCTAATCATTTTAGCAACGGTCGCGCTGTTCCTTCCAACCGTCCAAAGACAGGATACGCCGTGATCATCGTAGAGCCTTTTATCATTCTCGTAGCCCTGCTGTGCGGCATGGCCAGTCGGGCGATCGGCTTTCCCGCGCTGATCGGCTATCTCACCGCAGGCTTTGTATTGCACGAATTCAATATGAACAGTGGGCCACTGCTCGAAACTCTGGCTGAACTCGGCATCACCCTATTACTATTTACCATTGGCTTAAAACTAGAACCCAAAAAATTGTTAGAGACAAAAGTTTGGGGAACGACGCTTATACACATGGCGGTAACACAGCTGGCAGTCTTTCTGCTTCTAATAGGCCTCGCCACAGCCCTACCCGCTTTCGACCTTACCGTTACCGGCGCTGCGATTATTGCCTTCGGATTGACGTTTTCTAGTACCGTTTTTGTTATTCAAACCATGGAAGAGCGAGGCGAGGTGCAATCGAGCCACGCCATATTGGCAATTGGCATCCTTATTGTTCAAGACCTCGTCGCCGTCGGCTTTCTCGCTATTGCGGCCGGTAAAGTCCCGACTTGGTACGCACTCGGTATGCTCTTGATTATCCCCCTACGGCCACTCATTCTCCGATTGCTCACTGTTGCAGGCTACGGGGAGCTGCTCACCCTGCTGGGCTTAGCACTCGCGATAGGCTCAGCACAGTTATCCGAATCAGTGGGTATGAAAGGTGACGTAGGCGCGCTCATTGTAGGGGCCGTCCTCGCCGGGCATCCAAAGTCAAAAGCAATGGGTAATAACCTTGCTCAACTGAAAGACCTCTTTTTAGTTGGGTTTTTCCTGTCAATTGGTCTGGGGGGATGGCCGTCGACAACACTGATCGTCGTCGCCGTAGCTATCGGCCTACTCGCGACCGTAAAGCCCCTGCTTTATTTCCCTCTGATGACTCGGTTCCATACGAGCCCAAGAACAGCGGTATTAGCATCTGGGGCTCTGGCCAACCACAGTGAGTTTGGCTTAATCGTCATCTCTGTTGCCGCTGCAATGAACTGGGTGGACACGGAATGGAGCGCGGCGCTGTCCATTGCGGTCGCGGTGAGCTTTGTCGTTGCGGCACCGATAAACAAAGCCACCCACGAGATTTATCGCAAGCATCGCGACAAGCTGCTCAGCTTCCAGTCCCCAACACTGACCGACAGCTACGAACCTACGGACAATGTCAGCGTCGTCATTTTGGGTATGGGCCGCGTTGGAACAGGGGCCTATGAGTCCCTAGCGCCCAAGTGGGGACGACGTGTTCTCGGTGTAGAAGCATTGGAGCGACGGGTCACGGAACATCTCACTGAGCAGAGACGTGTTATCAATGCCGACGCATCAGATCCAGATTTTTGGTTCCGACTCAATCTTGATGATGTGCACCTCGTGATGCTCGCGCTCACTAATCACCCCGAAAACATGCTTGTCGCGGACTTATTACGCAGCATGGGTTACAAAGGCGAACTCGCTGCAGTAGTCCGCTACGAGGGCCATGCCGATGAAATGCGTGAGGCTGGTATTTCAGCGTTTAATCTATATGCCCAAGCCGGAACCGGCTTCGCTGCCCACGCAGCCAAGCTACTGTCAAATAAAGATCCTCAGAGAACGAAATGACAGTGAGGCACTGCCTTCAAATGCCTTCACCACTCGGGCAGCTGACGCTCTGTTCCTCTGCTGAGGCCTTAACCGAGGTGCGCTGGTCTGAGTCCAAGACTGAGGCTGACAAGAGCACAGACAATGCTCTTTTGATCGAAGCCGCAAAGCAGCTAAACGCGTTTTTTTTGGGCACGCTGAAAGACTTTGATCTTCCTCTTGCCCCTAAAGGAACCGTTTTTCAACAGCGGGTCTGGGAGGCGCTTTCAACGCAGGAGTTTGGCACTTTCACCACCTATGGGGATTTGGCTAAACGTACTGGCAACCCAAAGGCCGCCCGCGCAGTTGGCGGCGCGGTTGGGGCTAACCCATTACCCATTATTATCCCCTGCCATCGCGTGCTTGGCGCCGGTGGCGCAATTGGCGGATTCAATGGGGGATTAGCGAGAAAACTCGCGCTGCTTGCGATCGAGGGAATTGGGGAATAAAAGTTAAGCGTTTATGTCTGGAACCATCTCGTCTTTCAATCGCGCTATGGCATCTTTCGTACGCAATTTTTCTTTCTTGAGACGCTGGATCAAAAGCTGATTTTGGTAAGACTGACCCTGCAATTCCATGATCTTTGCATCCAACGCCTGATGGCGCGACTGAAGAGTCATTAGGCGCATAGCGGGGGTCATCTCGTCATTTGCTGCGCCCTCACCCATGCTTGTTGTCATCCTAAATACCTCTTCTATCCGCTACGCGGACGTTAACTGTATGCCTGATTGCTGACAAGGCGCTTAATCTGGATACAGCATTTCCACCCACGCTAAACTACTATCCGCTCCCGCTACGAAACGGTTAACCAGTAACGTGTCACGGACGTTATACGCCATAGGCTCGCCTTTAGCATTCCACACAAATCCTCCCGCAGCAGTAACGATTGCGTCTCCTGCAGCAACATCCCATTCATAACAAGGAGAGGTCCGAGGATAAATATCAGCTTCGCCGTCCACGAGCTTACAAAACTTGATGGCGCTGCCTGCATTGACTCGCTCAGTACCCTCGCATAATTCATTGAGTTGACTCATAACTTTCGCCACTTTCTCTTCACTATGCCGCACACTAGCCAGAACACCGAGGGGCGATTGGTAGTCGAGTTGACGCACGCGCAGCGGCGTACAGAGCTCCGGCGTGCAGCGCCAGGCACCTACGCCAGGCAAGCCGATGTACAGTTCGTTAGTTACCGGAACCTGTATGAAACCTAGCACGGCTCGCTGCTCGTGTATCAAAGCAATATTGATCGTAAACGCGTCGGTACGGCTAATAAATTCTCGGGTCCCATCAAGCGGATCAACAAGCCAGCAATTCGACCACTGATCACGATCGGCTACGAAGGATTCTGGCGACTCTTCGGAAAGCACGGGTATGTCGGGGTTTAGCGCCAAAAGGCCAGCACAAAGAATATCATGAGCAGCTCTGTCGGCTGCCGTAATCGGGCTGCTGTCAGCTTTCCGATCAACAAGGACACCGTCGACACTGTTATAATGTTGCAAAATCTGTTGGCTTGCAGTTGTTAGTAAATCTGCCACTCGTCCAACGGTGCTCGCGGGCAACTGCAACGCAGCACACAATTGGGGAGGCAGTTGGGTATCGATTGGATAGCTATAAGTCATACGGCAAGGATACCACTGACGTGACACTGAAAATTGAGTCAAATTGCCTTTCTGTTACCGCTGTTAACTGGCAAGCGATCGACACCGTGCTTCTCGACATGGACGGTACATTACTCGACCTACAATTCGACAACGAATTTTGGCTACGCACCATACCTAATGAATATGCGCGCAGGCAGAAAATCACAGTTGAGGCTGCCCGAGCGTATCTCGAGCCCATCTTTATTGGAGAGGCGGGCAAACTCAACTGGTACTGCCTAGATTTTTGGAGTCGAACGCTCGGCTTTAATGTAGTGACGTTGAAAGAACAGGTCTCACACGGCATCAACTGGCGGCCAGAGGCACGCGCGTTTTTAGATCGCCTTAAAGCCAGCCACTGTGATGTGGTACTCATTACTAACGCCCATCCAGAAACCCTCAGAGTAAAGCTTGAGCGGGTTAACCTCACTCCGTGGTTTGATCAGATCTATTCTTCTCATGAATTCGGAGAGCCCAAGGAATCACAGCTCTTTTGGGAAAGGCTACAAAGCGCGCGCCCATTTGCTCCAGACCGATCACTTTTTATCGATGACTCCGAGTCGGTACTTGCATCAGCAGAGCACTTCGGGATTAAGCATTTAATTACACTCAGGCAGCCCGATAGCCAAGGACCCATACGGCGGGTTACTCAATACCCCGCCATATTGCATTTTGATGAGATTTATCACGGACTGGCTGACTCATGAGTAACACCCAAGCTCAAGAATTGCAGCGCCTTCGTGTTGATAAATGGCTCTGGGCAGCACGTTTTTTCAAAACACGCTCACTTGCCAAAACGGCCATCGAGGGTGGTAAGGTTCAACTTGACGGTCAGCGCGTTAAAGTTTCCAAAGAAATTAGCGTGGGCGACTGCCTAATCATTCGCCAAGGGTGGGACGAGAAGGAAGTTGTCGTTGAACAGCTGAGTGACCGCAGAGGCGGTGCCCCAGCAGCACAAACCTTATATCGCGAGACCGAACGAAGTTTGGCGAAGCGGCAAAGAGAGGTCGACGCACGAAAAGCCGCCGGATCCCTTGCGCGTCCGGCACATAGACCCGACAAGCATGATCGACGGCGCCTTACGCGATTGCGCAGGCATCTGGAGGATTAAGGCGCATAAGGCGATAGCGTGGCTCGATTACGGCCATTATTCTTGCTGCTATAAAGTGCTTTATCGGCAGCTTCTATAATATCGGCAGCCTCGGTACTCAGTTGAGGCACGCACGACACCAGACCCTGGCTTACCGTTAAAATGTCTGCAACCGGCGAAGTCCGATGTTGAATCGCGGCCTCAGCTAGCCGCCCTTGAACTACCTCTGCGATATTCATAACGTCGCGCTGGGTTGACCCCGGCAAAATCAGCATAAATTCTTCACCGCCCATTCGCACCGCCAATTCGCCCGCGCGAGAGGTAACCGATAAGAGCACTTCGGCAACTTTCTCCAGCACCCTATCTCCCGCCGGATGGCCATAGGTGTCGTTGTAAAGTTTAAAGTGGTCTACATCGAGCATTAGGATGCCTAGGGGCGTCCCTGCCCGCTTGGCGCGGCCTATCTCTGCATCAAATACTTGTTTAGCGCCCCGGCGGTTACGCAAGCCTGTCAACTCATCGATAATCGCGAGATCTTCAAGTTGCTTGCGTGCCGCTTCCAATTGCGCATTACGCTCACTCATTTTCCTCGACAAGTTGGCGAGATCATCCGCCATTGCCGCGCGCTCTAAATTCGCTACTACCAGTTGGCTAATGGACCGGCTCATCCAGCCACTCGCCAAACTCATCGTTAAGGATAACCCCGCCAGTAATATAACCATAACAAGGTTGAAAGCGCGCTCATCGTAATGCCAGCCAAGCCATACTGCGATAGGCACATAGACAGAAAAAATCTGCGTCAGGTAAACCCCTTGGACCACAGCAGACACGGCGAGTATCGCCATGTAACAAACGATCACGATCAATAGCGAGAGGTAAAAATATATATCGCTGAGAAAAGTATTAAACCAGAATACTGAAGCAACCCAGGAAAAGCCCAGAAGAAATCCGCCTACAATTAGCTCCCAATAAACCCGAGAAGGCCGCTCATTACACCAGTCTCGATGTAAAACTGAACCGAGACGCACCGAATAATTAAGCGCTAATAAAAACATCCCAGCGGCCCAAGAGAGTAAGACCGTGTTGTGAGCTGCTTGAAACCACAGCAATACTAAAACCGAAGCTATACTTGCGGCCTGAATCCCTACCACGGCGTATCGGCTATGTTGGAGCTGAAACTCTAACTGGTTGGAGAGAACTTTAAGCTCTGTGATATTTTGTTGATATAGCATAGGCTCACTCTACCGCAAACCGGCGTAGTTCGTGGTAAAAAGAGTATCGCTTTTTATGGAAGTTAAATCGAGACTCCGCCGAAAGCCTATTTTTGAGATGTAGATCACACTGTTGAGTTAAGACTTTGGGGCAAAAGACAGGACGCAGGGGGAATCCATGGGGCATCGGGGCTGCGATTCTTGTCACGCTGCCTCTGCTAGTAACAGCGGCAAAATACACACATACACAAGCCCAAAAGCGTGAAACCATGAGCTGCGAGCAGCTCGCGATGGCACTAGAAGCTCGCGACAATCAAAGTGTCATTAGCCCCGGCTCCGTCATGCTGATGGGAGGATCTCGAATAGCAGACTGGCCAAGCACGCCCGAAACGCTCGCTAACCACCCCGTCCTAGCCCGCAGCTTACCAAACTTGCGACTCAGTACAGTAGCCGAATGCTTTGACCGCGCGATCGCTCACTATCGACCACATGTCGTTCTATTTTGGCTCGAGGATCGCGCGCTGGACGAGCCTATTGACGTTATCGCCAGCGCGCTGGAAAACATCCAAGAGCGTGCAGATTACTACGGTGTTTTACCAACTTTCGCTGTTGTCCTACCCATCCCATCACCTGCGCTAACTGGCAAGTCGCAGGCTCAAACTCGCTTTTATAATCAGCTAAACGCCCTAACCCAGAGCAGCTCGAGCGTGCGAATCATCGACCTGTCACCCGTATTCGGTAACGACTACAGGAATCTAGAACGGCATCTTTTCTGGCCCGACGGGACGCGCATAAATGAAGAAGGTTATAAAAGAGTAGCAGCACGTCTCGAGGTCTTACTGAGCGATTTTTAAAAAGCAAAGAGAGGCTCACGCTTGACGTTTGTTTGCGATATGATTCGCCCATGGTGACACAATTCCCAACGAGCAATCCCTCGACACCCCTTCTCGATAACATCGATAAGGATCGACGCGTATTGGCCTCGCTGTCTGAACCTGACCTAGTATCACTCGCAGATGAAGTACGTCAGTTCCTTTTGTACAGCGTCGCCAATACTGGCGGGCACTTTGGTGCGGGACTTGGGGTCGTAGAGCTCACCGTGGCTCTTCATCATGTCCTGAACACACCTGAGGACAGAATAGTATGGGATGTGGGCCATCAGACGTATCCGCATAAAATCCTCACTGGTCGCCGAGAAAAAATGGGCAGCATTCGCCAGCAGAGCGGGCTATCTGGCTTCCCAAAGCGCAGTGAAAGTGAGTTCGACACTTTCGGCGTTGGACATTCCTCGACAAGCATTTCTGCTGCAATGGGCATGGCAATCGCAGCTGAGAAGATGGGCTACGATCGCAAGGCAGTCGCAGTCATTGGCGATGGCGCGATAACGGGTGGCATGGCCTTTGAGGCGCTCGCTCACGCCGGCCATGTGCGGCCCAACCTTTTAGTGATACTCAACGACAACCAAATGTCTATTGGTCACAACACGGGTGGGCTTGCGACCTACTTCGCCAAGATTTGGGCAAGTCCAACTTACATAGCGTTTAGAGAGGGCTCTAAACGAATTCTTGAACACGTACGCACAGCGTGGGAAGTAGCCAAGAAAACCGAGGAACAGTGGAAAAGCTTAGTGGCTCCAGGGATGCTTTTTGAAGAGCTCGGCTTTAACTATGTAGGACCCATTGACGGCCATGATTTACCGCAGTTAGTCCACACTCTTAAAGCGATGGTTGACTTAAAAGGACCGCAGCTTCTCCACATCCGCACGGTGAAGGGCAAAGGCTTCGCACCAGCCGAAGCAGACCCCGTTGGCTTTCACGCCATTAATAAAATTGAGACAACAAGCACCGCTGCGAGTAATGACCTGACTGAAAAGCCTGCCCCACCAAAATATCAAGATGTATTCGGACGCTGGCTCTGCGATGTAGCCTCTGTTGATCCCAAATTAGTCGCCATTACACCCGCCATGTGTGAAGGCTCCGGCATGGTCAATTTCGCTCAACAGTTCCCTGATCGTTTTTATGACGTCGCTATTGCGGAGCAGCACGCGGTGACGTTTGCGGCGGGTTTAGCATGCGATGACATGAAACCGGTCGTCGCCATTTATTCCACTTTTTTACAGCGCGCCTATGACCAGTTAATTCATGACGTAGCGATTCAAAACCTCGACGTGACGTTTGCGCTGGACCGTGCGGGCTTGGTTGGGCAGGACGGGTCTACCCATCACGGTGTATTTGACCTGAGCTATCTGCGCTGCGTACCGAACATGATCATCGCCTGTCCATCTGACGAAAATGAGTGCCGGCAATTACTTTATACCGCCTATCAATATTCCGGACCGGCGGCGGTTCGTTATCCCCGCGGCAACGGCACAGGCGCACTCATTGAAGAGCAGATGCGGACGTTAGACATTGGTAAGGCCGTGCCTTTGCGATCTGGCTCAGGTACAGCGATCCTCAATTTTGGCGTGCTGTTAGAAGAGGCGCGTGAAGCGGCAGCGCAGTTGGACGCCACCTTAGTTGACATGCGCTGGGCTAAACCGTTGGACGAATCAATGATTGCTGACATTGCGCGCAGTCATCAGCGCATTGTTACCGTTGAGGAAAACGCTCTAGCCGGTGGTGCGGGCAGTGGCGTCGCTGAGTACCTAGCCTGCGCCGGCATACAGTGCGACGTGAAACATATAGCCATTCCTGATCGTTGGATTGACCACGCAAGCCAGCAACAGAATCGTGAAGCGGCGGGTCTAACGGTAGATGCTATCGTGGAAGCAGGTACGCTATTGAATTCGACGGTTAGCATCGCGCAAACAGCGCCTGTGCGCTGAGTACCTTTCGCTCTCGGAGTAAATACTGTGACAAAAACCAAGACCGCCGCTGAGGCTCACCCACAAGTGACCCTCAAAGAACAGATGGAGGAACTCGCCGCAATAGTTGATCGGCTAGAAAATCCTGAGGTGGCCCTGGAAGACTCTTTGTCGCTTTATGAAAAAGGTATGCAGCTGGTAAAAGCCGCAAGCCAATCGCTTGATGTAGCTGAGCAGCGCGTCGCCGTAGTATCAGAATCAGGCGAGGTTCAGGAACTCAGTTCGTGACCGCTAGGGACCGCTACCCGCCCCCTAGAAGCTTGTCTCCGCAGTTAGAGCGCGCCATTCAATACGTCCTCGATAACTCAGGAAAGCGCTTGCGTTCTCGCCTGCTTTTGGAAACCTACCAGCTATTAGCTGAAAACCCCGAGCCGCGCATCACTGACAGCACATCGGCCGCCATTGAGTGGCTCCATTGCTACTCGCTAATCCACGATGATTTACCCGCAATGGATGATGACGATCTGCGCCGTGGGAAACCGACATTGCACAAAGCCTTTAATGAGGCCACAGCGATACTGGTAGGAGACGGTCTCCAGGCCAGTGCGTTTGAAATCATCGCCACCGACGAATGCCTTAGTCATACCCAGCGTAATGAGCTGATAGCCGTTGTGGCAAAAGCAGTGGGCTTTATGGGCATGGTCGGTGGACAAGCGCTCGATATGGAGGCGGAGAGCAAGGCCGTGGATGTCGACGTTTTACGCACTATTCATGCAGGCAAAACAGGTGCGTTGTTTAGGGCAGCGGTAAATGCAGGTGCCATTTGTGCCAACGCGACCCATGAAGACCGTCAAAGACTGGATGATTTTGCCGCAGCCATTGGGCTGGCATTCCAAATCATGGATGACGTACTCGATGCCACCGCATCCAGCCAAGAGCTGGGTAAAACTGCAGGGAAGGACAGCGCGGCTGACAAGTCAACCTACGTCAGTTGCCTCGGGTTAGAGCAAGCGCATGAGGAAGCACAACATTTGTATGCCGCAGCCATTAACTGTTTGACGGTATACGGGGAGCGCAAAGCACCGCTGGTTGAACTCGCCTATCAAATGGTGAATCGACGAACATAAATAAGTCAGTACAGCGCCAGGCCTAAAATCACCACAACAATACCCGCCCAAATACCGGCGAAAACATCGTCGAGCATCACACCCCATCCGTTTTTACTGTGCACATCAAAATAGTCCGCAGGCCAAACTTTGACGATATCGAACAAACGAAACGCCACGAATCCGAAAAACAGCGCTTCAGGCAAGCTCAGGATGGCATCGCCCAGCAGATAAAAGGGTATTGCCACCGCAATTAGCTGGCCCACCACCTCGTCAATAACGATAGCGCCATGATCGACCTTACCCCACCTGCGGCCCGCCTCGGAAGCGCTCCAGACACCCAAGCCAAAAAGAAGCACGACCAGCGCAACAGTCCAAGGCAGCGGCAGCATATGAAGCACAGCGGCGACAAGTGGCAATGCCGCCAAGCTGCCCGCGGTGCCCGGTGCCACAGGCGCTAAACCCGAAAGAAACCACGATGCAATTAGCAGAGACGGCGACCGAATCACGCTTGCCGCTGATATTGCTTCCGCGGTCGCTGTAGGCTTATCGGAAGTGGTCATAACCGCTCACACCTGTTGTTGCTATATCAGTACAAATGACGTGATCTCCATCAACCACCGTTCCAATACATTGTAGTCCTGCGGGGAGCTCCGTACCCGCCGGCACTGTAAACGCAAGCTCATAGTCATCGCCCCCGTGCAGTGCTAGCGCTATAGGGTCTAGCGCGTGTAGCGAGACCAGCGCTTCTGACAAAGGAAGCGCGTGAGCGCTAATCTGCATCCCCACGCCCGATGCGTGCGCAATATGCGTTACGTCCGCTAGTAAACCGTCTGATACATCGATCGCCGAAGTCGCATGGGTTCGCAGCCAATCACACCACATGAGTGCAGGTGTGGGTCGATAAAAACGATGCTCCAAATACTCCGTAGTGTCTATATCGGGTAAGTCACTGAGATCCGACGTACCTTGTATCAGCAAAAGGCCTGCCGCAGCATCACCGAGCGTTCCAGTCACACACAGCATGTCTCCAACACGAGCCCCACTGCGCTTCACCGACAATCCCGCAGGGCATTCACCCATCACCGTAACAGACACACAAAGTGGTCCTCGCGTGAGATCGCCGCCAACAAGAGGGATACCAAAATCACTCACTGCACTTGCGAGACCCATAGAGAATCCATGCATCCACAAGTCATCGGCCTCAGGCAAAGTAAGCGCAAGCGTCATAGCAATAGGTGTCGCCGCCATGGCAGCGAGGTCGCTCACTGCGGTTGCAACAGCACGATAAGCGATATGCTCTGGCAGCGAGTCCACGGGAAAATGCCGGCCCTCAACCAGTGTGTCGGTTGACACAAGAAGCTCATGGCCATCACGCACACGCAAAGAAGCGGCGTCGTCACCAACACCCAAAATAACCGATGGCCCCGCTCCGAAGCTCGCAAGATGCCGATAAATGAGGTCGAATTCAGAAGCCATCGAGGGCGGTATCAGTGTCTTTAGGCTTCAGCTTGAATTTCAAGTTGACGCATATCTTGCGCCATCTTGTCTAAAATACCATTGACGTAACGGTAGCTATCGGTCGCACCGAATTTCTTTGCCAAAGCAATCGCCTCGTTCAAAACAACACGGTAAGGGACATCAATCCTGTCGCGCAGCTCAAAAACGCCCATACGCAATAAATTACGCTCGATAGGATCAAGGTCATCAAGGCCGCGATCCAAACGTGGCTCGTAAAGCTTATCGAGTGTCGCCGCATTTTGTGCCACACCCGTCAACAAGACAGTAAAGTATTCACCATCGACGTGGCTAAAATCATTATCAATGCGAAACTCGGCCTCTATCTCGGTAAGCACGGCATGAGTCATCGTCCATTGATAGAGCGCCTGCAACGCGAAATGACGTGCCCGGCGTCGCTGAGCCGCGAGTGGGTTAACTTTAGTCATTAGCCTTCCAGCGCACTAAACAGATTAACCATCTCTAGCGCACTCATCGCAGCCTCCGCCCCTTTATTGCCCGCTTTGGTTCCCGATCGCTCAATAGCTTGTTCAATAGAATCGACAGTGAGTACGCCAAACGAGATCGGTGTGGACGTGTCCATTTGAACCTGAGCCAAACCTTTCGTGCATTCCCCAGCCACGTAGTCAAAATGTGGGGTGCCCCCACGAATAACTGCGCCCAGCGCAATAATGGCATCACAATTCGGAAGCTTTGCCGCTCGCTGACAGGCGAGAGGGATCTCAAACGCGCCCGGCACTCGGACAATGTGCATTTGCTGATCACTAATACCGTGGCGTCGCAGCGTATCAATAGCACCCTCTAACAAATGCTCCACAACGAAGCTATTCCAGCGCGCAACAACAATGACATAGCTGCCGTTATTCGAACTCAGCGAGCCTTCTGTGGTACGTATTCCTTGGCTACTCATGACCTTCTCCTAAGTATTTTTCAATGTGTGGGGGCGACAAAGTCGCAAACTTCCAGGCCGAATCCAGCCAAAGCATTATATTTGAGGGGCGCGCCCATCAAATCAATTTTACCAACGCCCAAATCATTGAGGATCTGGGCGCCCAAGCCAATCGACGCATAGCTGTCGGTGGTCGCTACGGATTCTTGCGGGTCTCGCCCAAGGAGCCGGTCTACTCCCGCCAACAACACATCGGCTGTTTCAGGTCGCGTAATAAGAACCAGCACCGCCCGCTCTGCCTCTGAGACACTTTTTAAACTATTGTCAAAACGCCAGCTTACCTGATTGTTAAGCGTGGTACCGACGAGATCTCGCAAGACAGACGTGACATGCACCCGAACTAATGTGGGGAGCTCCGAGTTAAGCTCACCTTTAACAAGCGCGATGTGAAGAGTTGCTTTTGAAGTTTCACGATAAACATTAATTTCCAGCGGACCATACGTGGTTTCAACCGTACCCTTGCGAATACACTCAATTGTGCGCTCATTCGCCAGTCGATACGTCACCAAGTCTGAGACTCTCCCCACAGGCAAATCATGGCTACGAGCGAACTCCCACAGCGACTCACCTCGGGCTACGTTTCCTTGCTTATCCAGTACTTCAGTGAATACAGCAGCAGGCAGCATACCTGCAATTGCAGCCAGATCTGTGGTCGCCTCAGACTTATCCGCACGCGTCAGCACACCGCCATCGGCAGCAGCAATCGGGAAAATATGCCCAGGTTGTACCAGATCTGTAGCCTTACTATCGGAGGCCACCGCGACGCGCACTGTTCGCGCTCGATCAACCGCTGAAATGCCCGTATCAATACCCTCCGATGCCTCAATGGACAACGTAAAAGGTTCGGCTTCAACTTCTCCCTCGACCATGAGCGGCAAGTTAAGATGTTCGCAACGTGCGCGCGTGAGTCCCAAACATACCAAGCCTCGCGCTTGCCGAGCCATAAAGGTTATGTGGTGGGGCTCGCATAATTCAGCAGCCAACGTGACCACGCCCGTGGCATCACCCTCGCTGTTATCAATTAAGAGAAGCATCATGCGTCCGAAACGCATGTGGCTAATCAGCTCTTCAGTCGTTGCGTATTGTGCTTGTTCAGTCATTGAGATAACCCGCGTCGCGCAGCGTATCTAAACTCATACCACCTTTTTGGGCAGCTGCATCACCCTGTAACAAGCGCTCAAGGTAGCGAGCTATAACGTCGACTTCTAAATTAACATGAGCACCGACTACATAATCGGCAAAAACCGTCTCTTCAAAAGTTTGGGGAATAATATTCAAGTCAAACTCGGCGCCCGACACAGCGTTAACCGTCAAACTCGTACCATCGATGGTAATGGACCCTTTGTGCGCGATGTACTTTGCTAACCCGGCAGGCGCCTCAATAATATACCTCCAAGAGCGCCCATCTCGACCAATAGACTTAACGGTGCCCACACCATCTACGTGCCCGCTAACAATATGCCCGCCCAGGCGGGACTCGGGGGTTAATGATTTTTCCAAATTGACGCGATCACCCACCTTGCGGGCGCCCAGCGTCGTAAATTGCAACGTTTCCAGTGATACGTCAGCCCAGTAACCATCGCCTGGCAGCTCCGTTACTGTCAGGCACACGCCGCTAGTGGCGATGCTGTCGCCTAGCTTTACATCACTCAATGCTAACTTGCCCGACTGTATGCGCAAGCGCATATCGCCTCCGGATTGCTCCATGGCCGCGATAGTACCGATGGCTTCAATAATTCCTGTGAACACGTGGTCTCCTGCTAAGTGGGTGTAGCGATGATACGCAAGTCGTCTCCCACTCGACTTACTTCAATCAGACGTAATTCAGGGGTCTCGGCGAGCCGATCAAACGACAAGGCCAACATTGCTTTGCCAGAGCTACCCAATAAGCGAGGCGCCTGATAAATAACCAGTTCGTCGACTAAATTTTGCTCGATAAAAGCGGCGGCAAGTGTAGCACCAGCCTCGATGAGTATCTCGTTCGCTCCTTCCTCGCCTAAGTGCGTGAGTATCGCGCGGAGATCTAAGCCATGGGTGCCCCGGGAAACAGGCTGCGTCTTAACCGTTGGAATAGTCGCGAGAAATGGCGCGGGAACCGTGTTATCCGCGTGAAAAATAAGCGTCGGTGCAGCATCCGAAATAATCTGTGAGCCTTGACGCAGTCGCCCTTCACTGTCGAGCAGCACGCGCAATGGCACATGCGTTAGCGCGCGATCGCACTCCGCAGGCGTAAGCGGCAGCTGCTCGGCGCGTAAGGTCAGGGCGCAGTCGTCCGCTAGTACGGTGCCAATCCCTGTCACAATAACTGAACTTTCAGCGCGTAATCGCTGTACATCTGCTCGCGCTTGCGGACCTGTAATCCACTGGCTCTCCCCCGACGCCATGGCTGTTCGGCCATCTAGCGACGTCGCTAATTTGAGCCTAACTCGCCCCCAACCGCGGGTAATACGTAATAAATATCCGGCAATCAGCGCTCGTGACTCGTGAGCAAGTACGCCCACACTGACTGCCACCCCCGCCTCTCTCAGCCGAGCAATTCCCTGCCCTGATACGGCGTAAAAAGGGTCTTCAACTGCGACAACAACGCGGCTCAGACCTGCGGCAATTAACGCATCAGCGCAAGGGCCTGTCCGTCCAAAATGGGCACAAGGCTCCAATGTCACATATGCGGTCGCGCCGCGTGCGTCACCAGCATCCAATAGCGCCTGAATCTCTGCGTGATTGCCGCCGGGCGGTTGAGTGAAACCCTCCCCGACAATACGACCTTCGCGCACTACAACACAGCCTACATGCGGGTTGGGGCTCGCCCAAAACCTGCCTTGCTGGGCGACTTCAATGGCGCGCGCCATGAACTGTTCGTCTTGGTTTTTCATAGTGCAGGGGGTTCGCCGGCGAAGCGCGCGACCTTAGTCAGAGCCCTGGGGCTCCGCCTCCAATAACTCGATGGCATCACGAAATTCAGCCAAATCTTGAAAGCTTTTGTACACAGAGGCGAACCGAACATAAGCGACTTGGTCGAGCGTCTTTAACGCCGCCATCACCAATTCACCGAGCTCTCGCGACTGGATTTCCCGCTCTCCGGTTGCCCGCAGTCGGTGCTTAATTTGGTGGATCTGAGTTTCGATTTCTTCAACAGACACCGGGCGCTTTTCAAGCGCTCTTAAAAATCCACCTCGAAGTTTGTCCTCGTTAAAGGGCTCGCGGCTGCCGTCTTGTTTAATCAGCCGAGGCATAACCAGCTCAGCCACTTCATAGGTAGTAAAGCGCTCTTTACACTCTAAACACTCTCGTCGACGGCGCACTTGATCACCTTCGGCTACCAATCGAGAATCGATGACCTTGGTTTCGTCAGTAGAACAGAATGGACAGTGCATAACTTAGAGCGCCTCGGTGAGATCAGTTACCGTAAACAGGCAAACGACCACAAACATCCAGAACCTTTGCACGCACCGCCGGAATGACTGCCTCAGAAGTGCCGTCCTCAAGCGAAGCCAGCACGTCACACATCCAATGAGTCAAGGCCTCGGTCTCCGCCACACCAAAACCTCTTGTTGTTATAGCAGGCGTACCTAAGCGCAATCCCGATGTTACGAATGGCGATCGGGGATCATTAGGAACCGAATTTTTGTTCACGGTGATAAAGGCTTCGCCCAGCGCTGCATCCGCATCCTTACCGGTGTATTCCTTACCAATCAGATCAAGCAGCATCAAATGATTGTCGGTACCACCTGAAACGATCTTGTGACCTCGCTCCATGAACACCTTTGCCATCGCCTGCGCATTGGCGATCACCTGTTTCTGATAATCCACAAAGGACGGATCCATAGCCTCCTTGAAGGCAACCGCTTTTGCTGCGATCGCATGCATCAAAGGGCCTCCCTGGGCGCCAGGGAAAATGGCTGAGTTCAATTTCTTTTCAATATCAGGGTTTGACTTGGCCAAAATAATGCCACTGCGTGGGCCACGCAGGGTTTTGTGCGTAGTCGACGTCACAACGTCAGCATAAGGTATGGGGCTGGGATAAACGCCGGCAGCAACAAGACCTGCAATGTGCGCCATGTCGACAAGAAGATAGGCGCCAACCGCGTCAGCAATCTCGCGGAACTTACTCCAGTCCATCACGCGACTGTAGGCCGAGAAACCGCCAATGATCAGCTTTGGCTTATGCTCTAGCGCAAGTGCCATAAGCTCATCGTAATTGATAAGACCGGTATCGTGGTCAATGCCATACTGAACGGCATTGTAAAACTTCCCTGAGAAGCTCACCGACGCGCCGTGCGTAAGATGCCCGCCATCTGCGAGGCTCATCCCCATCACGGTATCACCGGGCTTGAGAAGTGCATGGTAGACAGCGATGTTGGCACTGGAACCTGAGTGAGGCTGAACGTTGGCATAGTCGGCGCCAAACAGTTCCTTAGCTCGCTCTATCGCCAACTGCTCAGCAATGTCAACGTACTCGCAGCCGCCGTAGTAGCGCTTGCCCGGATAGCCTTCAGCATATTTGTTGGTGAGCACCGAACCTTGCGCTTCCATTACCCTAGGGCTCGCATAGTTTTCAGATGCGATCAGCTCAATATGCTCTTCCTGGCGCCGAGCTTCTGCACTCATTGCCGACCAAAGCTCGGCATCATAGCTCTCAATGGTCTGGTTATCGCGATCAAGAAATTGTGACAGTGGTTTGGCCGCCTGGTTCATGGTCAAGGTCCTTGCTTTAATTTGGAGGGCTAGACTTGCTGGCTTTATAAGCGCAGCCCAAATGATAGCGTTTATTTTAGCCCATACGCAGTTTCAGGGTAAGCTAGATGCCGATTTAGAGGTCTTAATTACTTCATATTTTTGACATATCCTCCTCACCTTCAAAAAATAAGCAGGAAACCGATGAAAATCAGTATTTTTGGCAGCGGCTATGTGGGGCTGGTGCAGGCGGCCGTCTTTGCAGATGTAGGCCATCAGGTTATTTGTATGGATGTCGATGCGCGGCGCGTTGAGCGCCTGCGCAATGCCGAAATACCCTTTTATGAGCCCGGACTAGAGAGCAAAGTAAGGAGCGGTATCCAACAGGGCCTGCTAACATTTACCACCGACGCCCGCCAAGCCGTGCAAGACAGTGACTACCTGTTCATTTGTGTGGGCACGCCCGCTGGTGACGATGGCAGTGCCGATCTTCAATACGTCATGGATGTTGCCGACAGTATTGCGGCCCACATGAGTGACCGAAAAGTCATTGTCAATAAGTCGACGGTGCCCGTCGGCACCGCTGATCAAGTCCAGCAACGCATTGCTCGAGCGCTCGACGCGCAGCAGCGAAGCGTTGATTACGAAGTCTGCTCAAACCCCGAATTTCTTAAGGAAGGCTCTGCCATCGCCGATGCGATGAGCCCAGATCGTATTATTGTGGGCGCGCGCTCGCCGGCGACAATCGATGAATTTAGACGCATGTATCAGGCGTTTAACCGCAATCATGAAAAACTCATGTTTATGGACCCGCGCAGTGCGGAGCTGACTAAGTACGCGGCCAATGCCATGCTCGCCACAAAAATCAGCTTTATTAACGAAGTCGCCAACATCGCCGAAAGTGTCGGCGCAGATATTGAGCTTGTTCGTAAAGGCATGGGATCCGATCCACGTATTGGCTATCAGTTCATTTACCCAGGCGCAGGCTATGGCGGGTCTTGCTTCCCTAAGGACGTCCGCGCGTTAAAGCACCTTGCGGACAGCGAAAACTGCAGCAGCGCTATTTTGGCCGCTGTCCACGACACCAATGAGAAACAAAAGCAAAAGTTGCCCGAGAGAGTGTTACGGCGTTTTGGTGACAATCTTGACGGTAAAACAGTTGCGGTTTGGGGGCTGTCCTTCAAACCCAATACTGATGATATGCGCGAAGCACCGAGCCGCGCTTTAATTGAGGCTGTGTGGGCCTGCGGCGGTAAGGTTCAAGCGTACGACCCTGAGGCGATGTCAGCCTGCGCAGCCATTTACGGCCATCGTGACGACATGATCTACGCGGACGTAAAAGAGGATGCACTCAACAATGCTGCCTGTTTAGTAATTTGTACCGAATGGAAGATGTTTTGGTCACCGGATTTTGAGGATATAAAGTCAAGGCTTTCTTCACCTGTCATTGTTGACGGAAGAAACCTTTACAACCCCGCGCACATGGCGGACATTGGGATCGAGTACTACGGCATTGGGCTGGGGCTGTCAGTTAAAAAAACACATGAATGATGCAAAATGTATAGGTTGGCGAGAATGGGTTGGCCTACCTGACCTTGGTATCCCATGGCTCAAGGCAAAAATTGATACAGGTGCTCGCACGAGTGCGCTGCATGCTTTTGAAACCGAACGTTTTACGCGTAACGGCGAGGCGTGGGTTCGCTTTGGGGTTCACCCGCGACAAAAAGACACTGATACGGTGCGTATCTGTGAGGCGCGGGTCGTCGACGAGCGTATTGTCACTGACTCGGGAGGCCATAAAGAATCCCGACCCGTTATTGCCACAACCATGGTGTTAGATGGCACAGCACATACCATCGAAATGACACTCACAGACCGAGACACCATGCTATTTCGCATGCTGGTCGGTAGAACAGCCATTAAACGAGGCGTCATTGTGTCGCCTGGTCACTCTTTTATCCTCGGCGGCAGCCGAGAGCAACCACCGGAGTCATCTTGAAAATAGCCGTCTTGTCGCGCAATCCGCGACTTTATAGTACATCACGCTTGATCGAAGAGGCGGACGCAGCCAACCATGAAACACGGGTTATCGATACCTTAAAATGCTACATGGATATTACGTCGTCCAACCCATCAGTCTGGTACCGAGGTGAAAAGCTCGAGCGCCAAGATGCCGTGATTCCGCGTATTGGTGCCTCGGTGACAAACTACGGTACCGCCGTTATTCGTCAGTTCGAGATGATGGACACCTACAGCCTAGTTGGCTCAATTCCACTCGGCCGATCACGATCAAAGTTGCGTGCACTGCAGTTACTGTCTAGAAAAGGTCTAGGACTGCCCGTGACAGGATTCGCTCACGACGTTCACAACACACGTGAACTCATTAAACTCGTTGGCGGCGCGCCCCTAGTCGTGAAGTTACTTGAAGGCACTCAAGGTCGAGGTGTTGTTTTGGCAGAGACCATTAAAGCTGCAGAATCAGTTATCGACGCATTTACGGAGCTCAAAGCAGACTTCTTGGTACAGGAATACATCAAAGAGGCCGGTGGCAGCGACGTGCGTTGCTTTGTGATCGGACGAAAAGTAGTGGCGGCAATGGAGCGCACGTCTGCACCGGGCGACTTCCGCTCCAACCTTCACAGAGGCGGCACCGCGCGACAAACAAAGCTGACACCCGCCGAGCGCCGAACGGCGGTAAAAGCGGCGCAAACCATGGGGCTCAATGTAGCGGGCGTCGATTTATTGCGCTCAGAGCGCGGTCCGCTGGTCATGGAGGTTAATTCGTCTCCTGGCCTCAAAGGCATCGAAGAATCAACAGGTATCAATGTAGCTAAGAAAATCATCCAGTTTGTTGAAGAGTTTGCACAACCCGGCAAAGCACACGGTCGCTCCAAAGGCTGAGGTAATAATGTGAACACCGCCACGCGAAAGCGCTACACCGAAGCACTCACTATCGGCGGAGAAAGCGTTTTGCCTGGCGAAACACGCACCGTCGAAATTGAGGTCGCACCGACCTTTAGTAACGATGATATGTCACTGTCAGTGCAGGTCGTTCGAGGCACGCGTCCCGGCCCCACGCTGTTTGTATGCGCCGCGATTCATGGCGACGAAATCAACGGCGTGGAAATTGTTCGCCGCGTATTGAAAACGATAGACCCCAAAAAAATGTCTGGATCGCTGCTCGCGATCCCCATCGTTAATGTCTATGGCTTCAATAACCACTCGCGCTACCTGCCGGATGGTCGAGATTTAAATCGCTCGTTTCCCGGCTCGCCCAGCGGGTCACTAACAGGGCGATTGGCCTATACATTTATGAATGAAATCGTTGCTAAGTGCAGCCACGGCATAGATTTACATACGGGTGGACGACACCGCTCTAATTTTCCACAAATCCGCGCAGAACTGAACGACACTGTCGTCAAAGGGATGTCACAGGCTTTTGGTGCGCCTATTGTCATTGATTCAAAAATTAGAGATGGCTCACTCCGAGAATATGCGACCGAGATGGGTGTGCCCGTCATCCTGTACGAGAGCTGCGAAGCACTCCGCTTCGATGAGGTGTATATCCGCGCCGGTGTTAAAGGTGTGATCAACGTGATGCGCCATATTGGCATGCTCCGACCGAGTCGCGCACGCGCGCCCAAAAAACCCATTGTTAGCAAAATCACCCAGTGGGTGCGTTCCCCCGGCAGTGGTGTCCATCGCGTATTGGTTTCCCTCGGCGGGCAGGTCGAAAAAAACCAAGTTATCGGCGTCGTTTCCGATCCTCTGGGGACCTGGGAGATTGAAGTTATTGCGCCGCTGTCAGGCATCGTGATTGGTCGATCCAACCTGCCCACTGTCTATGAGGGCGATGCGCTTTTCCACATAGCCAAAGTGTCAGCACAAACTGAGTTCGAGTATGAGGACTTTCACGAAGAGCTGCTGCCATCTGACTATGTTCATGATGAAGACAGCCCCAGTGACGCCCCTATTGCAGGGTAAATAGCCACACCAGCAGGTGCCCTACAAAGTAGGGTTTGCTATGCTCCCCACCCTCAATCGAAACACATCAGGACATGGACTAATGGCGCAGTACGTCTACACAATGAATCGCGTGGGGAAAATCGTTTCACCTAAGCGCGAAATTCTTAAAGATATCTCCCTGTCGTTTTTTCCAGGCGCCAAGATTGGTGTGCTGGGCCTCAATGGTTCAGGTAAATCGACGCTTTTACGAATCATGGCGGGGATCGATACTGACATTCAAGGCGAGGCGCGCGCCCAAGCGGGGATCAAGATTGGCTATCTTCAGCAGGAGCCGCAACTCAACGCAGAGAAAGACGTACGCGGCAATGTGGAAGAAGGCGTGCAAGAGGCTATTGACGCACTAGCTGGCCTAGAAAAAGTCTATGCCGATTATGCAGAACCTGACGCAGATTTCGATGCGCTTGCAAAAGAGCAGGCACGATTTGAAGATATTATTCAGGCGCACGATGCCCATAATTTGGATACCAAGCTTGAGATAGCCGCTAATGCGCTTCGATTACCCCCATGGGATGCCAATGTCGATACTCTGTCAGGTGGCGAGCGTCGACGCGTTGCCCTGTGTCGTCTACTCTTATCCGAGCCCGATATGCTCCTCCTCGACGAGCCCACCAACCACCTTGATGCGGAATCAGTAGGGTGGCTTGAGCGCTTCTTAGAAGACTTTCCTGGAACCGTTGTGGCGATAACACACGATCGATACTTCCTCGACAATGCGGCTGGCTGGATTCTAGAACTCGACCGCGGTCGCGGGATTCCTTATGAAGGTAACTACTCGACTTGGCTTGAAGCCAAAGAGGCGCGCCTAGAACAGGAGGCACGGCAAGAGGCTTCCCACCAAAAAGCGATCAAGGCCGAATTAGAATGGGTGAGAAGTAACCCGAAAGGCCGGCAAGCTAAAAACAAGGCGCGCCTGCAGCGTTTCGAGGAACTGAATTCGCAGGAATATCAGACGCGCAATGAAACCAACGAGATTTATATACCACCCGGACCTCGCTTGGGTGACAAGGTTATTGAAGTCAATAATCTGCGCAAGACCTTTGGTGACCGACTCCTGTTTGACAACGTCAGCTTTACCGTCCCGAAAGGCAGTATTGTCGGCATCATAGGCGCCAATGGCATGGGTAAGTCGACGCTGTTCAAACTGCTAATGGGCATTGAGCAGCCTGATGGCGGCGAGGTCATCGTGGGTGAAACCGTTCAGCTGGGTTATGTTGATCAGTCCCGCGATGACTTAGACGGTAGCAAAACCGTCTGGGAAGAGGTTTCCGACGGCTTGGACATCATTAAGATCGGCAACTATGAAGTGCCCTCCAGATCTTATGTGGGACGTTTCAATTTCAAAGGCTCCGATCAACAAAAATTTGTCAAAGATTTATCGGGTGGCGAGCGAAACCGCTTACACCTTGCAAAATTATTGAAGCAAGGAGCCAACGTCTTACTGCTTGACGAACCGACCAACGACCTTGATGTTGAAACCCTGCGCGCATTGGAAGAGGCAATACTCGCATTCCCAGGCTCGGCCATGGTCATCTCCCACGACCGATGGTTTTTGGACCGTGTTGCAACGCACATTCTCGCCTACGAAGACGACGGTGGCGTTGTATTTCACGAGGGGAATTTCACTGAATACGAAGAGGAACGCCGATCGCGCTTGGGCAAGGACGCCGATATGCCAAGCCGCGTAAAATACCGCAAACTCATGTAACTTTGACGGCGCGTCACCGTAACTCTCCGGCACATCCTCAATGGCACGGCTCTCATCGTGTCATTGAGCGACTAAATCGCCAATATTGGCGCCTTTAATGTTACCAACGTTAACGTAACCAAGTTTACCCTGGTCAGATCTCCACGTATCAACTGCCTTATGACCCAAATCTTAGTTCTCGATTTTAGCCCGCAATGACGTACCCCGAGCAACTACTGAACCGCTTGTAGCGCCTCATCTAAACGACTTACGGGAATTATCTCTAAACCTTTAATAGGTTGCTTTGGCGCATTGCCCCGCGGCACGATCGCGCGGCGGAACCCATGCTTCGCAGCTTCACTCAAACGCTCCTGGCCTGATGGCACCGGCCGAATCTCACCCGACAACCCAACCTCACCAAAGACCACCATATCGCGACTCAACACACGATTACGTAGGCTTGATACGATCGCCGTCAGTAAAGCCAAATCAGCACTGGTTTCGAGTACGCGAACACCGCCCACAACGTTTGCGAAAACGTCTTGATCACCCACTTGAATACCGCCATGTCGATGTAACACAGCAAGCAGCATGGCCAATCGATTTTGTTCGAATCCAACAGCGACTCGTCGAGGATTACCCAGAGAGCTATCGTCGACCAGTGCTTGAATCTCGACAAGTAGCGGCCGAGTACCTTCCCAGACAACCATAACCGTTGTGCCGGGTGCTGGGCGCTCTGCGCGATCGAGAAAAATAGCGGAAGGGTTTTTTACTTCTCTCAACCCTTGGTCTGTCATGGCAAAAATACCCAGCTCATTGACTGCGCCAAAGCGATTCTTGCTACCTCGAAGAATGCGATAGCGGGAGTCCTGCTCCCCCTCCAACAAGATGGAGCAATCGATCATGTGCTCCAAAACCTTCGGGCCTGCGAGGCTTCCCTCCTTAGTAACGTGCCCCACTAGAATCATGACCACGCCCGACTGTTTAGCAAACCGAGTCAGTTGCGCTGCACACTCACGCACCTGAGAAACACTCCCCGGTGCAGAGGCAATAGCTTCCGAATGAACCACTTGGATCGAGTCAATCACCATCACTTTTGGTTTGTGCTTGTCAGCGGCAGCCAAAATCGCATCGACATCGGTTTCCGCCATAATTTTCAACGCGTCCGTTGGTAGACTGAGCCGATCGGCACGCATCGCTATTTGCTGCGGGCTTTCTTCGCCGGTGACATAGAGTGCCGAATGCTGTGTCGCGAGCGTACACAGTGTTTGCAGCAGCAACGTACTTTTACCTGCGCCGGGATGCCCGCCGATTAAAATGGCCGAACCGGGGACAAAACCACCGCCTAAGACGCGATCGAGCTCCTGTAAGCCACTCGAGAATCTGGGCAGCTCGACAACATCAATATCTTTTAACAAGCGAACGTCCGCCGTGGTACCTGCATAACCCCCGGAATGAGCGCTTCGCGCGCCACCCGCGGATTTTGCTGGTCCTAAGCGAATTTCCGTTATGGTATTCCAAGCACGGCATTCACTGCACTGACCTTGCCATTTTCGATAGTCAGCGCCACAGTCATTGCACACAAACGCCGTCTTTACTTTCGCCATGGTGGTTCCTTGAGAAACTAAGGGTTGCCCCTAATAATGTATGCAGAGTTTATCTCGGCAGTCAGTCACTATAATCAAACGCCATTCATCGGTATGCTAGCAGACCCTTTCATTAATCATTCACACTAATGTCATCAAGCTCACTTATTCCTGATCGTCAGTTGACGTTTTCACCCGATTTGGCAGCCACCATCGGGCTAAGCGAGGCTATTTTATTACAAGGTATTGCGCCGCAGATCCCCCAAACTCCCGGTCGATGGCACGCCTTAGTTATGACGTCTTTGGAAAAGAATTTTCCATTTTGGCAGCGGCACGAAATTTTACAGCTGCTCAAGCGACTCGCGGAACTGGGGGTTATCGCTATACTCTCTGAAGACGATGGTGCCACAGTACGAGTGTCTCTGGCGGGTGAGCACTCCAAGACGGGTGAACACCACCAGGGTGAACATAGCCAAAGAGCGCCTTTACAACCCCGCATAACGCCTGAAGACACATGGCAGCCCTCGGAGGGCGTTCTCGATCTGCTCGCCCTGAATCATGGTATTGACCGCCAGTTTGCGCTTAGCCAGCTCGCTAATTTCGAACGCGGCGTCGCCGATCGCACTCGTGACAGTCGATTTAGACAACACGTGCTAGCCATATGGCGCCGCCAACAGCACCAACATCCCGCATTCACCATTTCAGAGCCCCCTAAATTCGATGCTGACTGGCATCCCAGTCACGATGCTATGGAAATTATGGTGCGATCGGGGGTTGATCCCGAATTCATAGATACGTTGCGGCCCGAGTTCGTGCTTTATTGGCGAGAAAAAGGCGGCCCACCCAAAGAAGTCAATAGTCGTTTTATTAGCTTCGTGCGCCAACGCTGGTCCCGCTTCGCGGGCGGGTTAGTGCATAGCACTGAGCCCACGCGTATCGGTCCCGCATGGCAACCCAGTAACGAAGTTTTCGAAATCTTAGACATGGCGGGTATTAGCAGAGACTTTGCTCGACAACGAGTGCCCGAATTTGTGCTTTACTGGACAGACAGTAACGAAATGCACACATCGTGGAACAGCAAGTTCTTACAGCATGTCAAACATCAATGGCGCTGGGAGCAACGCCATGGAGGCGAAAATGTCCAAAGCCAAGGAAGCAGCCGACCTGGCCCAACGGGTCGTACAAGGGACCGGAGTCTCGCAGACGACCTCAGCGACACCAGCTGGGCAGAGTAACGGCGACACCGAACAACCGTCCAGTAAGGACGGTATGATTGAAGCCATCAATCAGGTATTCGCGTTGTTTCGGTTGAACTACCACAATCAGTTCTACGCGGCGTATCCAGACAACGGGCAGTTGAACCAAATTAAGCGGCTGTGGCTTGAGTCCTTAAATGGTTTTTCGGCCGACGTCATTCTCTTGGGAGCTCGCCACGCTATAGAAAATAGCGAGTACTTACCCACACTGCACCGAATGCTTGAAAGTTGCCAAGATGCGCTGCGACACAAGGGCTTGCCGGGTCCGAGAGAAGCTTTTATCGAGGCGAGCCAGAAGCCCTCGCCCAAACAAGAGCAGCAGTGGAGCCATCCCGCCGTATATTTCGCTGGGCGCGATAGCGATTGGTTTTTTCTGGCCAACAACACTGAATCAAAGACATGGCCAGTGTTCAAACCCCATTATGAGCGCTATGTCGCTCTAGTACTAAGAGGCGAAGAGCTGGCAATGCCCGACGTCAATCTGCTATCCGAGCAGCCAGAGCACACGAAGATGTCAACGGACGAGCGTAAAGCTGCATTGAATAATCTGCGGGCAGAAACAGGCATCTACAGCAAAGTCGATGGCGATTAGTAGTCTTCGTAGCGGCCGGCGGCCAAATTTTCAAAGCGCGTAAACTCGCCCTGGAATGCCAACCGGCAGGTACCGATAGGTCCGTTACGTTGCTTGCCGATGATGATCTCAGCCACCCCTTTATCGGGAGAGTCTTCGTGATAAACCTCATCGCGGTAAATAAACATGATGACATCGGCATCTTGCTCGATCGCACCCGATTCGCGTAGGTCAGAGTTGACGGGGCGCTTATTTGGGCGCTGCTCAAGTGAGCGATTCAACTGTGAAAGCGCAACCATTGGGCAACGAAACTCTTTGGCAATCGCTTTAAGACTTCGAGAAATTTCAGAAATTTCTGCTGTCCTGCCGTCGCTAGAGCCAGCTACTTGCATCAGCTGCAAGTAGTCCACCATCACCATACCCAGCTCACCATGCTCTCTGGCAACCCGGCGAGCTCTCGAGCGAAGCTCTGTGGGCGTGAGTGCCGGTGTATCGTCGATAAAAATACGCGCCTCTTTCAGCGTATTCATCGCTTTAGACAGTTTTGGCCAATCATCTTGCTCAAGCTTGCCATTTCGAACGCGCGATTGATCGATTCGGCCCAGAGAGGACAACATCCGGATGACCAAACTTTCTGCCGGCATTTCCATGGAGAATACAAGAATCGGCTTGTCGCTTTTACCGGCGGCATTTTCTACCAGATTCATCGCAAAACTAGTTTTGCCCATGGAAGGACGGCCGGCGACAATCACCAAATCGGAGGGCTGCATACCCGAGGTCATCTTATCGAGATCAATGAAGCCGGTGCTTAATCCTGTAATCTCGCCGCCTGAATTGAACAGCTCTTCGATTCGCTCCAGCGCTCCCGCCAATAGCGGCTCCATGCCTCTTGGGGCGCCCGTTTTCGGCCCCTCCTCGGAGATTTGCATGATTCGTCGCTCAGCTTCATCGAGCAGCTCTTCTGAGGACCGACCATCAGGGTTGTAACCGTTATTCGCAATGTCTTGGGCGGCACCAATGAGCTTGCGCAGCACCGCGCGTTCGTGAACAGCGGTTGCGTAGGCTCGAATATTGGCAGCAGTAGGTGTTTGCTCGGCCAGCTCAGCAAGATAAGTGTGGCCACCGGCAGCGTCGAGCTCACCCGTTGCCAGCAAGCGATCTGCGACAGTGACTACGTCGACCGGCTCGCCTCGATCGACGAGCATAGCAATTTGACGAAAGATTGCGCGGTGCTCGGGCCGATAAAAATCGCCCGCCGTTACCACTTCTGCAATGAGATCCCATCCGTCCGACGACAGTAATAGACCACCAATGACAGAACGCTCAGCCTCAACCGAATGGGGCTGCATCTTGATGCGGGCAATATCCGCATCGAGGGGTTTGTAGGACTCAGCGCTCGCGCTGTAATCACTCATAAGCCTAATCCCGAGTTAATCTCGTAAAGGCTCAGGATAGCCGAGGATGCCAACAGGTGGGAACATAAAACCCACACCTGTCGAGCGTTAGGGGCTTTATTACTCAGCAACAACCGCAACAGCGACGTTAACAGTCACGTCAGCGTGAAGCTGAAGCATGATGTCGTATTCGCCCACGTCGCGAATTACGCCTTCAGGAAGGCGTACTTCTGACTTATCGACGTCCACGCCAGCCGCTGTAATAGCCGCGGCGATGTCTCGGGTACCGACCGAACCAAACAGCTTACCTTCATCACCCGCTGTCGCTGCGATTTCGATGAGCTCCAGGGCGTCAAGGGCTGAACCGCGCTTTTGAGCAGCTTCTAGAGTCGCTAATGCCGCGGCTTCTAACTCTGCGCGACGCTCCTCAAACTTAGCAACGTTATCTTTGGTAGCAGGAACTGCTTTACCCTGAGGAACCAAGAAATTCCGGCCGTATCCAGGCTTTACAGTGACTTTGTCACCCAAGCTGCCAAGACTGCCTACGTTTTCCAGAAGAATAACTTCCATCGCTCTCTTTCCTTTTGGTCGGATTATCCCGACTCGACAAATGATCTTAAGAGGGACTACTCCCCACCCGCCTCGCGTCGATTTTTCCAACGTCCGCGGAAATTCAATACAGCGTCAATCACAACAATACCGAGCAACGCCAACTTAACTGGATCGATAACCAGCCAAAGCAAATACAATGCAGTCAGCCAACCTGTACCCTGTCCAGCTACTGCGGCACGCGCGTGAACCAGCGCAAAGCCACAAAACATTAATGGCACCGCTGCAACCGCCGCCCAACCCGTGTAATCGGGCAGTGCAAACCAAAGAACCAGAGCCAATATCGTCAAGCCCAAAGTCCAGTGAGGTGGCAGACGCAATTCATGAAATTCTCGTCTAAACCCACCCGGGTTGTACAACAACGCTTGCCAATAACGGCCCAACAACAAACTGAGCACTGTCATCGCACTGTTTCCCGCCGCGAGCATGCCCGCGATTTGAACTGTGCTAGGACGGTCGAGACTTACCTCGACAGCACCGTCTGTCTGTAACCCGGCTTCGAGCTGGGTAATGACCGTGTTGAAGACTTCGACCAGCTGCTGCAAAAACTCGGTGCTGAACAACAAGAGTGCAGCACCACTAGCGAAACCTACCAAAACTGACACTACCACCGCTAACGGCAGACTTACCGACTCGCGCAACGTTGCCGCGAGACAAAAGGTACCAAGAAGCAGTAAAACACTCCCTGAATCCCCACTAAACCAAGCGATCAACCCCGCCGGCAATAAAGCCCACAGCGTTAGCCACATTCCCTCAGTCCACCCCTTACGAAGCGTGACGAGGGCAACTGCAGACGCGCTAATCCAGCCAAAAAGAAGCGATCCTGCTCCCAATGCTGCGACCGCCAGCGCCTGCCAGCGACCACGCATGATGAATTCTGCGAGGCCGCGCATCATCTAACCTTACTGGTGTGCATCCGTGTAAGGCAACAAAGCAAGGTAACGTGCGCGCTTGATAGCTGTTGCCAGCTGGCGCTGATACTTCGCCTTGGTACCCGTGATACGGCTAGGAACAATCTTGCCGGTCTCACTAACGTACTGCTTAAGGATTTCGAGATCTTTATAATCGATCTCTTTAACGCCTTCGGCAGTAAAGCGGCAGAACTTACGTCGTCGGAAAAAACGTGACATGAATTAATCCTCGCTGCTTTCGCCAGCGTCATCTGAATCATCGCTGGAGGTGTTGGATTCTTGAGTAGGCTCTGACGACGCTTCAGGTGCTTGTCGCTCCTGATAACGTGACTTGCGCTCACGATCTTCTTTCTCTGCCTTCATGATCAGAGACTCGTCCGTTACCGCATCGTCGCGACGAATCACGAGGTTACGGATAACGGCATCGTTATAGCGGAAAGTCGTTGTCAGCTCTTCCATCGCTTCGTTAGAAGCTTCGACATTCATCAGAATGTAGTGAGCCTTATGAACTTTGTTGATGTGGTAAGCCAACTGACGTCGACCCCAATCTTCGAGACGATGAACCTGGCCGCCATCTTTGGTGATGACGGTAGTGTATCGCTCAATCATACCTGGAACTTGTTCAGACTGGTCGGGATGGACCATGAACACAACTTCGTAGTGTCGCACTCGCGAACTCCTTTCGGGTTAATGCCGCCCATCTGGCTAAAACAGTGGTGCGACAAGGAGAATGACCCACACAGGGCCGGCTAATTTTTAAGATCGCGGAGTCTACAGCCGCTAGTGTAGGTTTGCAATTGTGAATTGTAGCCCTCTATTGCCACGCTCTAGGCGATGCCGCGTTGGCGCACAATCTCAAACAGGCACACACCAGTAGCTACAGAGACATTTAAGCTCGACACTGTTCCAGCCATTGGTAGTTTCACTAAATAATCGCAATGTTCGGTAGTCAGTCGACGCATACCGTCACCCTCAGCGCCCATGACCAGCACAGTAGGTCCGGTCATATCAACATCGTAGATAAACTGTTCAGCGTCGCCAGAGGTGCCGACAATCCACGCCCCCGCTCCCTGCAAGGCCAACAGCGTGCGTGCTAGATTCGTCACCGGGACGAGCGGTATTACTTCGGCAGCGCCACAGGCGACTTTACTCACCACCGCATTAACGTCGGCGCTGTTATTTTTCGGGACGACAACCGCGTGCACACCAGCGGCATCGGCGCTTCGTAAACAGGCTCCCAAATTATGAGGATCGGTGACGCCGTCTAAGACTAAGAGTAAATTAAACCGACCGCTGGCTACGCTCGCCACTAACGAGGCCTCGGTGAGCACCTCAGCGACCGCTTCATCACCTTGCACACTGACCGCAATTCCTTGATGACGCCCATCGATCTCCATGTCGAGCTGATAACGCTCGACACGGGTAACTGCGACACCTTGGGTCTGTGCCAACGCCTCGACTTCCTGAGCTCGCTTATCGCGCCGGTTACTAGCCAGCCACAAAGCGGTAATCCGCTCGGGACTGCGCTTAATAACGCCTTCAACCGCGTGAAAACCGTAAATCCACTCGCTCAAGACTTACGTCCTCGTTTACCTTTAGGCCCCGAAGGCTTAGATTTTCCTGGCTTGGCGGGTTTCGCTACTTCAGCCACCCCACCTTTTCCCCGACCTCGCTTGCTAGCCTTTGCATCGGCTTTCCTCGCGGGTTTCCCAGCCGATTTCCCAGGTGACTTTCGTCGCCCAGAAGGCTTGCCTTTGGCATCTGCGGTATTTTTAGTCGATGGGAGCTCATCCATTTCCAAATCGATCTTGCGCTCATCCAAGTCGACACGTGCCACCTTGACTGTGACCGCTCCCCCCAACTGGAATACACGCCGAGTATGCTCGCCGATCAAACGCTGTTTTGACTGGTCGAAGTGGTAGTAATCCCCAGGTAGGGCACTGATATGCACCAAGCCTTCGATATACAAATCCACGAGCTCAACAAAAATGCCAAAGCCCGTTACCGCGGCGATAACACCCGAGTAAACCCCACCCACTTTGTCGCGCAAAAACTCGCACTTAAGCCAAGCCTCCACTTCTCGAGTGGCATCATCGGCACGCCTCTCGGTCATAGAGCATTGCTCGCCAAGCATCACAATATCGCCAAACGAGTAAGGGTAAATAAGTTCCTTCTTGAGCACGCCCGCACCTTCAACTCGCTGCAGTTGCGCACACGTTTTACGTGAGCGAATTAAATGGCGAATCGCGCGGTGCACCAACAGGTCAGGGTAACGACGGATGGGAGACGTGAAATGTGCATAGGCTGGGTAATGCAGACCAAAGTGGCCCTTGTTCTCAGGTGCATAGACCGCTTGGCTCAGTGAACGCAGCATCATGGTCTGAATCACCGTGGCATCGGGGCGCTCCTCAATCTGTGCCAACACTGATTGATAGTCAGCGGGGGTAGGCGCGTCGCCTCCCGGCAAATCTAAGGCGAGCTCGCCTAGAAAGCCGCGTAGGTTCTCGAGTCGCTCGGCACTGGGCCCATCATGGACTCGAAACAGCGCAGGCAACTCCGACTGCTCCAATAAATTGGCGGTAGCAACGTTGGCGGCCAACATGCACTCTTCAATCAGCTTGTGCGCGTCATTTCGATGAACCGGTGTGATGGACTCTATCTTGCGATCATCGTTAAAAATAATTCGGGTTTCGACAGTCTCAAAATCGATTGCACCGCGGCGCTCACGAGCAGCACGTAAAGCATGGTACAGGGCATGCAGCCTCAGCAAATCGTCGTAGCGCTCTGCGGGAACATCGTCATGCCAACCCTGCTCAAGAACCTCACCCACTTGGGTATACGTGAGGCGCGCGTGAGAATGAATGACGGCTTCATAAAAACAGCTATCAGTAACCTGACCATCCGCGCCAATCTCAAGCTCTGCAACCATGGCAAGTCGGTCAACATGCGGCTTTAACGAGCAGAGTCCGTTCGACAGTACTTCGGGGAACATCGGTACCACGCGCTCTGGAAAGTAAACCGAGTTGCCTCGCAGTGTCGCTTCTTTATCGAGGGCAGAACCTACTGGAACGTAATGGGATACGTCAGCGATCGCTACCCACAAACGGTAGCTGGTACCCGACTTCTCGCAATAAACGGCATCATCAAAGTCACGCGCATCTTCGCCATCAATAGTGACAAAGGGCTTAGCACGCAAATCTACGCGAAACGTTTTATCCTCATCGCGAGGCTCATCACCCAAACGACCGGCTTCTTCCAGCACCTCATCGGGCCACTCATTGGGAATCTGATGGGCCTTAATCGCAATGTCGATTTCCAAGCCTGGGTCTAGATGATCACCGAGAATCTCAACCACCTCGCCCTTGGCGCCCAGCACATTGGTCGGGTAGTCAGTGATTTTCACGGACACCATTTGACCGGGAATTGCACCGCCCTTTTTCGGCGGCGGAATAAGGATTCGCTGGCTGATTCGGGTGTTATACGAGACCAAATAGCCGATGCCACTCTCTTCCATGTACCGACCAGGCAGCTCAGTAACTGCATGGGTTAGAACTTCAACCACCTTGCCTTCACGCCTGCCGCGGTTATCAACGCCGGAGATGGCAACTAAGACTTCATCGCCGTCAAAGACCCGCTGCATTTCACGGTTTGAGAGAAAAAAGTCATCGCCCTCTTCTTCGATAAGGCGCGCAAATCCGTAGCCGTCTCGGTGTCCGATAATACGACAACGCTTTAGATCGAGCTTTTCAGCCAACCCAATGCGGCCCCGACGATCCACATGGATCTGGCCGTCACGCTGCATCGCATTAACCCGTCTGCGCAACGCTTCAAGATTGTCGTCACTGGTGAGATTGAGCTCAGCCGCAAGCGCGGGCAATTTCATGACCGTATGGCTGGCTTTGAGCACGTCCATTATGACTTCGCGGCTGGGAATAGGGTTATCGTATTTGCCAGCCTCACGCGCCGCGTGCGGATCTGCCAGTGGTTTACTGCGTCGCTTATCCTTGCTCGATGTCAAAATAGTCTCTAATTACTCTAAGTGTATAGCCCGCCAGTATACGCACATGAGGGGTTTGAGGCATTGGTGAAAACTGCGCCAACCTGGATGCCAGAAAACGCTTATTTATTGTATAACGCCACAAAATAACGCAAGCTTAAAATCGTGAAGTAGCTTTTCACGTACTACTTTGCGAGTAGCAAGTTGCACGAACGATGTGAACGAGGGCCAGCTCATCAGACTCACTGCTTACACCAATTATTCGCTACGTACACTGATGTACTGCGCCCTGCACCCTGGGCAAATTGTACGCATCGAAGATATCGCCCGTGCGTTTGGCATTTCCAAAGCACACCTCCTGAAATCTGCGCGCCAAATGGGTCAGCTGGGTTATTTACGGACTATTCGCGGTCGCAGCGGCGGCGTACAACTGGGTATGGCAGCAGAGCAGATTATTATTGGCGAGGTAGTCCGAGCGCTGGAAGGCGCGAGTGAGGTCGTAGAATGTTTCAACCCAGCTACTAATACGTGCCCTCTGATCGGCGAATGCAAACTCACCGGACTTTTTCGGCAAGGCCTCGAGGCTTTCTTCAGAGAGCTCGACAAAGTAACGCTCGCCGACGTCACCCAAGAACCCGAAGCGCTTCGCAACCGACTGCCCTTACTCGAGCTTGTCTAGAGACTAGCGTTGACAAGAAACCGATCCCGCTTTACCCTGCGCGCGCTCTGATAGTTCACAGAGTTTCCCCTGCCCAGGTGGTGAAATTGGTAGACACGCTAGCTTCAGGTGCTAGTGCTCGCAAGGGCGTGGAGGTTCAAGTCCTCTTCTGGGCACCATCT
>DAIRTN010000005.1:0-20287 GCA_036803865.1 Luminiphilus sp.
CTTAGTTAGCAGCACCGTAGATAACAGCACTTTATACAACGGCACCTTATACAACGGCACCTTATACAACAGTACCTTCAAAAATCGGAGTACACGCAATGAATGGAGCAGATGCACTGATTCGAGCTCTAGCTGACGCAGGCGTTGAAGTTTGCTTTGCTAACCCCGGAACGTCAGAGATGCAGCTGGTAGCGGCGATCGATGGCGAGCCGCGAATGCGCGCTATTCTAGGTCTTTTCGAGGGTGTTGTGACAGGCGCTGCCGATGGCTATGGACGAATGGCTGAGAAACCAGCCCTGACACTACTGCATCTTGGGCCCGGCTTTGGTAACGGCAGTGCCAATCTACACAATGCTAACCGCGCGAACTCTCCCATCATCAATATGATCGGCGATCACGCTACTTATCATCGCGAATATGATGCGCCGCTAACATCTGACATCCATGCATTCGCATCGCCCGTATCCGATTGGATTGGCGATTCAGAGAGTCCAGAACACCTAGCGGAAATTGGGGTTCAGGCATTTGAAGCTGCCAGTATTTACCCGGGGCAAATTGCGAGCTTTATCGCCCCTGCAGATCATGCGTGGTCCAGTGCACCGGCACATAGCCGCCAGGTTGAGCGCATCGCGCCCCCCACAGCCTCAGATGACGCGGTTAAAGAAGCTGCAGAAGCGTTGCGGGAGACCACTAATAGCACCTTGTTCCTCGGCGGCATGGCGTTACGTTCTGACGCTCTCTTTCAAGCGGGTCGTATTGCGGCTGCAACAGGTACTCGGCTCATTACTGAAACGTTTTTCACCCGACTTCAGCGGGGCGAAGGTCGTGTTCCGGTTGAGCGCTTGCCCTACTTCGGTGAACAAGCGGCCGAGTATCTGCAAGATTTCGATGCCATGGTTATCGTTGGTACAAAGGCGCCAGTATCTTTCTTTGCGTATCCAGGCAAGCCTAGCTATTTAGTAGCCGATCGCACTCGCGTTGTTGGCTTGGCTGACGACCGCTGTAATGCGCTCGATGCACTTACTCGTCTCGCCGACGCATTAGAGGCACCTGCGGAGCCCGCTAATCTCCAACCCTTTGCCCAGCACGCTTTGGAACAAGGCCCGATTAACATGGTTGAGATGGGCAAGGTACTGTCAAACCATATCCCGGAGAACGCTATCGTCTGCGACGAGGGTGCTACCAACGGTTTGGGGGCTTTTTTATTCACAGGGTGTGCACGCCAACACGACTGGCTAACACTGACGGGCGGCGCTATTGGCATGGGTCTTCCTCTAGCACTTGGCGCATCCGTCGCTTGCCCCAATCGTAAAGTTATCGCGCTCCAGGCAGATGGCTCGGCGATGTATACGCCTCAGGCGCTTTGGACGATGGTCCGCGAAAACACCGACGTCGCAGTAGTACTTCTGAATAACAGTTCCTACGCTATTCTCAATATTGAGATGCAACGGGTGGGCGTAGAGAATCCGAGCGACAAAGCCAAGTCACTGCTCGACCTTTCAAATCCGACAATCGATTGGGTCAATATCGCGAACGGCATGGGGATGCCCGCAAGCCGAGTAGAAACCGTTGCCGAGTTTGATTCCGCAATCGCAGAAGCGATGGCGCACCGTGGGCCGCGACTAATCGAAGTTATTTTACCTGGGTTTTCCCCCCAAGCCTGAGCAAGTGGCTAATCGGCTAACTAAGGAACTCGAATGAGCACAGCCAACCAACTCGTGCACTGCATAGACGGTGGTGCTCACCGGTGTGAATAACACCCTAGAAGTTGACCGGAAGAGTCTCGAAGCGCGGTAAACTCGCCCCCAGCAGTCATCTGAATGGGGTTACTCAGCGTAAAGCTGTGGGTAGTACAACCGTGTATAACGTCATAACCCAACGCCGCTCAACAGGGAACAGGATGTCCTTCAAACATTATCGCTTTGCGCAATTTACTCGCTCTGGCCTACGTGCATGCGCATGTTTAGTCTTCGCTGGCGGCCTACTTCCCGCTCTTTCTGGCTGCTCTGAAGATACCTCAGAGGGCGAGGGTTCAGCCTACGGCAGAGGGAATCGGAGTGTTAATGTCGTCGCTGTGCCCGCAACCCTCGAAAAGCTCACTGAATCGGTACAAGCCGTAGGCACGACCAGAGCCCTTAAAAGTGTCGCGCTTTATCCTGAAACCGCAGGTATGGTCACAGCGGTCTCCTTTGAGCCTGATTCATTGGTCAAAGCCGGCGACGTGCTGCTACAGCTCGATGACCGTGATGAGCGCTTGGCTGTTCGTCTAGCCCAGGTCCAGCTGGCCGATGCCGAGCGTCTCGTAAAGCGCTACACCTCTGTGAATCGCGATGAAACCAATATCGCACAAAGCCAAATCGACACTGCAAAAGCCGCTGTCGACACCGCACATATCGCCCTAGAACAAGCCCAATTAGATTTATCTCGGCGGCAAATGATTGCGCCATTCGATGGTCGGGTGGGCATCACCGATATCGACGTCGGCGATCGTATCGATACTGCCACCCTGGTCACGACGCTTGATGACAGAAAGACGTTACTCGTTAATTTTATGATCCCTGAGATTTTCATTGGTCAGGTAACCTCGGGAACCGCTGTATCGGTCCAGCTTTGGAACAGTGGTCGGCCCGCATTTTCGGGTGAAGTCGTCGCCGTGGACTCACGGATCGATACCGCGTCACGTGCCTTCACTGCACGGGCTGCTATCGACAATCAACAAGATCGTTTCCGGCCGGGAATGGCCTTTGAAATTGCCATCAGCACCTCTCGCGGAGAATTCATCGCAGTACCTGACGTCGCGGTACAGTGGGGTGCCGACGGCCCCTATATTTGGATCGCTCGCGATGGCAAGGCAGAGCGTAAAGATGTTCGCCTGGTGAAACGACTGCCGAACCGATTACTCATTGAGAGTGATATCGCCGTTGGCACGCTGGTTATCGCTGAGGGCGTCCAAAGTGTACGGGCTGGCGTCGCACTCAATTTGCAAAATACGACCCCCAAAGAGCTACCGCGAACACCGGCCGCCCCCGGCGTAAAGGATAGGTCTAATGGCGGTGCCTAAGACTCCATTGAACTGGCGTGGCGGATTACCTGAGCTTGGTGTTAAGCGCCCATGGCTGGTAGTCGTCATGAATCTCTTGATCATTCTGGCGGGCATTGCAGCTCTTTTAGCCGTGGAGGTCCGAGAGCTACCCGACGTTGACCGCCCGGTTGTCAACGTACGGGCACTGTTGCCCGGCGCATCGCCAGAAACGATGGACGCCGAAGTCACTCGCATTCTAGAGTCAGCGGTCGCACGAGTCTCCGGTGTCAAATCCATTGATTCATCGAGTGAAGAAAATAGTGCCCGAATCAGTATTGAATTTCGCCCAGGCAGCGACGTCGACCAAGCGGCGGGCGATGTGCGCGAGGCCGTCAGCCGCGTTCAGCGCGATTTACCGGATAACTTGGAGCAGCTATCCGTATTTAAAGCCGATCAGGACGCGCAAGAGATAGTTCGTATTGCGGTGAGTAGTGACGCGTACAACGAGCAAGAGTTAGCGCGACTGATCGAACAAGATATAGTGCCGCTCTTCATCTCACTGCCCGGCGTCGCTGATGTACCGCTTTTCGGCAACCGACGGCGTGTGTTGCGTATTATTCTCGATCCTCTACGACTGACCAGTTACGAGCTCACCGTTGCGGACGTCACTGAAGTACTCCGAGGCGCACCCCTCGACGTGCCTGCAGGCAGTTTTCGCGCAGGAGACCAACAGCTGCTAGTGCGCGCGGACGCGGCGGTCACCAAAGAAGAAGATATTGCAGCGCTAGTTATTCGCGATGAAATCAGACTGCGCGATGTGGCTCACGTAACCTTTTCCCCTGCAGATACTACTAGTATCGTTCGTTTAAATGGCCAGCGTGTCGTAGGTATGGGTGTTGTGCGACAGGCGGGCTCCAATACCATTGAGATTTCGAACGGCATTCGCGAGGCTATTGTTAGTGTCAATGAGCGCTTCGCAGACATCACATTGACAGTAATCTCCGATGATGCGGTATTTATTCGCGGAGCCGTTCAAGAAGTTATCAAAACGTTGTTGTTTGCCATCATCGTAGTGATTGCTGTAATTCGTCTATTTTCCGGTTCAATGCGTGTCACTTTGATTCCAGCGATTGCGATTCCAGTGTCACTTCTAGGCACACTCGCTGCGTGCTGGGCGATGGGCTTCTCTGTCAATATCTTGACGCTCCTGGCGCTCGTTTTGGCAACTGGACTTATTGTTGATGACGCAATTGTAGTGCTCGAGAGTGTTCAGCGTCGCCGCTCTGAAGGTCTCGGCTCTAATGCAGCTGCAGTCGTAGGAACTCGAAGAGTTTTTTTCGCTGTACTCGCAACGACTGCGGTACTGGTAGCGGTTTTCATACCGATAGCTTTCTTGCCGGGAACGGCAGGCCGTCTCTTTAGAGAGTTTGGATTGGTGCTGGCTGTCGCCGTCGCAATCTCTTCTTTCGTGGCTTTAAGCATTGTCCCCGCTGCGATGGCCCGACTCGCTCCGTATCAAGCGCGCTCACGCAGCGTTGACGGCTTGGGCTCCGCTCTTGTCCATTTTTATGACCGCAGCCTCGGCCTAGTTATGCGCCATCCCTGGCTCACGCTATTTATTTCAATCGCAGCTGCTATGGCAGCCGGTAGTGTTTATACGCAGTTAGACAGAGAACTCTTGCCGCCGGAAGATCGCGGGTCCATCAATGTATTTTCGCGCGGCCCCGATGGTGTCGGCCTGAGTTACGTTGAGCGCCAAGGCGATCATATGGAAAACACGCTTCTGCCACTAATGGCAAATGGAGAAATCGAGGCGCTCTACACTATCGTGGGCCGCTGGGACCCTAATATTGTCTTTATCAGTGCGCGCCTCGCACCGTGGGATCAGCGAGCGCGCTCCCAGCAAGAAATCGCAGAAGAGCTGAAACCGTTGTTTGCCGACATCCCAGGTATGACTATCCGTATATTTAGCTCTAACTCCTTAGGGCTGCGCGGCGCATCGAGCGGTGGCATTAGCTTGGCGCTACTCGGAACTGACTATGACGACATACATGCTGCAGCAAGAGAGTACGCCAACGCTATTCGTGAGCGCCTAGACTCAGTCAGTGGCCCCCGAATTAGCTATCAGCCAACCCAACCCCAGTTGTCGGTTAAGGTCGACAGGCAGCGCGCCTCAGACCTTAACGTTCCGCTCGATAGCATTGCACAGACATTACGCGTCATGGTTGATGGGATTGAGGTTGTCGATCTCAACGTAGACGATCAGAGCGTGCCGATCGTGCTCGAAGCCGGTAGCGACAAAATAGATGATCCCAGTGACCTTGTGAATCTCTATGTGCGCACTGCTACTGGAGAACTCATTCCGCTCTCCAGTGTTGTCACACTCGATGAGCGCGGTGTCGCGGGTCAACTCGACCGTCGCGCTCAGCGCCGAGCGATTGAAGTAGACGTCGAAGTTGCGCCGGGAGTGGCGCTCCAGACAGCAATCGATGATCTAATGATGCTGGCGGAAGAAGTACTGCCTGACGATGTTTCAGTCATCACACGCGGTGAAGCTGCAGCGCTGAATGAGACTACCCGCGATACTCTCATTACCTATGGGTTTGCACTACTGGTTGTTTTTCTAGTTCTCGTTGCGCAATTTGAAAGTTTAGCGTCCGCAATTGTGATTATTATGATTGTGCCGTTTGGTCTGGCGGCCGCCATCTTCGCGCTATTTCTCACCGGGACATCACTCAACATCTACTCGCAAGTAGGATTGGTCATGCTCATCGGGCTCATCGCTAAAAACGGTATCTTACTCGTAGAATTTGCCGATCAATTGCGGGATGAAGGGCAATCGGTTCGAGATGCCATTACGGGTGCCGCTCATACGCGCCTAAGGCCGATCGCCATGACTTTAATGTCGACCGTTCTGGGTGCACTTCCGTTAATTCTTGCTACCGGCCCAGGCGCAGAAGCACGTGCAGCGGTTGGCTGGGTAGTCTTCGGAGGCTTGGGTATGGCGGCGCTCTTCACGCTTTACCTAACGCCCGTTATCTATCTCGGCATTGCGCGCTTTGCGAAGCCCCGAGCGACGGCACGACTTCGACTAGAAAATGAACTGAACCAACTCAACGTCGAGACGATCAACAAAAACGCCGAGTGACGTCATAAGATCAACGCGTTATTGGCTCGTGGATTGTCTGCCCACAAAACCCAAACGACCTGTGGCTTGCGGGCAAGGTGGGCTATTTATTTGTGAACAGATCATCTGTTGCCGATACGCTGTTCACAGAGGGCAGCGTTACCGGTTCGGTCAATGACGCGGTATCGTTAGTGGGTTTGTTGACGGCCAATCCCACCGGATGGCACTGTATTGTTCGAGTAATAGCGCTCGCAAACAAGTCATGTCCTTCCAGCCAATGCGAGACCGCCCTAGATTCCAGTAACACTGGCTGCCGATGGTGGATATGCGCGATATTGTCATGGGCGGCGCGCGTCACAACGGCACAGCCGCTGCTGTCGTTATAGATGCCAGCAAAATAAAGCAATTCGCCATTTCCATGGTGATACCAAGGTTGTTTAGTGCCCGCCGTCCGCTGCCATTCGTACCAGCCATCGGCTATGAATACACAGCGCTTAGCATCGCGAAAAGAGGGCTTCTCTCGCAGCGTTTCAGAGCGAGCGTTACTCAGATGCATCGGCGATTTTGCCCAGCCCGGAGAGTAATCCCAGGGTATCAAGTCGTGAACTTTCTGGTCATTTACAACTAACACCTCTGATTGAGGTGCTATGTTAAAGCGGTCTTTTGTTTGCAGCCCCAGCTTCAGTAGATCGGGGCGGTGATTGACCGTCAGCGTGTAACGTCCACACATAACATGGGCCCGCGCAGCGATAAAGGCTCTTTGTGGCACTGTCTTGAGTCAAGGTCAACATCTGATCAATTTAAGCAATTACGACAAAGCTCGATTCGCTAAAATATAGGCACCCGATATACCTGAATGCTCACCGAGCACTGGACGGACAATGAGTCGCTCAAGGGCTTCATCGGTATCAACCGCGGGAAGGTAACCGTTTAATAACAGCCGACACTGGCCGCGTACTCGCTGGATGAGGCCCGGCGTTTTAGAGACGCCGCCGCCCAAAACGATGCGCGTAGGCATGTGATTTAAAATCAGAGTTGCGCAAAGCTGGCCGAGATAGAAAGCCTCTAGGTCGTGCCCGAAGTGATCAGAACCTAGCTCAGACAATGATTGACCCCACCGCTTTATCACCGAGGGGCCAGAGGCCAAACCCTCAATGCAATCTGCGTGATAGGGACAAGCCCCCTTAAACTCACGATCTTGTGGATGTCGAGGCACTGCGATATGGCCAATTTCAGGGTGCATAAAACCATTGGCAATAGCGCCCGAGTGCACCACGCCAACGCCGATCCCCGTACCCACCGTCACATAAACCAAATGTCGGCATGGGTCCTCGCCATCGACCATTTTTTGCGTCCTACTCTCGCTCGAGGCCTCCGCTAGAGCCGCCGCGTTAACGTCACTATCTACTAGGACAGGCAGGCCAAAGCTCAACCCTAAGTCAGTAACAAAGTTGTAGCCTTGCCAACCCTGTTTAGGAGTGACGCCGACAGCGCCATAGCTTGGCGACTGCCGATCAATGTCGATAGGGCCAAAAGTAGCCACTCCAATAGCTGCCACTGGCAGCTCATCATGCTCCCGCGCAATGACCTCTTTTATTGACCGCATTGTCTCTTCGGGCGTCGTTGTCGGTATGACGTGACGCGTTGCGGTAGCAGCGTCATTGCCAATACTGAGGACGAATTTAGTGCCCCCACCTTCAATGGCCACCACTCTGCTTGACGTGTTGTTGACACAAGTCATTGGCAAGCCCTCACCCCAGACGACCCGACGTCGCTTTGGTCAATTGATTGGCAGCGGCCATGCCGAACAGCGCCACAGCGCAGCCCAGTGAAAAAATGAAACCGTATTTCATGCCGCCAAAGACATCGCCAATGAGCGCCATGATTAGCGGACCACCCGCTGCCGCGACAGCCGTGAAAAACAGCAAAAAACCTGCGACAGAACCGTGGTCATGCGCGTCAAAACAGCTTATTCCCTTTGAGTTAAGCGTCGGGTAGATCAGTGACATGAAAAGTCCCGACAAAGGCAGCAAAAAAATAGCATATTGAACGCCCAATACGACTGCACCAGCATAACAAGCAGCCACCAAGCCGGTCGCGATCGTTAATGACGCCTTCCACGACGTCCGTTTAAGAATCCAAGCGCCCAAAAACCGACCCCCAGCGCGCAAACAGAAAAATAGTGTAAGTGCGTACGCTGCAAGCAACTGAAATGAACCGTCATAGCTGGCCAGATAGGTCGGCATCCAAACATAAATAGCCGCTTCAGCCACTACATAAAGCATGATTGCCAATGCGAAGCCCATAGCATAGGGATCCTTGCTAAATGCCCATAATTTTCTGAACGATGCGCTATTCGATACTTTGGGTTTGTAGCTCGGAAACGTCAACCGACTGGCATACAGCATAACCAGTAAACACAGGCCACCGGCGATGACATATAGGTTGGTCCAGTGTATGCCATTTGTCAGCATTACCGTGACAATAGCCGGCCCCACAATAGCGCCCAAGCCAAAAAATCCCTCCGCCATATTCATGGTATGGGTGTGGGCCGTTTGATCAGAACTTGCATCTCCAACCAATGCAAGGGCGGCCGTTTTGAACACGCCAATGGAAACCCCCATTAGAAAGATCAAAGCCAATAAAAACAGGAACTGCCTACCGGTCACGAATGCAATACACGATGCGGCGAACAAACCCATACCAAGCAGCAACGCAAAGCGGCGTCCGTAGGTGTCTGCTAATGAACCAAGAAAAGCACCCGACAATGCTATCGCCAGCATCGTAGCGTAATGAAAACTACCCGCCTGCGTGAGAGAGAGATCAAACTCCTTTACGACTTCTGGAATAACTACGCCGACTGCATCCGTCGTTAACGCAAATATAAAAAACAGTAAGTAGGTCAGTACTCGAGCCGATCGGTATGCATCAGAGCTCGCTGTATTACTCGGTTCTATTGACATAATTCGCACCGCCAAACATTTATTAGGAACTAAGAATTACACTATTAGCGGTTATATGCAATTTTTATGCAATCGGTTGTATTACTGATGCAATCGATTGTATTTTAACTTGCAATCGATTGCATTGCGGTTTAGGGTCCCGTCAGGCATGGTGTTTATGCTCACAAAACATCAGCGATTCGGCCCTTACGATCGCTAATGCACTACAAATAACGAAAGGAGCAAGAAATGAGAAAGTCTCTATCTATAGCACAGCTTCCCTTGGTTGCCGCCATCGCGTTGGTAAACAGCTCAAGCTATGCTCAAGAGCTTGAGGAAGTGGTAGTAACCGGTGTAGCTCGCGAGGGTGTCAGCAAACTAGAAGCAAGCGTTTCAGTTAGCTCAATGACTCAAGATGACATCGAGAAAATTGCACCCCGCTCAATTGCGGAAATATTCCGAAGCTTACCCGGCATTCGCTCTGAAAGTTCAGGCGGTAACGGCAACGCGAACATCACGGTACGCGGCATCCCCCTCGCCACGGGCGGTTCAAAATACATGCAACTCCACGAAGATGGCTTACCCGTCCTTGAGTTCGGTGACATGAACTTTGCAAACACCGACAACTTTGTTCGCTACGACTGGACACTCGGCCGCGTTGAGTCCATCCGCGGAGGCTCTGCATCAATCGTTTCCTCCAACTCGCCCGGCGGCATTATCAACATGATTAGCAAGACCGGCGGCGATGAATCGGGTTCTGTTGGCCTTTCTTTCGGCGCTGACTATGACGAATTCAGAACTGACTTCGAATACGGCGGCCGTATCAGCGATACGCTTTACTACCATATCGGTGGTTTTTTCCGTGACGGCGAAGGCGTAAGAGAAACCGGCTTTAACGGTGACAGTGGCGGCCAAGTAAAATTCAACATCACCAAAGAGCTAGAAGATGGCTTCTTCCGCCTCTACTTCAAGCATCTTGACGATAAGGTCACCACGTATTTGCCTTCGCCCGTCTTAGTAAAGTCAAACGGCAGCTTCGGTGCAGTACCTGGATATGACGCTTCAAGCCAGACACTACATTCTCAAGCGACAGCGAATATTACAACCTTCGACCCCTACGGTAACGGCATGTCTCGGTCTGTTTCAGATGGCATCGAATCAGAAGTTGACGCCTTTGGCTTCGAATTTGACAAAGACGTTGGTAATGGCTGGCGAGTTAATAACAAGTTCCGCGTTTCATCGATAAAAGGCGGATTCATCTCTCCCTTTACCGATGGCTTTGCTGGTGGCACGGATACCATTGCAAACAAAGGCGCTGCGCTTTGTGCGGACGCTCGAATCGACGGCGCGACACTTGACTGCGGTAACGTTGTAGCGACAGTCAACGGCTCAAATGCTAATCCTAATCAATTGGCCTTCACCAACCTTCTGTTCGACACAACATTTAACGATGTTGGTTTACTGGTTAACGACTTCAGCTTCAGCAAGACGTTTGATCGTGTGAACCTTGATGCTGGTTTGTACTACAGCAAGCAGAACATCGATATCACTTGGAATAGCTGGCACACCCGCATGCAAACATTGAGCGGTGCGAACTCTCAGAACATCAACTACGTTGCTGTAGGTGGCAGTGTTGACGGTCAGGGTAACGCCACTGATGTGGTTCTTGCCGACAACGGTGCGGTAACCCAAAGCTTCCTGAGCTGGGACTGGGATCTGGAATACACAACATTTGCTCCCTACCTAAACCTAGGCTTTCAAGTCACTGACGATCTCTACATTGATGCGGGTGTTCGCCAAGACAATGTAGAAGCCGCTGGTCGCCGCCTCGATGGCTGCTGTGGTGGTAACGTCGCTGTAGATCTCAACGGCAACGGCGTCATTGATCCTTTGCTCGAGAGCCCCACAGGAACCTCTGCAGGCTTCATTTCGGGCGGTGTTAGAGTATTGAACGAATCAAGCTCAGCAGTAACTAACGTGAACTACGACGCAGACAACACGTCATACAGCTTTGGTGCGAGCTACTTGCTAAGTGACAGTTCATCTGTATTCGCTCGTTTCTCATCGGGTGGCCGTGCTATCGGTGATCGCCTGACTCAGATCTCAGGTGCATTAAACTCAGATGGGTCGCTGGCAAGCACAACCGACGGCTACGACACCGTTGACCAGTTTGAAGTTGGCTATAAGCATCAAGGCGATAACTGGGCAGCTTATGCTACGTTATTCGACACCACCGTTGAAGAAACCAACGCTGAAATCACCTCCGGACTGACCTTCATCCGTGAATACGAAGCGACGGGCTTGGAGCTAGAAGGTAGTGCACAACTGGGTAATGGCTTTTTCATCTCAGGAAACCTAACCTGGGTTGATGCTGAAATTGCTTCAGACCTCACCAACCCAGGTGTTGTCGGCAACACACCCCGCCGTCAGGCAGATGTTATCTATACCATCACGCCTGAGTATGCCTACGGTCCATTTAGAATTGGTGCCTCAATTGTTGGCTCAACTGACTACTACGTGCAGGACAACAATGACCTGAAACAGGATGCTTATAGCTTGGTACACCTGTTCGGTAGCTATGCCATCAGCGATAGTTTGCTCCTTACGTTTAACGTCAATAATCTGACCGATGAGTTTGTCGTTACTGAATCTGAAGAAGGCTCAGCGGCGGCAGGTAGCTTTGTTCGAGCGCGCCCTTTGAGCGGTCGATCTAGCACTGTAGGTATCAGGTACGATTTCTGATAAATCGTTAACACTGTGCCCCCCAACGGGGGCACTTTTTACCAAGCAGATTAATAACCTATGAGCATGCAGTTCACGAGCGGCATTAAGCATCCTGAATTTTACCTTTGGGACGCCTGGTCCTATGAAAGCAACAACGTTTTTCACTTATTCTGTTTAGCGATTCCACGACGGGATTTTTGGGATGCCCCGATTGATCCCAGCGATCGTAATAATCATGCGTTTCACATCCATCACTTTGAGTCCACCGATAGCGGTGCAACGTGGCGCGATGTAGGTGTTCATCGCCGGCCCGGCATGACTAAGCCTTACGATGAAGCCAATGTCTGGAGTGGCTCAGTCACCCCATTACCCGATGGAATTGTCGAAGCCTATACAGGTGTTCGATCCGCCTCTTCTGAACAACCATTTATACAAAATCTAGTTCTGTCGTTACTGAATGCCGATGGGTCAAGCGCATCCGGTCACTGTGTTCTGTGCCCAGAACGAGACCATGATTATATTGTCAGCTCAGGCTATTTTATTGACGACAAAGAAAATTTAGGCAGTAACAAAGGCGAGTGCGGCGGCCCTATTCTCGCTTGGCGGGACCCTTTTGTTTTCGCCTATGGCCAAAAGACCTATGTGGCCTTTGCGGCTAAATCGAGCGGACGAGACCCCGCGCTGGGCATCGCACAGCTCGTCAATGGCCTGCAAGAGGCCGTCTTGCTTCCCCCCATATCGCTTCCCGATAGCGATGAATTTACCCAATTTGAAATACCGAAACTTTTCTATCTGCAAAAGCTAAAACAATTCATCTTGGTGGCAGCGACCACTGACCGACAATCTGAGATGCAGGATGACTGCGAAATTTCGAACTGCATCAGGCTTTACATTGGAGAATCGCCATTCGGACCGTGGATCAGGGCTGGTAAGCAATCGAGCATTCTCTGCGGGGTTGATCATCTGTTCGGCGCAACAATTTTAGGCTTAGATGAGCGTAACAACCGGCTGATTTTTATGGCACCCTATACAAGTAAAGCGACAGACGATTTACAATTGAGCTTCGCGCCACGTTTTTTCGTGACGCTCGATCAATTAAGCCAACAAGACCAACTGTTCGCCTCTTGGGAGTAAGTGTCAGTGAACAAATTCGAGACCGTAGATATGCAGCAGATCGCCGATATGACGGGCGTCTCTCGTTCTACTGTTTCGAGAGCACTGTCAGGATCTCCTTTAGTCAGTTTTAAAACGAGAGATTTGATTATTAACGCGGCAAAGCAGACGGGTTACGTCATGAATACCGCCGCCAGAAACTTTCGATTGGGCCGCACCGGTGTGATCGCGGTCGTATTAACTCTAGAGCATGACTCCTCCCAGACCATCAATGACCCTTTCTTCATGGAAATCATTGCGGAGATCGCCGAGTATTTACGACAGCGAAACTACAACACGCTGATCGCTCATGAGCGACTGGACGATGCATCTTCTTTTTTACAATCCCAGACAGTGTCGGCCAGTGACGGTGTCATATTTATAGGTCAGGGTAAGAAGCACAAGGCCCTGAATGAACTGGCCAACAGCGGCTTCCCTATCGCTGTTTGGGGTGATGCCACGCTCGATTGCGATTACACGGTTGTAGGGTGCGATAACCGCCAAGGTGGCTATCTGGCGACCAAGCACCTCATTGAACAATGCCATAGAAAGCACTTGGCATTTTTGGGTGACACACACTTTCCAGAGCCACAAGCGCGTTTTAAGGGCTATGTGGATGCACTTCAAGAAGCCGGCTTAGCCGAGACCAACTCGTCGCTTCATATCAATATCTCTTTTGATCCTTCAACGGCACAGAAAGCGCTCGAGGAGTTTTTTACCCGAGAAACCGAGGTTGATGGCATCGTGTGTTGCTCAGACCTCATCGCGATTGCTGCGATTTCAGCCGCTCAACGTGCTGGCAAAGCTGTACCCAATGATGTTTCGGTTATCGGTTTTGACAATATCTCCCTGTCTCAACTAATTAGCCCCCAGCTGACCACGGTCGCACAACCCATTGCAGCAGGCGCAAAGTCAATGTGTGAGTCTATTTTTGCGCAGCTCAGTGGTGAACGCCCGCGCGATGACATATCGCAAGCGCAGCTCATTATTCGCGACAGTGCTTGAGCACTGCTTAAACCCGCTTTCCAAACAAACCGAATCGGCAATAAAAAAAGCGAGCTTTCACTCGCTTTATCACAGCACTGCAGGTCCCGGCATGTCCACCGCAAGCGCACAGCGCCGACGGCGGGTACTACTACCTTACGTATTTATGCGAACTGCTCACCCGCCGCCAACTTCTCGGCGACAATAGCAGGCGCTTTAAAGCGATCGCCGTAGGACACTGCCAGCTCATTACAACGGGCAATGAAGTGCTCCAAGCCATAAGTGTTCACAAACTGAATCAAGCCACCGGTCCACACAGGGGCACCAATGCCCATAATCGAGCCGATATTGCCGTCAGCGACTGTTCGCAAAACGTTTGTTTCCAAACACTTAAGTGCCTCAATAACCTGACGGAACAGTAGTCGATCTTTCATGTCATCCACCGGTACAGAAACATCGGGCTTGTAATAAAGATCTAGCAGGCCAGGCCAGATTGCCTTAGTGCCGTCTTCGCTGTACTCGTAGAAGCCACCACCGTGATGGCGCCCGCCACGACCATGGTCATTGATCATGGTGCCCACAACGCCCCGCGTCACACTACCGTCACCCCACTGGTCACGAACACCCATTTCGGTCCAAGTGGCATCTGCCTTGCGGTTGAGCTCAAGACTGACTTCATCAAACACCGCCAACGGCCCGACAGGCATACCAATTGCCTTGCCCATATTGTCAATTTGCACTGGGTGCAAACCTTCACTCAACATACGCGTGCCTTCGTCCAGGTAGGTACCAAAGGTTCTCGACGTAAAGAAGCCCAGGGAATCATTGACAACGATCGGCGTCTTGCGGATTTGCTTGGTGTAGTCATAGGCTTTGGCAAGCGCGAGATCACTGGTCTTCTCACCCATGATGATTTCAACGAGGGGCATCTTATCGACAGGTGAAAAGAAATGAATGCCAACAAAATTCTCAGCATTTTTACTCGCCTCGGCCAATTCTGTGATGGGCAATGTCGATGTGTTTGACCCCCAGACGCCCCCTTCAGCGAGATAAGGCTCAAGCTCCTGGGTAATTTGATGCTTGAGTTTGATGTTTTCAAACACGGCCTCGATGATGAGGTCACAGCCAGCAAGATCGTCATTATTGGCAGTGGCTTTGATCAGACCGAGAACTGCCTGCGCTTTCTCCTCAGTCATACGACCTTTGGCTATGCGCTTTTGCAGTAATTTCTCTGTGTAAGCCTTACCCTTATCTGCAGCTTCCTGAGAGATATCTTTGAGAACAACTTCGATCCCCGCCATGGCCGAAACATAGGCTATACCCTGCCCCATCATTCCAGCGCCTAAAACGCCCACTTTCTTAGTGAGCTGAGGCTCGATATTTTTGGGTCGCGACGCGCCGCCATTGACTTGATTCATTTGAAAGAAGAACGTGGTGATCATGTTCTTAGCAACTGCGGTTTGCGCTAGCGCAGTGAAGTTACGGCTCTCGATGCGCATGGCGGTGTCAAAATCCACCCGTAACGCAGAAGCTGCCACATCTAAAATCTTCGCAGGTGCGGGTAACAAGCCGCGAGTCTGCTTGAACAGCATCGCCGACGCGGCAGGCAACATTTGAGCGACCGCCGGATGGTTCGCGTTCCCACCCGGAATCTTATAACCCTTGGTATCCCACGGCTGAACGCTTGCACCTTCGTTATCGGCATTCTCAATGATCCAAGCTTTTGCACGAGGGACAAGCTCGTCCCGTTGCGCAACCGTTTCGTGGATCAAGCCTGCTTGCTGCGCCTTAGCGGGTGTAACGCGCTTACCTTCAATAAGGTATTCGTTGGCACCCATGAGACCCATCAGGTAAATGCCTTTCACAACGCCGCCACCGCCTGGCAAAAGACCCAATGTCACCTCGGGAAAACCTAGCTGCACTGACTTGTCGTCCCAGGCAATACGGTGATTACAGGCAAGCGTCAGCTCCAAACCACCGCCCAATGCCGCACCGTTAATGGCCGCAACGAAAGGAACCGGCATTTTTTCCATGCGGCGAAAAACAGCCTTGATAGCCTCAACATTATTGAAAAAATCTTCGGCGTTATCCGCGGATGCTTGAACCAATGTTTTAAGGTCACCGCCCGCAAAAAAAGTACTTTTCGCCGATGTCAGCACGACACCTTTAAGACCATCTTCTGCCTCTAGCTTTGCAACCGTCTCCTCGAGCAAGGGCAGGAAAGCAGGGCTCATAGAGTTCACTGGGCCGTCCATATCCATCGTGATAGTAACGATATTGTCGGCGTCTTTCTCGTAGTTAAATCCGCTCATTGTTTAATCAATCCTTTGTCTGTAGACCAGCGTTAAACGCGCTCAATAATGGTAGAGATACCCATGCCGCCGCCCACGCAGAGGGACAACATGGCGCGCTTAAGATTGCGGCGCTCGAGTTCATCTAGCATGGTACTGACCAAACAGCCGCCCGTAGCGCCCAGCGGGTGCCCCATTGCGATCGAACCGCCGTTGACATTAGTAATCTCGAGATCAAGGTCGAGATCTTTCATATAACGTAGTACCACAGAGGCGAAAGCCTCATTGATTTCCCAAAGGTCTATATCGTCTTTGGTCATGCCCGCTTTTTCTAAACATTTCTTTGCCGCAGGGCCAGGGCCGGTCAACATGATGATGGGGTCATTGGCGAGCACAGCCGTCGCGACTACACGCCCACGAGGCTTGAGGCCTAAGTCATTACCTGCTTTTTCACTACCGATAAGTACCGCACTTGAGCCGTCGACAATACCCGAGCTATTCCCGGGCGTATGCACGTGGTTAATCCGGTCTAAGGTAGTGTATTTGGCTAAAATCACATCATCGAAGCCCAAACTTCCGTGCATTTCAAACGATGCCTTGAGCTTCGCTAAGCCTTCGAGGTTGGTTTGCGGCTTGATAAAGTCATCGCGTTCGAGAATGGTCAAACCATTTTCATCTTTAACGGGGACTACCGACCGATCAAACCAGCCGTTGTCACGCGCATGGGCAGCGCGCTGCTGAGAGGTGACCGCATATCGGTCAACATCTTCTCGCGACCAACCTTCAAGCGTCGCAATAGTATCTGCGCCAATACCTTGGGGTACGAAACCTGACTTCAAAGAGAACGCAGGATCGCCACCCATCGCGCCGCCATTGGAGCCCATGGGGACTCGCGACATGCACTCGACGCCACCGGCAACAACCAAGTCTTCCCAACCAGAAGCTACTTTTTGAGCAGCAATATTTACCGCTTCCAAGCCGGATGCGCAGAACCGATCCAATTGCACACCTGCAACAGACTCATCCCAGCCCGCATTTTGAACGATCATTTTGGCAACGTCAGATCCCTGCTCACCCACGGGCGTCACACAGCCCATCACCACATCGTCAACGTAGCTGGTATCGAGGTCATGTCGACTCTGGAGCTCCCGCAGGAGCCCCGCACCGAGATCGACAGGCTTAACTTCATGCAGCGAGCCGTCCTTCTTCCCTTTGCTACGCGGTGTTCTTATCGCGTCGTAGATATAAGCTGTGTGAGTCATTGCTCCTCCAATTAGGCACATGCCATCAGGCACATGCAATTAAGCGCGTGGCAGGCGCCACCGGGTGGTGGTGCCCGCAACTATTGTTGAGTACAGGATTGGTCGATAAAAACTATAGAGAAGAAAAACATACTCAAAGTTCAAATTCAATAGCGACAACGGGTTATTGGCGGCTAATCTTTCGTCATCCTAGGGGAATAACGGAGTCTTTCAATTCTTTACTGATTACTTCTCGAATTAACTCAGTTAATTCTCGATAAAAGACCCGAGATGGGGCATTGCGACGAAAAAGTAGAGCGTGCTCTCGAAATAGACGCCCACCGGAGAGAGGCTGAATACGCAACTCCTCGGGCCGATGAATCTCACTTCGCACATATAACCCCGGTAAAAAAGCGAGTCCCATGCCCATGACGACCATCTGACGTAACGTGTCGAGACTGGTACCCTCAAAATCGCGATTTAAACGAGCACCCGTTTGCTCGCAGATGCGTTCAACTTCACGACGCAGCGCATGCCGCTCATCGAGCGCCAGAATTTCCAGGCCACTTAAATCGCTTTCACGGAAATCTTCACCGCTGTTAAACGCCATCTCAGCGGGGCTTGCTAATAACAATGGCTCACGAAATAGCGGCTCCCGCTCAAGCGCGTCATTACTTGCCGGCAATGGACCGATAACTAAATCGAACTGACCCTCCTCAAGACCCGAAAGCAGCTTATCGGGTACCTCCTCGCGCACGTGTAGGCGCAAGCGCGTGAACTTTTTGTGAATGAGGGGCAACAGGGTCGGCAACAGGTAGGGACCCAATGTAGGTGGCACACCCAACCTATACGTTGAGTAGGTATGGTCACCGAGCAAATGGGCCGACTCGATAAGATTACGCCATTGATTCAAGAGTTCCCGTGCATTGGGCAAAAGCTCACGCCCCGCTGGCGTCAGATAAGTGGCATTGCGGCTTCGCTCCAGCAGCACAACACCCAACGCGTCTTCTAGACTGCGAAGTTGAACGGTAAGCGTCGGCTGAGTAACCCCTAAGCGCGTGGCCGCCTGTCTCAACGAGCCCGCCTCGGAAACTTCAAGGAAATACTCTAACTGTCGCAATGAAGGCACGGTGGATTCCAAAGATTGTCTTGTGATAGATTAAATCTATACCCTATATCGATTAACGTCTATATATTTTTGCAACGAATTTAGACCATTGTGTAACTTAAATTCAAATGGAACGGTGCCATGTTGTCTGTCTTTAAATTTGACTTATCCCATTTACGCGGTGACATTTACGGCGGCCTCACCGCCGGTGTAGTCGCAATCCCTCTTGCACTCGCCTTCGGTTTAGCCTCGGGCCTAGGCCCCATTGCGGGCATGTACGGCGCGATTATAGTAGGATTTTTTGCCGCCTGGTTCGGAGGAACACCCACTAACGTATCAGGACCAACAGGCCCCATGGTCGTGGTACTCGCGGGATTGTTCGCGAGTCTTTCGGGCGACGTTGGGCTTATCTTGACTGCGGTCATGCTCGCAGGACTCATACAGATTGCTCTCGGGGTTTTTAAACTAGGCGACTTGATCCGCTTGGTACCCTACCCCGTTGTATCCGGCTTTATGAGCGGAATTGGAGTGATCATTATCATCCTCCAGCTTGACGCGACGTTAGGGCATGCAGCACCTGCAGGCACCGTTCCGGGACTGGCCTATCTACCCACCGCACTAGGAAGTATTAACTGGTCTGCGCTGTCCGTTGCCGCACTAACGCTTGTGGTTGTCTACAGCTGGCCCACCGCTTGGGGTAAATACCTCCCTGCGCCGCTGGCAGCACTCACTGCCGGTACTGTTCTATCGCTATTTGTGGGCGCCATGCCAATTCTTGGCGATATACCCAGTGGCTTACCCTCGCTGCATCTACCGGTCTTTGACCAATCGGTATTCGCGCTGGTCATTGAAGCCGCGGTTATATTGGCCATTCTTGGTTCGATCGATAGCTTATTGACCTCTCTTGTCGCCGACAACATGACGCGCACGCGTCACGATTCTAACCAAGAGCTCATAGGGCAAGGTATTGGTAACGCAGTTGCGGGCTTATTTGGAGGCATTGCCGGCGCAGGTGCCACTATGCGTACGGTTGTTAATATTCGCTCAGGTGGTGTCACTAAACTCTCCGGAATGATCCATTCACTGGTACTCGCAGCCGTTGTTCTGGGTGTCGGACCCGTGGCCGCGTATATACCCCACGCTGCACTTGCAGGTGTTCTCATTAAAGTGGGACTCGATATTATTGATTTTAGCTACCTCAAGAATGCCCATCGCGGACCTCGCTGGGATCTAGCCTTGATGGTTATGGTTCTCGGCTTGACCGTCTTCATTGACCTCATAACCGCTGTAGCAGCCGGTGTAGTACTTGCCGCTCTAGCCTACGTACGCCAAGTGGCTGCAAGTCAGCTCGATGACTTACTATCTCGACCGCTTACACCAACAAGCGAAGAAGAACGCGAATTACTTCATGACATTAAAGATCGAGTCACCATTTTCGAATTCGGGGGTCCTTTGAGTTTTGGTGCCGCTGCTGATGTTGGCCATCATGTCCGAGAACGCTACCGCGATGGCATGCGGGCTATTGTGCTCGACTTCCAGCGAGTACCCTTTCTCGATGTTTCCGCAGCCCGCGCAGTCGAGACAATCGCGTGTGATGCGAAACGTGCGGGCAAGCGAACGTTTGTTACCGGCATGTCCGACGACATCGCTGAAACACTCGTTGGACTAGAAGCAGACTGCTGCTTTGACATCGAAA
>DAIRTN010000005.1:20387-54102 GCA_036803865.1 Luminiphilus sp.
GGCCATGAGCATGGTCAATGACAATCTAGCAGCGCTCCCACAGCTAGCGGCGCTCGTGCAAAATGCTGCCTGGAGCGTTCCTCTAACGGTGGCGTTTTACCTTGTAGCGCTGTGGTTATTTAGGCGTGCGAAGCAGTCGCCCCTTGTCAACCCAGTGTTGCTCGGTATGGCCGGTGTGATGACAACGCTCCACCTAACAGATACGCCCTACGAGGACTATTTTAACGGCTCTCAAGCGCTACACTTTTTGTTGGGAACCGCCACGGTTGCGTTAGCAATTCCTCTCCATCAACAGTTACAGCATCTGCGACGCACCGCGCTACCTCTCGTATTGAGCGTTGGCGCAGGTTCACTCACTGCAGCCCTGAGCACCTTATTCTGCATTAGCTGGCTCGGCGGCTCAGAACTGACAATGCGCTCGCTGGCCGCTAAATCAACAACAACCCCTGTTGCCATGGCTATCGCAGAACAACTGGAGGGGCTGCCGGCGCTCGCGGCTGTTGCTGTCATCATTACGGGAATTTTGGGTGCCATCTTTGGTTTGGGCATCCTCCGCCTAACCGGCATCGTCGATCCACGTGCGCAGGGAATAGCGTTAGGGATTGCTGCGCACGGCATCGGCACTGCCCGCGCTCTTCAAGTCAGTCACGCATTGGGAGCCTATGCGGGGCTCGGGATGGGCTTGAGCGCATTGTTCACCGCGCTGCTAGTGCCGCCAGTGTGGTACCTACTGGGACCTTATTTAGTCACAGGATAATAAAGAAGAGGGTTACGACTTCGACACTCGCTGATTGGCTTAATGTCGAAGTCGATTCAGCTACAACTCACACGAAATAGTGAGCTGCGTTTTCAGCGCTATCAGCCTTTCATTTTGACCATCATATCGATCATCTTGTTAGCGAAATTGCTGTAAGGCGGCGTCATAAATTTCATCGCCGTCGTTTTGGCTTGATAAAACACGGGACGCATTTTGGAGCACGCCGTAAAGCCCTCGTAGCCGTGGTAATGCCCCATACCCGAGGGTCCGACACCACCAAAAGGCAAGTCGTGCTGCGCAACGTGGAATAACGCATCATTCACCGTTACACCACCCGACATAATATTCTCGATATAACGGTCAACCAATGCACTGTCATTACTAAACGGATACAGTGCGAGCGGGCGGTCATGGCTATTTACATAATCAATGACTTCTTGGGGCTGCTCATAAGGCAAAACCATCAGCAAAGGACCAAAGGTCTCCCGCTGGCGGATGATCATCTCAGGCTGCGTATCGAGTACCAAATGCAAAGGCATTTTGCGTGCTGCGGGGTTGGCTTCTTGCTCACTCAACTTAACAATGCGCGCGCCTTTTTCTTGGCAATCTACTAGCGTGTCTTGCAATCGCTTAAATGACAGATCATCAATAATCGACGTGTAATCATCGGCATTGATATCGGCACAGTGTTTAGCTGCCCACTCCTTACACAGGGTAACAAACTCCTCGATCTGCGTTTTGTGCACAAACACGTAATCGACATTGGTACAGATTTGACCCGCGTTGAAGCGCTTAACGAATAAAATGCGTTCCACCGCTTTTTGTAGCGAGAACGACTTGTCGATAACCGCTGGCGCCTTACCACCAAGCTCGAGGATCACAGGCGTTAAATTCTGCGCCGCGGAAGCCATGACTTTACGACCTGTTTGGCCCGAGCCTGTAAAAATAATGAGATCGAAAGGAATCTGTGAAAACTCGATCCCCACACCGCCTGTCTCCTCAAAAAACTCGAGTTTTTCGAGCGGGAAATAGTTTGGTGAAATTTTGCGTAAGACGCGGGTAAGTGCAATCGAGTTCTCCGACATTTTGACCATGGCACGATTACCCGCAGCAAAAGCCGCAACGAGCTGAGTGACGGAGAGCATGATCGGAAAATTCCAAGGAACAATAAGGCCCGTAACACCCAAAGGCTGAGGAATCACCCGATTTTTGGCCCCGAAATACATCGTTAAGTCGATGCTCCGACGCTGGGGCTTCATCCATCCCTTTAACTGCTTAATAGTGTGCCCAATGGTGTCAGTCGCAGTAACGATTTCAGCAAATTTACTCTCAAAGCTGGAGCGATTGCCGTAGTCTTCACAGATAGCCTGAATAATCTCATCTCGGTTTTCAGAGATCATACGTTTTAGCGCCAGTAAATCTTGCTTGCGCTGAGCAAAATCGGGATAGGGGTTCGCAAGGTACGCAGCACGTTGGCGCTGAAAAGCAGCGTTTAGCTCAAGTTTCGTCGCTTCGACAGATGCAGCCAGCTGCCCTGCATCTAGAGTTGCAGCCTGATTCATTATGGGTACTCTCCTCGGGCAACGCCCAAATTAATGTCGCTATTTGCCTAGAAACTACCACAACAAGTGCACGAGATCACGCGGCGACTACGTTGCTTTGAAGCGTTATGTCAGCACAGGATGCGAGGACATGATATGCCGAAGAACAAAGTAATGCCTAATGTAGCTCTGCTATCAGGCGTTCAGCCTCACGGCGAACCGCGTCCGCATCTGGGCCGATCAACGTAAGGTGGCCTAACTTGCGCCCTTTGCGTATGCCTTTTCCATAGGTCTGAATGAGCGTCCGAATCGGGCCTTCCGGCATCGTCTTAGGAAGTGCGTCATCGAGAAGATTGACCATCGCCGCGCCCCCTTGCAGTACAGGCTCCACCACGGGCGCACCCAGTACCAAGCGCACATGCTGGGTGAATTGGTCTGCGCCTAAGGCACCGATCGACCAGTGCCCGGTATTGTGGACCCGAGGAGCGATTTCATTGACGATCAGGCGCCCTTCAGTAACGAAGAATTCAATGGCGAGCACACCAACGTAACCCATACGCTCAACGAGGCGCCGCGCGTACTCTTGTGCTTGCGCTGTCATTTCCTCATCCACCTTTGCAGGCACAAAACTGCCTATCAGGATGCCATCGCGCATTGCGTTCTCAGTCATGGGGTAACACCGAATATTACCTTGCTCATCGCGACCTACAATGATCGCGAGCTCGCGCTCAATCGCAATCTCAGCCTCTGCGATCAGCGGGTAGCCGCCTTCCGGTATAGCGTCAATCGAATACTCCCCACCTACGCGCCACTGACCGCCACCGTCATAACCCCCCAAAATTCTTTTGCAACGAACATACGTGCTGGGGAACGTCGCTAGGAGTTGTGCGAGAGCGTCTGAGTCTGTCGCTGTTCCCCAGGGAGATGTGGGGATAGCCAGTTCGTCGAGCATCGCTTTCTGAGTATCTCGCTGGCGTAATATAACGAGCGCTTCATAGCTCGGCGCTAAACCGACTTCATTGGCTGCTCGACGAAGAATAGGATCAGGAATGCTTTCACGTTCAACGGTAATCGCATCGCAGGCGGCGAGAAAGATATCCAATTCATCTTCAGAGTAAACGGGTCCCAGCCCCGCAACAACGGGCGTCTCATCGAGACAAAGAAATGAGACCTGTATTCCAAGACGGTTGGCCGCTTCGCCCAGCATCTGACTGAGCTGACCACACCCAATTATTCCAAGACGCTGCTTCACCTTACTCTCCTTAATGTTTAATCAAAGGGGGTTCTCTGGGACTTCATCGGTTTGCGCGGCGCGAAAGCTATCGAGAGCCTTGCGTATGTCAAGGTCGTCATTGGCAAGCATCGCCGCTGCGAATAAGGCCGCATTGACCGCGCCAGGCTTACCCACTGCAAACGTCGCCACTGGCACGCCCTTAGGCATTTGCACAATAGACATTAGCGCATCTATACCATTCAGTACGGTGGCATCCACAGGCACACCCAGCACGGGTACAGGCGTCATAGCCGCAGCCATACCGGGCAGATGGGCTGCACCGCCGGCACCGGCAATAATCGCTTTCAAGCCGCGGTCACGGGCACTGCGCGCGTAGTCGTACAGTCGATCAGGCGTTCGGTGAGCTGAAACAACCTTCGCCTCGTAGGGTATGCCCAGCTGCTCAAGCATGAGAGCGGCACCTTCCATGACGTCCCAATCGGAACGTGATCCCATGATAATTCCAACCGCGATGTCTGACATAGCCACCTCCAGTGGCGGAGAGCAGATCGTGTCATTCTCTGCCCGGAACCTCGAATGAAAAAGGGCCCCGTTAGGGCCCCTCTGTAACGTTTTTACAACGCTTTAAATCTATCGCCCACTTCCCCCAGCGCGCGTCGCACGCTGACGGGAAAAATGGCGGAGAAGGAGGGATTCGAACCCTCGATACGCTATTAACGTATACGCCCTTAGCAGGGGCGCGCCTTCAGCCACTCGGCCACTTCTCCGAACGGCGCGAAGCCTAACATAAGTCGAGCCCCGCGAAAAACCTTTAGTGGGATCATTTTTGATCCGATTGTTCGTCCGCTTGTTCGTCCGCTTTTTCGCCCATAGACGGAGTGTCTTTTCTGGGTCTATCGAGGATCTCTTCTCGATGCACAGCGACATCGCGAGGAGCATCGACGCCGATCCTCACTTGGTTACCTTTGACGCCGAGCACGGTTATCGTGACATCGTCACCGATAATCAGCGACTCCCCTACTCGTCTTGTTAATATTAACATCGCCTACGTCCCTGTGCTTCGATGTTTAGTCCGCATCAATCGTGAACGCGAGCTAGTTATTGGAAAGAGCTAAACCTTCGTCGGTTGTTCCTCAGGGTCCGCATCTAGCTCAAACGCCGAGTGCAGTGTGCGCACTGCCAGCTCTAAAAACTTCTCTTCGATTATCACGGAAATCTTGATCTCCGAGGTACTAATCATCTGAATGTTAACACCGACATCGGCCAAAGCCCTAAACATAAGCGATGCCACACCTGCGTGAGAACGCATTCCCACACCGACAACCGACACCTTGGCAATTTTTGAGTCGACACGCAATTCTGCAGCGCCGAGGTCGGTCACAGTTTTAGAAAGAATATCCTGACTGCGCGTTAAGTCACCGCGCCCCACTGTAAAGGTAAAGTCCGTCTTACCATCCTCACCAATATTTTGCAGTATAACGTCAACTTCAATATTGGCCTCACCAATAGGGCCCAAAATACGATAAGCAACCCCGGGAATATCGGGCACACCGAGCACAGTTAGCTTCGCTTCATCGCGGTTGAATGCAATTCCAGCAATTGCGGGAGCTTCCACAGCCGCATCCTCCTCCATGGTAATCAATGTACCGGGGCCATCTTCAAAGCTGCTCAGAACACGCAGCGGCACCGAATATTTGCCGGCGAACTCTACCGACCGAATCTGAAGAACTTTTGAACCCATGCTGGCCATTTCCAGCATTTCTTCAAAGGTAATCTTTTCTAACCTGCGGGCGCCATCCACGACTCTCGGGTCAGTGGTATAGACACCATCAACATCGGTGTAGATCTGGCATTCGTCAGCTTTAAGCGCCGCAGCCAGAGCCACCGCCGTAGTGTCCGAGCCACCGCGACCTAAGGTTGTTATATTGCCGTTTTCATCGACGCCTTGAAAGCCCGCCACCACCACGACATTGCCCTGCGTTAATTCGCCGCGCAACTTAACGTCATCAATATGTCGTATGCGCGCTTTCGTATGCGAGTCATCGGTAAGAATACGCACTTGGCTGCCATTATAAGAGCGCGCACCCACGTTTCGCTTGTGCAATGCCATGCAGAGTAAAGCAGACGTGACCTGTTCGCCCGTAGATACCAACGCGTCTAACTCTCGCGGCGTTGGTCCTTCGGGAAGTATGTCAGTCGCGAGTCCAATCAGGCGGTTGGTTTCACCGGACATTGCCGAAACCACGACCACAATGTCATGGCCTTCATCGCGAAAGCGCGCGACCTTGTCAGCGACACGCTCAATACGCTCGATTGTGCCAACCGACGTCCCGCCAAATTTTTGAACAATAAGGGCCATAGCCTTCCGTTAATTGTGGCTGCCAAAAAAGGGTCGCGAGCTTACCCGAAATACGCTTTAAAATGAAGAGCCCGCGCGTCTAAACCCAGCGCGTTTTAAACAAGGTTTTCGGCGACCCAGCCAGGGAAGGCAGCCACTGCCGCGGTTAAGCCCGCAACATCATTTCCACCTCCCTGAGCCATATCGGGACGGCCGCCGCCCTTTCCCCCAAGGCGCCCGGCAAATTCTTTCATGATATCGCCCGCTCGAATTCTATCCGTGGCGTCTTTCGACACTCCGGCAACTAGGCTGATTTTATCGCCCTCTACGGCCGCAAGCAGTATGGCGCTTGTGCCCAGCTTGTTCTTGCATTGGTCCAAGGTGTCTCGCAGGGTCCCAACATCGGCGCCTTCAAGGTGGGCGGCAAGAACGTTAATACCAGAGACGTTTACCGCGTTAGACGTCAAGTCACCACCTGAGGATGTGGCTAGCTTTTGCTTCAACCGCGCCACTTCTTTCTCCAACCCTTTGAGCTCGGCACGCAGTGAACCGGCTTTTTCAATCAGATTCTGTGGGTTCGCTTTGAGTTCAAAACACACTTCATTTAGCTGTATTTGAGATTGCTTCACCAGATCCAATGCCAACTCTCCGGTGACCGCCTCTATACGACGAACACCCGAGGCGACACCAGACTCAGCAGTGATCAGCATCAGGCCAATATCGCCTGTTCGTTCCACGTGAGTACCACCGCAAAGCTCTACCGAGAAACCCTCGGCACCCATGCTAAGTACGCGCACTTCGTCGCCGTATTTTTCACCAAACAGCGCGGTCGCACCCGCGGCAACCGCATCATCCATAGACATAACTTGGGTCTGCGCGAGGGTGTTGCAGCGAATCTCATCATTAACCATTGCACTGATACGCGCCAACTGTTCTGCGCTGACGGCTTCGCCGTGGGAAAAGTCAAAGCGCAATCGCTCGGAATCAACGAGGGACCCTTTCTGAGCCACGTGCGCCCCCAGTACCCGCCTAAGCGCTTCATGCAAAAGGTGCGTCGCCGAGTGGTTAAGGCGGATGCGCTGCCTGACCGATGCGTCTACAGTGGCAGACACTGTTTGGCCGACAGTCAGGGCACCTGCAGTAACGCTGACATGGTGCAGATGGTGCCCCTGTGATTTCGTGGTATCACGCACATCGGCCCGATCTGAATCGCTGCTGAGAAGACCACAGTCACCTACCTGACCACCGCTCTCGCCATAGAATGGCGTCTGGTCAAGTACCACGACACCTTCCTGCCCCTCAGTTAAACGTTCAACCTTTTCGCCGTCACTGAGCAAAGCAACAATGTGCCCCTGTGCTGATGTAGCCTCATACCCTAAAAACGCTGTTTCACCCTCGAGCGCGACCACGCCCGAATAGTCGACCTTAAAGCTACCGCCCTCTTGGGAACGACGTCGCTGCTGCTCCATCTCAGCCTCGTAACCATCGAGATCAAGGGTTAAATGTCGTTCCCGAGCGATATCGTTGGTCAAATCGACAGGGAAGCCATAGGTGTCATACAAACGAAAAATAACCTCCCCTGGAATAACACTGCCTTCGAGCCCGCCCAGCGTTTCATCAAGTATGGCCATACCTTTGTCTAGGGTGCGCGCAAATTGCTCTTCTTCACCTGCCAGGGCAGCTTCGATCACAGCCTGCTTCTCTCTCAACTGGGGGTAGGCGTCACCCATTTGTTCTACCAAGGTTTCAACTAAGCTTGCAAAAAATGGCTCAGTTGCGCCCAGCTTATTGCCGTGACGCACCGCACGGCGAATAATCCGTCGCAGTACATAACCGCGGCCTTCGTTACTCGGGGTGACACCGTCAGCAATGAGGAATGAACAGGACCGTAAGTGGTCAGCCACCACCCGCAAGGATTTTTCTTCGAGATCTGTGACGCCTAGGCACTGTGCAGTAGCGCCAATAAGCGCTTGAAAAAGGTCAATTTCGTAGTTCGAGTGAACGCCTTGAAGCACCGCGGCAATACGCTCAAGTCCCATGCCAGTATCCACCGAAGGCGCGGGCAGCGGATGAAGGTCACCGGCAGCGTCTCGATTGTATTGCATGAATACTAGATTCCAGATTTCAATGTAGCGATCCAGGTCATCGTCTTCGCTACCAGGAGGCCCCCCAGGGACATCGGCACCGTGATCATAAAAAATCTCTGAACTAGGGCCACAGGGACCGGTATCCCCCATCTGCCAGAAATTATCTTCATCTAAACGCGACAATCGGCTGGGATCGACACCAATTTCATTAACCCAGATATCGGCAGCTTCATCGTCGCTGATATGCACCGTTACCCATAGCCGCTCTTTCGGAAGCTGCAAAACCTCGGTTAGAAATGCCCATCCGAACTGAATCGCTTCGCGCTTGAAGTAGTCGCCGAAACTGAAATTACCAAGCATTTCGAAGAACGTGTGGTGGCGGGCAGTGTAGCCAACATTCTCCAGATCGTTATGTTTACCACCGGCCCTCACGCACTTCTGGGAAGTAGTGGCGCGGGCGTAGTCACGCTTTTCCATTCCCAAGAACGTTTCTTTAAACTGATTCATTCCCGCATTGGTAAACAGCAACGTAGGATCATCGATGGGTACCAGTGAACTCGATGCCACGCGGGTATGTCCTTCGCTTTCGAAATAAGATAGAAACGCTTCGCGGATTTCAGCGGTTTTCATGGGTGTTCTCTCAAATAGTGGTGTAATGCCTAATGACTAAAACCAATGTAGCGGCTGCAGATTATTGAATCCCTTGGGACAGCTCCCCTTCCACCAGAGTCCGGCCAGCCAGAATATGCAGATGAAGGTGGAACACCGTCTGGCCACCTCCCTCGCCATTATTAATAACTACTCTAAAACCTTCATCCACGCCCAGTTGACGAGTGATATTGCCGACAGCTACCAGTAGATGACCTAACAACGCCTGATCCTCTGTGGTTGCATCAACTAATCGGGGGATAGGTTTGCGTGGAATCACCAAAATATGGACGGGCGCTTGCGGATTAATATCGTTAATAGCGACACAGTGATCATCCTCATATACAAAATCCACAGGGATTTCACCGCGGGTCATCTTGCCGAATATCGTATCAGCCATACTCATACCCCTCAGCGCAGCTTTTCATCAGTCGTTAAGACACGCGCTTCGCTCTCGAGCATGACGGGAATATCATCGCGGATAGGATACGCCAAACCGCTGGCGCGACAGACCAATTCCTGCTTTTCACTATCGTACTCGAGGGGCGCTTTGGACACAGGGCACACCAAAATATCGAGCAACTTGGAATCAAGCACACAAACCTCCAACATTTGAATAAAGTAAACGCAATCGCAGAGTATACGGTGTCAGGGCGATTTCGGCATCGGGGGCACTAAAAGTTGTGGGTCAATTCTTTCCCGCCCCCAGCTCATACGCCAATCTAAGTGGGGCCCTGTCGCACGCCCTGTGGCGCCAACGCGACCAAGAAGGTCGCCCGTATCGAGTTCATCACCCACGGATACCAGCACTTCGCTCATGTGTAAAAATGAAGACGATAGCCCGTAGCCATGATCGAGAATAACCGTACCGCCAGAATAGAACAGATCAGGCTCGGCTAACGTCACAATCCCAGGCCCCGGCGCTGACACCGAATGTCCCGCCGGCGCTGCCACATCAACACCATAGTGGGGCGACCCTGGCGTACCGTTGTAGAACCGCTGGCTGCCGTACACACCGCTAATACGACCTTTTGCGGGCCAGGATAAGCCCGCCTGTACGGCCAGCAACCAATCTGGCCGCTCATAACGCTTCGCTTTCGCCGCTCGAACACGTTCACGCTCTTGCGCGATACGCTCCAGCTCTTCGGGCGGGGGCGTAACGGTTTTTTGTGGCACACCTTCAACTCGAGATATCTTATAGTCTCGACGGGCAACCGTAACGCTCTGCTCACAGCCTTGATCGCCTCCGATCGTAAGCGTTGCCAGCTTGGGAGCATCGCGACCTAAGCCAATAACAAATACGCCGCTGGACGTCACAGCTATCTCGCGATTATCGAATGAAACCGCTGTTTGCGGGGAGACTTCGCCCCACAAGAGACCGCCCTGAACAGGATTGCCTGATAAGTTGATACAACCATCTGCTCGCGCCGTCGCAGCACTTGCGAGCACCGCAGCGACAAAAAAAATACGATTCATCAAGTCTATTCCCATTCCCTCACCCGTCTTGAGCTCAATATTCCTTCGACGCTGGCGACTATCTGCTATTACTCTGAGCCTATCATCCCGTTAAACTGTAGCGATGGGAAGATACCGACCACCTCGGCCTAAAGGCTCACCTTACATTACACCTGAAGGTGAGGCAGCTCTGCGCGCAGAGTTGCACCGTCTTTGGAAAGAGGAACGGCCAGTAGTCACTGCCACTGTTCAAGCGGCAGCCGCCAACGGCGATCGCTCTGAAAATGGCGACTACATTTACGGGAAAAAGCGTCTTCGTGAAATAGATAGCCGTGTCCGGTTTTTGCGCAAGCGACTTGAAGAGCTCTCGGTCGTTCACGAGCCACCCTCAGACCGCAGTAAAGTCTGGTTCACGGCAAAGGTCACCCTAGAGGATGAAGACGGCAAAACGCATTATTGGCAAATTGTTGGGCCCGATGAATTTGACCTCAGCGCATCAAAATTAAGTTGCGATTCGCCCCTCGCCAGAGCTCTCTTAGGAAAGCCAGTGGGCAGCGAGGTAAGCGTCGACACCCCAAATGGTCAGCGCTTATGGCATATTGTCGATATTAGCTACACCAATAAGGACTAAGCTTAAGCGGCTGAGTCAGACATCCTTTTACCACCAATTTCGTACACAGTTTATTGGTACACACTGAGCGTGCTGGTAAACTACACGACTTCGGATTCTTTCTATTACATCGGGCGCGCCATGCGACGCAACGCGACCCAGCACTCACTGAGGCAACCTGTCAATGACTCTTAACACTCGCGATCAATTAGCCCACCCCGCTGATTTTGTTGTCCGTCACATCGGGCCGACCGAACAGCAACAGGCCGAAATGGCCGGAGAGTTAGGTTATAGCTCAGTAGATGCACTTATCGATACCGCGGTGCCAGAGCAGATACGCCGCAGGGAACTGATGCAGCTGGCACCTGCCATGACTGAACAAGAAGCTCTCGCCAAACTTCGACGCTACGCCGACCAAAACGTTGTTATGCGCTCTTGCATCGGCATGGGTTATTACGACACATTTACGCCGGGCGTCATCCAGCGCAATGTACTGGAAAATCCCGGCTGGTATACGGCTTATACCCCCTACCAACCCGAGATTTCGCAAGGTCGTTTAGAGGTACTCCTAACCTACCAGCAAATGGTCATGGACCTTACAGGTATGGAGCTGGCCAACGCATCGCTGCTTGACGAGGCGACGGCTGCGGCCGAAGCGATGACATTGATGCATCGCGTGAACAAAAAATCCCGCTCGCAGCGTTTCGTCGTTGCTTCAGACTGTCATCCTCAGACCATCGCCCTAATCAAGACTCGAGCAGAACCCCTAGGACTGGAAATCGACGTAGTCGATCCCGAGACCTTGGGTGACTGTGGGGAAGCCTTCGGTATGCTCGCACAGTATCCGGGCACGTGGGGAGATATACGCAGCCTCGAAGCAGTCACTACTTCCGCTCATAATCGCAACACATTGGTCTGTGTCGCGTCTGACTTACTCGCGCTAACGATGATCAAACCACCCGGCGCACAAGGGGTCGATGTCGTAGTCGGAAACAGTCAGCGCTTTGGCGTGCCTATGGGCTTCGGTGGCCCTCATGCAGCGTTTTTTGCGACTCGCGATGCTTACAAACGCTCGATCCCGGGTCGCGTCATCGGCGTATCTATTGACCGGCGTGGCGACCAAGCCTTGCGCATGGCAATGCAAACGCGCGAGCAGCATATCCGCCGAGAAAAAGCCACCAGCAACATTTGTACTGCTCAGGCTCTGCTTGCCATTATGGCCGCACTCTATGCTATGTACCACGGTCCTGATGGTTTGCGCGCAATAGGTCGCAGAGTGCATTCATTAACCAACGCACTCGCTGAAGGCTTAGCCGACGGCCCGTATGAACTGCGTAACACGACGTGGTTCGATACCTTGACGCTCGAGGTCGGCAATCGACAAAGCGCCTTGCTTGAGAGCGCAAAACAGGCTGGTTATAACTTCCGAGTAGTCGGTGATGACGCCGTCGGCGTTTCGCTCGATGAAACCACCACGCTTGAAGACGTGACACGGCTTATTGATCTTTTTGAAGGCACAAGTATTGCGGCAGCCACTACGGGTATCCCCGAAGCGCTGATTCGTCCCGTCGACTATTTGCAGCATCCGCTATTTCAAGAATACCGCTCAGAAACTGAAATGCTGCGTTACTTGAAGCGCCTGGAGAACAAAGATATTGCTCTAACCCGCGCGATGATCCCGCTCGGCAGCTGCACAATGAAGCTCAACGCCACAGCTGAAATGATACCCGTGACGTGGGCAGAATTTGGACGGATGCATCCCTTTGCACCCGCCGACCAAAGCCTGGGCTATCAAGCCATGCTCGCAGAGCTCACTGATTGGTTAGTCGAGTGCACAGGTTACGATGGCATGTCACTGCAACCCAACGCAGGATCTCAGGGTGAGTATGCAGGTTTACTCGCTATCCGGCGCTATCATCAAGCCCGAGGCGACAGCCAGCGCGATATCTGCCTAATCCCCTCTTCGGCCCACGGTACCAATCCCGCCAGCGCAGTCATGGCGGGAATGCAAGTCGTCATCGTCGCTTGTGATGATAACGGCAACGTTGATATGGCAGACCTCCAAGTTAAGGTCGAGAAGTACAGCGACCGGCTGGCTGCGATTATGGTCACCTATCCATCAACCCACGGTGTGTTCGAGGAGTCCATTGTTGACCTATGCGCCCTTATTCACGAGCATGGCGGACAGGTCTACGTTGACGGTGCAAACCTGAATGCCTTAATCGGTCTCGCGGCACCCGGAAAATTTGGCGCAGATGTTTCGCATCTTAATCTGCACAAAACGTTCTGCATCCCCCATGGTGGTGGCGGTCCTGGCATGGGCCCTATCGGCGTTGGTGCACACCTGATCCCCTTTCTTCCCACGTCGCCTGTTTCCCCTATCCCCGGGCTCGACACCACTAATGACGTTGTTTCCGCCGCACCTTACGGCAGCGCATCAATACTGCCCATTTCGTGGGTCTACATTGCGCTTATGGGCGCCGAGGGCCTCGCCCACGCAAGTAAAGTTGCGATTTTGGGCGCGAATTACATCGCTCACCGACTGAAGAATCACTACCCCGTGCTGTATACAGGTAGAGACGGTTTAGTTGCCCACGAGTGCATTATCGATCTTCGCCCCATCAAGGAAGCCAGCGGTATTAGCGAAGAAGATGTGGCGAAGCGCCTCATCGACTATGGTTTCCATGCTCCGACCATGTCCTTTCCAGTGGCCGGCACCTTGATGATTGAACCGACGGAATCGGAGTCTCTCGCAGAGATTGACCGCTTCTGTGATGCGTTGATCAGTATTCGTGAGGAAATTCGAGCGGTACAGTCGGGCGAACTTGATGCCAACGACAACCCGTTAAAAAATGCACCTCATACCCTTAATGACGTGGTGAGCAGTGACTGGGCGCATGCCTATACCCGCGAGCAGGCAGCGTGGCCAGTGCCATCGCTGCGTCAGGATAAGTACTGGGCACCCGTTACCCGCGTAGATAACGTCTACGGCGATCGCAACTTGTTCTGCGCTTGTCCCGGCATGGATGTCTGGCAAGAGGAAAGCAGCAACGCGTAAGTCCGCGGTCACACCGCCCATAGTCACCATCGCTACACAGGAGCGCTCAGTGGGCAACGGTGGCGTTCGTGCGGTCACTACGAACCTATGCACGCCCAGAGCCCCCGCTGCAACGGATATTAGTCGGTGTAAAAAGAACCCGAATGGGAGGTTTTTGCGTATCAAACGGTACGCAGAATCAGGAGAGTTCATATGAGTGACAATCGCCCTTTGGCAGGTCTTCGCGTTGTAGAAATGGGGCAGCTGCTTGCTGGTCCCTTCGCGGGCACCATACTTGGATACTTTGGGGCGGAAGTGATCAAAGTTGAGCCACCGACGGGGGACCCTATTCGTCAGTGGCGTGAAGTCAAAGATGGAAATTCACTGTGGTACTACTCTCTCGCTCGCAACAAGAAGAGCGTTACGCTCGACTTGAAAGCCGAACGCGGACGAGAACTGGCGTTTGATCTTTTGACCAAGGCAGACATTGTCATCGAAAACTTTCGTCCCGGGGCCATGGAAAGTTGGGGACTGGGACCCGAAGACATCAAAGTACATAACCCGGGCATTATTTATGCGCGTATTTCAGGCTATGGGCAGGACGGCCCGTTTTCAGAAAAACCCGGTTACGCATCGGTCACCGAGGGCTATGGTGGTTTTCGCTATATCAATGGTGAGCCAGGCAAACCCCCTGTGCGGCCCAATATCTCACTGGGCGACACGCTAGCGGCTATCCATGCGGCCCTAGGCGTTGCTTTTGCCATTATCGAACGGACTAAATCTGGCCAAGGTCAAATTGTCGATGTTGCGCTTTATGAGTCAATTTTTAACGTTCTTGAAGGGATCGTACCGGAGTTTGACGGTGCAGGAGTGATAAGAGAGCCCTCGGGCACCACGATAACCGGTATCGTTCCAACCAATACGTACACGTGTAAAGACGGCAAGCATGTCGTTATTGGCGGCAACGGCGACTCAATATACAAGCGACTAATGACCGAAGCAGGTCGCGAAGATATGGCTAATGATCCAGAGCTTGCGCACAATCCTGGCCGAGTTGTGCACCAAGAAGCCATCGATAAAGCTCTCGCTGACTGGTGTGCCGCGAATAATTCACGAGATATTATCGATCGCCTTGAATCCGTTCGCGTCCCAGTAGGTCCTATCTACGATGTAAAAGATATGATGGCTGACCCGCATTATCAGGCTCGGGGAATGTTCGAGACTGTTGAAATAAACGGCCAGCCTTTGAAAATTCCCGCTATCCTCCCTAAGCTCAGCAAGACGCCGGGGCGAACTGACTGGCCGGGCGATGTTATTGGCAGCCATAATGATGAGGTATTGGGTGAGTTGCTCGGGCTCGATGACGCTGAGCGACTCGCGTTACGCGACCAAGGGGTAACCAGCTAGCAGCAAGACCGCTCTGAAGGGTTAGGCAGGGGTTAGTGGGGGGATTAACAAAGGGACAGCAAATGAGAAACTCCGCGCTGCTCACGCACTCAGGGCGAAGTAGTAAGTGCACGAGAAATTAAGAGGAACAGATGACAATTCGATTCAATTACGTCATGAAGCTGTTGGCACAAAATACCCTGAGGCTGTCCGTTATAACCCTCGGATCTATGCTGACATCCCTATTACTAACGCTTTCAATTTTATTCTTCTTCGATCACGATTTGTCGGCAATTTCTGTTTGGATAGCCCTGGCCGCGCCCGCCTGCATTGCACCCGTAGCAACATTTATGCTCCTTCATTACACGCATCAGCTAGAGTTAGCCCAGCGGTCCCAGCTGGAGCACTTGGCAAAATTAGCTTCGATTGGTGAGCTCGCCTCAAGTATCGTCCATGAAATTAATCAGCCTCTTGCTGCCATCAAGCTCATTGCCGAGGGCATTCGCCGTAAATCGAATAAAGATCCACAAGAAGTCTTGGATAAGCTTCCAGAAAAAATCGACAGAATTATTCGGCAGATTAATCGCGCGACTGACATTAGCGCCCACATCCGACAATCTGCCCGAATAGCCACAGAAGAAAATCTCGATGCCGCGCTTGGCCCAATCTTAGAAGAATCGATAAGCTTATTTATGCCGCTTTTTAATGAAGCCGGGATAAGAGCCACGCTCCAACTGGAACCCAATCTGCCACCTGCCACAATACATCCCGGGCGAATTGAGCAGGTCATTCTCAATCTTTTTTCTAATGCTCGCGATGCGTTTGAAAACAATCCAACCAGCGACAAGTGGGTAAAGGTAGCGCTGAATCGAGGAGAAGACCAACAGCTCGTTATTGCAGTAGATGATTCTGCGGGCGGTATTCCGGACCACGCACTCGATAATATTTTTAACCCGTTCTTCACCACAAAGACCATCGGTAAAGGCACCGGGCTTGGTTTGTCGGTTGCCCACAACTTAATCGATGACGTTGGTGGAAACATTAGCGTGAGGAACACTGAACATGGAGCGAGATTTGTTATTCGCCTCCCCGCGGTTCAGAGTGCTCCAGTCTATTGATCGTCAGCTACGCTCGAATCAAACGCCATAACCTAGTGCACGGATAAAGGATGAAATTATGTCTCTAGTCGTAAGCTACGCCCTTAAAGGTCACGTCGGTGTCATCACTGTCGATAACGCACCCGTCAATGCGTTATCGCATGCAGTTCGCGCGGGTATCGCTGACGCGTTGACCGCGGCCGCAACGGACGACTCACAGGCCGTAGTAATTATCTGCGCGGGTCGAACGTTTATTGCCGGAGCAGATATCACCGAATTTGGTAAGCCCCCCCAAGAACCCTCACTGAATCAGCTCCTTGAGCAGTTAGACAACCACCCTAAGCTTACCCTTGCGGCGATCCATGGCACGGCGCTCGGTGGTGGTTTCGAGACCGCTCTGAGCTGCAACTATCGTATTGCCCTCAAAAGTGCCAAGGTGGGCTTACCCGAGGTCAAGTTGGGTTTATTACCCGGCGCCGGCGGCACGCAGCGAGTGCCACGGCTTGCAGGTCTCGAACCCTCACTAACCCTTATGACCACAGGCAATCCTGTAGCGGCGAGCCAGGCAGCCGAATGGTCTCTGGTTGATCACGTCGTTGACGGAGACCTCCTCCCACAGGCCATCGCTTATGCCGAGAAACTGGTTGCTGAAGCGGCGCCCCAAAAGCAGGCGCGCAACGGGCAGTTAATACTGAGCGATGCGGATCGCGATGCGATTTCAACGCAGCGGGAACTTCTAGGGAAGAAGACCCGCGGCGAAACGGCGCCACAACGAATTCTGGATTGTATTGAGGCGGCGGAGCTCGACTTTGACAAAGGCTTGGAGCGCGAACGCGAGCTATTCAACGCTTGCATGCAAGATCCTCAGTCAACAGCGATGCGTCATATGTTTTTCGCCGAGCGCGCCGCCGCCAAGATTGATGGTCTCCCAAAAAATACGCCGCCCATCAACGTCGCACGGGTCGGCATTGTTGGTGCCGGCACTATGGGCGGAGGTATTGCTATGTGTTTCGCCCAAGCAGGTATCGCGGTAACGCTGCTCGACATGTCCGATGATGCGGTCAATGCGGGGATTGAAAAAATCGCCAAAAACTACGCGATCAGCGTTAAACGGGGCCGTCTGACCGACGCGCAGGTAAGCACAATCATGGCGAACATCACGCCGACGTCGAGCTACAACGATCTAGCAGAGATGGACCTGGTCATCGAAGCCGTGTTTGAAAATCTCGCCATTAAACAGGACGTTTTCAGAACTCTAGACGGTATCTGTAAACCCGGCGCAATCCTTGCAAGCAATACGTCATATCAGAGTATCGATGAGATTGCCTCGGTTACTTCGCGCCCTGAAAGCGTGCTGGGTATGCATTTCTTTAGCCCAGCCAACGTCATGAAATTGCTCGAGGTAGTTCGTGGCGCTCAAAGCAGTGACGCCATTATTGCGACCGCCATGGCGATAGGCAAAGCCATTGGCAAGGTGCCCGTACTGTCAGGCATGTGCTACGGTTTTATCGGTAATCGTATGTTGCGTCCCTATGCTCGCGAGGCAACCTTGTGCCTGATGGAGGGCGCCACACCTGCTCAAATTGACGGTGCCATGGAGCGCTGGGGAATGGCCATGGGGCCTCTGGCCGTGGGTGATCTCGCGGGGCTCGATATTGGCTATAAGGCTCGGGAGCAACTGACGGACGAGCAAAAAGGCGAACGCGCCAGCTACATCGTTGCGGATCGCTTGGTTGAAGCGGGAAGACTGGGTCAAAAGTCAGGCTCCGGCTACTATCAATATGATCCCGATACGCGCCAGCGCATCGATGATCCAGCGGTAATGACCGTTGTAGAAGCCGCTTGTACGGAGCTGGGCATCAGCCGTCGGGTAATCAGTGATGACGAGATCGTAGATCGTCTCATTTTGGCGCTGGCCAATGAAGGCGCGAAAATCCTTGAAGAAGGGATCGCCCAGCGCGCCGGTGATATCGATGTCGTGTATTGCTTCGGCTATGGCTTTCCGCGCTTTAAGGGGGGACCCATGCACGCTATTGAAGCCATGGGACTAGATCGTGCTGTGGCACGCATCAACGAATTTCAGTCCACATTAAACCCCGCAAATTGGCAGCTTGCGAATGTACTGGCACGGCTTGTAGGCGCCGGTGACTCATTGGCGGGATACCATCGTGACTGAATCGGTGGCATCCCCAGCATCCCCTCAGACTGCAATGAAAGCGACACTATAAGAAACACCGTCAAAAAAATTGAAGCTATTACGGATATGTTCGCTTTACCTCCAGTGTGATGGCGTTATGTCAGCGAGACATAGAACCACACGATGTTGCCAAGTAATCAAGAATGCTGTGATAAAGCTCCGATTTATGGTGGTAAAAAAGCGTATTGGAGAAATGGTCAGCCCCGGCAAGCTCCAAATATTTATGCGGTTTATTCGCTTTCTTTAATACATCTAAATACTTTTCTGCATGCTCGAGAGGTACTCGCTGATCAACGTCACCATGAATGAGTAAAATAGGGACGTTGACCTTATCGACTTCATTGAGTGGTGAGATGCTGTCGTCCCACATCGACAACTGTTCAATTTTGCTGACACCACGCAACCGGTACCGATAGTAATCAATTTGCATATCTGGATCTGAAACGGCAGCACCAGCGATCACACACTGGTAGTACTGCGGCGTCCTCGACGCTGCCACTAGTGCCGCATACCCACCGTAGGACCAACCAAACATTGCGACTTTATCTTTGTTAGCTAACTGCTGATCGATGAGCCAAGCCACCCCGTCATCTTTATCATCCTGCATTTTGTAGCCACCTTGCCCCCCCTCTTTAAATGCGGATTGATAAAATTTTTGCCCATAGCCTTGAGAGCCGCGATATTGTGGTTGTAAAACCATGTAGCCGTTGTTCGCAAGCAGCTGTGCCCATTCATCAAAAATAATGACTTCTCGAACGAAGGGACCCCCGTGCGGCAAAACCACTAGTGGGAATGGCGGATTGCCACTGGGCACTGTTAAAAAGGCTGGGATCGTTACGCCGTCTCTTGCGGGGTATTGAATATACTTCACGTCCGCAAGATTCTCCGCCTCGAAGTACGGACGCCCGCTCCCTATCAACTGTAGCTTGCCGTTGTGCAGCAAATAATGGCTGCCGGGATCTCTAGGCCCCAAATTCCGCACGGTTAATGACGATCCCTCCCTAGAGCGACTCGTAATGCGCGCGGAGTAAGCGTGAGGCAGTAGCGCCTCTAATTGTCTTTGAAGCGCCGCCTCTTCGTCGTCAAAAAATTCGACAATTGGCTTATCTTTACAGTGCGTCACTCCCACAATTGTATCCGCGTGGGTCCACGCATTGCTGTGATAGCGAACGCCGCAGATGTCGACATCGGTACGCTGATATATCGCTTCAGCGAATTCTTTTGTCGCGGCATTGAACGACCAGAGACCCGTCGTATCAGAACCTCTATTGGCTTCAACAAGAAAGTGTCCAGGAAGGTCTGGATCGGGTCCAAAAACTCTAAAAGTGTCAAAACTGTCTTCATTGAGCCGGTAAAACTCGGTCCAATCAGTCTCACCAGGCTTACGCCAAAACCAAATAAAGTCGCCGGTATCAATATCAAAACCGCGTGCAAGAATGGGATTGCCATTTTCGTCGAAGTCGATATTTCCGAGGGAAATCTTTCCTCGAACCAGAAGTTTTTTAGTCCCTCTCTCTAGGTCAAATTCCCAATAAGCACGGGGTCGGAATGCTGCTTGTACCTTTGCACCAATACCATCGTTACCCCCCTCTGAAAACGATATTAGGATTTTCCCGGGCTTACCTGGCAACACACTCACAACGCTAGGGTCCCGCTCGTCAAATGACTTTAAGCGCTTGGTCTCCACATCCACGAGTGCTATTCGATACTCGTAAATGCCCTGATTAAAACCTTCAATCTTATCCCGGACTTGTTGCCGTGCAGTGAATACTAAACTGCCGTTATCGACCCAATTAAAGCTAATGATCTCCATTGGGCTTGCATTGATACGAAACGGCTCACTCTCTAATGCATCGGTCCGATATATCTCTATGATCGGATTTTCCGCCTTGCCGGGAATTTTCATCATACCCAGACTAAGACCGTCAGGTGAGAGTGCGACGTTACTGATCGCAGGCCTACGCGCCCAATAATCTACAGGATACGGCTCGCTGAGAGCACTAAAACTAGTCAGCACACCGCTGATTAACAACAACCTACAAAGTATGCTCACAAGTACCTTCCTCCACGTCGGCATCATAAAAAAAGGCGCGCTCGTGAGCGCGCCTTTTTCGTCAGCTAATCTAATCCTTAATTGCCGCCAAATCGATAGGCCACATCGACGAAGTAGACGCGTCCCTGTAGATCGTAGCCATAACCGATCGGTGTATTAGAGAACGACAGCACTTCACTGGCGTCAACAACGGGTGGCTCCTCATTAAAGACATTTCTTATGCCCGCACCGACTGTCCATGTGTCAGCGTTATAAAACAACGATGCACTATGTCTGAAGTAATCATCTGCTTCGGCAAAGTCTCTGCAAAGCACATCATCAGGTGGTCCGTAGCAGGTATCCGAAGCGCCCGCAATTGAGTCGAATGGGTCCACCGAATCACGGTCCTGATCGACTGCTCCTAAGTAGCGTGTCTCCCAAGTAAACGCCCAGCGATCCCAGTCGAAACGTACGGCCATTTGGGCTTGCCACTCAGGAAAGCCCCATTCACCCTGATATTCTTCGCGATCGATACTTCCGTCAGCGTTACCGAACTCTGTTGATCGTTCCAACAGCCGGCTAGCTGTTAAATTAATGCTCATGTTGATGGGGACACCTAAATCTAGCTGATCGCGGAACGCTAGGTTGTAGTCGATACCGCGAGCCGTCTCCTGATCGCGGTTGATAAACCCTAGGTCCATAAACACAATTTCGGGATTAGTAGGATCGGAAAAATCTCGGGTGATGCGACCGCAGAATGCACTGGCTCCTGTACCCGCCTCATCGGTGTAACAGTCACTGATTATAAAGCCCGTGCTGGGCTCAATAACTGTATTAGTGATTTCAATTTCGTAATATGTCATACCGAATGACAAATCGAACTTATTAGTAAAATCCTGTTCAAACGCGAATCCCAACGTCCAGGACTCGGACTCTTCGGGGTCTAGAGTGGGCGATCCACCCGCCTGCACTTCTACGCTGAAAGTATTAAAACCACCATTATTTGCGAGGAAGGGATCAACCCCAGTAGCGCGGCAGTTATCCAAAATTAGTTGATCACGCTTATCGTTGGCGGGGTTGTAGTCGCCGGTAAGGTTATCAATCGCATCTTCTGGAATATAACAAGGATCCGCAACGTTTAAGAAGCCAGTAGAACCCGCCAAAAACAATTCGCGCAGGTTGGGCGCGCGAAATGCGGTGCCCCAGGTACCACGAATAAGCAAAGAATCTACAGGCCTCCATCCAATTTTCGCCGACTCAGTGGTATTGTTTCCGTAATACTCGTCATCGGTGATACGCCCAGACAAGTTCACGTTAAGCTCGGTTGCTAGTGGTTTGTTGGCAAGAATCGGGATCTCGATTTCTGCAAACAATTCATTCACCGTTCGACTGCCTCGAGCACCCTTATCAGAGAAGAAACCCCAAAACAGGCCCTCTGCCGCGACAGCATCAGGATTAGAGCGAATTTCATCTCTACGAGTTTCAATACCAAGACCCAGGGCAACATCGCCAGCAGGCAACTCAAATACATCACCGCTTGCGTAAGCAGACACCACTACTTGCTCATACTCAGTATCAAAGTTTCGGGTATCAAACAGGAAATCGCGCTCCGCCTGAGTCGCAAAATCACCGACTACGGAACCGACGGGATAAAGCGAGGGAGCATACATGTTAACCGGCACACATCCTGCAACTGCATCATCGCGCAGCGGTGCACCAAGGTCATTTTCGCAAGGAGTGCTTGTGGAACTGTAGTAACCCAATGCGTTGTTTAAGCGGTCTTCACGAACGCCGAATCTGCGCGACTCACCATCGGATAACGAGTAACTCGCATAAACGTCAAACGACCAGTTATCGAAGCTAGCAAAGTTCATAAAAGGCATATCGCCACGAAGACCGGCGACAAACCGAAGCTGACTTTGCTCTACCTCTGTTCGGTTACGATCGCCACGGACTGACACAATGGGCAATGTCGGAACAGGGCCGAGGGCACCTGGATAAAGGTTAACAATCCCAAAATCTCGAAACTGAGCGGGTGTCAGCCCATACACATTGGCGATGCCTGCGGCAATGCTTGGGTTATCGAGGTATGCACCCGCGGCGAGACCGCAATCCACACCATCGGGCTGATTCGGGTTACAGAGGTTATAGGGATTAAGTGCTGGCACCTCTGGAAAGAGCTGCCCTTCACCACTTTTAGACTTAACCTCTAAATACGAGTAATTGGCCTCGAAATACGGCGTAAGATTGGCTTCACCTTCGAACGTATATTCTCCATATGCCATCACGTTATAGCGTGTTGACGCTGGAAATAAGTCAGCGTCCAACGTAGCGGGTTTGCCATTCAGGTCATACTGATACAGGTCAATATCACCAAGACCATCACCGTTACCATCGGCAGCTAGCCCTGTGTAGGGATCTCCGGATTCACTGAAATTACCCCACCCGCCATTAGAATATCCGGGGGTGTAGTAAATTGAGCCCATATCTATCGAAGAAATGAATGTTCGGGCAGCAACTGATTGGAAAGCACAGTCGCCATAACTGGGGTAGCCGATCGACTCATAATATAGGTCCTCGGTACGAATACTCCCGTTTTCATCGATCTCCACGTTGCCGGTACAATCACTCGTCCAGTCGCGATCGGCCAAAGCGGCTTTGGTCGATTTGACATACTCAGCACCAATACCGAATACACCACGATCGGAATTGAATCCCCATGCCGCTGTTACCGTTGTGTCAGAACCACCGGATTGCTGCGGCTGATTAGAGAATACCTCCAGTTCTAACCCATCAAAATCCTTGCGCAAAATTGCGTTGACCACGCCTGCGATAGCATCAGAACCGTATACTGATGAGGCTCCGTCCAACAGAATATCGTATCGCTCTACAAGCGAGCGGGGCAGAAGGTTTAGGTTGGGAGCTGCCGGTGCCCCCTCGACGCCCGACGGAGATACCCGTCGACCATTGATAAGCACTAGGTTACGTTGCGCGCCCAAGCCTCGAAGATCGACCGTCGAGGCAGCAGGACCGTTATCCAACACGAACCCTTGGAACGTTAGGTCGATTTGCTGACCCGTGGCAGCCGTTGAGCCCTGCAAAATGTCCGCGGCGTCAATTAAGCCCACCTCTTTAGAGAATTCTGTAGTGATTACTTGGAGCGGTGAAATACTGCTGAAAGTATCTCGCTTGAGTCTGGAGCCGGTTACAACGACTTCTTCAACGACATTCTGGACAGGCGCAGAATCGGCCTGAGCTACGGCCTCCACGTTTGTTGTTTCAATCTCCTCAGATTGTGCCCACACGTGCGACGCCTGGCTAATGTACAGCGCGGTGACCAACGAGGAGACAGCAAAAGAAAGTGGCTTATAGTTTGTTGTTATCATGGGAAATTCCTGTGTCTAACGTTACGACTTATTGCGTCTTTTTTTTGGAATGGCAATATTTCGAATGTAAAATTAAATCGCAGCGGAATCAAACTCTTTTTTTTGATTTAAAAACCGCTGATTTTCGATCAGTTATACCAGTCAGCCCCGCGAAATTCAGCGAAAAAAAACCCCGGTAACCGCTTGGCAACCGGGGTTTAATTTAACAAAGGCTTACAGCATCAAGTCACTAGAAGCGATAGGTTGCATCGATTCCGTAAGCACGGAGTGCAGACGGGTGATTAAACGTTCCGCCAAACTCGGGGGCTGGAATAATTTCCTGCAGGTACTCCTCTTCGGTGATGTTGCGGCCCCACGCGGTTACGCTCCAATTCTCTGCCTCTAAACCGATGCGCAGATCGACTGTACCGTAGCCATCTCGACTGGATTTCGAGAAGTCTTGATTAAAGCCAGGTGCAAAGAACGCGTTCCAAATGGTCGGTGTCTGTTCACCCTGTAACGTGTGGAAGAATGTTTCTCCGACATACTGGTAATCGATACGGCTCACAAAATCGATCCCACCCATTGGAATCACCAGCTGAGCACCTAAAGTACCGGTCGTCTCGGGCGCTTGCGGAACATTGTTGCCCTCTGACAATGGTCGGTTCTTGTTTTCTTTGATTTCGGAATCAAGCAAACCAATCCCACCGTAAATCGACAAGTTCTCAGTCGCTGCAAAGTTGAAGTCAGCCTCGAAACCCTGAATGGTGAGTTCGTCGATGGTGGTCACAGTACGCAACAATCCGAAGGGACCCGCAAAGAACTCAAAGAACTGGTTGTCTTCAACATCGGTACGAAAAACCGATGCATTAACGCGCAGCCTGCGATCCATGAACTCTGATTTAAGACCGAATTCGATAGAGGTTGAGACTTCTTTATCGTAATCGTCTTTTATCAGAAGCTTGGCGTCGACTGCTTCACCAGGGCCGCCATAACCCGAGTTAAACCAGAAGTTAAGCGTATCTTCCGTTCCCAGCGCGTTGAAGCCACCCGAGCGGAAACCCACTCCGTAGGAAGCATATAGGTTGGTGCTTTCAGCAGCCGCCCAGCTCAGAGTAACCTTAGGCTGGAATTGACTAAAGTCAGCATCACGATTGGGAATGCCATTAGGATTATTCGCCAGCGCAGGGTTAATCGGCAACGGCTGGAAATTTGCGCCCAAAAGATTAACGTTCTGACCTGAGTTCTGCACGTTGGGCACTTGGTTGTCGACCGTACGCTCTTCACGGTCATAGCGAACCGCGATTGCCAGCTCTAAAGTGTCCGATAAATCGAATTCAACCTGACCATAGACTGCGTAAACCTTAGTATCGAACTCATCCCAAAACAGTAAGTCGGTTGGGTTAGGTCCATCGGCAGGGACGTAGGGCTGACGAAGGAACCCGGCTCCCGTATCTGCGCCGTAGCTCACCACCGACTCGCGTTCGATGTCTGCATAGTAAGCACCCGCAATCCAGCGGAAGGCTCCGTCATCGGTCGATACCAGGCGAGCATCAATGCTTAGGTCTGTCTGGTTGCGCTCTTGGTACTGATAACCGTCACAGGTAAGCGCAGTGTAAGGACCGTAAATGCCTGCAAAATCGTTACCTGCACCTGGCGGTAGCACCAAGAACGGGGCAAGCACTGGCCCAAACAAATCGGGGCGACTGAAGCTATTTAACTCCGCTCGACCACTTTGACATGCAGGCGTTAATTCATAGCCGTAAAAAGTCGCCGCGGTACCGTCTGACAACAAGTACTCTTCAAGATCACTGTATGCAACGCTCGCCACTAAATCGGCAAAACCCAGACTCCAATCGGCCTTGATGGAGAAATCGAATGTTTCTTGCTCGTTCTCACCGGGGACGTTGTTGGTAAAGTTGAAATCGAGATCGTTAGGATCGGCAAAGTAAGCCTCGTTACCCAATACGTCGACAAACAAGGGAATCGCAAACGCTGCATTGAAGTTGATTGCTCCGCCGCTCACCTCCGAATAACCGCCACGGAAATCGATCTCAAGATCATCGCTTACCGTCCAAATGGCGCGACCGCGTACACTGGTGTCTTCGAGAAAATCGACCGAGTCATCCCTTCCGGTGAACGTGTTTGCATAAAAGCCATCGGTCTCACGAGTGCTTATTGCCAGGCGACCAGCAAGCTTATTCTCGATAATTGGGCCGCTCACCATAGCCGACGCCTTGTAACTGTTGTTATTCGATACACCGGCTGTCACTTTGGCTTCGAATTCGTCGGTCGGCTTCTTGGTAGTCACCAAAATAGCTCCCGCTACGGCGTTACGTCCGTAGAGTGCGCCCTGGGGTCCTTTCAAAACTTCTATCTGCTGCACATCGAACAGCTCTTCATTAAAGCTGTTGGGGTTGGTACTCAACACCCCGTCAACAACGTAAGCAAATGTAGATTCAGCATCGCGCGTGGAGACAATTCCGCGAATGCTCACCTGCGTGTCACCCACGTTTGCTGTGTCGACCAGCGTGACGTTAGGAATTAGCGAGATGTAATCACCGGCGCGTTCAATGCCCGCGCGTTGGATTGTCTCTTCACCAATCGCACTAATAGCGATGGGTACGTCCTGTAAGTTCTCACTACGCTTTCGCGCGGTAACCACGACTTCTTCAAGGGTAAAACGGGACTCTTGAGCAACGACTACCGGCGTTGTACTTATTGCCGATAACGCTGCTATTGCAGTCCATAGTGGGGTTTTCTTGGGGAACATGGGCGTCTCCTTTTTTTGCTGCCACAAGGGCTTAATCATTATCATTGTGAGTTTGGTGCCTACGCTGAGGCGGTGAAACTGGGTGAAACAGGCGCCTCAAGGTGGGTCTCACCTTTGCAGCGATTTTTTAGTTCTTCGATTGAGCCACCGCGATTAAACAGGGCAATCTCTGATCGAGCACCACTGAGTTGAGCGCGAAGCGCAGCTGTCTCAACGTCATCAACGGTACCCTCGTCGGTCATGACTACGCCGTAACGCCGAGCACCGGACGCACTGACTAGGCCGCGCTCAACATCTTGACGAACAAGCTCAGGGTCGCGCGCAAAGGGATCGCCCCAGCCACCGCCTCCCCACGTATTAAAATACAGGACATCACCGACCTTAACTTTCACGCCCTCGACTTTAGCGGGCAGCCACTCCTCGCTCCCGTCGGCTCGCACTAAGCGCTTGGTCGACCGTTGTCCGGTCTCACCACCGAGGACACCCCAGGGATACGTCAACCAACGCTCATCGTGAATTCCCACCTCGCCATTGGCCAGGAATCGATACGCTACGCTCAAACCGTTACCGCCACGGTGCAATCCGGCCCCGCCTGAGTCCGGGATGGTCTCATAGCGCTCAATACGCAAGGGGAAATAGGATTCAATAAATTCGTTGGGAACATTAGTGAAGCCCGGCCAAAGGCTGTGGCCGTCTGGACCATCGCCCACGGGCCTACCGGGAATGCCACCAAAGCCGATTTGGAACAACTGGAACCACTCGCCCTTGTCGTCGTAACCACTGTAGAACAAGTGCGGCGAGTCTGAGAAACCCGCGGCATTGAGCATTTGCTCAGGAGCACCCATACCGAGTAAGGCACCCAAAATATCGAAGATACGACCGAGAGCATGCGTTCTACCCGACAAAGCGGCAGGGAACTTCGGCTTAAGCAAAGTTCCCTCAGGAATTCGGACGTCAACTAAATCGTAAAAGCCATCGTTAAAGACGATTTGGGGATCAACGACGTTGATCGTGAACGATCCGAAGAACATTTTGAACATGTCTTCGTTGAGATAAAAATTAACTGAACTCTGTGCTTGAGGATCGGTGCCACTGAAGTCAAAAATTGCTGTGGAGCCTTCGCGCCACAACGTACACTTAATTTTGTAGGGCCCCATTCCCATTCCGTCATCACAAATGTAGTCCTCAAACTCCCTTGGTTCTTCTGGAATGAACATTTCGATGATGTGCTTCATCGCGTCATAGTTGCGTTTGAGCATAATGTCCATCGTGGAATACAGGACATCGTCACCAAAGCGCTCCGAAAGCTCTACAACGCGTTTCGCTGCGGTGTTACAGGCGGCAACAAGTGCATTCAGATCGAAGCGATTCCACTCTGGCGTGCGCACGTTGTGCAGAATAAGATCGAGCATGTCCGATTGGAGCACGCCTTTTTTATACAACTTAATGGGAGGGATGCGAATTCCCTCTTGGTAAATAGTCGTGGCCTCGATGGGGATTGATCCCGGCACCATGCCGCCGTTGTCAGACATGTGTCCAAACATAGCCGACCATGCAATCTGCCGACCATTGCGGAAGATAGGTACCAATACAACCCAGTCCGGCAAGTGCGACACTGCCGCATTACACATATAAGGGTCGTTGGTTAGTATAACGTCGCCCTCTTCGATTTCCGCATCGTAAGCTTCCAAAAAGGGCCCGATAAAGGAACCAAACTGGCCGACAACCATCTTGCCGTCTTTATTCGCGATCATCGGGAAGCAATCGCCCTGCTCTCTAATGCCGGGAGACATCGCTGTCCGAAATAAAACCGCGTCCATCTCCTCTCGAGCATTCCTAAGTGCGTTTTCAATAAGGTCGACGGTTACGCCCTCTACATCGATTCGGCTGAGGGGCGTGCTATTTGTTTCAAGAATTCGTGCAGTCATTGTTCGTTCCCTCAAACCGGTTCGATCAGCAAATTGCCGATCTTGTCGACGCGCGCGCTGTGGCCAGGCAACACCACCGTGGTGGAGTCCATTTCACTGACAATCGCAGGTCCCATTACAGTATCTCCCGCACCTAATTGACCACGATCAAATATCCCTGTCGGGTGCCACTCCCCCTCATAGTAAAAACGTGATGTGTGAATCCGCGCTTTCTCTGTGTCACCGTTGCCATCGGCGATTGTGATATCCGCTTTTAATGTCGCGGCAGCTCCAACAATTGCGCGAATCATTAAAATTTCATGGCCATCACCGAGCTTGAACGTGAATAGCTGCTCATGCTCTGCATCGAACTGCTCTGTGAGGAGAGCAATGCCCTTTTCTGCAAGCTCTTCGGCAGTAAAGTCGACGGTGATCTGGAACGCCTGACCGGCGTAGCGCAAATCCGCTTGATAAGTCACCTCGAGGCGGTCTTCTTCGATGCCATCGGCAATCAATGCTTGGCTTGCACGTACGCGAAGTCCTTCGAGGTCATCTTGCATTTGTGGCAGCGTAAGATCGCCAGCCAGGGTAATGTAGGTGCGTGCCGCCTCGTCCTGCACACGTGTAGTCGCGTCACCGTAAGCACACAGAACACCTGGGCCTGGAGGAACAATAACGGGCCAAGCGCCTGATAAAATCCCCAGTGAATTTGCATGCAGTGGCCCTGCACCACCGAAACCCACTAACGCAAAATCGCGCGGGTCGTAACCCTGTTCGACCGACACCAACCGCAATGCGCCAAACATCGATTCATTAACGATTTTAATAATCCCTTCAGCGGCTTCCATAAGCTCAATGCCCATGGCGTCTGCGACAGTTTGAACTGCCTTAACCGAGGCATCGCGGTTAATGAGCATATCGCCGCCCAGCTGAACGTCCGACGGTAAATAACCCAACACGACGTTCGCATCGCAAACCGTTGGCGCTTCGCCGCCCTTCATGTAGCAAGCAGGTCCAGGAACGGCACCCGCAGATTCTGGACCGACGCGAAGCGCTTTGGTCAACTCGGGGACATAAGCGATCGAGCCACCACCGGCTCCCACTGTCCTTACGTCAACTGATGGCGCTCGCACGCGCACATCACCGACATAGGTTTCTCGCCGCACTCGCGCCCGAGCATTTTGTATCAGCGCGACGTCCGTCGACGTTCCCCCCATATCGAAGGTCAAAATATTGTCAAAACCCGCTTTGGTGCAAAAAAACAGCGCGCCAGTAACGCCGCCCGCAGGCCCTGACATTAAAAGATTAACGGGAGATTCAGCAGCCGCACGACTCGATGCTAGGCCACCGTCTGAACGTAAAATCGACAGCTGGGTATCTGCGCCTAATCGATCTTCTAGCGCCTGCTGCAAATTGTTCACGTAGCGCTCTACTTCAGGACGCACGTAGGAGTTGACAACGGTAGTTTCTGTTCGCTCGTACTCTTGCATCTCGGGGACTACTTCACTCGAGATGGAGATGGGTATATCGGTAAAGATTTCACGCGCAACTTCACGGGCCTGCTGCTCGTGACTGCCGTTCATATAGGAATTGATGAAACAAATGGTGAGCGCTTGAATACCGCCCTTTGCCTTCAATGTTTGCAAATCGGCGCGCAGCTTAGCCTCGTCCAGCGGTGTGACAGTTTCACCTGAGGCACTCATTCGCTCATTCGCCCCCATCGTTAGCTCAAGAGGCGCAAGAAGCGGCTTCTTGACATAGGTCACCCAGCCACCCAGCCCGCCCGGGCAGTAAGATCGGGCGACTTGCAGCGTGTCTTCGAAACCCGCTGTTGTGATCAAACCAACTGTCGCACCCCGTCCGGTCAGCACCGCGTTAGTGGCTACGGTGGTACCGTGCATCACGAGTTTGATATCGCTGGGCTCAATGCCCGTAGCGTCGCAAACCTTAGCCACGCCATTAAGAACGCCCATCGACGAATCTTCGGGTGTAGAGGGAACCTTGGCCGTGAAGGTGTCTCCTGTCTCCTCATTCAGTAATAGGAAGTCGGTGAAGGTGCCACCCACATCTACGCCCAGCCGATAACGCATACTCATTCCTTTTTATTTAATGTGAACTAGCAAAAATCTTCTGCCAATTCTTAACCAACCAATAATGCGAGCGACCACCTTGAGGTGCCCCTATAAACTCACTCAGCAGCGCAATACTTTCCAATAACGCTGCCATATCAATACCTGTATCGAGGCCCATCTGTTGGCAAAGTGACGCTATATCCTCTGTCGCCACGTTGCCTTTAGCACCCGGCGCAAATGGGCAACCGCCGAGTCCACCCGCCGAGCTATCGAACTGGCGAATCCCCGCCTCGAGCGCGGCATAAACATTGGCAATACCAAGTGCTCGCGTGTCGTGAAAATGACACGCCAATCGCTCTGCTCCATACGCCGCAACCAACTCACTCATCATTTCCTTAACCGCTGCAGGATCTGCCGCGCCAATAGTGTCGGCAATCACCAAACGAGCAGGATTAAGCGCCATCAGTTCTGCGGCTTGCGCAAGAATGGTGCGGAGCGCAACCCGACCCTCGTAAGGGCACTCGAAAGCCACTGCGAGGTAAACGTGAATGTCGACACTGTCACTCGCAGCCCGCTTGACGATATCCGCTGCCATCGCGAAAGTCTCAGCCAGACTTTTACGAATGTTGTTCTGATTCATTTGCTCCGTTGCTGAAATCGCAATAGCGTGAGTCTTAATGCCCGCGTCGCGAGCAAGCTCAAACCCTTTCATGTTCGGCACGAGCGCTGAGTAAATGAGAGGCTGCACGGGCAGTTGGCTGGCAAGCTGCTCAGTGCCTGCCATTTGAGGCACCGCTTTGGGGGATACAAAACTACCTATCTCGAGCTCAGGGACACCCGTTTTAGCCAAGCTCTCGATTAATCGCTGACGCTGCTCAAGCGTTAGGTGGACAGGTTGCGCTTGCAAGCCATCTCGGGGCGCCACCTCTTTTATAATCACGCGCTCTGCCATAACGAAACGAATACCCAACTAAGGTTTCCCGCGAGGAGCAGGAATATCCTTACGTTTACGTGTATTGATTTCCCTCGGATCAGAACCGGACCAAAAAAATGACCGCAGGCTATGCCGTTGAGCTGTCCTCTGTCAGCTGGATGCGCCCGCCGCACAACGCTGTTTGATCAAGGTCGACCACCGACCAACCATCGAGCCCTAATCTCGGGGGTCCTGACATTTGGCCGTCAGCCGCCAATATCGCTTCGCTGGCGCCTGCAAGGTCAGCAACATCAAAGGACAACAGAAATAAACCTTCACCTTGTTCGTCTAAAACGCGCTGTGGCTCCCCCGGTCCCGTAGGCTGGACCAAGACGACCCAACTATCTCCCGCCCGAAACCGTGCCGTACGGACCGCTCGGCTTGTCAATGAATCGAACACAAAGTCCTCAATACCCAACAAGCGCGCATACCGCTCTACCGCCACATCAAGATCCCGAACCAGCAAGTTAATGTGATGAATTCCACGAATCATGGCGTTAACCATCCTGCCCGCTGCGGCGCTTAAACACTTCTCGCCCCCCTGAAAACGTATGATCGACTCGAATCTCATGTAAGGAGTGAATCGGCGCGAAGTATGGGTCACGCTCCAAAACCACAATATCAGCGAGCTTACCCACCTCGATCGTACCGATTTGCTCCTCCAGACCGATCTGCCATGCAGCATCGACGGTGTGGGCGCGAATAGCTTGATCAACACTCAAGCGTTCGCTCACCAAGGATTGGATGGGATAACTGGAATCGCCCGCTCGCTGCCGAGTGACGGCCATTTCAATATTAAATAGTGGGTTGAGTGCATCGACACCAATCCAAGTCACCGGATAATCGCTGCCCAAGGTGACTTTTGCACCGTTACGGCGAATAGAGGCGAGCGGATAAAGCTGCTCGAATCGCTCGCGACCTAAGTACTCTAACGCGACATAATCGTACTCAAACCATGTGGGTGTGGTCTGCGCCACCACATTGAGTTCAGCGAAACGCGGGATATCTGCTGGATTCACCACCTCAATATGGCAAATGGTAAATCGTGATGTGGTCTTGGGGTAGGTTTCCCTCGCGGCTTGCACGGCATTGAGAGCCGTATTCACTGCACCGTCACCAATCGCGTGCAAGTGCAAATCACGGTCTCTACCAGCAGCCTCCGTAACTGTAGCTATGACTTCAGGCGCAGGTAACAAGGGCGTCGCCACATGTCCTTCTGGCAAAACATAAGGCTCTAAAGTGACCGCGGTTTTCGCCTCGACAGTCCCATCGAGAGAAAGCTTGAGGGTATTAACGTCAAAGTACGGGTGCTCATAGTCGGTATCGAGCTGCTCGAGTCGCTCGAGTGCTGTTTCTAAATCTGACGGTCGATTGACATAGAGCGACGCAATAATACGAACCGGCAGCGCATCTTGCTCGGCGAGTTCTAGGGCCAACTGCCGTCCAAGGTCCGCCGTTTCAATCATGCCCGCATCAAATGCCGATGTTAAACCCACCCGCGACATTTCCTGCAAAAAGGCTGGCGCTGCCTTGCGCAATGCAGGCATAGACACCACGTCCAGCGCATTCATCACTGGCTCTATCGCTGCACCTTCCACGAGCCACCCTGTCGGTACGCCCTCTTCATCACGCTGGAAGAAATGCGCACCGGGAACGGGGTCTGGCGATTCAGCGGAAATACCCGCCATCGCAAGAGCCACGGAATTCGCCCAGGCGGTGTGCCCACCTTCATCGATAATTAACGCTGGGCGGTCCGACACGATCTGGTCTAATTCTTTAGCTGTGGGACCATCGATCCCAAATGCCCGCGCTAAAAAACCTGCACCCAATACCGGATTTTGTTCCGGATTATCAGCAATGTGTTGAGCGAGTGCTGCCAATACCTCCTCTGCACTTTGCGACGGCGATAGCATGGCCCCATCAACTAAGGGTAGGGTATCCATAATATGAATGTGCGTATCAATAAACCCGGGGAACACAGCACGGCCGTTTAGATCGATGATTTTCGTTCCCGTGCCGGCTTGTCTCAGCGCGGCCTTGTCATCGCCCACAAATGCAATTTTATCGCCTTCTATAACTAGCGCTGTCTCTCGCTGAGCGCTGGCATCCATGGTGTACACAAAACCGTTGTGCAATACCCAATCAGCGGCTGCCAAAGCACTATTGCTTAATAACAGTGACCCGACGGCAAGCGCCCTTGCTAACG